>JAUNNH010000020.1 GCA_030531505.1 Eubacteriales bacterium
CCTCGACGATATCCAGGCGGCCTTCGGTTCGGATTTAACTCAAGTTGCTCCACCATGAATTCCGAACCTGTGAGTTCGGAATTCTTTTTTTTGTTTTGTGCGATGTAAGGCGCTTTCCTTGCTGATGTTTGAAAGCACGTATTCTTTGCATAAAAAGGGCAGATTGATCTTCGAGCCAAGAGATCCCGCGATTCCATTGAACAGCACGAAGGAGATTGTAGAGTAAATGCTCACAAATAATTATGAAGTTTTAAACGAGTTTTCTGATGTGATACACAGTATTTACCCACGTTTTTTCAGCTTGACGGATGGCCGGCTTTCGAGCCCGTTTCAAGCGGCCTATCTGCACTATATTCTGGATCATGATGGATGCTCACAGCATGATATTACGAATATGCGATTCAACAGCCCGGCAACTGTATCGGAAGTGCTCTCCTATCTGGAAAAACAGGGATTGATTGTGCGTGAGCGGAGTAAAGCGGATAGAAGAAAAGTCTGTTTGCATTTATCGGATAGTGGCCGCGATTTGGCGATGAGACTTCGGGAACAGTATTATACTTTTTTTCAAACCTGCATGACGGATTTCTCAGAAGAGGAACAGAATGAGCTGTTCCGCCTGCTGGAGAAGTTCGTATCAAATTGCCCGCCATTCTCCAAAGAAATGTGAAAAAGGAGCTGCCGCTCCAGTAGACGAGTTCTACTAAAAGCGGCAGCTTTTCTTTTTGCTTTAGATCAGATCCCCTTGACGACATTCTCACCGGCGATTTTACCGTAGGTAAGAGCCATGGAGTGACTGATTCCGGGAACGGTTGTCGGGTACTCGACAGCGAAGCGGCAACCCTGCATGTTTCCGGCGACATAAAGGCCGGGAATCACATTGCGGTCGTCGTCATAAACATGGCATTCTTCGTCGCTTTCCAAACCGCCAACGCAAACCAACATACGAGCAGTACCGAACTTGCAGGCATAGAAGGGACCGTTCTCAACGGGGAACAGCCTCCAAGCGGATTTGTGGAAGTCTTCATCATCACCGCCGTGCGCAAGATCGTTATAGCGCTCGATGGACTTGAGGGCGGCTTCTTTATCGATATCCAGCTGATCCAGAAGCTCCTCCAAGGTATCGGCCTTCAGTGTTGCCCCGCTCTCAACAGTCCCTTCGAGCTTGGCCTCGGAGACGTAGTTGCGGTTGCCGGTGTTGTTCTGGGGGTCAATTTCACTGTGATAGCATGCGACACCGTGAGAAGCGGGCATGAATTCAAGCTGGTCTTTCCAACTGGAGTCGAAAATCTGGTAGGCCGTGGTGTCCTTGAGAAGTTCGATCTGGTTTTCCAGCTGCTGACCAGGGCAATCCTCATTGCAGAAGCGGTTGCCATTCTTGTCAAGAAGCAGGAACGGGGCAATACCCATAACGCCGCCCATGTGATGAATCATCGGAGCGTGGTTCTTGGAGCTTTGAATCTTGGCGCCAATCCACTTACCCATCTTGATGCCGTCACCGGTGTTGGTCGGATTGCCTTCCACATCTTTGTTAAACCAGAGGATTCCGATATTGTTTTCGACGACCTCGGGGCAGAAGTGCTTCAGCATTTCCGGATTGTTCTCATAATCACCGGTTGCCAGGACCACACCTTTTGCAGCGTTGACACGGACAAACTTTCCATCCGGGTTTTTCACGATAACACCGTTGACACGCCCTGCATCCTCGCGCAGAAGCTTGATGGCAAACCAACCAAAGTTCGCTTCAAGATTGCCGGTGTCGATGCCCTTCTGCAGGTGATAAGGAAGCATAGCGGCCTGCCCCTTCGGGAAATACATGGTGACGGGGAAGATCGGATAATACTCGCGGTGCCAATCATAGGTCTCAGGAAGCGGCCAACGATGCGGAACAAGGAAAAGATCTTTATGTTCATCGGGAATATCAGCGAGGGTAGTATCTCCGATGAAAAGATCTTCTTTGGATGCGATGAACCAGTCAAAGGCGTCGGCACACTCTTCGGCCCATCTTTTCAGGATTGGACGCTTGGCACGGTAGAGGAAATCCTGCATCAGACGATCAACGACATCATCAGGGTCAAGATGTTCCTTGCCAAAGCGCTCCTGCAGTTTGCCGTTGATTACAGCATAGTCCTCGCCGCGGCCCTGAGGAGCTTCGGCTTTTTCAAACAGCGCAACTTTTGCGCCGTTCTCGGCGGCTGAACGGGCGGCGGAGACACCGGCAACACCGGCACCGATTACGACGACATCAACGTTTTTCTCTTCAACAATGTCGCTCTCAGAGATTACGGGCTCTTCGCCAAGCCAGGAAGCTTCCTCGGAAGGAGAAGCCTCTGCTTCCGCTTCAGCGTGGGCGACAGGACCGCCCAAAAACGCCATGGAGGCAAGGCCGATGGCACTTGCAGCACTGCCTTTCAGGAATGTACGTCTGGAGATCTCGGGAAGGATTTTTTCTTCTTTGTCTGTTTTCATACAGATACTCCTTTCTTGCATACAAAATGTCTTTTCGTATGGTTTCCGAATAGTAAGGAAACCGAACAATTATAGTGTATCACGGCAGTCCATCCTTGTCAACAAGCTGCCATGGGAAGAATAGGAGATAGCTGCAAGAAAGGAGCATCTAGTACACATCACTCTTGACGTTCCGAATGATTTCTATATTAAAATTAGCAAGGGGAGGGACGATCTTCGCTGAAGCGTCCTTTGGATCCTTGTAATAAAGCCAACTCGCCGATGTTTTCCGTCGGGAGTTGGCTTTATTAACAGGAACGAATGATATTCTAGATTTCAAATGATATAGTATCGTCCACCAAAAAGAAACAGTCACCCAAACGGGTGGCTGTCTTCTTTTATGCGAAGGACTTATTCAAGCTCGTGACCGCGGCCGCTCTTCACCAGACCCAGCTTCTCAAACGCACGGGCGAGGCCGTCCTCCGCGACGGCGGGGCAGACGAGATCGCTCTTCCTTTTCAGGGTGGGGGAGCCGTTGTCCATGCAGACGCCGACACCGACGGTCTCGATCATCTCCAGATCGTTCACGCTGTCCCCGAAGCCGATCGTGTCCTCCAGCGGGACGCCCAGCGCCTCGCATACGCGGCGTATGCCGCGGCCCTTGTCAAAGCGGCGGTTGACGAGCTCGCCGTTGAGGTAGCCCGCTTCGGGCATGTCCGGCATGAGGAAACGGAACTCCCTCTCCAGCGCGTGCCTTGCCGGGACGAGCTGTTCGGGATGCATACACATGAACTCCATCTTGTAGATCGGCCGCCCGTCGTATTCCCACATGGGACGGATCCCCAGCTCCTGCTCCAGCGCCTCCCGCCAGCGCAGCAGCTCGCTGTTTCCGCCGGAAGCGCTGCGGAGAAATTCACCCATCCCCGCGTCGCAGTAGCTCGCGTCCTTCGCCTCGATCGTGAGCAGCACACCGTTCTCCGCGAAGAGGCGCAGCGCGCACGCCTTCTGCTCCTCCGTCATCGGGCAGTCGTACAGGACCCGGTCGCCAAGGAACACATAGCCGCCGCTGCTCGCCACCGCGCCGTCGAAGCCGTAGCGCAGCAGCGGGCGGAGCATATCGCAGTTGCGGCCCGAGCAGAGAAAAACCTTGTGTCCGCAGGCCTGCGCCGCCCGGATCGCCCGCAGCGCGCTCTCCGGGGGATCGTTCCGGCCGGGCAGCGTCAGCGTTCCGTCGACGTCCAGAAAAATGAGCTTGTTGTCCATCGATTCTCTCCTTCCGCATGCGCAGCCGCGCTCCTCTATGCTACCATGAACGGACGGTCTTTGCAATCGCGGAGAGCCGAAAACGTCGCCTGCGGGCCCGGAGAAAGCGCTTGACTTTGTCGGGGCGATCCCCTATAGTTTGGATAGACGTGCTCGGTGAGGAGGGGAAGACATGGCTTTTGATTTCAAAAAGGAGTTCCGGGAATTCTATATGCCGAAGGACCGGCCGGAGATCGTGACGGTCCCGCGCATGAACTTCATCGCCGTGCACGGCGCGGGCGACCCGAATGAAGAGGGCGGCGCGTACCAGAAGGCGATCGGCATCCTGTACGCCCTGGCCTACACGCTGAAGATGAGCTACAAGAGCGACTACGCGATCGAGGGCTTCTTCGAATACGTTGTGCCTCCGCTGGAGGGCTTCTGGCGGCAGGACGGCACAGACGGGATCGACTACGGGAACAAGGCGGCCTTTCAATGGATCTCCGTGATCCGCCTGCCGGACTTTGTGACGGAGAAGGATCTCGCCTGGGCGAAGGAGACGGCCGCGAAGAAGAAAAAGCTCGACTGTTCGGCGGCGGAGTTCCTGACGCTCGAGGAGGGCCTCTGCGTGCAGATGCTGCATGTCGGCCCCTTTGACACCGAGCCCGCGAGCGTCGCGCGCATGGACGCCTTCCTGCGGGAGCAGGGCTATGAAAACGACTTCTCCGGGGAGCGGCAGCACCACGAGATCTATCTCTCCGACGCGCGGAAAGTGTCGCCGGAGAAGTGGAGGACCGTGATCCGTCACCCGATCCGGAGGGCCTGAGCCGTGATGGGGGAGAGAGTGATCCGACGCCGCCTGCGCTTTTACGGCACGGTGCAGGGCGTGGGCTTCCGCTGGCACGCGCGGCACGCGGCCGCGGCTGCCGGGGCGACAGGCTGGGTCCGAAACGAACTGGACGGCAGCGTCACGATGGAGCTGCAGGGGAGCGAGGCGCAGATCGACCGGGTGCTGCAGAGCCTGGAGAGCGGGCGCTACATCCGCATCGAGGCGGTGGATGCGCGCACGATCCCGGTCGAGCCGGAGGAGCGCGGCTTCACCACGCGGGACGACGGCTGGTAAAAAAACAGGAGGAAAGAGACATGGATATCCATAAAGAACTGGAATTGCAGGACTGCCCCTTCTGCGGGGGCGCCGGGCTGCTCGAGGAGGAGAACGGCTGGTGCTGGTACGTGATGTGTATGGACTGCGGTGCGCAGACCGGGCACTTTGAATACCGGAAGCCCGAGGAGCGCTATGAGGCGGCACAGCGCGCGGCACAGGTCTGGAACATCGGAAAGGTCGTGCGCGGCGACATCGGGGAATGAGCCGGATGGAGAGACGCTACGATATCCTCTGCGTGGGGATGGCCCTGGTCGATTCTCTGATCCGGGGCTTTGACCCGGAGCCGGTCTCGGCCGCGGGCTACCGAGCGGAGTCCGGCTCGCTCAGCGTCGGCGGCGAGGCCGTGAACGAGGCCATGGCCGCGGCGAAGCTGGGCATGCGCACGGCGATCCTCTGCGCGCTAGGGGACGATCCGGCCGGGGATATGGTGGAGAGCGCGCTGCGCCGCTGCGGCGCGGACACGACACTCATCCTGCGCTCCGCGGAGCATCCGACGCCGGTGACGACGATGTTCGTGAACCGCGACGGCACACGCCGCTCCATCACCAACACGGCGCACCGCTATAACTTCCATCCCGAGCGCTGCGGCGAGAGTCTGCGGGCGGCCCGGGCGCTGCTGCTCGGCTCGCTCTTTCGCGCGCCCTTCGATGATCCGGGGATCATCCGCGCCGTGCTGGAGATCGCGCGGGAGTCCGGGGCGCAGGTCTTCGCGGACACGAAGCTGCCGAATTTCCGCGCTCTTACCCTGGACGATGTGGCGGAGAGCCTGCCCCTCATCGACTGGATCACCCCGAACGAGGACGAGGCCCGGTACTACAGCGGGCGAGAGGAGCCGGCGGAGATGGCGGCGGTTTTTCTGGAAAAGGGCGTGCGCAACGTCGTCATCAAGCGCGGCGCACAGGGCTGCTACTACCGCGGTGAGGCGGGAGAACTCTCTCTGCCCGCATGCGCGATCGAGGCGGTGGACGCCACCGGAGCGGGGGACAACTTCCTCGCGGGCTTTGCCTCGGAACTGCTGCGCGGCGCCGGGACGGAAGAGGCGCTGCACTTTGCCAACGCCTGCGGCGCGATCTGCACGTCGGCGGTCGGGGCGGGCACCGCGCTGCGCAGCCGGGAGCAGGTCCTGCGCTTTCTGGGACAATAAAGAAGAATAAGCGGAGCGCCGGTCCTTTCGGACCGGCGCTCCGCTCGTCATGAGGCTGCGCGGCGGCTCTCGCCGCTGGCATAGTCGATCTCGATGCCGGGCTGAACATTGAAAAAGAAGAGCCGGAAGGAGAGCCCCTGCCCGAGATCCTCCACGGACCAGGCCTCGAGCAGCAGCCCGCGCGCCACGAGCTCCTGCCCGACATAGACAGGCTCGCCGCGATAGAGCACGTGGTTCCCCGTGCGTCGGATATAGCCGCTTACCTGCTGCTCATAGTCGCGCATGGCGAGGTTGAGTGCGCGCGTGCCGGTAAAAAGCAGCCGCGGCTCGGCCTCGACGCCGCAGAGCACATGCGCGATCACGTGGCAGCGGTTGAAGAGATAGTGATCCTCGATCAGATCGTCATAGCGGACGGTGTGCCAGCCGGAGGGACGCACACCCTGCAGCTCCCCGCGCGGCTCGTCAGAGAGCGTCTCGGGCCCGAGACAGGCAAAGGAGGCGGTGGTGCGGCCGAGCGCGTCGAGCTCACCGAGGCGCAGAAAAGCTGCGGTCCCGACCTCCTCCTTTGAAAAAACGGGACGCCCGTCCCCGAGGACGACGACCGGCTCGCCCGTGTAGGGCGGCGGTGTGACAGCGGAGGCGGACGCGGCTTCCGGGAAAGGTGCGATGAGGCGCAGAACGCGCTCGCGCAGTTCGGTCCGGAAGAGGTATGCGGCGGCAGAGAGACAGAGCAGGACGGCGGTATATGCGAAGAGACGCCGTATCGGTTTTTTCATGGCGCTCGCCTCCCCAGGGGAGCAGACAGCCGTCCGCGAGGGACGGCTGTCTGCCGAAATGTCAATAGACGCGTTTGATCTCGTCGGCCTGCAGGCCATAAGCGCGGCAGAAGGAGGCAAGATCCTCCTCCGTGCGCAGGAGCATGATCTCGTGGAGGCGTCCCGTCGCGCGTTCACGCATGCAGGCCACCTGTTCGCCCGTGCAGATGCTGGAGCGAATCACCGCCTCATAGTCCTCCGGCGGGAAGGAGGGCAGCGCCGGGATGTGCTTCGCCTTCCGAAAGAGCCCCATCGCCTCAGCCCTTTTTCTTCATGGCCTCGGCCGCGGCGGCACGCTCGCGGCAGATCTCTTCCCAGGTCTTCTGGCTGGCCATGAGCGCGTCGAGCTTCTGCATCTCCTCGGGGACGTTGATCTTCTGGGGACAGGCTGCCATGCACTGGCCGCAGCCGATGCAGGAATCCGCGCGCTTGCCCTCACCGAGCGCGGAGTAGCGCGCGACGGTGTTGAAGCTGGGGGAGACGGCCATGTCGTTGGCCATGCTCATCATGGTCGGGATATCCAGCTCCATCGGGCAGCCGGCGCAGCAGTAGCGGCAGCCGGTGCAGGGGATCAGGCGCGCGATCTGCGCGGCGATATCGCCCAGCAGCGCGAGCTCCTTCTCGTTCAGGGGCTTGTGGGCGGAGAAGGTCTTGAGATTGTCCTGCATCTGCGCGAGATTCGACATGCCGCTGAGGATCATCGTCGGCTGCGGGACGGTCCGCAGCCAGCGGAAGGCCCAGGCCGGCGTGCTCTCGTCTGGCCGGAGAGCGCGCATCTTCGCCGTGATCTCCTCGCTGAAGGAGGCGAGCTTACCGCCGCGCACAGGCTCCATGACCCAGACCGGGATGCCCGCGGCGCGCAGGATCTCAACCTTCTTCTTCGCGTCCTGGAGCGTCCAGTCCACATAGTTGAGCTGAATCTGGCAGAACTCCATATGCTCGCCGTAGAGCGCGAGGAAGCGCTCCAGCCCGGCGGGGGCGGCGTGGCAGGAGAAGCCGAGGTGGCGGATGCGACCCTTTTCCTTCTGCTCGAGGAAGTATTCGATGAAGTGGTTGTCGGGGTTGCCGTAGTAGCGCATGGAGTTCTCATTGACGTTGTGCATGAGGTAGAAATCGAAGTACTCCACGCCGCAGCGCTTGAGCTGCTCCTCGAAGATCTCGGCGGGCTCGAGGGGCTTTACGCCCGCCACATTCTGATGGCCGGGGAACTTGTCGGCGAGCATCCAGCTCTCGCGCGGGTAGCGGGCAAGGGACCGGCCGAGACATACCTCGGACATGCCGCCGTGATAGGGATAGGCGGTGTCGTAATAATTCACGCCGGCGGCCATGGCGGCGTCCACCATCCGGTCGACCTCCGCCTGATCGACACTCCCGTCCGCAAGCAGGGGCAGGCGCATCGCGCCAAAGCCCAGCGCGGAGAGGGAGAGGTCCTGAAAATCGTTATACAGCATGGGGCATCGCTCCTTTTATATGATCTGGTTCCATTATACGGCTAAGCGAGCGACTTGACAAGCCATTGTTCACAGGAGGCGTTCGCCTACTCGCGCAGCTGCCGCTCCTTTTCCATCTCCTCCTTCTTCCCGCGGATGCGCCCGAGCCCGTACATGAGCACGGTGCACACCACCAGGTTCAGGATCCCGACCCGGCTGCCGCCGGTAAAGCCGTTGGTGATGCCGATCAGGAGGTTTGCCATGCCGATCAGGAAGAGCGAGCGGTCGATGCGCTCGAGGTGGGCAATGCGGGAATCGATGTCCGAGAAGAGGTCGAAGGCCCCGTCCTCCGCGCGGCGGCGGAAATAGATCCACTGGATGACGCGCCCGATATACTCCGCGCCGGCCTCTTCCATAAAGGCGAGGTAGCCCTCGTCCGGCTCGCGCATCTCGAGGCGGATCGTGTAGGCGCCGGGCTCGCAGCGCTCAAAGGTATAGCGGCACCAGCCGACAGCGACGAGCGCCCAGCCCTCCATCGCCATCTCGTTGAGCCAGCGCTCCTCCTTCTCAAAATCCCAGACCCAGAACCATTTGTAAACCGTCTTTCTCTCAGTCATCGTTTTCTCCTCCCAATATCGTCTCTCCGTTGCGCACGAGCTCTTTAAGCCGCGCGATCTCTTTTTTCAATACGTTCCGGCCGTTCTCCGTCAGCCGGTATTCCTTCCGGCGGCTCCCGTCTTCCACCGGCAGCTGCACGATCCAGCCTTTGTCCGTCATGCTGGTGAGCGCCCCGTAGAGCGTGCCCGGGGCCAGGCGGACCCGGCCGTGCGAGAGCTCCTCCGTCTGCTGCATGATCCCGTAGCCGTGCTGTGGGCTGCAGAGCGAGAGCAGGATGTAATAGGTCGATTCGGTCAATGCCAGGTCGTTGTTCATGTCATCTCTCCTTCGCGTGCCGTTATAACGGCTAACGATATATCGTGATTAGAGTATATCGCAAGACGATATACTTGTCAAGAGGCTGCGGCCCTCTTTTTGAAAATCTTTTTCGGGCGGGTCGCCTGGGGCAGGGAAGCACTTGCGCCGGGGCGGGGAAGCCGGTATAATATAAAAAAAGTCACAGCGGGGCGACCCGCGGAAAGGACCGGATATGAACGACAGGAGCGGGGCGCTGCGCCCCGAGGATTACGAGGAGCCCAGCTGCCTGCTCTGCGGCGTGGGCGGCGGGACGGATCCGGCGGTGCGTCCGGTGCCGCAGCAGCGGATCATCCAGAAGCTCGATGAATACATGAGCCGCCGGGACTACGCCGGAGCGGAGCGGCACCTGCTCTACTGGCTGGAGGAGGCGCGGCAGGGCCATGACGAGCGCGGCGAGCTCGTCGTGCGCAACGAGCTCATCGGGCACTACCGCAAGACCGGACAGGGGGAGAAGGCGCTGGCTCAGGGCGAGAAGGCCCTTGCGCTGCTGGACGCGCTGGACTTCGAGGGCACGGTCAGCGCCGGGACCACCTATGTGAACCTGGCGACGGCCTGCAGCGCCTTCGGGGAGGACGAGCGCGCGCTCGCTCTCTTTGAGAAGGCGCGCGCGGTCTATGAGTCGCTCCCGCGCACGCAGCGGCATCTGCTGGGCGGGCTTTATAACAACATGGCGCTGGTGTATAAGAACCTCGGACGCTACGCCGAGGCGACGGCGCTCTTTGAAAAGGCGATGGATGTGATGGCCGAGGTGCCCGGCGGGGTGCTCGAGCAGGCGATCACCTGCCTGAACATGGCCGACGTCGCGGCGGCAGAGCTGGGGCTCGAGGCCGGGGAGGAGCGCATCAATGCGCTGCTGGACCGGGCACTCTCGCTGCTGCAGGATCCCTCCGCACCGCACGACGGCTACTATGCCTTCGTGTGCGAGAAATGCGCGCCGAGCTTCTCCTATTACGGCTGGTTCGTCGCGGCGGAGGAGCTGCAGAGCGCGGCAAAGGCGATCTATGAACGGGCTTGAACTGTCACGGGCCTTCTTCGAGACCTGGGGAAGGCCGATACTGGAGGAGAGCTTCCCACAGCTGCTGCCCTTCCTCGCCGTCGGGCTCTGCGGGCCCGGCTCGGAATGCTTCGGCTATGACGACGCCGTCTCGCGCGATCACGACTTTGAGCCGGGCTTCTGCCTCTTCCTGCCGGAGGAGGCCGTGGTGGACCGGCGCAGCGAGTTCCTGCTCGAGCGCGCCTATGCCAAACTGCCGCGGCGCTTCGAGGGCGTGGAGCGCCCGGTGCTGCAGCCGGTGGGCGGTGCGCGGCGCGGTGTGCTGCGCACGGAGGAGTTCTTCGGGAAAACAGTCGGCTCCCCGAACGGCGTGCTGACGGCGGAGGAGTGGCTGACGATCCCGGAGCAGGCGCTGGCCGAGGCGACGAACGGGGAGATCTGGCTCGACAACTGGGGCGAGGTGACGCGGATCCGCGAGGACCTGCGCTGCTTCCCCGAGGACCTGCGGCTCAAGAAGCTCGCAGGGCAGCTGCTGCGGATGGAGCAGAGCGGGCAGTATAACTATCCGCGCTGTCTCGCGCACGGAGAGACCGGCGCGGCGCAGCTCGCGGTCGGCGAGTTCGCGGAGAGCGCGATGGCCGCCTGCTTCCTGCTCGAGAGGCGTTATCGGCCTTATTACAAGTGGCAGTTCCGGGCGCTGCGGGAGCTGCCGAACTTCGGCACGCTCGCCCCGTTCTTCGAGGAACTGCTCTCGACGGGCAACGGCCCGGACCGCGCGCTGGTGAAGACCGGGCAGATCGAGACCGTCTGTGCCGCGGTGCTGGAGGCCGTACGGGAGCAGGGGCTCAGCGAGGCGCAGGGCGCGGATCTGGAGCGGCACGCCTACGCCGTGAACGACCGCGTCCGGGACCCCGAACTGCGCAACCGCCATATCCTCGCGGCGGTCTGATAGAGAGAAACGGTCAGCTGCCCCGGTCCTTTTGGACCGGGGCAGCTGATTTTGTTATGGCTTAGGGCAAAGGCAGCGTGAAGCCGGCAAGTTCCGGCGCGGCGTTCTCCATGAGGTCCCGGAGCCACCAGCCGTAGGCGTAGCCCTCGGCGCAGCGGAAGAAGGGGCGGCGGCCCGGCATGGCCTCGAGCGCACTGCGCCGGGCAGGCAGCGTGCCGGACCAGTAGGCGTCCATCACGGCATAGTAGAAGGCCGCGGCCTGCGCCTGCTGCTTCTGTGTCAGAGGGTTTCGCGCGGCCATATAGGCCACGTTCTCCTGCGAATAGCGCCAGAGCCCCTCCTGCTGCCAGGCGGCGAAGTGCAGCAGCGTGGGGTCGCTCTGCCCGCTCTCCGCGGCCCAGGCGTCCACATCGACGCGCCGCGGAGTGTAGCGCAGCGTACCCGCCGTGAGATCGAGCACGCTGTAGCCCGTCGGATAGCCCAGCAGGTATTCCGTCACGAGCTCGGTGAGCCCATCCTCGCGGTATACAGCGCGCAGATGGATGTGCCCGCTCAGATAGAGCGGTACGCCGTAGTCCCGCAGCAGCGCGGCGAGCTTCTCCCTGTTCTCAACGTAGTAGCCGCTCTTCTCCGGATCCCGGGCCGCCGCGGTCAGGAGATTGTAGTGCCCGGCGCAGAGGACGGGCAGGCCCCGCTCGCGCGCTTCCCGGAGCATGTCCTCCACCCAGCGGAGCGTCGCCTCGGTGAGGAAGGCGGTGCTGTCCTCCCGCGCGGGCGCGCCGGTGAGGTCGATCGCGCCGGCGGGATAGCCCGCCGTGTCCAGCATCAGCAGCACACAGTCATCCCGCAGCACGCAGTAGCTGAGCGAGCTCTCGTCCCGGCTCCAGGCTTCGTCATAGCCGAAATCCGCGTAGAGCGCGGCGAAATCCCGCTGCCCGACCGGGGCCAGATCGTGGTTCCCGGGCAGCACATAGACGGGGAGTCCCGCGCTCTCCGCGCGGCGCAGCTTTTCCGTGAGCGCCTCATGCCGCTCGCGTGTCCCGCCGCTGACGAGGTCGCCCGTCAGCAGGATAAAGGCCGCGTCCTGCTCCTTCGCGTCCCACAGCAGCGCGTCGATGAGCTCGGAGCTGTAGCTCGCGGCGTCCACCGCCCCGCTCGGCGCGCCCGCGCCCGGGTTCAGGTGCAGGTCGGAGGCCACGGCCACGCGCAGCCCCTCCGCTTCCGGCAGCGGTGCGATCGACGGGACCGTGAGAGCGACCGGGCTCTCCGCCGCGCAGCCGGTGAGCAGCAGGGCGCAGAGCAGCAGCGCGGCCGTGCACTGCAGGCTTTGCTTTCGCTTCAATGCCGTCCCTCCTTCCCGGTCAAGATGATTCAAAACAGCTCGTCGAGCAGCCGGTACCAGCGCAGCCGCTCCTCATCCGGCCGGAAGCCGAGGTGATCGAAGAGCCGGTCCGGCCGGAAGCCCGGCTTGTATAGTCCGTAACGTCCGTCCGTGTTGTGCCGCAGGCTGCGGTGGCAGAGCGCGATATCGCGCCATCGGTCGCCCAGCCCCGCCGAGCCGAGATCGACAAAGCCGATGCCGCCGCTCTCCGTGAGGAAGATGTTCGGCAGACAGCAGTCGCCGTGGGTGAAAACCGGCTCGCAGGGCGGGGCATTGTCCTCAAGCCAGTGGAGCAGCGCCTCGGGATCCCGGAAGCCACCGGGTCCGAAGGTCTCCGGTTCCGCATCTTCTATGTCGACAAGGCCGCGCGCGACCCGCTCCCGCGCGAGCGCGAGTTCCTGCGCGGGCGTGCGGAGGACCGGGCAGCCCGCGGGATCGACCGCCCACAGCATCCGCATTGCCGAGGCCAGACGGTCCAGCAGCCAGTCAGGCCGGTCGAGAAAGACCTCCTCGCAGGCCATCCGCCCGGGGATGCGGCTCATCAGCGTGTAGGAAAGACCGCCCTCGGCACAGACCGCGAGCAGCCGGGGTACGGGCAGCTTCCCGTCCAGCCAGCCGAGCAGCGCGGTTTCCCGCTCCGCGTCGGGGGAGGACGGCTGGACCTTCAGCACCAGCTCCCCGTCCATCAGCACCCGTGCCCCGGAGCGGCCGATCGTGTTTGCACGCAGGCGATGCCCCTGCAGCAGCGTCCGGATCGCCTCCGGGACTTTCAGCTCGTCCATGATCGCGCCTCCTCTCAGTCCAGGATCTTCAGCGGCTGCCAGCGCAGGTAGTCGCCGGAGACGAGGCGGTAGGTCACCCCGTTTTTCTCGCCCTCAAGACTGTCGTGAAAACGCGCCTCGCCGTGACAGTGGGCGTAGATCAGCTGCTCCGCGCCGTATTCCTCCGCCATCGCGGTAAAGCCGCTCTCCTCCTCGAGGATGCTCGTGGGCGGGTAGTGGAGAAAGACGATGAAGCGGCGGAAGCCGTCTGCGCGCGCCGCCTCGAAGGAGAAGCGCAGGCGCTGCAGCTCGCGCTCCACCAGCTTCTTCGCGTGCGCCTCGGCCTCCTCGTCCCAGCCGACGATGCGCCCGCGGGCGTTGAGGAAGAAAGGTCCCTCGAAGCAGTAGCCCTTGGTGCCGACCAGCGCGACGTCCCCGCAACGGGCATAGTTGTTCTGCAGAAAGAAGAGCTCGCCGGCGAAGCGGGCGTTGAGCTGCTCCGTTTTCGCGGCGTCCCAGAACATGTCGTGGTTGCCGCGCGTGAGGATCTTTCGCCCCGGGAGCGCGGCGATATAGCGCATATCCTCCTCGCATTCCGCGAGATGGCGGCCCCAGCTGTGATCGCCCACCAGCACCAGCGTGTCCGCCTCCGTGAGGAGCTGCGCACAGTTTCGTTTGAACGTTTCCTCATGGTTTTTCCAGACCCGATCCTTCTGCTGCGCCGCGGCCTTGAGAGGCGACTGGAAGTGCAGATGCAGGTCTCCGATGGCGTACAGACTCATGGCATCCTCCCTGTAGAAACTGCTGTCGTCATTGTACCACAGGCAAACGGCTGGGCGCAACGCGGAGACTCCGGGATTTACAAAAGAAGGGAAAAAGGGTATACTCTTTCCAAGACAGGGCAAGTGAGGCGAAGGGCCATGAACAGAGAAAAGAAGGGGAAGATGTCCGAGATCCGGACGCACTACATGGTGCGTCTCGTGCTGCGCGTCCTGCTGGCGCTGTTTTATATCGCCCTCTACATGAGGGACCGGGCGCAGTTCGAGGTGCTGCGCGGGCTGGGCTTCTTCCGGCGCTTCAGCCTGCTGCATGTGCTCTGGGGCATCTGGGTGCTGGATATGCTCTGGCAGCTCATCCCCGTGAAGAACAAGATCGCCCTCGGCTCGCAAAAGCTCTTCCGTTTCCGCTTCCGCCCCGCCACCGGCCAGATCAACTATCAGTCGCTGCGCCAGCACGTCATCGACACCACCCGCTCCGCCTACCGGATCTTCCTGCTCTGGGCGGCGGTGGTGATTGCGCTCACGCTGCTGCATCGGCTGCGCATCCTCTCCGACGCGGCGCTCTTTTTCGTCTCGCTCGCGTTCTATATCTGCGACCTGATCTGCGTATTGATCTGGTGCCCCTTCCGGCTCATTATGAAGAACCGCTGCTGCACGACCTGCCGCATCTTCAACTGGGACCATCTGATGATGTTCTCGCCCATGATCGGCGTGCGCGGCTTCTACTCCCTGAGCCTGATCCTGCTGTCTGTCGCGGTGTGGCTGGTGTGGGAGCTGTGCGTGATGATGTACCCCGAGCGCTTCTGGGAGGTATCCAACACGGCGCTGAGCTGCGCCAACTGTACTGACAAGCTCTGCACCCAATACTGCAAAAAGCTGCGGAGCTGAGGGGGAAAGGGAGAACATGCGCATCAGTCAACTGGAATACTTCGTAAGCGCGGCACGGAACCTGAGCTTCACAAAGGCGGCGAAGGAGCACTATACCGTGCAGTCGGCGGTCTCCCAGCAAATCACGGCGCTCGAGGAGGAGCTCGGCTTCACGCTCTTTGAGCGCACGGCCAAAGGGATCCGCCTCACCCCGGCGGGGGAGCGCTACTACGCCGATACGGTGACGCTGCTCGAGCAGCTGGAGGAGAACCGGAAGAACGCAGCACGGATCGCGAGCGGCCTCAACGGCTGTCTGCGGGTCGGGATCGCCGGGGCGAACCAGGCGGGCTTCCTCGGCGAGCTTAAGCGCTTCCACGAGCGCAACCCCGCCCTCGCCATCGAGTTTTGCGATGTGAGCACCGCGGACCAGGTCCAGGAGCTGCTGGACGGGCGCTACGACATCCTCTACACCGCTGTGTTCAACATGCACGGACAGGAGAAGGAGATCGCTTTTGCGGGCGTGAGGCGCTCGGTGCTTGCCGTGTTCATGAACGCGGCGCATCCGCTCGCGCGGCAGGAGCGCGTGACACTCGAAGAACTCGCGGGCTGGCCGAACATCTACGCCGATATTCCGGAGAGCGGCCGCGTCCGCGCGACGGAGCGGGATCTCTTCGAGGCCTCCGGCCTGCAGCCGGTGCGCAAGATCTACGTACGCAACCAGGATGTCACGAGCCTGCTGCTCGACTTCAACCTCGGCCTCGCCGTCGGGCCGGAGGAGCTGCTCGCCTCCATGCCGAAGAACGTGATCTGCCGTCCGCTGGAGGACGGGCGCTTCACGATCGAGCTCGGCTGGGCCTATCTGCGCGCGAGCGGCAACCCGGCGCTGCACCGCTTCCTCGAGGAACTCGCGGACCTATCGTAAAAGGAAATGGACCCATCACAGACGGCGGGGCCCGTTTTGCCCGCGCGTGTGTTAAACTATTGGCAGGAAAAGGAGAGACCCTTTCCTGCCAATTTTATTATTACAGGAGGAACACCATGAAAGCGATTTCCAGAAGAGACTTCCTGAAGGGCTCCGCGGCCTCCGCGCTGTCCCTGGCTGTGCTCGGCATGGGCGGACAGGCCTTCGCCGAGGGAGAGGCCCCCGTCGCGGCCGATGAGACCCTTGAGACTCCGATCCTGGTCGTCGGCGCCGGCGCTGCCGGTATGATGGCCGCCTACGAGGCCAGCAAGGCCGGTGCCAAGGTCCTCGTGATCTCCAATTCCCCGAGCGCCATGGCCACCAACGGCGCCATCGTCTCCGGAACCTGCGCCGTCGAGACCGCCTATACCGAGGAGATCGGCCAGGACTACAGCATTGAGGATCTCTACAGGCGCATGATCAGCTTCGCCCACTGGACCGTGAACCCCCGCCTGCTCATGAACTGCGTCAAGCTCCTGCCTTCGAACATCACCACGCTCGAGGATATGGGCATCCAGGTCTTCCTGGCCGGCGACCGCTACGGCATCGGCTTCAACGAGGTGCACATCTTCCTGACGGAAAACAAGTGGGAGCTCGCCGAAAAGGCCTGCCTGGACCAGGGCGTCGAGTTTATGTACAACATGACCGCCGAGGCGCCGATCATGGACGGCGACGCGGTCGTCGGCATTCGCGCGACCGACAAGGACGGCAAGGTCTATGACATCAAGGCCAAGGCTGTGCTGCTGGCCTGCGGCGGCTTCATGGCCAGCAAGGAGAAGCTGGCTGAGCACTTCGGCGACATCGAGGTCGTCAATATGGGCATGCCCTTCAACACCGGCAAGGGCATCGACATCGCCAAGCAGGCGGGCGGTTTCTTCGAGCGCATCACCGGCATGGGCCTGAACGACATCTATGGCATGAACGCGAAGTCCTCCAAGATCTCCGTCTTCAACTCCAACCCCCTCATGCAGCTCGCCTTCTACGGCAACCTCATCACCGACGAGCACGGCGACCGCTTCATGAACGAGTACATGCTCGCCAACGAGCCCATGGCCGGCGGCGGCGAGGCCACCCTGCACGTCAACCGCTACTTCTGCATCTACAATGAGGAGACCCTCATGAAGATGAAGGACGAGGCTTACTATCAGACCATCGGCGCCCCCGCCTTCTGGACCAGCGCCGCCACCATGTTCAACGCCCCCATCCCCGAGCTCGACGCGAACCTCGAGGAGGCTCTGGCCGAGGGCTGGTGCTACAAGGCCGACACGCTCGAGGAGCTGGCCGAGATGACCGGCTGCGAGAACCTGGCCGAGACCGTGCGCACCTACGACAGCTATGTGGCCGCGGGCGAGGACCCCGTGTTCCACAAGCAGGCCGAGCTGATGCAGCCCATCGGCGAGGAGGGCCCCTTCTATCTCTTCGAATACAACCCCAGCGCCTTCAACACCTTCGGCGGCTGCCGCACCGACCACAAGACCCGTGCCCTGAAGGCCAACTTCGACGTGATCCCCGGCCTCTACATCGCCGGCGTCGAGAACGGAAGCCTCTACTCCAGCCCCTACTATGACGTGGGCGGCACCTGCAATGGCCTGTCTCTGGCCAGCGGCCGTCTCGCGGGCATGGAGATGGCGGAGTACGTCAAGGAGTAAGATCCACTCTTAATACAACACAGCAGGCCCGGGAGGAATCCCGGGCCTCAAGCTGTCGACACAACGTCGACAGCTTGAGGCACAAAAGGGGAACTTCCAAAGAAGTTCTCCTTTTGTGTGGATCAAACACGAGAGGGGATACCCAATCCCCCGTTTCCTTTAGTTAAGGATACTCTTTTACATTTCAATCGATCTTGCCAACAAAACGGAAGATGATTTCGATTTCCTGCTGCCGGAAGCCGAAGTCGTCTTCCGTTGCTTCATGGACGATGATCTTCTCGATCAGAGTGTTCAGAAGCTCAGTAGTCAGCTCTTGGGGGACGCCGATCTGCTTGATCAGCTCGACCCACTTCTGGGCATCCTCCACACTCTGTTGTCCGGCGGCCAGCTTGGTTTTGCAGGCTTGGATCTTCTGCTCCTGCTCTTCCTGCTCCTTCTGATATCTCTGAGAGAGCATGTTAAAGTTGTTTCCCGTGATGCGGCCCGCAGCCCAATCCTCGTACATCTTGGCAAACATGTTGTCCAGCTCGGCTTTTCGCTTTTCCGCCTTTTTCAGCTCGGCTGTCTGCTTCTTGACCGCCGCGGCTCGTTCCCGATCTCCGGACTTGAGCAGATCCTCCAGGAGCTTGTTTTCATCCTTCTTGGCTCGTTTCGCCCAATGCTGGATTCGCTCCAAAACGTAGGCGTAAAGCACATCGTACCGGAGATAGTGTCTGGTACACTCTCCGCCCTTGTAACGGTACGCTCTGTGCCTCCCACAGACGTAATAACCGAAAGGATTCTTCGCGTTAGCGTTCCTGGCAAATGTCAACGACCATCCACAGTCGGCACATTTGAGCAGACCGGCAAAGATTTGTGTCGTCGCATCCTTCTGCATCCTTCGTCTGGTGGCAATCTGCTCCTGCACCTGGTCGAACAAATCCTTCGAAATGATGGGTTCATGCGTGTTCTCGACTCGAACCCATTCTTCCTTCGGATTTTGAACGACCTTCTTGTTTTTATAGGATATGGTCGACTGCTTGTGGTGGATCGTGTTGCCAATGTAGGTCTCGTCGTTTAGAATTGCTCGGATGATCGCAAGGGACCAGGAATATGCTTTGTCCTCCGGGGCGTCTGCAAAGATGTAATCAAACTTCCCCTGGCGCATGTAATGCCAATAGGCGGGAGTCGGGATCTTTTCGTCATACAACACCCGGGCAATCTTTGCCGCGCCGCACCCATGGGCAGCAAGATCAAAAATCTTCTCGACAACCCAACGGGTTTCCTCGTCGATCACGATCTTGTTTTTCGCGTCGGGGTCCTTTTTGTATCCGAGAGGAGCATAGGTAGCCGTTCGTTCCCCAGCCGCGTGCTTTGCTCTCAGCGCCGCCTTGACCTTCCTGCTGGTATCCTTGGCAAACCACTCATTGAACAGGTTTTTGAAAGGGACGAAATCGCTCAGGCCTTTTTCGGTGTCCTCGTTCTCTGTGACGGCGATGTAGCGGATGTGCTTTTCCGGGAACATGAATTCCAGATAATAATCCATCATCACATGCTCACGGCCAAAGCGGGAAAGGTCTTTCGTGACAATACAGTTGATCTTTCCGGCCTCCACATCGTCCATCATGCGCTTGAAATCCGGACGCTCGAAATTGGTCCCGCTCCATCCGTCATCGACGTATTCATCGACCACATGGAGATTGTTGTCGCTTGCGAACTGTCGGAGGATCGTTCTTTGCGTCTCAATGGAAACGCTGTCGCCGTATTTCTCGTCATCACGGCTGAGTCTCATGTAAAGTGCGGTATTGTATGGTTGCTTCAAATAGCAAGCCTCCTTCGTGTGAAACAACCCACGCTTACAATACTTCCTGATGGAATTATACAATAAGCGAGGGGCAGATTCAATTGTGGAATTTAACGATTTAAAGCGTTAATCTTCAGCTGTTTTCTTCGCTTCGCGGATGATGAGGTCTTCCAGAAGCTCGCCCATGGTTTTTCCGTCATCTGCGAAATGCTCGGTGATCTTGATCTTGGTATTTCCGCAGCAATAGTACTCGATCCCGTTTTCATCTGTTAAATAGAACGCGGTATCCGCAAGCGTCGGCTCCCGATCACCGGGGTCGATGAATTCTTTGGGCACCGGCTCGCTCGGCTCATAGCAGGTGCACAGGTCATATGGATCTTCCTTTTTTCTTTTCGCCATGAATTCTCTCCTCTTTTCTTGATGGGAACAAATCTGTTCCCTCACTAACCCCAATCCCCGGGGTATCCTTTGCAAGTACTCGACAGCTATTTCTTTTTAAAATTCTTTCAGTGACATTTCTAAAGCAAGATACGCCTTGCGAATACGAAAACTCCAAAATGAGTTTTGCTTCCTTCGGCCATCTCGTTGGGGATGACTGCTCCCCAATCCCTTGATCGGACAAATCAGGCGATTGTCCGTTTTGGCTCATATTTCGTTCTCGCAGCGGCTGCACGCAGCCGGATTATTGTTAGTGTTTAGAAACTCGAAATCGGGGGCAGACGTAAAAATCGTATTCTCTCGTCAAAATCGCGTTCTGAAACGTGCTTGATTCCTGTGTTTCTCATGCGCTAAAAGCTAACAGCCGAAGCTGTATCGAGCAAAAAATGTGGAAAAATAGAAAGCCGAAATCGAGGAGGAACATGAAATCGTATTACCCCAGCTGAATCGCGTAGCGGAAACTCGCATGGTTGCCGGTTTTTTGTTGCTCTATTTTTCCACTCCGAACCCTCTGACATTGAAAACTGTCACGCTCTAAAACCCGGAAAACCGGGGTGCAGGTCAAATCGTATTCCCCCGTCAGAATCGCGTTCTCAAGGCCGCGTGATTGATGTGTTTCTTCATGCCTAAAGCGTGACGCCGGGCTATATTTCCTGCTCGCGCGTTTTGCGCTCCTGCCCGATCTCCGGCTCCTGCTGTCGGAGTATTGTTTCAATGTTGGCCTTGACGGTCTGCAGTTCCTTTTCGCGTTTCTGACTCTCGCGGTATTCGGTGTATCCAGCGTTTTTGGCAGAAGTCAGATCTTCGATCTCATCCTGGATTCGCTTGACGGTAGGAATGATTTTGACCCCGTTTTCTTTGAAATATCGCATAGCCGCATCGTAGAGCATGAGCGCCGGGCGGTTTTCTTCATAGAACTTTTCCTGCTTTTTCTTTGGCAGCTTTAGATACTCCGCGTGCAAATCTTTTCCGGCATGAGCATTCAAAACTTGTCGCTGTAAATCTTTCTTCTTATTCAGTTCAACCTCGATCACTTTTATCTCGGCACGGCTGGTCTTTACTTTTTCATGCACTTCTGCAAGTGCGGCGTCGAGTGCATCGAGATCGGTCAGACCGTTCTCCTGCAAATAGATCAGCGTCTTGGCCATGGTTTTCAGATTGAAGGTCTTGCCCCAATGGATGTAACCCGAGCCTTTTCCTTCGGCGCGTTTCGCTTTCAGATCGATCAGCTTTTCGATCTCGGGTTTTGCCGTGGGCGTGACAGAAATGTCCGGCCTCTGACTGACAGACGGAAGGTCGCGGGCTGAATTTTGTTCTATGACGGCGAGGATCGCTTCTTTGGAAAAATCGTCACCCAGCTTGCGGAACGTGATCGGCCTCGTGCGATCCGGCGTGAGATAACTGAAACGACCGCGGCTCTCTTTCACCGCGACACCGTAATCCTCTAAAAGCACATCAAAGAATTCGTCCAGCGTTTTGGCTTTCTTCAGCGCCTCGCGGATCTGTTTTCGCAGGATCGCCTTGTCCGTTTCAAACTTCGTTTGCTTTGGTTCTTCACCGTTTGCGATCAACTTGGCGTTTTCTTCGTCGAGCTTTTTCTGTCCCTGCTTCTGTACCCAGTACTCGCGTTCTGTAATTCTGTTCTTACTGCCGTTCAGCAAATCGATCTGATACAGACCCTCGCGCTGGCACATTTCCATCACTTCCGCGCGCAGGTAGCGGAGCGCGGCTGCGGTGCAGCGGTGCTTCATGCCGGGAAGCGTATCGCAGGCTTTGTCCATGTACGGCATCATGGGAACGCGTTCAATGCGCAGACTGTTGATGACGATATGCACATGAATGTTGCCGCTTTTGTTGTGGCCGTCCGGGTGCGTACAGACCAAAGCCTGATGGCCGGGGAAATGCTTTTTGCAAAACTCGAGTCCCAGCTCCTGCGCACGATCCATCGTTAATCCGTTTTCTTCCGCGTCTCTCGGATCAAAACTGATGATGTAGTGATGGGTTTTCACATCGCCGCGGGAGAGATTTTTGTTATAAGCAAGATTCGTTTTCATGCAGGCGATGGCAAAGTCTTCGTCACCGCAGAGGACAGAATCGATGCGGTAGTCCTCGCGGGGAATGAGATGACCATCAGCATCCAGAATCGGCTTGTTGTTGCTCTCGTCGTGCTGAAAGATCAAGTAACGCTCGGCGGCCCCGAGGTCCGAGTTTTTCGAGCTCAAATGTTTGATCGTTGCCAATGGCGCTTCCCACCTCCTGCAGGATTTCGTATTTCCATTCCGCCAGATCGCCGAGGGCTCTGCGGATATCTGATGTGATGCCGGGATCAAAGGAATCCGAATTGAGCGCACGGGCGATCTGATTGAGATTGTTGCCGATGCGTTTTCCCTCGGTGATCAGTTCATCGACTTTTGATAAAAGCTCCTTGTTCACTGGCGAGAATTTGATCACGGGATTGATGACGAGCTTGTCCAAAGACGAGCGTATCATTTCCGATTGATTCATCCCATAGACCTGGCACTTGCGTAAAAAGAATTCGTACTCGTCATCGTTCAGGCGCGTTTTGATTACATGACTGCGCTTGGGCGTGTCGTACGGTCCTCGCATTTTTGAACACCTCCGTGTGAGAAAAATGATCGTTTCTTTCGTTCTGCAGGGTTTGGGGAAGGCACTCCCCAACAAGTTCTGACCGCGGCAAAAATTCGGCTACCTCGAATTTTGGGCCACGGGTCGATACTTGCTCTGATATAGAAACCGTTACCCCACGTGCTATTTTTTCAGTTTTGCATTTCGGACGCGATTCATTTTTTGCAAAACTGATAAAAAAGAAGGCAGGCATCAAGCCAAAGATCACGCGCAACTTATCATGCTGCGTGATTCTTTTTAGGACTTGATACCTGCCCTTTGCTTCCACATTCACGGGTGGGAGGACGGCTCACTATGCCAAAGTATTCTATTTATGTAGCGACTCTGCCGCAAAGAGGAAGATTATAAAATGGAATGATCGGAAATTCTCTGTGCCGACACAGAACATATTTGCGTTTACACTTCGGACAGACGACTGCGAAATCTGCAGGTGTATTCTCCGAAACATATTCCAGTGGGATCAGTTCGGATTCGTTCTTTGCTTCTCGACTGACTGCAAACGCGATGTTCTTTGCCGTACAATTTGGATTCGGGCAATCGAAAGAAGGAAGTCGAAGCCGATCTTCTGCGATGGCGTTTTTCAATTTCGTTCTATGTCCTCCGCAATCAGTGCTTATGATACGAGCCTTTCACTACGCCCTGGATCTGCAACTCGTCCACGATGATGTCAGGATACATTTCCGTGTTCGGATTGCAGGAATGAAGAATAAACTTTTTATTCTTCTGATCGAAGCCGAGCTTTTTCAGATTGTTCTTTCCATCGAAGAGCGCGATGACAAGATCGCCCTCGTTGGCTGTCTGTTGCCGCTTCACAAAAACATAATCGCCGGGGAAGATGCCTGCGCCGATCATGCTCTCTCCCTTGGCAATCAGAGCAAAATAATCTCCCTTTTCTACCAGCGTCTCGGGCATGCGTATCGTCTCGATAAAACGCTGCTCCTCTTCCTGGCCCGGGCCGCAGGCGACAGTTCCCAGAACTGCAATGCCATGAATAGGTGAGACCTCGCTCATTTCTTTCGTACGAGCGCTGCGATATCCGTTGTAACTCAACTCGCCCTTTTCCTGCATGTCCACAAGATAGCGGTGAACAGTTGAAAGTGGAATGCCAGTACCCTCGACGATTTCTCTCACGCTGGGGACTTTATCGTGCTCGTAATAAAACGCATTGATGAAATCTGCGATGATCGGTTTCTTCGATTCGTCTTTCCTTCGCATACTGTTTCCTCCAAAGCAGAACGGGCCGTTTCTGTAACAAGAATATATCATTCGAAACAGTCTGTGTCAACATCTTTTTGAAATTATTTGTTTCTTTTTTTGTGGAGCACTGTTTTTTATTGCGCCTTACTAAGATTATGAATAATTGAGGAGCAATTATATTGTGGTTTTTTGAAGTTGAGATAAGTGGCGGCGTAGTCAAGGCCTTATATCTTGCTGCACAATAATGTAGCTGAGAATTCTTGCGTGTGATCGGTTATTATGGTAAAATCATGCGACAGTCGGAATACAACCTCATTCGTTGCCGCGATTGCAGTCGATTTTCGGAAAGGAGCATATATGGGTATCCTGTGTGCAATATTATCTCTGCCGATTTCTATTCTTCTGGTCAGATGGCTGATCAAAAAGAAAATGGAGAATCCTTTTGAGAAGGGAGACGTCCGCAGACTAATTATCGCCGGAATGCTTAGCATGGCAGTTGCTGCGGTCGTGACGTTGTTGATTATTGTCATTCGGGCGTTTCGGATAATCGGAGTTGATACTCTGAAACTGTGGATGAGCAATCCAGACCCGGAAACGATCAAGAACAGCGTAGACGAAATTCGTTCAAGGGCTGCCGGCCAGACATACCTGTCAGCGTTTATTGGTACTTTCCTGTCCGTTGGATTGGTGGAGGAACTGAGCCGTTTCCTGTTCATTAGGCTTTCTACCGGAAAGAAAAGATTTGCAAAAACATGGCTGGATCTGGTGATATGCGGCGGGATCGTAGGCGTAGGTTTTCAGCTGCTGGAAGATGTCACGTATGTGAACGGCGATCTGATTACAGCAATATTCCGGGCCGTTACCCCTTTCCACTTTACCTTTGGCGCGATCATGGGATTCTACATTGGGAAGGCACTGGAGTCGGGAAAGAAAGGCTATTACATTCCGGCCGTGCTTATCCCTGCGCTCCTGCACACGCTGTTTGACAGTTCCATTTCCGCCCTTAAGATGGATGATATGTATATTATACTGGTTCTTGCCTCGGCACTGTTGTTGATTGGGCTTACTGTATTCATGATCATAAAAATCAACAAATGGGCTAAACTGAAGCCTGTGCAGGGACTGCGAGGAGAAGGTCATGCAGCCGGCTGAGGCTCACAACAACTCAGAATTTTTGGAGACCTTTGAAGTGAAGAAAACAGTGGAAGAACTGCTTCAATGCCCATATTGGATTGTCGACATATTGCCGTCACAAGTGCCCAAAGGCAGCCCGGGACAATACTTTGCGGTTGAAGATTATTTCCTGCAAGACGATCGGATAGAAGAGATAAAGCAAAAACATATCGATCTGATTTTGAAGCTGAATTGCTATAGAGACATATCGATAGGCGATGAAGCGGTGATCAATCCGCTGCCGAAGCACATTGCCGACGAGATGAAAAAAAGATATCTCTATATCATGATAGGCAAAAGCATGATCCTTTCAGAACCCGATGACACACATTTGACTGTTTTTAATCCGGATTCACAACTGTTGGAATTAATCAGGCAGATTGCTTCGGGCGAAGGCCTTTTTGTTTGGAAGCCCAACTTTTAGGAAAAAACAGATGGACATTATTCCAGTTTCACCAGAATACAAACCGATGAAAACAACGATCGAAGTGAGGGTGTAAGATGAATAGGACGAATGATTTGATGATGAAAAGAATGAAGAAAAGCCTGGCTCTGATGCTCCTTGCCATGGTTCTTCTGCTTTCTGCCTGCGGACAAAAGCCCGTCTTCGGCGTGAGCACAAATGAAGACAACAGCATCAGCATCACTGCAGACCGCGGCCCCAAAGACAGCATGGGGCTTGGTTATCTGACCGTTGGCGAAAACGAGCAGGTCGTAGTAGATGCGACCGGTATGGATAAAGGTGGGAAGCTCTCTCTTCGCTTCATGACAGGCGTACTGGGCTCTGACGATTTCCCCGACGTGTGTGCCTACGAAACGACTGTCAGCGGTGGGGACAGCGCAGTCTTTACCGCTGAACCCGGCGAATATACGGTCGAAGTAATCGTGCAGAGCGTAATTACGGGAACGGCACGGATATGCACGGAGGCAGCGGATGGAACGGCTGCCGCAGCTGACCCCGCCGCAGCAGCGGAATCCGATTTGGCTCTGCAGCCCGGAGAACACTTTGAGGGAACTGTCCCCCTCGAAGGAACGGAGCAGACCGTTCATTATGAGGCGATCCGGAACGACGCGCTTGGCTTTGAGATGGGCTATGACTACGAGAATTTCGTACGACAGAGTGAAGCGGACTGTGAACGGTTCATCTCAGTCTGGGATAACCCCGACAATCCCGAGATTTATCTCGAGATTACGCACAGTTCGGATGACGCCGAAACGACGGCCGCTTCCATTGCTGAAACGCTTTCCGCGCAATATAATGTCTCTCGCTGGGAATAGGGGCAGCCAGTACAGTCTTCACACACATAAATCTCATTCTGTCGTCCGTAGAGGTTGCCCTTTACCGCAGTACGGTAGGCGAAGTTGAATTTTTTGCTGTTTGGACAGAGGAGATTTCCGTCAGCATCGGTTTTGAAGTTCACCGCGCGAAACGGATCCTTGAGGTATTTTTCATCCTTCGTTTCTTTCTCGTACATAGGAAACTTCATGAACTTTTCCATCCCGTGCTGTTGGCAGTAGAGATAGTTGTTGAAGGAGCCGTAGCCTGCATCGGCAATGGGAAACTTCGGGTAGAATCCGTACAGCTCCTTGAATTTCTCCATAAGTGGAATGAAGCAGTCCATGTCTGAACGGTACTGCATCACGTCTACAACAGCGATGTATTCATCCGCAACACCGATCTGAACATTGTAAGCCGGCAGAAGCTGATCGTTGCCCATGTAGTCCCGTTTCATCCGCATGAAGGTGGCGTCATGGTCGGTCTTGGAATAGCTGTTGCGATCCGGCCCGCAAATGAGCAGCTTTTCTACATATTCGCTCAATGTCTTTGTGTAGAGATCCAGCAGTTCGTAATGCCTTTGCTCCCGTGTCTTGTGATGCCCCCGTCCGTATACAAAGCGGCTCCGATCCAGGCCGGTCAGCGAAAAATACCGTTCCGAGATCTCCATGAGACAGTCCGGTGTGTATTCCGTGTTTGTCTCAATATGAAACCCAGCGCAGCGAAGATCCTCGTTCATTTCGCCGAGCAAATTCGTAATCTTTGCAAATAGCCGGTATCTGGATTTCTCCGTGCCTTTCCTCCACACCCAGGTGTACTTGTTTGCATTGGCCTCGAACTTCGAACCGTCGATGTACAGATGCTGCATATCTACATGTTCTTTTTCGCAAATATGTTTCATCACCGCACGGAATATTACTTCTATCGTATCCGTCAGTTCTTCATTGATGAAGTCTCCGAAGCAGTGATAGCTGGGTATTTCGTAGTCCATTAAATACATGTACCGCAGATTCACCTTGCAACGGTCTTCCAGCTCACGCAACGATGCGTAGCCTGTGTCCATAAAGCTGAACAAGATCGTTTTCAGCATGTTGACCCGACAGTAGCTTGGCCGTCCATAGGACTTGTATCCCTCCGGTTTCAGATACTGTTCGATTCCGATCTCCTCCATGATCTCGTCAAATGCCAATACCGGATCGCAGATTTCTAAACTTTCTGCAAGAAACACTGGTAATCTTCCCTGCTTTGGACTATAATTCTTTCCGGTGCTGTTTTTCATGACACAAAAATTGTACCAAAAAAGGAGAACGCTTCCAAGTACCTTCGCTTGGAAGTGTCCTTCTTTTTTTCAGGGACTTTTTTCACAGCCCCTTTGTTTTACGTATCGGTAAGATGAAAAGCATATGCCAGCAGAGCCCTGAGAGCTTTGTTTGCTGATCACTATGCGATCGCGTCGACGAGGGAAGCGATGTCGTCAGAGCCGAGGCCGTAGGTATCCCGAAGATCCCCCTGACCGCGGACTAGGATGCAATAGCTGAAGTTGTCAGAGGACCAGATTGCTTTCATCGCCCGACCCTCCTCGTTGCCAAAGCATCGGATTTGCCATCCACCTGCCTCGATCGTCTAATCATATGCATAGGCGGTATAATCGCCGGACACATCGGACGTGTCGTAGCTCACCTCATGATCCGGCCGGTTCACACCCTTCCGCACGGTAAGCTCCGCGGTGCCAACATAGCCGTTTGCCTCGGCAAGCAGATCCATATAGCGGTAAAACTCCCAGCCGATCGGGCCTCCAACTACCTCCATTCCGGCTTCCGGAAGCTTGAAATAGCCGACGCCCGCTCCGTCCGCCGCAGCTTCCGCGCTGTCGGCCTCCGTCCAGGGATTTGGCATGGAGATGGAGCCGTCGCCCATGGCCGGGATCCATTCGAACACCATATCCTCCCCGGTTTCGGATTGATCCTCGTGCCAGGTAAAGGTTCCGTCGTCGTGGAAGGCGATGGTTCCGGTGCCGTCGTCATAAACGGACTCATCGCTCTTGATTTCGCCCTGCTCATCATAGACAAGCTCTGCTTTGCTGGCGCCGGAATAGCTGATGGCCAGCGTGTCAGTATCCAGCTTGCCGACGATGATCCAGCGAGTCTGCTCCCAGGCGCTGCTGCCCCACTCGATCGTGATAAACGCTTCATCAAAGCCCCAGCACTCTACCGTGGCATGCGCCCGGTCGCACTGGTACTCCCCGACGAAATTCATCACGGGATTCTGCCAGTTCGGATCTTCCTCAAACACGGCAGTGTATTCCGCGCTCTCGTCCAGCAGAAGCGTGATCTGTGGCTCGGTCGAATAGTCTTCTCCGTTCTTTGTCCATTTGACAAAGAGATTGCCCGCCTCCGGCTCGGCCAGGAAGGTATGGACAGCCGGTTCGGCCAGGCCGATATAGGCAGACTGGGCCGGGAACTCCGGATCGATCTCCGGCGCTTCCTCACCCTCGGCGTATGCGATATGGCCCCAGCCCTCAATGTTGACAGTGACAATGATCGTTGCCTCCGGCATATCCACCGGTGTGAAATAGTAGGTCTCGCCGCCCTCAACTTCGAGTTTGAGACCGTCTTCGCCCTCTTCGGTAATGGTAACGTTGAAGGGATCCAAATTCTCATCCCAGCCGTTCAGGTTGCCGCGCAGGGCGTTCCCTTCCTGTTGGATGATCCAGCCGGCCGCTTCACCGTCCAGCATCAGGGAGACGGCCCAGCCCTCATAGCCTTCCGTCTCGGAGAGATTAACGATCAGATGATTGCCGCTCTCGTCTTCATAAGTGCCCTGCCGGGTCCATTCTATGATTTCCGGCTCCGCGGGTTTCGTTTCTCCGCAAGCTGCCAATGCAAAAAGTATGCAGACCGTCAAAATCAAGCAGATCAGCTTTTTCATGTTTCCTTCCTCCTGCTTCTTCTATACCGGCTTTGTTTCAGCTCGGTTTTTTCTGTTTTAATAGAATAGCATACAGCAGGCACTAAATCTACTGGAATTAGGATATTTTTCATCTATCAAATTAGGATATTTTTCATCTATCCCCGGGACGGGCTGCGAGCCTGCCCGGAGTCCTCTGGCGGGAGGCAGAGAGATCATAACAATCCCGCAGGAGTTTGGGGCGCACACAATTGGTATGCGCGCCATAAACCCCTGCGGGCAGTTCTTTTCATGAGTTTTATGCCGCGTTCAGGATCTGCATGAACTCTTCCCCTGTGATGGTTTCGTGTTCGTACAGATAGGATGCCAGTTCATCCAGCTTGCCGCGATTGTCTTTCAGAATGGCCAGCGCTTTTTCATGTTGTTTTCGAACAAGCTCAACGACCTGTTCGTCAATTCTGCTTTGCGTTTCAGCGGAGCAGGCAAGAGAAGTATCCCCGCCCAAGAGTTACTATGTAAAGGGTGGTTTCACCCACCTAATACATATGACTGCGGC
>JAUNNH010000006.1 GCA_030531505.1 Eubacteriales bacterium
TGTTGCCGGTGGAGCCGTCGATGGAGATATAGTCACCCTCGTGGAAGGTCTTGCCAGCGAGTGTGAACTGCTTGTTCTCCTCATCCATCTTGATGTCGCCGCAGCCGGAGACGCAGCACTTGCCCATGCCGCGGGCCACGACGGCCGCGTGGCTGGTCATGCCGCCGCGGACGGTGAGGATGCCCTGCGCCGCGGCCATGCCCTCGATGTCCTCGGGGCTGGTCTCGAGACGGACCAGGACGACCTTCTCCTTGCGGGCGGCCCACGCCTTCGCGTCCTCCGCGGAGAAGACGGCCTTGCCGCAGGCAGCGCCGGGGGAGGCGCCGAGACCGCGACCGATCGGAGTGGCGGCCTTCAGAGCGGCGGCGTCGAACTGCGGGTGCAGCAGGGTGTCGAGGTTGCGCGGCTCGATCATCAGAACGGCCTGCTTCTCGTCGATCATGCCCTCGTCCACCAGGTCGCAGGCGATCTTCAGAGCGGCCTGCGCGGTGCGCTTGCCGTTGCGGCACTGCAGCATGTAGAGCTTGCCGTTCTCAACGGTGAACTCCATGTCCTGCATGTCGCGATAGTGCTCCTCGAGGATGCCGCAGACCTTGACGAACTGCGCATAGGCCTCGGGGAACTTCTCCTCCATCTGGGAGATGGGCATCGGGGTGCGGACACCGGCCACGACGTCCTCGCCCTGGGCGTTGGTCAGGAACTCGCCCATCAGCTTCTTCTCACCGGTGGCGGGGTCGCGGGTGAAGGCGACGCCGGTGCCGGAGTTGTCGTTCAGGTTGCCGAAGACCATCGGCATGACGTTGACGGCAGTGCCCCAGGAGTAGGGGATGTCGTTCTGCTGACGATAGTAGTTGGCGCGGGGGTTGTCCCAGGAGCGGAAGACGGCGCGGATGGCCTCCTTCAGCTGGACAACGGGGTCGGACGGGAAGTCCTCGCCGAGCTGCTTCTTGTACTCGGCCTTGAACTGCTCGGCCAGCTCCTTGAGATCGGCGGCGGTGAGCTCGACGTCGAACTTCACGCCCTTCTTCTCCTTCATCGCGTCGATGAGCTGCTCGAAGTACTTCTTGCCAACTTCCATAACGACGTCGGAGAACATCTGGATGAAGCGGCGATAGGAGTCATAGACAAAGCGCTCGAACTTGGGGTCGCGGTTGCCCTTGATCATGGCGGCGACGACGTCGTCGTTCAGACCAAGGTTGAGGATGGTGTCCATCATGCCGGGCATGGAGGCGCGGGCGCCGGAACGGACGGAGACCAGCAGAGGATTCTCCAGGTCGCCGAACTTCTTGCCGTTGAGCTTCTCCATCTCCGCGACGTTCTCCATGACCTCGGCCATGATAGTGTCGTTGATCTGACGGCCGTCCTCATAGTACTGGGTGCAGGCTTCGGTGGTGATGGTGAAGCCCTGGGGCACGGGGAGACCGATGTTGGTCATCTCGGCGAGGTTTGCGCCCTTGCCGCCCAGCAGCTCACGCATCTTGGCGTTGCCTTCGGAAAACTTGTAGACGTATTTTTTGCTCATGTTTTCGTTCCTTTCTATGCGGAACACGCGAAATCTCGCGCAGTCCCGAAAAAATATTCTTTGCCACTCATTAGATTACCATAAAAACGGCAAAATAATCCATGCATTTTTCTTACAAATCCGCAGAGAGAATTTTGCTCAATTCGTCACATATTTTTGCAAATCCAACAAGGTCAACGCTTTCCCCCCGGATACGGGTATCAAAACCCGCGTTTTGCAGCGCCTGTTCGGCCTGCTCCCGGTGGATGCCGAGCCCCGCAGCGAGGGCGTTCGGAAGGGTCTTGCGGCGCTGGTTGAAGGCGGCGCGGATCATGTGGAAAAGAAGCTCCTCATCCCGCACTGCCGCAGGCGGCTCCGTGCGCCGCCGAAGGCGGATGATGGCCGAGGTCACCTTCGGCTGCGGAAGGAAGCAGCCGGGCGGCACCTCAAATAGGATCTCCGGCTCGGAGAGCCACTGGACAAGGATCCCGAAGGCGCCATAATCCGGTGCGCCGGCCTTGGCGCAGAGGCGCTTGGCGACCTCACGCTGGACCATGACCGTGATGGTCTCGAAGCAGCCCGCGCGCAGCAGCGCGGAGAGCACCGGACTCGTGACATTATAGGGGAGATTGGCGCAGACCACGGGACGGAGCCCCCCCAGATGCTCCGCCACCAGGGCGGGGATATCCTGCTTGAGCACGTCCCCAAACAGGAGCTCCACGTTTTCCCGTCCTTCGAGCGTCTCCGCCAGCACAGGGCGGAGCGATTTGTCCAGTTCCACAGCGAGGACCTTCCCGGCCCGCTCGCTGAGCCGGGCAGTAAGGCAGCCGAGCCCCGGCCCGATCTCCAGGACGCCTGTCCGTTCATCCACCTCCGCGGCCTCGGCGAGCTGCCGCGGCACCCAGTCGGCGATCAGGAAGTTCTGGCCCATGGACTTGGAGAAGCGGAAACCGTGGCGCGCAAGCAGCGCCTGTATCTCGTTTTGATTGGTCAGATTCATTTCTTCAGTATCTTCTCATAGCCCTGGCGGGCGGTATCGTGCCCCGGCTCGCAGAGAACAACGATGTTGCCGCGATAGCGGTAGCCGTTCTCGCGCAGGAGCTTCTGCATGGGCTTGTTTTTTCGGTGGGTGTCGGTGCGGATGCAGCGGTAGCCCCAGGCACGCGCCTGCTCCTCAACGAAGCGCAGCAGCTGCGCGGACAGGCCGCTCCCGCGGTAGGCCTTCGCCACCGCCGCGCGGTGGAGCACACAGCCTTCGAGCCCCTCGGTCCACTTGCCGTCGGTGATGCCGTCGTAGGTCTTCTCATGCCGGGTCGAAAGCGTGAAGAAGGCTGCCGTCTCCTCCCCGTGCCGGATCACGAAGCACTCCCCGCGCCCAATGTCGAAGCGGAAACGCTCCTCCGCCGGGTAGGGGCCCTGCCACTGGTCGACCCCGAGCTTTTTGAGTGAAGAGCGCGCGTCCTCGACGATGCGCAGGATATCCGCCAGATCCTCCTCGCGGGCCGGACGGTATGAGAGCGGCTCGGTGAGCTTCTTCGCATCGCGCCCGCGCCGTACCTCCTCGAGCAGCTTTTGCTCGTCTTTATCCTCGAAGCGCAGCTTTGCAAACATATCCGGGCGCTTGTCGCGCGTGCGCTCGAGCTGCTTGCGAAAGCGCCATCGCTCCACGCGGGCGTGGTCGCCGTTGAGAAGCACCTCGGGCACGCGGCTGCCCTCCCAGTCCTCGGGGCGGGTATACTGCGGGTATTCGAGCAGGCCGTCCCAATGGCTCTCACCGGTGTAACAGGCCTCGTCCGAGAGCACCCCGGGCACCAGGCGGCAGACCGCGTCGGCCACGGCCATGGCCGCGATCTCCCCACCGGTGAGCACGAAGTCCCCCAGTGAGATCTCCTCGTCCACACACTTCTCGATGAAGCGCTCATCCACGCCCTCATAGTGGCCGCAGACCAGCACAAGCTGGTCGTAGTCCCTTTGCAGGCGCCGGGCCGTCTCCTGCGTGAAGGGCTGCCCCTGCGGGGAGAGATAAATCACGCGGCGGCGCGCCGTGGCGGGCGAGGCGGCGGCGATCGCGTCCAGGCAGGACTTGAGCGGCTGCGCCATCATCACGCAGCCCCAGCCGCCCCCGTATGGGTAGTCATCCACCTGGTTCTGTTTATTCTCGGTATAGTCCCGGATCTGGACGCAGTTGATCTCCACGATGCCCTTTTTGGCCGCGCGGCCCAGGATGCTCTCGTGCAGCACCGCATTGACCGTGTCCGGGAACAGGGTCATGATATCGATACGCATTACATTCCCTCGATCAGATGCACAGTGATGATCCCGGCCTCGGGATCGGTCCGCTTGATAAAGGCCGGCACCGCCGGGATCAGGTGCTCCTCCTCGCCCTGCACGACGTAGATGTTGGAGGCGGGGCGTTCCAGCACGTCCACCAGCACACCGACCTCCGTCCCCTGCTCATCCACCACCTTCGCCCCCAGGATATCCTGCAGGAAGAAGGCGCCTGGCGGGAGCTGGGCGTCCTCCCGGGCGACGGACACCGTCCGCCCTTTGAGGACCATGGCGGCGTTCACGTCCTCCACGCCCTCGAGCTTGCAGAGCAGAAAGCTCTTCTGCACGCGGGCGGCACGCAGCAGGTACGCGCGCCCCTCGATGAAGAGCCGCGGAAAGCGCTTGAGGAAGGCCGGGCTGTCGAGCCAGACCTCGATCTTCACCTCGCCGGCGACGCCGTGGGTATTCACGATCCGGCCGGCCTCGATATAGGCTTTCTTTTCCATTCCGTCACTCCCAGTCCGCCGCGCCGTCACCCCAGGGGCTCAGCACCTTCTCCGGGATCACCAGCATCTCCAGCTCGTCGAAGTGGCTGAGCTGGAGGATGATGCGGTTATTCTCCACCGTATATGTCAGCGGGAGCTGATCGAGACCGCTCGCCGCGCGATAGTCGGCAAAGAGGCGCGGAAGAAAGCCGTTGAGGAAGGCCGCGGGCTCGAGCACGATCAGGTCCAGCTCACCGTCACGATTGATCCAGAGCGAGGCGGGCACGCTGTTGAGACTTGCAAAGAGCCCCTCCGGCACTTCCAGCCCGAAGTCGTCCGCCAGACGGTTTTCCACCTCGTAGATCTCCAGGAAGCCCTGGATAAAGGAGCCGGGAAGCTGTCCGTCAAAGCGGCTGGAGCCGTCCGTCACGCCGGGCTGCTCCACCTCGCGGAAGGTCTCCACACACTCGATGATATACTTGATACCGTTTGGCTTGAGCCGGGGATGCGACGCGGTGAGGCTCGCCTTCTCCCAGAGGACGCCCCCGTTGAGATTCCAGTAGACATTCATCGTCTCGCCGTCCTCCTGGAGATAAGCGGTCAGCTTCGTCTCCTTCCCGGGCCAGGTGAGCACAAGGTCCGCCTTCGCCTGAACAGGATTGAGATAGAGGTCGACCGTGCCGCTCAGCTTGAGCGGGATCGGTACGCGCTGCTCACCGACCGCCACGCTCACGCTCAGATCATCCTCGACATCCAGGCGCAGACTGTCCAGCTTGTCGAGCTTTTGCCAGGCTCGCGCCATCTTCGTCTCAAAAGCCCCGCAGCCCGAAAGGCTCATGACCAGCACGACCGCGAGCAGCAGCGCCGCAAGCTTTTTCCCTGTCTTCATTCGCTCTCCTCCTACATCCCGCAAAGAATCACATAACTGAAGTATTATAGCGCATCATGGGGCATTTTGCCAATATGCATCCGAGCGGAAATGATAAAAAACGGGGATGCGGCGCACGCATCCCCGGAAAGTGTCTTTAGGCCATCGTATTGCGCAGTGTGCCGATCTCGCCGATCTCGATATCGACCACGTCACCCGGCTTGAGCCAGCGGCCCGGCTCGTCCTTTTTCTCCAGAGCCACGCCGCTCGGCGTGCCGGTAAAGATCAGGTCGCCCGGTTCGAGCGCGATGTAATGCGAGGCGTAGCTCACGATCTTCGCGCAGTCGAAGATCATATCGTCGGTCAGACTGTCCTGTCGCCGCTCGCCGTTTACATAACTTCGGATCGTGTGGGGCTTCGCGATGTCGAACTCGTCCGCCGTCACGATCACGGGGCCGCAGGGGCCGAAGCCCGGCATGGTCTTGCCGATCAGCCACTGGCCGGAGCGGCTCTGCGAGTCACGGCAGCTCAGATCGTTGCCGCAGGTGTACCCGAAGACATGCTCCAGCGCTTCCGCCTCGCTCACGCCCCAGGCAGCTTTTCCGATGACGATGACAAGTTCGGCCTCATAGTCGTAGGTCGTCTCCCATGCAGGCAGCGCGACCGAAGCCCCCGCAGGCACCAAGGCGTTCGCGAACTTCGAGAACAGCACCGGATACTCCGGGATGGGATGGTTGGTCTTGCGGGCATGTTCGACATAGTTCAGGCCGACGCAAACCAGCTTGCCGACCGTATCCACAACGTTGGCCCAGACAGGCTCGGCCACGACCGGCAGGCTTTCATCGGCGGCGAGCGCCGCAAGCGCCGCACGGTCGGCGCCGGCGATCACCTCGTCCATCGTGAGCGGGCAGCCGGCGGCCGTCATGTCCACAACGCCGCGCGCAGTCTCGACGGCGAGATGGCACGCCCCGTCGACCAGGATATTGCAGAGTTTCATGGAATGCACTCCTTTATCTCTCAGAATGTACCCAGTATACCCCGGATTTTGATTTAACGCAACCGGGTAATGAGCGCATCCCACAGCTCGAGCAGAAAGAAGCGGAACTCCGCTCCCTCCCCCTCCGTGAGTAGACGGAAGTCCCCGGCCGCGATCGTCTCTCCGCCGTCCGCCCGTACAGCCGGGAGGCTAAACTGCGGGAACACAAGCCCCCACCAGTTGTGCCCCTCCCCTGCGCCAAGGCGGACGCGGAGGGATTCATAGCGCCCGGCCGGCAGCGTAACGCCCTCGGCGGAGCGCGTCGGATAGTCCGTCGGGCCGAGTGTTACGGTCACCTCCCGGCCTCCGGCCGCGGAGGAAGCCGCCTCCGCGATCGCGGGGAGGGCGGTGAAAAGACGCTCTTCCGCCTCGGCACGGTCCCGGACGTCCGTGAGCAGCGGGGCGAGGCTATCCAGTACCGCATCGCGCACGAGGAGCTTCTGCGCCTGCTCCTCCGGCGCGTCCGAGGCAGCGATCACATGCAGGCGCAGCACGCCGGAGGCAAGGGCCGCGCGCTCACCCTGCACGCGGCAGGCCAGCAGCAGCGTGAGGCAGAGCGCGCAGAGCGCTGCCTTTTCCCAGAGATGAAGATGCTTATCCATAAGGGTTCTCCTTTCGCTATGTACCGGGGAGAGTATGGACGAAAACCGCCGGGAATAAACAGCCCCCGGCAGCGGCATCCTGAAATTCTTAAGAATCGTGAATTCCGGTTGACAAATGTAGTCCGTCGTGCTATACCATACTCAGACGACACGTGTAGTCCTGTCATGACAGACGGAGGGAGTCTCGTCCGCTCCCTTCCTCAAACGAAATGAGGTCACCCCATGGAAACACTATCCGAAAAAATCAGCGACTCCGAACTGGAGGTCATGCGCGTACTGTGGGAGGCGGGGGACGCCCTGCCGATCACCGATCTGCGCCAGGCTCTCCATGAGCGCAAGGGCTGGGAGGCCACCACGGTCAAGACCCTGGTCCAGCGCCTCGTGGGCAAGGGCGTGCTGGAGCAGGAAAAGCGCAAGGTCTTCTATTACCGCCCGCTGGTGAGCGAGAGCGAATACAGCGACTGGGCCGTGAACGGCATGGTGCAGCGGCTCTTCCGCGGCAGCGCCAAGGCGCTCGTGGCCACGCTTGTCCAGTCGGAGGGGCTCAGCGACGCCGATATCGCGGAGCTCCGGGACTATTTCAAGGTGGAGGGCTGAACGCGATGAAGGCTCTGCTGTCCTTGCTGCTGGGCCTGTCCCTGTCGGGGACGCTGCTGGCCCTGCTTTTGATGCTGCTGCGCCGCCTGGCCGGCAGCCGGCTCCCGAGCGCTTTTTATTATTGCGCCTGGCTGCTGGTTCTGCTGCGCTTCGTGCTGCCCCTGCCCGGGCTGCTGCCCGGCCTTGCGCGGACGGCTGCGGCCGCGCCCGCGCCCCTGCCCGCCGCTGTGTCCGTTGCCGGTACGGCAGATGAGACGCGCGGCTATGCAAGCGACTTTTATCACCCCGGGACACCCGCCGCGGAGGCCGCGCCACTGCCCGCCGGATTGATCACGATCGGAGAGGGCGAACGCCGTACCGCGGAAGAGTCCACGCCGCCGCTCACCGCTCTGCGCGAGGTTCTGCGCGCGCCGCGCTTCTGGCTGAGCGTCTGGGCCATCGGCGCCGTGCTGAGCGCCGCCTGGTATTTCGAGGGCTACCGCCGCTTCCGGTGCGAGCTGGCCCCGACGCTGCGCGCCCCGCTTCCCGAAGACCGCGCGATCTATGAGAGCGTGACCGATGCGCCATGCCCGCGGCTCTATCGCAGCCGCGCCGTGCGCACCCCGATGCTGCTCGGCGTGCTGCACCCCATGATCGTCCTGCCCGACAAGGGCTATTCCGCTCCGATGCTGCAGGGCATTCTGGGGCACGAGCTCACCCACTACCGCCGCGGTGACGTGCTGTTCAAGTGGCTCGCGGTCCTCGTGTCCGTGCTCCACTGGTTCAACCCCGTCACCCGGCTCTTCCGCAGCGAGCTGGACCGTGCCTGCGAGCTCGCCTGCGACGAGAGGCTCCTGCGCGGCATGGACGCGCGGGAAAAACAGCTTTACGGCGACATGCTGATCGCCCTGGCCGCAGATCGGTCACTGCCGCGCTCGGTTGTCGCCACCAGCTTTGCCGTCGAAAAACGCAATCTGAAAGAGAGGCTCAATCAAATCATGACATACAAGAAGAGAGGCCGCGCCGCGCTGTGCCTGGCGCTGGCCGCCATGCTGCTGCTCTCCGCCTGCGGGGCCGCCGTCGGCCCGCGCGCCGCGGAGGCGAGCCAGACCGTCGCCGCGGCCGTATCCGCGCCGGAGGAGGCCGCCGCGCCCGAAGCATCCGAACCCGCCGCGGCCGTCCCCACCCCCGATACCCGGAACTATGCGAGTGAGGTCACCGTTGATAACGTCGACGATCTCCTGAACGCGCTCGCGTCCCACACCGTCATCTTCCTCAAGAGCGGCGTCTACGATCTGAGCACCGCGCGCACCTACGGCCAGGACATGGACGTCACGCCCTACACCTGGCGCGAGACCTACGATGGCTATGAGCTCGTTCTGCGCGATCTGGAGGATCTCGTGATCGCGGGCCTGCCCGGCGAGGAGGGCGCGGAGATCGTGATCTCCGCCGTGCCGCGCTACGCCAACGTCCTGCGCTTCGAGCGCTGCCGCGATTTGACGCTCAGCGCCTTCACCGCGGGCCACACCGTCGAGCCTGGCCAGTGCGCGGGCGGCGTCCTGTACTTCGACTCCTGCCGCTCTGTGCAGGTCACGGGCTGCCGTCTCTACGGCTGCGGCATCCTCGGCATCCAGGCCGTGAACTGCGAGATGCTGCGCGCCGATCTCTGCGCGATCTACGACTGCTCCAACGGCGCGGTCGCGGCCGAGGCCTGCCGGGATCTGCGGCTCGTCGACTGCGACATCTATGAATGCGGGCTGAAAAACGGCATCGCCAACGCGCTCTTTGACGTGCGGACCTCGACGGGCTTCGCCGTCATCAACTCCGACGTTCACGACAACAACGCCCTCTGCCTGCTGCGCTCCACCTCGGCCGACGAGGTCTATCTCCTCGGCACGGACGTGCACGACAACCAGTTCGACACCTGCTTTGCCTACAGCCTCGCCTCCCCGTTCGTGGGCGGCTGCGCCTTCCGGGACAACACCGAGACCCACAGCGTGCTCAGCGACGGGCGCGACAGCGTCTTCCTGCCCGGGGACGGGGGCGAGATCGCCGTGGCGGATCTCGAAAAGATGACACTCGATCGGGACGCCTATTCCTATGACGGGCCCGCGGTGAAACAGGCCGCCGCCGTCACCGGCATCCCCGGCCAGGACGGCATGGAGTACCACGTGACGACGGTCGATGAGTTCCTCGCCGCCCTCGGCCCCGACACGACCATCTACCTCGACGCGGAGCTCTTCGATCTCTCGACCGCCTCCAGCTATGGCGGCTACGGCGGGACCTATTACTACTGGGTCGATCTCTACGACGGGCCGGGCCTCGTGATCACGGGCATCCAGAACCTGCGCCTGATCGGCCAGGGCAAGGAGCAGACCACGGTCGAGGCCGTGCCGCGCTATGCGGACGTGCTCTGCTTCCGGGACTGCGAGAACGTGACGGTCGCCTCGCTCACGGCGGGCCACCGCAGGGGCGAGCCCGGCTCCTGCTCGGGCGACGTGCTGGCCTTTGAGAGCTGCCGGGATGTGCACGTGATCGACTGCGGGCTCTTCGGCTGCGGCGTCTGGGGCATCCGCTTAAATAACAGCGTCACGGGCGAGATCCTGCGGACCGAGATCTACGAGTGCTCCTCGGGCGCGGCGACAATCTTCCAGACGGACGGCTTCGTGTTCTCCGACTGCTCGGTGCACGACTGCGTGAGTCCCTGGAACCAGGCCCCCTGCAACACGATCATGATGTCCGGCTCCGGCGACTGCAGCTATAACGGCACGCCGCTCTGGAACGACGCGAACAATGAGGTTGGGGACGGCCGGGCGGTCGGGCCCGGGAACGTGCAGGAGGCGACGAACGATCTCGCCCGCCGCGCCTCCCTGCCCGCGCCGGCCGACGACACGGACGGCACGATCCACCTCTTCTTCTATGAGACTGAGATCACGGCCGAGAAGGGCGGCTTCACGCTGCATGTCGGGGAGAGCCCCATCACGCTCTCGGCCCAGATCTGGCACGACGGGGCCTGGCTCCTCGACGAGCTTCTCTGGGGCGTAAGCGACCCGACCGTCGTCGATTTCCGGCCCTCCGAGAATGGGCTCTCGTGCAGCCTGCAGCCCCTCGCCCCCACGGAGAAGGGCGGCGCGGTGCTGACGGTCACCACACCCGACGACTCCCTCACGCTGGAGATTCCCTTCTACATTATTGGATAAAACGATCGGAAACACAAAACCGGAGAGGCAGATGCCTCTCCGGTTTGTTTTGTGTGGGGTCCTATCCGATCTTCTCGAAACGGACCTCGGCGATCGTCTCCTTGTCCCAGTCGAGGAAGGTAATCGTCGGGCTCTCGCCGAAGTCGCCCTGCCCCTGTTCGAACACGCACTCGCCGTCGGGGTCAAGGACGCCGGAGCCGTGGAATTCCACGCCCTCGAGCTGTAGGGTCAGGAGCTGCCGTGCGGCCTCCTCGTCGCGCAGCTGCATGCGCAGGCGCAGCCGGAGCCCGAGCGGCGTCCGTGTCAGGCTCAGTTCGCCCAGCTCCACGCCGGGGACGGCCATTGGCTCCGCAGGCGCGTAGACGCCCAGCGGCTCGCCGCAGCCCTCCCGCAGCGTGACGGGCAGGCTGCGCCGTTCCGCGGCGGACGGTTCGCCTTCGTCGGGTGCCCAGGGCACGACAACGACAGCGCAGTTTGCCGCCACATCGCCGCACACGCCGCCGCGGCGCGTTCCCTCAAAGAAGACTGTCAGCTCCCGCAGGGAGGCGCTTTCAAAATGCAGGCTGGACCCGTCGAGTCCCAGGCTCTCTCCGCCCAGCGCAGCCTCCGCGAAGAGCAGGGTCTTCCCCTCCCGGAGGGCATAGTCGCCGAGCGTCCCCTCGCCCGTGAGGCCGATCGTCCAGAGCGGGCTGTTCGGATCCTCGCTCGCGGGGGCGAGGATATAATCCTCGTCGGCGCGGAAGGCCACCGTGAGGAGCACCGTCCCCTCGTCACAGTAGCTCTCGAGCACCCAGGCTTGCCAGCCCTCGCCCGCCGTCTCCGCCTCTTGTGCATTGATGAGCGCGGCCGCCGCTTCCGGCATCTCGCCGCGGTTGGGGTTGGCATAGAGCGCGCGCAGGCCGAAGAGATCGGCGGCGTAAGCCACCATCCCGAGCGAGAGCAGCAGCGCCGCGGCCAGCGCAAAGCCGAGAATGCGTTTCTTTTTCATGTGTGCGATCCTTTCCGGGCTTTCCTGTACGGCATATGGGGAAAAGGCCGCCGCCTCGCCGATGTAGCTCTCGTCGAGGGTATTGAGCATATGGGTGATCGTCTCCCGCTTCATGCAGGCCATCCCTCCTTTTCCAGATAGCGTTTGAGTTTTTCCCGCAGGCGGAAGAGGCGGACCGTCACGCTGTTTGGTGTCGACTCGACCAAAGCGGCAATATCCTGCACGGAATCGGCGTACCAGTAGCGCCGGGTGAAGAGGACGCGGTCGGTATACCGTAGCGTCGCCATGAAACCGTTGATCGCCGCGGCGAGTTCCTTTGCTTCCCAGCTTTCCTCTGCGCTGCCGACGCCAGCGAGGCTCTCCTCCAGCTCGTCAAGGGCGAGGTCGTACCGGCTGTTCCGCTTCTGCGCGGTATTGGCGTGGTAGCGCCGGGTGGCGAGGTTGTGTGCGATCTTGCACACGAAGGTCCGCAGCGGGGAGGGCCGTGCGGGCGGAATGGCGTTCCAGGCTCCGAGCCAGGTATCGTTCACACACTCCTCGACGTCCTGCTCGTTCCCCAGGATATTCCACGCCACGCGCTCAACCGCGCCGCCGTGCTTTTTGGCAAGCTCGTCGATCGCCTGCTCCGAGCGCTCATAAAACAGGTCGATGATCTCCGTATCGGTCATGGGCTGTCACCTCTTTCCGTCTTCACCCTCATACTATCGTTTCGCGCTGCGACATTAACAAAAACCAAACACGCACAGGCGGCCAGAGCCTCTTCACGGGCTCCGGCCGCCTGTGCGGTCTATATAGTGGGGGCGTTTCAGTTCTTCCCGTGGTCCTCCTTCACGGCGCCGTCGCGGAAGGCGTCGAGCAGCAGGCGCAGGTCCGCGATGCGGGCCCGGATCTCCCGGCCGCGGTCGGTCTCCTCGATCTTGCGGCGCGTCTCCAGGCGCTCGAAGATGTCCGTCGAGGAGGAAATGTCGAAATTCTCGCGGATCGCCCGCTCGCGCCCGGCGAAGGGCTGGTGGGCGACGATGCGGAAGGAGTGGGAGTTGTGGATCAGGGTGTAGCCCGCGATGCCGGAGGTCGGCTGGTAGGCCTTGCAAAAGCCGCCGTCGATGACGATCAGCTTGCCGCCGCCCTTGATGGGGCTCTCCCCCTTCTTCGCTTTCACCGGGACATGGCCGTTGATGATATGGCAGTGCGGGCCCTCGAGCCCGAATTCCTTCAGGATCTTGTCGCAGATCGCGGGGTCCTGATACAGCGTGTAGTAGGCGTTCTTCGGCTCGGCCCAGGCGCGCTCGTCCGCGATGAGGCGGCGCTCGAAGGTGGTCATACGGTCGCGCCCGAAAATCGGGCTGTTGCGTCCGGCCCAGAGGAACCACAGAAAGTCCATCCCGAGCTTGCGCTCGACGCTGCCGCGGCGGTAGTAATAGGCCTGGCGGGCGGCGGTGTCCGCCCAGTCAAGGAAGGCCTTGCCGCGCCGCTCCTTCCCGCCGAGCGTGAAGGGCAGGAACTCCCCCTCCTCCGTCAGCGGGATGCAGCCATGGAAAAGGAGATTGCCGTTATAGATCTTGTAGAGGCTGCCCTTGGAGTAGAGGAAGCGTACGTGCGCCTGCAGCTTCTCGCTGCGCTCGAAGGAGGCGGTGAGCTGGTCGATGACCGCGTTCTCCTCGGGCGTGAGCGTATAGGGGTCGGCGGGGTCGACCGTGGGCAGATCCGTGTCCTCGAGCGGCCAGGTCACCCCATCGATCGTGATGCATTTATGCTCGTAGTCGATCTTGTCGAGCAGGAGCCGGTCGTCCATCCCGTACTCGGGGTGGCGCAGGATCTTCTGCCCTTCGAGCTTGAAGAGGATGACGGTGATGGCCTTGTGCATGCGCGCCGAGAGCATGCGGTCCTTTTCGGAAAAGCGCTCGGCGTCCTCGCCCGTGAGCTTCACGGCGAAGCGCGACACGTCGCAGTGTTTGTAGACTTCATTGGCAAAGACCGAGAGTGGGCGAAGGGAGATGCCGTAGCCGGTCTCGACGACCTCGAGGTTATTGTAGTGGATAGAGTTGGCGAGCACGGTTGCGACGAGCGTGCGGCTTCCGGAGGCAGCGCCCATCCACAGCACGTCGTGATTGCCCCACTGCACGTCCACGCTGTGGTGCCGCATCAGCGAATCCATGATGATGTCCGCGCGCGGTCCGCGATCGAAGATATCGCCCACGAGGTGCAGGTGGTCCACCGCCGCCCACTTGATGAGTGCGCAGAGCGCGGCGATAAAATCCGGTGCGAGGCCCGTCTCGATCACCGAGGCGATGATGTTCTCGAAATAGTCGTGCTTGTCGACTTCACGGCTGTTGGTGTACAGCAGCTCCTCGATGATGTACGCGAAGTCCGGGTGCATGGCCTTGCGCACCTTGGAGCGGGAATAGCGCTCGGTCACAAGGCGGCAGAGCTCGATAAGCCGGTGGAGCGTGATGCGGTAGAACTCGTCCGGATCCTGCAGCTGCGGCTTGAGCTGCTCGAGCTTTTCCTCCGGATAATAGATCAGCGTCGCGAGCTGATCGAGCTCGGCGCGCGGCACGCTGTTGGAAAAGAGCAGATCCATCCGCTCGCGCACGACGCCGGAGCAGGAGTTGAGGATATGCAGAAAGGCCTCGTGCTCCCCGTGCACGTCGGAGATGAAATGCTCGCAGCCCTTCGGCAGATTCAAAATCGCCTGGAGATTGATGATCTCCGTGCCCGCGGCGCGTACCGTCGGGTACTGCTGGGCCAGCAGGCGCAGATAGCGCAGCTCCTCCTCGCCGTACTCCCGGTGTATTCTCATGTTCCGTCTCCTCCCCTGTTCTCTTCTGCCTTTAAAAATGATTATAGGAATCATTCGCTATCCGATGCTCATTATCATGGCATAAATACCGCTTATCTTCAAGTCTTTTTTTCTCTTCCTTGACGATGGGCCGCCGGATGTGTTAAGGTTTCCAGCGGGAGGCGAGGCCATGAAACTCCATATCCTGCGCTGCGGCACGATGCGCGTAGCCGAGGCCGTGCCCTACGGGGGCGGCGGCGATCTGAACACCGTGCGCAGGGAGCTCCTCACGCCGGACAAGCGGCGCGTGGAACTCCCGGTCTGCTGCTATCTGCTCGAGCACCCGCGCGGTCCCGTGCTGGTGGATACCGGCTGGTGCCGGGAGCTGAGCCCCGCGGGCGTCTATGATCCAAAAGCGGTGAGTCGGGTCCTGCCGCGGCAGCTGGCCGCGCTCTACCACCCCTCCCTCGCCGCGGGCGAGGCCATCCACGAGCGGCTCGCAGCTTGCGGCCTGCGGCCGGAGGATCTCGCCTGCGTCGTGCTCACGCATCTCGATCCCGACCATGTGGCGGGACTGCGGCATCTGCGCGGGGCACAGCGGATCGTCGTGTCCGAGGACGAGTATTTCTGGTCCTGCCGCACGGTGTACAAGGCACGGCAGCCGCAGAGCCTCTGGCTCAACGAGCCCATCGAGCGGCTCTTTTTCCGGGGCTCGCCTCTCGGTCCCAACCACTGGGCCATCGACCTTTTCGGGGACGAGAGCGTGACGCTCGTGAACCTCCCCGGCCACACCGACGGACAGGCGGCGGTGCTGATCCGAAACGGCGCGCGCTTCGTCGTGCTTGCAGCGGACGCGGCCTTTTCCCCGCGCAACTGGCGGGAGGAGATCGTCCCCGGCTTCGGTTTCGACCGGTACCGGCAGCTTCAGTGTCTGCGCTGGCTCAGTCAGATGGAGCGGGAGCCCGGCTGCGCCGCGATCCTGTGCAGCCACGACCCGGCCGCGCAGGAGGGCACGATCGAATTCTGATACGGCAACAGGAAAGCGGGGCGGTGAGAATACCGCCCCGCCGGTTTATTGCCCCGCCTTGCCGAGGCGGAAGCAGTCCTCGCAGTAGTTGAACATGCTCCCGATGGGCAGCTCCCTGCCGCAGACGCGGCAGCGGCGGATATAGTCCTCCTTGCTCTCGCGCATGAGCGCGGCGATGCGCTCGCAGATCGCGCGGCGCTCGGCGGTGCTGTCGTCCTCCCGGCCGATGCGGCGCAGGAGCTGGTGGCGGATATCAAAGGCCTTGTACTGCAGCTCGCAGTCGAGCAGGGTCTCGGTTCCGAAATAGGGATGCGGCACGCGACGACCGCGCAGGATCGCCCGGGCGCAGGCCGTCCAGTATCCGATCAGCTCCTCGCTGCCGGAATCAATCGGGCAGGTGATGAGGTCGAAGAGCAGCTCCCGGTCCTGCTCGAGCTCGCGCCCGTGCAGGCGGCCGAGCAGAAGCAGCGCGTCGTGCATATCCTCGCGCATGAAGTCCGGGCTGCGCTCCATGCTCTGCCAGGTCTTGAGCAGCATGGCGAGCGGATAGGTCGTGCCCAGCACCTCCCGCGGAAAGGCCACGCAGGCCGCGCGGACCTTCCCCACGCTCCGTCCCAGCCGGTCGCGCACAATGGGGTCCTCCCCCAGCACCAGCACCTCTCCGAACTCATTGAGCCCGTAGCGGCCGGCGCGCCCGCCGATCTGGTTGATCTCGGCCGTGTTCAGGGGGCGGAAGCGCCGCCCGTCGAACTTCGCCGTCTCGGCAAAGACGATGCGCTTGATGGGCAGTGAGATGCCGAGGCCGATCGCGTCGGTCGCGACGACGATGTCGTTCTCCCCCTCGAGGTAGCGGCGCACCTCGCCGCGGCGCGCCTCCGGCGGGAGCGCGCCGTAGATGACGCTCGCATGAAAGCCGTTCTTCTCCAGCAGTGCCGCCGTGGAGAGGACGCTCTTGCGCGAGAAGCAGATGACCGCGTCGTCCGGACGCAGATCGGCGTAGCCGCGGCACTCCCCGCCGTAGCGCAGCGGCGCGAGCCGCTTGTGGCGCACGACGCTGTATTCGTCGCCGAAGCTCTCCACGAGCTTCTGGATATACTCGAGCGCCTCCGGCGCCATGCAGACATGCACGACCTCCGCGTCCACCAGACAGAGCGCCCGCAGCCAGGAGGCCCCGCGGCTCGGGTCCGCGATGAGCTGCGCCTCGTCGATGACGGCGGTCTTGAAGCGCGTCTTCGTATCGGCGAGCTCCACCGTCGAGGATACGATCTGCGCGTTCTCCACCGGGAGATTCTCCTCCCCCGTCAGCATACTGCAGGGGATGCCCGCGGCGTTAATCTTATCGTACATCTCGAGCGCCAGCAGACGCAGCGGGCTCAGGTAGGTGCCCGGAGTGTGGCGCTTGAGATCCTCGATCGCCTCATAGGTCTTGCCGGAATTCGTCGGCCCGACATGCAGCACGAAGCTGCGCCTTAGCTCCCGTGCACGGCGGACATAGGCCTCGGGCGAATAGTCCCGGAACAGAGCCGTGATCTCCCGCATCTGCCGCTGCTGCTCGTCCTGGCGCTCCCGCTCGGCGCGCAGCTTCGCGATCTCCGGATGCTCGAGCATCCGCTGCACCTCGTCCTCCGGCCAGACGCCGACGGTCCAGTGCGCGCCGTGGCGGCCGCGGACGGTCTTCACCTGGGGCTTGGGAAAGTATTTGCGGATCATGTTTTTCGTCAGGCCGTACTGGCGGATGATCTGCTGCTGGTCGAGCAGCGCGGCGTCCTGCTTCTTTTTGCTCATACATCGCTCACTTTTTCACACAGATGGCGACAGCATACCATAAACATCCCCCGAGCGCAAGCGCGCCCGGGGGATGCCGTTTCAGTTATGGCCCGGGATTTCCCAGGTGTTCTCTCCCACGGTGACGGAGACGATGCTGTGGATGTCCCAGAGCGTGCTGCGCCCGGAGGACAGAAGCTTTTCCACGCTTCCCTCCCGACCGCCGGAGGCGAGGTAGCCCCCGATCTCGGCCATGCTGCCGTCGCTCAGGTTCAGGTGCATGTTTTCGCGCACGGTCTGCTCCTCGGCGTTGGCCCAGCTCACCCAGCGCTCCGTCTGCCCGTCTGCGACGAGGACGTTGCGGTGTGCGGGGTCGTCCGTGTAGACCGTCTCGATGTCCTCGTGCGTCACATAGGTGTTGACGCCGCTCGCCACCAGCTCGATGCCAAGGATCTGTCCCTTTCCTCCCGTCTCGGGGTTTTCAAAGTCCCAGGGCACGGGGAAGAAGAAGTCGAGCGCCTCCTCTGCGACCGGGGTGAAACGCAGCGTGCCGAGTATCTTGTGCGCCGTCTGCTCGAAGCCCTCGCCGTAAGTCTTCATAAAGAGCTCCAGCTCCGTCGGCTCGCCCGGGGTCAGATCCCGCATCGGGATCGCGACACGCACGGTCATGGTCTTTGTCTCCGCGTCGTAGTACTGCTCCCGGTAGCGCTGCTCCATCCGCTCAGGCGGCACCGTGCGCCCGCCGTCGACGGTCTCGACCCAGTCCTCCGGCTCGAAGCGGAGCATGTCGGCTATGCCGAGGGAACTGCTGATCTCCTCCTCGCCCTTGAGGCGGTAGGCAATGTTGCGGTAGACACGGCCATTTTCCGTCTCGACGCCGACCAGGGGGCAGATCAGCTCGTCCTCTCCGACAGGCGCGACGTTCAGCCACAGGTATTCGAAGGCTCCGTCGCTCAGCGCCGAGAGAAGCGTCACGCCGCTCCCGCCGTTCTCCGACGGCACCGCGTATTCTGTATAGCCCGCGACGGCGCCGCCCTGCGCCACTGTCTCGTTCAGTTCAGCCTGGCGGCGGCTGTGGATCGAGAGGCCCACAGCCAGCGCGCTCGTCACAAAGAGCGTGGAGAGGATCGCCGCAAGCAGCAGGGTGCGCGAGATACGCCGGACCCGGACGCGGCTGTGCTTATCTGTGTGTTCATGGATTCTGTTCATCGTGATCTCCTTGATCCGGGCCGAGTCAAAAGGACTCTCCAGCCCGTCGACGACTATCTCATCGCCATAATCAAAGAGCTCGGAAATACGTTCAGTCAATGAAATAGCCTCCTTCCTCGAGCTCGCGGCGGAGCCGTTCCCTGCCCCGTCGGAGCTTGCTCGTCACAGTGTTCTGGTTCAATCGCAGCGCCTCGCTGATCACCCGGCTGTTCTGACCGAGATAATAGTGGCGCAGAAAGATGCCGCGGTCCGGCTCGGGCAGGGCCTCGACCGCCCGCCGCAGCGCCGCATAGAGCTCGCGCCGCGCAGCGTCGTCCTCCGGCCCGGGGACCGGGATCGCGAGCAGATCGTCGTCCAGCGGCAGTTCCCGGCCCGTCCGGCGCAGCGCGTTGAGCGCGCGGTGCCGCGCGATGCTGCCCAGATAGGCCTTCAGAGCCTCCGGCCGGGCCTTGTCCGCATGCTGCCAGAGCGCGCAGAACACATCGGCGACCAGCTCCTGCGCATCCTCCAGGCTGAGGCTTTCGCGCACGATATTCCACACGATCGCACCGACGTAGGACGTGTAGCGCTCGATGATCTTGCCCAGAGCCGCCTCGTCCCCTTCACGGAGACGCGCGACCAGGCTCTCTTCGTTTTTCAAACCGACCACCTCGTTTTCCTCGGAAAGCGCTTTCGTCTATCATAACACCGCAGCGGGCACTTTTTGTGCAGGCGGAGAAAAAAAGAAAACGGAGCGGCTGCCACCGCTCCGTTCCCTTATGGTGAGGACAAAATGAAAAAGATGAAAAACTGTTGCTCGCTGAGTATAGTATATAATGAAGTTATTTCATAAATAAGGCAAAAAGTATTTCGTAATTGTTAAATAAAGAATATTTTTATGTCAGCTTGGTAATATGTGGAACTTTCACAAAAAGCCGGGGCGGTTTTCACCGCCCCGGCCTTTCTTACAGCTCGTTCTTATTTCTTCATTGCGATCGCGGCGCGTGCCTTTTCGGCCAGCTTTTCCGCGGTCAGACCGTAGTGGGCCAGGACCTCGCCCGCCTTGCCGCTGCGGCCGAACTCATCGTTCACACCGTGGCGCAGCACGGGCACCGGGCACTTCTCTGCCAGCAGCTCTGCCACGGCGCCGCCGAGGCCGCCGATCACGGAGTGCTCCTCGCTCGTGACGATCGCGCCGGTCTCCCGCGCGGCGGCGAGCACCAGTTCCTCATCCAGCGGCTTGATCGTATGCATGTCGATGACGCGCGCGTCGATCCCCTCCGCGGCCAGCAGCTCCGCCGCCTTGCGGGCGGTGTTCACCATGAGGCCGGTGGCGATCAGCGTCACATCTTTGCCCTCGCGCAGGGTCACGCCCTTGCCGAGCTCAAAGCGGTAGCCGGGGATCTCGTCGGTGAAGATGTCCTCGACCGAGCGCTGCAGGCGCAGGTAGGCCGGGCCCTCATAGTTGAGCAGGGCCTCGACCGCCAGACGCATCTCGTGGCCGTCGCAGGGGCAGCAGACCAGCATGCCGGGCAGCACGCGCATCAGCGCGAAGTCCTCGATACACTGGTGGGTCGCGCCGTCCTCGCCGACGGAGATGCCGCCGTGCGAACCGACGACCTTGACGTTCAGGTGGGGATAGGCGATGGAGTTGCGCACCTGCTCGTAGGCGCGGCCGGCGGCAAACATCGCGAAGGTATTCGTGAAGGGCTTGAGCCCCGCCGTGGCCATGCCGGCGGCGATGCCGGTCATATTGCACTCGGCGATGCCGCAGTCAAAGAAGCGCTCCGGGCACTTCGCGGCGAAAAACTTGGTCATCGTTGCGCCGGCGAGGTCCGCTTCCAGCACCACGAGCTCGGGATACTTCTCGGCCAGCTCCGCCAGAGCTTCGCCGTATGCGTTGCGTGTTGCGATCTTTCCAGCCATGTCTCAGCCCTCCAATTCTCGGATCTGCGCTTCCAGCTCGGCACGCGCCTGGGCAAACTGCTCGTCGTTTGGCGCTTTGCCGTGCCAGCCGGCCTGGTTCTCCATAAAGGAGACGCCCTTGCCCTTGACGGTGGCGGCCAGGATCACGGTCGGGCGGCCCTTCGCCTCACGCGCCTCAGCGAGCGCCTTCAGGATAGCCTCCATGTCGTGCCCATCGATCTTCACCACGTTCCAGTTGAAGGCCGCGAACTTCGCGTCCAGCGGCTCGGACGGCATGACGTCGGCCGTGGCGCCGTCGATCTGCAGGCCGTTCACGTCCACGAAAGCGCAGAGATTGTCGAGCTTCCATTTGGCAGCGGCCATGACCGCCTCCCAGATCTGCCCCTCTTCGATCTCACCGTCGCCGCAGATGGCGTAGGTGCGATAGGTCTGGCCCTGCAGCTTCGCAGCCAGCGCCATTCCCACCGCAGCGCTCAGCCCCTGGCCGAGCGAGCCTGTGGACATATCCACGCCGGGGACGTTCACCATATCCGGATGGCCGGACAGGTGGGCCTTGATGGAGCGGAAGAGCTTGAGATCCTCTACCGGGAAATAGCCGCGCTGCGCGAGCGTGGCATAGAGTGCCGGAGAGCAGTGCCCTTTCGAGAGCACAAAGCGGTCGCGCGCGGGGTTTTTCGGGTCAACCGGGTCGATGTTCATCTCATGGAAATACAGCGCCGTCAGCATGTCCAGGCAGGACAGGGAGCCGCCGGGGTGGCCGGAGGCCGCCTCGTGCACGGCGTCCACCGCCAGCAGGCGGCTCTTCGCCGCGGCCAGGCGCAGTGCTTTCACATCCAGTTTTTCCATAGTCACATTCCTTTCCTTTTATATAACAAGCAGGAGTCACGCTTCTTTTATTTTGCGCCCGAGACCAGCATTTGTCAAGAGAGAAAGACTTGATTCCTGTCCGCGCATTCGCTATAATAACCATCGTATGGCTGTCGAAAACGCAGGAAAGGAGCCGCGTCATGTCGGATTTCCCTTTTGATGAGCACACCCCCCTGATCCGAATCTGGGAGGCCTATCCCTGGCTGTCGGAGGTCCTGCCCGTGATGGACAAGCGCTTTGCCGTGATGAACACCGCGATGGGCAAGATCCTGATGAAGAAAAACTCCGTGGCCGACCTGAGCAAGGTGGCCGGCTTCTCTTCGGAGAAGCTGCTCGATAAGCTCCGCCGTGAGGTCGAAAAGCACGAAGCGGAGGCTTCCGGGAAGTATTAAGAAAAATTAAGGTAAAAAAGCAGCTTGAAAGCCGTCATTTTTTCAGCTTGCTCTTGTGATTTTGTCGAAAGTTTAGTATAATGTCCCTGTATATGAATCAGAAGGTGTCCGATGGATCGTCCGGATGGGCGATCGAGGTCATCCGCAGCCGGCGTCGGACCCTGGCGCTGGAGCTCAAGGAGGACGGGCGGGTGCTGCTGCGCGTCCCGCGCTGGTGCTCCGGGCAGGAGATCCGGCGTTTCGTGGAGCAGAACCGTGACTGGATCGAACGGAAGCTGCGGGAGAACGAGGAGCGCCGGGAGGCGCTCGCGGCGATCCCGAAGCTCACAGAGGAGGAGATGCGTGCCCTGCAGAAGCGGGGGCGGGCCGTCTTCCCCGCCCGCTGCGCCGTCTATGCGCCGCTGCTCGGCGTCTCGTACGGCCGCATCAGCGTGCGTCGGCAGCACAGCAAGTGGGGCAGCTGCTCCGGAAAAGGCAACCTCAACTTCAATTGTCTGCTGCTTCTCGCCCCGGAGAGCGTGCTCGACTATGTAGTCGTGCACGAGCTCTGTCACCGGCGGGAGATGAACCATTCAAAACGCTTCTGGGCTCTGGTCGAGAGCATCTGCCCGGATTTCCGCGAGGCCAGGCGCTGGCTGCGGGAAAACGGCGGCGCGCTCCTGGCGCGTCTGCCCTGAACCGGGATGTACCATCCGTCTATAGATCGAATCAAGAATCTGGAGGAAAGCAACATGAAAAAAATCCTGTCTCTGCTTGTGGTCACCGTGCTGATGCTCGGTCTGCTTGGCGTCACCGCTTTTGCGCAGGCGGCCATCATCTTCGAAGGTGAAGCTGCCAACGGCGTCACCAGCAGCAACGCGCAATCCGAGCCCGCCGCGCCCGCCGTCGTCATTGACCAGAGCGGCAACGTGCTCAGTGCGCCCACCGAGGCCAACGGCTACGCCGGCGGTAAGGTCACCGTCACCAAGAGCCCCACGAGTGAGACCGTTGAAAAGGGCGGCAAGGCCACTTTCGTCGCCTACGCGGCCAACGCCACGGGTATCACCTGGCGTCTCGTGAGTTCTGACGGAATGGAGACCATCAACGTCGCAGCAGTCGCCGATTACTTCGCCGGCGTCACCACATGGGGTCTCGGCACCAACAGCCTCACCATCAAGAACATCCCGGAGAACATGAACGGCTGGCAGGTCGAGGCCAAGTTCGACGGTCCCGAGGGCCCGGTCTACTCGGCCGGTGCGCGCATCAGCGTCGTCGGCTCCTCCGCCAACGGCACCACCACCGATAAGAATCCCACCGGCCGTGTTGTGATCGGCGGCGCCACCGGCAACGCGCCCACCATCACCTCCCAGCCCACCGGCGCGGAGCTGACCTCCGGCAAGAGCACGACCCTCTCTGTCACCGCCGGCGTTGCCGACGGCAGCACGCTCCACTATCAGTGGTACGTCAGCAACACTGACAGCAATACCGCCGGCATGGCAATCGCCGGCGCCACCTCCGCGAGCTACACGCCCGGCGAGCTTGAAGGCACCCGTTATTACTATGTGGGCGTCTGGAGTGAGAAGGACGGCGTGAAGAGCGAAACAGCGTACTCCAATACCGCCGCCGTCTCCTATGCCCCCGCGGCGGAAACGGCCGCACCCAGCCCCTCCCCCGCAGCAGCGGGCAATACCGGCACCGGCACCACGGCCGGCACCACCAGCGGCGGCAATACTGGCAGCGGCTCCACCACCGGCAACACGCCGGAGGCCAGCCCCGCCGGACTCGAGATCGTGCCCGCCCCCGGTGCCGAGCAGACCGGCACTGAGGTCTCTCCCGCTCCCGCAACGGAGGAGCCGACCCGTACCGCGGCCGACTCCGTCAGCTCTCTGCCCGTGATCCTCGGCGCCATCGCCGCCGTCGCGCTGGCAGCCGGTGTGGGTCTTCTGGTCCTGCGCCGCAACGCCGGTCAGTAAGCCCTTCCTCACAGCCTATCGTTTCAGCCGGTCAGGTCCGCCTGACCGGCTGTTTTTGTTTTTCCGCCGCTGGTAAAAACTTCCTCTTTCCCTTGCAATTATGATACGGATTTTGTATACTGTCTCTATCTTGATACACTTGAGGTGAGGCAGATGGATTTGCGTACCCTGCGCTATTTCGTGACCGCCGCAGAGGAGTTGAACATCACCCGTGCCGCCGAACGGCTGAACATGAGCCAGCCGCCGCTCTCCAACCAGATCAAGGCACTGGAGAACGAGCTTGGCACGACGCTCTTCATTCGCGGCAAGCGCCATCTGAAGCTGACCGAAGCGGGGAGCCTGCTCTACCGCCGTGCGGTGCAGCTGCTCGAGCTCGCCGAACAGACACAGCAGGAGATCCGTTCCCTCGACGGGCTGAGCGGCACAATCCATGTCTCCGTGGTGGACAGCCGCGCGCCCTTCCTGCTGGCCCGCTGGATCGCGGGTTTCCGGGCGGAGTTTCCCGAGGTAAAGTTCCGGCTCTGGAACGGCGGCGGGGACGAGGTCTTTGAGCGGCTCGACCGCGGCCTCGCGGATGTCGCTGTCGTTGCAGCGCCCTACGACCGGGAAAGCTTCGAGGGCTTCCCCGTGAGCCGCGAGCCCTGGGTCGCGATGATCCCCGCCCAGCATCCGCTCGCGCAGACGGAGGGTGAGTTTCTCCCGCTCCGCAGCCTCGTCGGCGAACCTCTGATCACCCCGAGCCGCGGCTCGCGCATCGCCGCGATCCGCAAGTGGTTCGAGGAGATCGGCGCGGAGCCCAACATCATCTGCGAGATGTCGAACTACCTCGATGCCGTCGCTCTGGCCGAACAGGCCGTGGGCATCTGCATTTTCCCGCAGACCACCTATACCCCCAACCGTATGCTCGTGAAAAAGGTCATCGTCGAATCCGAGCGTCAGGTGGAGTATTTGCTGGTCTGGGCGCGCAGGCAGCGCCACAGTGAGCTGGTGGAAGAGTTCATCAACTTTGTGCGCGACAGTCTGCAGGAGGAGAAGGAGCACCGCCAGCCCTATCACATGCCGGCGTACGAGTATTTTCCGCCCGCCGATACCAAATATCTGGAGTGAGGAACTGCGCATGCTGAGCAAGGAGTATTACAATATACTGCTCGATTCGATTCCCGCGGACACAGGCCTGCGCGTCGAGCGCGTCGTGCGCGGCGTGGCCTGGACCGCGGCCGTCCTCTCGGACGGGAGCTGCGGGGTCGGGATGCGGACGGCCGGAGAGAGCATTCCCCGCCGGTTCGAAACGCTGGAGGGGCTTTCCCTGCGGCACGCGGCCGAGGCGCTGCTCTCCTGGAATCTTGAGGAGGCGAGCGAGGGTCTGGCCGTCGTGAACGCCTGGTACAATCGCAGTGAAAATGCCGACGCGCTCGGCGCCCGCTATACCGACAGCGCGATCGAGGACCTCGCCCTCGCCGGGAAGACCGTCGGCTTTGTGGGGCATCTGGTCCGCGAGGGCGGCAGCATGCACCCGGCCCTGCTCGCGCCGGCGAAGGACTGGTTCATCCTGGAGCGCGAGCCCAAGCCCGGCGACTACCCCGACAGTGCCTGTGAGTATCGGCTGCCGGAATGCGACCTTGTGGTCATCACAGGCAGCGCCGCCATCAACAAGACCATGCCGCGTCTCCTGGAGCTTGCGCAAAACGCCGAGATCGTTCTGACCGGTCCTTCGGTCACGCTCTGCCCCGGGCTTTTTGCGCTGCCCGGGCTGCGACGCCTCAACGCCTCCGTCATCACGCAGCGGGAGACGATGCTGGAAGCGATCCGGCAAGAGCGCCGCTCCATAAACGCCTTCTGCCGTCACTGTACGCTTGACCGCCATGCTGAGTGTGATTAATATCGGCGGCCTGGTGCTGCTGACAGCGCTCGTGCTCGCGGCGGTCTTTCTCCGCCCGGCGGAGGCCGGGTCCCTCCCCTGCTGGGAGAGGGGGCTACTCTGGGCCCTGATCGTGCTGCTCACGGGGCTTCGGCTCTACCGTTTCGGCGCCGTGCCCGGTGGCATGAACCAGGATGGGGCCATGGCCGCGGTGGACGCGCTCGCCCTCAGCCAATACGGCACCGACCGCTTCGGTACTTGGCTCCCGGCTCATTTTACGGCCTGGGGCTACGGGCAGATGAGCGTGCTGCTGAGCTACTGCATGGTCCCCTTCATCCGGCTCTTCGACCTCTCCGTTACAACGGCGCGGCTGCCGGTGCTGCTCTGGAGCCTCGCGGGAATGGGCGCGGCCTATATCTTCCTGCGCCGCGGCTTTGGCGAGCGCGCCGCACTCGCGGGGCTGCTCTTTCTCGCCGTCGATCCCTGGCATTTCATGCAGAGCCGCTGGGCGCTCGACTGCAACCTCTTCCCCCACTGCTTTCTGATCGGCTTCACGCTGCTGTGCTGCGGGCGGGAAAGGCCGTGGGCGCTCTATCTCTCGATGGTGTTTTTCGCGCTGTGCATGTACGCTTACGGCGTGTCATTTTTGATGGTACCGCTCTTTCTCGTGCTGGCGGTGTTGATCCTGCGCATTCCCCCGAAGCGCATCGCGCTCTGCGTGCTGCTCTATCTGGGGCTCTCCTGGCCGATCTACGGCACGATGCTGCTGAACGCCATGGGCTGGGATACCCTCGCCCTCCCCTTTGTGACACTGCCCTATTTTCCGGCGAGCGTCCGCTCGAATGACATCCTGTTCTTCTCGGCGCAGCCTCTTGCACAGCTCGCGTCAAACGCGCGCGCACTCTGGAACGTGGGCTTCCTGCAGAAGCCCGACCTCATCTGGAACGCAATCGACGGCTTCGGCACGGTCTATCTCTGCTCGGCGCCGCTGCTTCTCTACGGTCTCTTCCTCACGGCGTGCGACGCCCGACAGGAGAGAAACGACGCAGCGCGGCTGCTGCTCGTCTACTGGGGGTGCAGCCTGCTGCTGGGGCTTTGCGTGAACGGCGTGAACGTGAACCGTCTGAACATCCTCTTTTACGCGCACATCCTGTTCATCGCCCGCGGCATGGAGGGCCTGCTCACTTTCCGGCGGGAGAGCGCCGCCGCGCTTCTCTTAAGCTATGGACTGCTCGCGGGACTCTTTTTCACGCAGTACTTCGGACCATGGGCAGAGCGAATGGAGAGCGTGTTCTTTCAGGACTTTCTCCAGGCCGTAACCTGCGCGGACGGGCGGGAGTTCGACACCGTATACTACATCACGCCGGACACGCAGTATCCGGGCAGCGCAAACGTGAGCGAAATCCTGACGCTCTTTGCACATAAAACAGACGCGCGGTATTTCCAGAGCGACGCCTATCGTGCGCATTACCACTATCAAAACCCCGACCTCGCCGGGCTCGCGCGGGAGGAGGGACGTATCACCTGCGTGGTGAAAAGCGGGACCGTCGTCCCGGAGGGCTGGAGTCGGATCGATTTCGGCAGCTACAGCATCGTGGAAAAGGATGGATAAGATGGAAGTTTATAAGAAGACATACACCGTCGGCCCGGAGGGTCTCAGCACACAGGCGCTCTTCCGCTTCCTGCAGGATATCGCGGGCGAGCAGTGCGCGCCCTATCACCTCACGGGGCCGGACCTTGAAAAAAAGGGACTCATGTGGGTCATCATCCGCTACCGACTGGAGGCAAAGCGCTGGCCGCAGCCGGGAGAGTGCTTCACAGCGCACACCTGGCCGGGTCGGACCCGGCACGGGATGATGCCGCGCTTTTATGCGCTCAAGGACGAGGCGGGTGAAACACTGATAGCGGTGAGCTCCGTCTGGGCCGTCGTGGACCGGCACACGCGCGCCATGGTCAACAACGACGACTTCGGTGTCACGCTCGAGGTGCTTGAGACCGGAGAGGAGATCCGACTGCCCGCCGCGATCCGTCGCCTCGAGACCGCGCAGAGCGGCAGCTTCACGGTACCGGCGGACTACCTTGACGAGAACGGGCATATGAACAACACCTTTTACTACACCGTGGCTGAGCACTGCATTGGCCGGGATGCCCGGCGCGACGGTCTGCGCGAGGTCATGACCGAGCACACCAGCGAGGCGCTCTGCGGTGAAGAGCTCGCGCTGCACTGGGGCGAGCAGGACGGGCTCTGGTACATCGTCGGGGAGAACGGAACGAAGTGCGTGTTTCGGATGAACCTGCGCTATGTCTGAGTGAAGCAGGATAAACACTTGGAAGGAGAGTCGGAATGGACAGTTTTCGCATGGAGTGCTTTCTGAAAGCGGCCGAGCTCGGGAACCTGACCAGGGCCGCCGAGCGCATGAGCATCACGCAGCCCGCCATGTCCTTCCAGATCCGGGAGCTGGAGAAGGAGCTGCAGGTCACGCTTTTCGAGCGCGCCCACGGCGGTGTCGTGCTGACCGAGGCGGGGCGCTTGCTGCGGGACGGCTTTGTGCGCATCCTGGACAGCTATCACCGGCTGATCGAAAACGCGCGTGCCTGCGCCTACGGCAAGCAGCGCCTGACCATCGGCTACCACGGTCCCGTGAACTGGGCCGGCCTTCACCGCTTTATCGGGGATTTCAGCCGGCGCCACCCGGAGATCGACGTGGCGGTGCTCCAGCAGCAATGGCGCGAGCTCGCGGACTATCTCGAGTTCGGCGCGGTGGACCTCGCCTTTCTGGAGACCTCGGAGCTCAAGCAGCGCAAAGCTCTGGCCTCCATGCCGCTCTTCCGGGAAACGACCAGCTTTGCCCTCGCGCCGACACACCCTCTTGCCGGGAAGAAGAGCGTCCGGGTCGAGGATCTCTCGGGCGAGACGATCCTGATGAACAACCACCCCTCCGACAGCATGAGCGAGATCGTAGACCACCTCTTTCGCTCAGGCATCCCGCGTGAGAGCTTCCGCTTCTTCGACCAGCTCGATCTCACTCTCGCCATGGCCGCTGCCGGGCAGGGCCTTGCCTCGATCCCACGCTCCTTCGAGATCGCAAACAGCGCTCTGTGCTACGTGGAGTATGATGCGGACCCCTGCCGCATGGACTACTCTCTTGCATGGAACGGCGGCACGGAGAACAGCGCCGTGCAGCTCTTCGTTCAGGAGGCACGCGAGGCTGCCTGGCCCTTTAGCAGCACATAAACATACGCCGCCGCATATGCGTCTTACTTCGGCATTATAATAGTCAGGTTTAGTGAAACGAAGAATCATAGAGGGAGAATAATGAAAAGACACATTGCTGTACTGCTTTTTGTTGCAGTCATTCTAACCTTACCGTGCTTCACAACCGCCTTTGCCAGCGAGTTTTGGCAGAGTTCGAATGAACTTGCGCATCTCCCATACCTTTATTCCCCGAGAGATTCGGAACCTTTTGCCCTTGTCAATGATTATGGAGCATTTCTTTCGGTTGCCAATGACCATGATACTCTCGTGCTGTCCAGAACGCCCTGTTTTTGGGTTCTGGAGGAGCAACTTGCGGGATATGAGGTGTGCCTGGAAGAGGATCCCGAGCTGATTTTTGACCTGGACAATGCCTATTATGCCGAGGGATCGAAGGTACATCTCTTTGTGTATACCGGTTACGAATGCCAGAACTGGTTGCTGGAGGAATGTGAGGGAGCATTTCTCCTTGTTTCTGCAGAAAAGCCAGAGTGGTGTGTGCTGTCCCGTGAGAAGGGTTTTTGCCTTGGAAAACGCGATCTGGCTACGGGGAATGACCGGTGGCATATTGTGGAAAAAGGTGATTGGGTGAACGGCTTTGTTTCCCCCATCGAGGCTCCGCTTTATCGAAAGGAATACGTTGCTTTCCGTTATACTCCAACGCCCACATTTTGGGAAACCTTCGATCAGTGCGGTATCACAGATGAAATGAAGAAAGAAAGCAAACATATCAAGGCGAACTATTGTGCGCAGTATCTCTGTGTAGATCCTCAGCTTACCATGACTGAAAACCGCTTTGATTTCTTCTCGGTAGAATTCCGCACGGACAAGCAGCCCAGAGATACCTACTGGTCGCTCGTCAACTGGGGCATGGACAATCAGGAGTATATATCCCGAAAAGGATATACGCATGCTGACTCAGTGGGAGCCTATGCCGGTTTGCAGATGGTGGGGAAAAAAGCCAAAGGGATCATGAGTATGTGGGAGACATATTTCTATAAAGGGGGAGAGAAGAAGAAAACTCTGTCAGCGACCTGTGTATATCCTAAGGGAAAAAGCACGCATTATGATAATGAAGGCAGCGGAACGAGTCTTATTGTCCCCTTTGAGTGGAAGGCGAATACCTGGTATCGCTTTGTGCTGCGCAGCTGGATCAACAAAGAATCCGACAGCACGTATGTTGGCTCATGGGTCGAAGATCTTTCTACCGGAGAGCTCTATCTGTTGGCCGTCTACGATACACACTTACCCAATTCTTATATGCTGGGCAACATGGGTCAGTTCCTTGAAAACTTCAATGGAGAGCAGTATTGGCGTCATCGGGAAATGCAGCTTCGAAATTACTGTCTCCACGATCCGCTTACGGACGAGTGGTATTTCCCCGACAGCGTGACCATGAGTATATGGACGGAACTTGGCTTCAATCAGGGCAGCTACCGTTATTCGGCGGCGGATGGCGTGTTTACAGCGGAAACATGTGGTCTCGGAAAGAACGCGTGCAAAGGGATGGAAAGTTGGGAGACTGCGGTCACGCTCTCTGCAGAACCAGCAAAATCCGCCCCAGATATGGAACGATACTCTACCGAGCTCCCCTGATCGGATGTCTCCAATCGGAGCAGTATAAACAAAAGCGGGCTCTCCTGTGTAGGAGAGTCCGCTTTCATTTATATGCTTAGTCTTTTTGATATTTTACTTCTTGCTCTTGATATAGGCGTCGATGCTCTTCGCGCCGGCTTTGCCTGCACCCATGGCGAGGATAACCGTGGCGGAGCCGGTGACCGCGTCGCCGCCGGCGAACACGCCCTCGCGGGAGGTCACACCGCCCTCGTTGGCCTCGATGCCGCCCTTCTTCGTGAACTGCAGACCCTTGGTGGTGTTGCGGATCAGCGGGTTGGGGCTGGTGCCGATGGCGATGACGACCGTGTCCACATCCAGGATCCAGTTGGAATCCTTCACCGGGACGGGCTTGCGGCGGCCCTTCTCATCGGGCTCGCCCAGCTCCTGCTTGATGCACTCGATGCCGGTGACATGGCCGTTCTCGTCGCCGTGGATCGCGCAGGGATTGTTCAGGAGCTTGAACTCGATGCCCTCGGCCTCGGCGTGCTCGACCTCCTCCTTACGGGCGGGCAGCTCGTCCGCACCGCGGCGGTAGACGATATACACATGCTCCGCGCCCAGACGCTTGGAGACGCGCGCCGCATCCATTGCGACATTGCCGGCGCCGACGACGGCGACACGGTTGAACTTCTTGATGGGGGTATCATAGTCGTCGCGATAGGCCTTCATGAGGTTGGTGCGGGTGAGGAGCTCGTTTGCGGAATAGACGCCGAGCAGGTTCTCGCCCGGGATATGCAAAAACTGCGGCAGACCCGCGCCGGAGCCGATGAACACGGCCTCGTAGCCGTCCTCGAAGAGTTCGTCGACCGTGATGGACTTGCCGATGATGGCGTTGTTCACGATCTTGACGCCCATCTTCTGGAGGTTCGCGATCTCGGCGGCCACGATCTCCTTCGGCAGACGGAACTGCGGGATGCCGTAGACCAGTACGCCGCCGGACTTGTGGAAGGCCTCGTAGATCGTCACGTCGTAACCCATCTTGCGCAGGTCGCCCGCACAGGTCAGCCCCGCAGGACCGGAGCCGATGACCGCGATACGGTGGCCGTTGGACTCGGGTGCGACGGGGTCGGGCAGGTTCTCCTTGGCCATGTGGTAGTCGGCCACGAAGCGCTCGAGCCGGCCGATACCGACGCTTTCACCCTTGATGCCGCGCACGCACTTGGATTCGCACTGCTTCTCCTGCGGGCAGACACGGCCGCAGACGGCGGGCAGGGAGTTGGTGGAGGTGATGATATCATAGGCGGCGTCGAAGTCACCGTCGCGTACCTTCTCGAGGAAGCGGGGGATCTTCACAGCCACGGGACATCCGGTGCGGCAGGGGGCGTTCTTGCAGTCGAGGCAGCGCTGCGCCTCCTTCATGGCGGTCTCCGCGTCATAGCCCAGCGCGACTTCCTCGAAGTTGCCCGCACGGACAATGGGATCCTGTTCGGGCATGGGGTTCTTGGTCATGCTCATGTTGACCTTCAGATTAGCCATTGCGTTTACCTCCTGTCATACGGCAGATGTGCTTGTCGGCCTCGTCCTGCTCGTCCTTGTAAAAAGCGGCGCGCTTGATGAGGGAATCGAAATCCACCTTGTGGGCGTCAAAGTCCGGCCCGTCGACGCAGGCAAACTTCGTCTCGCCGTCCACGATCACGCGGCAGCAGCCGCACATGCCCGTGCCGTCGACCATGATGGGGTCGAGGGAGATGATGGTGCTGATCTCATAGGGGCGGGTGACGTCGGCCAGGAACTTCATCATGATGTCCGGCCCGATGGCGATAACGCGGTCGAACTGCGGATCGCCGTTTTCGATGTTGCGCTCGATCTCCTGCTTGAGGAAGACGGTGGTAAAGCCCTTTTCCCCGTAAGTGCCGTCGTCGGTGCAGATGATGAGCTTGTTTGAGGCGGCCTTGAGCTCGTCCTTCAAAATCACGATATCCGCCGAGCGGAAGCCCGCGATAAAGGTCACATCGATGCCTCTCTCGTGCATCTCCTTGGCAATGGGGTACGCGATCGCGCAGCCGACGCCGCCGCCGACCACGCAGACCTTCCGGAGGCCCTCCATCTCGGTGGCCTTACCCAGCGGTCCAACGATATCGGAGATCACATCGCCCTCCTCCACCGTGTGGAGCATCTTGGTGGTGCGGCCCGCAGCCTGCACCATGACGGAGACAGTGCCCTTTTCGCGATCGTAGCCGGCGACGGAGACAGGCACGCGCTCGCCCTGCTCGTCAAGACGGAAGATCACGAACTGCCCGGCCTGGGCATGCTTGGCGATCAACGGCGCTTCGATCTCAAAATAGCAGATCGTCTTCGCGTCGTTGAGAAAACGCTTCGTTACGACTTTGTACATAATGCACCTCTTTTAATAAGAATGAGTCGACTAAAGTATTATACCCCATTCGTATAGGCTCTGTCAAACCAACATTCGCTCTTTTTTAGCGTCTTTCCGCCCATTCGCGCGAAATTCATTCTTCCCCGAAACCGGCCGGGAGCGCTTGCGCATTCAGAGGGATTATGCTATGATATGTATGATAAGATGAAGGGAAAACCATGCGTTTCCGCTGCGGCGCCGCGCCGCACGGGGATCGCAGCGGGATTCTCCTTTCTTTTTGTTTAGAGAATTGAGGATATAAACTATGAAAAAGAAGCTTTGTCTGCTGATCTGCCTGAGCCTGGTGCTGTTTGTTCTAAGCGCCTGCGGGCTGCTTTCCTCCGGCAAGACGCCCACCCCGGCGACGCCCGCGCCCACGCTTGCTCCGACGCCCGCTCCCACGCCCACAGCGGAGCCGACCCCCGTTCCGACGCCGGTCCCCACGCCCGTTCCGACACCCGCTCCCACGCCGGTGCCCACGCCTGTTCCGACTCCGGCGCCGACCCCCGTGCCGGCAAATCTCCCGGTGGTCACCAAGGACCCGACGGATGAGACTGTGAACGTGAACGGCAAGTGCCAGTTCGTAACGCGCTATGAAAATGCCAAGTGGGCCGAGTGGCACTTCGTGAGCCCGGACGGCTCCCGCGACATCGATTACAGCGCCGCGGGAAAGGAATTCCCGACGATGAAGATCCTCAACGGCTATACCAAGGATCTGACCCTCGACCTCATTCCGGCCGCAGCCAACGGCTGGCGTGTCTATTGCCGTTTCAGCAACGACGCCGGTTCCGTCAAGTCCGGCTCGGCACTCATCACGGTGAGAGCGGACAGCTCCCAGCCCGCACAGGCCGCGGCTCCGGCCCCCGTGCAGGCCAACATCACGGCGGCGATGGCCTTTGAGGGCGTAAACAACTACTGCCACAGCGCCTATGACTGGAGCATCGCGGTCGACAATCCCTCCATCATGTATGTGACGATGGGTGAGGAGACGGCCAACGCTTACAAAGTGGATTTCCGCAGCTACACCGGTTCCTTCGTGTACTTCTATGTTGACAAGGTGAGCGGTCTGACCCGGATGGTCGATTATGTTCCCTCTCTGGGAATTGAGAGCGAAGCCGGCAGCATCAATCTCTATGATTACCTCGGTGTCCAGTCGGCCAGCACCACGACGGCTTCCTAGGCCGTCACCTTTGACGGCCGCTGGGCGGATGAGATCGCCGGCCGCTGCCAGCTCTCCATGTACTACCGGGCCGAGGGCAGCTGGAATGTGGATATCTCTTGGTCTAATTCCGCCGCGCAGCGCGTCGTCTGGACCATGACGGCCAATGTGTACCGCGACGGTATCCTCATCTACGACGACGGTCACTCCTGGACCGAGAACTATACCAGCGACACCACCTATGACATCTTGAATCAGACCTTTAACGAAACCGGCAGCTTCTTCATCCAGGACGGCAAGCTCCACTGGATCAACAATCAGACGGGTGAAGAGGTCATTCTGGTCCGCGTGTAATGTGCAAAAGCCATATCCCTTGAGCAAACGCCTCCTGTCCGCCGGAAAGCGGACAGGAGGCGTTTTTTCTGCCCTCGCGCTTTTAGCCCCGTCCCGCCTCTTCACGCACGTAGCGCACCACATAGTCGACAAAGCGCCGCGTGGCCGGTCCGGCCTTCTCCCCGGCCGCGACCGCAAGGCCGATCGTGCGCCGCGCCTCGGGGATCAGCGGCAGGATCTGCAGGCGGTCATGCCGCCCCTTGAGCAGCAGCTCCGGCATGATGCTCATGCCGAGTCCCTGCTCCACCATAGCGAGGATGGCGTAGTCATCCTTGGTGTAAAAGCGCACGTTCGGCTGGACGCCCGCAGCCTCGAGCGCGCGGCGCGCGTCGTGATCGGAGCTCTCGAGGAGGCTGATGAAGGGTTCGGTCTCACACTCGAGGAGCGGGAACTTCGGGTAGTTTGCAAAGCGGCTGCCCTCCGGCAGAATTGCGAGCAGCCGGTCCTCCATGAGCGGGATGATCTCGCAGTCCACCGCGCAAGGGACGTTCACGAAGCCGATGTCGATGCTGCCGTCGGAGAGCCACTGCTCCACATCGTGATAGTCGCCGTTGAGAAGGCGGAAGTCCACCCGCGGGAAGTCTGCCTGGAACTCCTTGAGCACGCCGGGCAGCCAGTGTACGGCGACGGAGGTGAAGGCCCCGATGCGCACAAGGCCGGCGTCGAGCCCGCGGATGGCGGCGGCGGTCTGGTCGAGTCGCTCTCGGCTGCCAAGCAGCTCACGCACTGCGGGCATCAGCCGCTCCCCCTCATCCGTGAGCGTAACCCCCGCGCGGCCGCGCTTGAGCAGCGGGAAGCCCAGTTCCTTTTCCAGCGCGTCGAGACTGTGGCTCACAGCCGACTGCGTGCAGCCGAGCACACTCGCGGCCAGCGTGAGGCTGCGCTGCTCCACGACGGCGCTGAGCACCTGATACTTATCGAGTTTCATGGCGAGCTCCTTATATGAATTATTTTCATGCTAACTTGAACAAAATTAAATCCGTTTCTATTGTAGCGCAAAAAGAGAAAAAAACAAGTCCGGAAACCGGTTTTTCCTCTTGTTCTTTTTCGTGCGGGTTGTAAAATACAGCCATCCAAAGGAAGAGAGGGCACTTACCATGACAACTGCCAATGTATGCATCATCCTCGCCATCGTGGTCTACCTCGCCGGTATGATCGTGATCGGCTACTTCAACTCCAAAACCACCGGCTCCAGCTCAGACTTCTATCTGGGCGGACGCAAGCTCGGCCCCGTGGTAACGGCCCTGAGCACCGAAGCCTCGGATATGAGCGCCTACCTGCTGATGGGCGTCCCCGGTCTGGCGCTCTTCTGTGGCGTAGCCGAGGCGAGCTGGACGGCGATCGGTCTTGCCGCCGGCACCTATCTCAACTGGCTCTTTGTGGCCCGCCGCCTGCGTCTCTATTCCGCGAAGCTCGACGCCATCACCGTGCCCGACTTCCTCTCCCGCCGCTTCCATGACCGCTCGAAGCTCATCGAGACCATCGGCGCACTCGTCATCGTGATCTTCTTCGTGCCCTACACGGCCTCCGCTTTCGTGGCCTGCGGCAAGCTCTTCAACAACATGTTCGGCTGGGCTTACGTCCCCACCATGATCGTCTCGGCCATCGTCATCGTGGCCTACTGCACGCTGGGCGGCTTCATGGCCGCCTCCATCACCAGCCTGATTCAGGCGCTGATGATGTCCTTCGCGCTGATCGTCGTGCTGATCTTCGGCATCCGCACCGCGGGCGGCTGGGGCGCCGTGATCGAGAACGCGAAGACCGTGCCCGGCTATCTGAGCCTCTTCGCCAGCACCAGCATTGAATCCTCCGCCGCCGGCAAGTACGGCTTCATCACCATTGTCTCCACGCTGGCCTGGGGCCTCGGCTACTTCGGCATGCCCCACGTGCTGATCCACTTCATGGCCGCCAAGGAGGAGAAGCAGCTCAAGACCAGCCGCCGCATCGCAACCGTCTGGGTCGTGATCTCCCTCGGCGTCGCGGTCATCATCGGCCTGGTCGGCTTTGCGATCATGCGCCTCGGCCTGATCGAGAGCTTTGCGAGCGCCTCCGCCGCCGAGTCCGTCATCGTCCGCACTGCCGCCCTTATGAGTCAGAACGGTGTCTTCTTCGCCATCATCGCAGGCGTCATCCTGGCCGGCATCCTGGCCGCCACGATGTCCACCGCCGACGTGCAGCTGCTGGCCGCCGCCTCCGGCATCACCCACAACCTGCTCGGCAGCGTCTTCGGCCTGAAGCTCGACGAGAAGAAGAACCTGCTGATCGCCCGTCTCGGCGTCATCGCCATTGCCATCGTCGCAATCTTCTTCGCGCTGAACCCCAACAGCTCCATCTTCCGCGTGGTCTCCTTCGCCTGGGCCGGCTTCGGTGCCACCTTCGGCCCCGTGATGCTCTTTGCCCTGTTCTGGAAGCGCTGCAACGCCAGCGGCGCCATCGCCGGCATGGTCGCGGGTGCGGTGTCGATCTTCCTCTGGAAGTTCCTGGTCCGTCCCCTCGGCGGCGCGTGGGATATCTACGAGCTGCTGCCCGCCTTCCTGGTGGGAAGCCTCTTCATCGTCGTGGTGAGCCTTACAACGAAGGCGCCCGAGAAGGAGATCGTCGAGGAGTTCGAGAGCATCTCCTGACCCTCCCCTGTTTCAAAACGCAGAAAGGCTGTGCCACCGGCACAGCCTTTTTCTTGCGGCAAATGGAAATCCCCGGGCTTTGCGGCCCGGGGATGGGGATGCTTTGTCGGGGCTTATTCTTCGTAGATGCTGCCGGTGACGGCGTGCAGCGCGGCCAGACGAGCAAAGCACACGGTTTTGCCCTGGGCGGTGCCGCCGAACATCTGCGGATAGCTGTTGGAGAAGAAGCCGCCCATGTCGTTGCCGACCACATACAGGCCCTCGATGGCGCTGCCGTCGGGCTTGATGGCCTGGAGATTGGTGTTGACACGCACACCGTTCATCGTGGCGAGCAGCCAGCTGCCGATGCAGATGCCGTAGAACGGCGCCTTCACGATCGGGCGCAAATCCTTCTTCTGCTTGCCGAAGTCGAGGTCGACACCGCCCTCGCAGAGCTCGTTGTAGCGCTCGACGCTCTTGAGGAAGTTCTCCTTGAACTCGCCCTCGAAGCCGAGCTTGTCAGCCAGCTCCTCAAGCGTGTCGGCCTGCATCAGCTTGCCGCTCTTGAGCGCGGGATCGATGTAGACTTCCTTGAACTGCTCGCCGGTCTTGCAGGGCATGACGTTCGGCAGCACCTCGCTGTTGCGGGCGCCGGGCACGGCCACGACGCGGGAGCAGATCGTGGTGTGGAAAGCCACCACGTCATCCCAGTAGTTGCTGTCGAAGAGCTGGAAGGCGATGTGGCCGGGCTGGACCAACCAGCCGTTGATGTGGAAGTCGTAGGTGTTGTCCTCGTTGCAGTAGCGCTCGCCGCGGGTGTTCAGGTTCAGCCAGGGCTGGCTGCCGGGCCACCAGATGTCGCCCAGGCCTGTGGTATAGGGAGCGCCGGTGTGGTGGTCGAGATCGACGGCCGCGCGGTCGAAGGCGACGCCGCCCGCGTGGTTGCGGTCGATGTCGGCGCCGGCCCACATGGCCATCTTGATGCCGTCGCCCTGGGCAAAGGCGCAGCCGAGGTTGTTGCAGATGACGTCCTTGTCGCGATAGTGCAGCGCGTCCATCATCTCCGGGTTGCCGCCGTAGCCGCCGGTGGAGAGGATCACGCCCTTCGCCGCGTTGATCTGGATGTAGGCGCCGTCCTCGTTGCGCTGGACGATGATGCCGGTGACCTTGCCGGTCTCATCCTGGACAAGCTGCTTGGCGGTGTGCTGCCAGAGGATGTTGCCGCCCTTCTCCTCGATGATCTCGATCCACTTCGGGTTGGCGAGCTGGGAGCCCATGTAGTTGGGGCCGAGCTCCTCAAAGGTCTCGTAGACGGTGTGGGTCTGAGGCTTGTTCATGTAGCGGCAGTCCTTCATGTCGGTCTCGAGGAACATGTGGATTCCCTTGGACTCCATCTGATCGACGAACCAGTCCATGGTACGTCCGGAATTGAAGAGCCAGAGGTTCACAAGGCGCTGGTCATTCTCATAGCTGGCATAGCGGCAAATCTCGTTGGAGATTTCGAGCAGCTCCTCCGGCGTGTACTCGATGCCGTACTTCTCCTTCATGAGCTTGGTGTTGTACGCACCCATCTCACCGGCCCAGGTGATCCAGCCGGCGTTCTTCTCGACCAGGATCAGGCCCGCGCCCTGATCGACGACGGACGCGCCCGCGACCAGACCGCCGTTGCCCGCGCCGACGACGACGACGTCGGTCTCGAGGGTCTCGGCGATGTCGGTGATGGGATCGGGCTTGGCGAAATACTTGGCGTCATACCAGGTGCTGCTCTCTTCCGCGGCAGGGGCCTCGTCGGCAAAGGCGAGGGGCTTGGCCACGCCGGCAACGGCGGCGGTCAGGGCGGTCGCGGCGGCGCCCTTCAGGAAGTTTCTTCTGCTGATCTCTTTGGGCATGGATAATTCCTCCTTATAAGAAATGGTCGTCGGTTTTCACCCGCGCAGTTCACGGGTCCTCTATATGCATTGTACCGCAAAGTGTCTGAACTTGGAAATAGAAGTGTTGTGTTTTCCCATAAAGGATTTTTATGGGTGATCGGTCGAGGCGCGTTAACAAGCCGTGCGGCCGAGGCGCTTGCCTCTTGTCAGGCCGGAGGAAATGCGGTACAATGGATGCAGTTTACAGAGAAAGAGGGTCTTACCGTGAATAAATGGAAAGTGATCGCGCCGCTCGCGCTGACCGCCGCGGGCGCGCTGGCCGCGGGCCTTGCGAACCTGCGCAAGAAGCCCGAAGAGGCCGCCCCTGCCGCGGCTGCCCCCGGCGCTCCGGCCGCGCCCGGCAATCTTGTGACCGGCGCATACAGCTTTATCTCCGGTTACAAGGACCCCGCCACTGTGGAGCTCACACTGCGCTTCGATCCCGAGCGCGGCAGCTTCGCCGTGATCGCGGAGGATTTCCTCAGCTACTCCAGCGCCTCGCACGTCGCCGTGTATGAGGACGAGGACGTGCAGGCCCAGATCGAGTATGTCCCCTACTTCACGGGCGAGGACTTTGAGGCGCACACGAAGGCGCTTGCGGAGAAGTACACGGATCTGCGTCCGGCCGCATTCGCGGCGCTCAAGGGCGTGCGTTATACGGATGGCGATGCGATCTGCCTCTGCTTCCCGATTCCGGGCGACGCGAGCAGCTGCGTGCTTTTCACGCTCTTCCGGGTGAAGAAGGACGACAAGCACCCGCTCGAGGCGCTGCCCGACTGCCCGCCTGTCAAGGCGCTGCTCGACAGCGCACGGCTTGAGGTCCGGCGGTAAAAAGCAGCAAAAGAATACCGGGGCTGTGCTTTTCGCACAGCCCCGGTATTCTTTTGCTCTTCGATCAATAGACGGGCTTGATGAAGTGGGCGTTGACATAGCCGGTCAGCTCGCCGTACTGGATCAGGCAGAAATCACTCAGGTAGCTGAGCACGACCATCTGCTCGCCGTCGGGGATGTTCCCGATGGCCTCGGCCGAGGTGTTGGCCACCTTGCGGATATTGATGTACTCGTTGCACTCGGACTCATATACGCGCGTCCCGTGTTCGGGCAGGACAGCGCTCTCAACGTCGGCGTAGTTGTAGCCGGTGTTGTCGCTGTAATGCCACCACTCGCCGAAGTAGCCGGTGAAGCCGTTGGCGGTCATGATCTGCTCGAGCAGGCGGGCGTTGGATGCGGCCTCGGCCGACACATCGCCGTAGTTGCGGTCGCCGAGGGCGGAGAACTCGTCAAAGCCGGAGGGCAGCTCGCACAGCTCCCCATCCTTCATCAGCGCCACATCCACCGTGCCGCCGTTGGTATGGGAGGAATGGCCGCCGCCATAGGGATTGGCCACGTAGTTTCCGTGCGGGAAGGCGTCAAAGAGGATGAACTGCGCCTCATTGGGACGGAAGGCGTCCCAGAGCACGAGCTCGTATCCGCGCTCTTTGAGCTGGGCCTGCGCCTGGATGAGCTTCCGCACCGTGCCGAGACGGAGATAGGGCTCGTCAAAGGTGTAGACCACCTTGTGGGTATAGTTGTCCTCGGTGGCGTATTTGAGATCGACCTGCAGATCGGGCATATAGCTGAGCACGCGCACCAGCTCAAGGTCGCGCACAGCCGTGTTCTCCCCCGAGGGGGCATCTTCCGGCAGCGGAACGGGCGTGGGCATCGGGGTGGGAGCTGCCTCTTCCTCACTCTCCGGCTCCGCAGCAGGCTCATCCTCCACTTCGACGGACGCGCTTTGGCCGCCGACGGTGGTGAACACCTGGACAGACGCCGTCGTCACAGGCTCCGCGATATCTTCCGGGGCCGGCGTCGGCGCAGGCGTCGGGGTTTGAGCCCCATTTGCACAGGCGCACAGCATCAGAACCAACAGCGCAAGCAGCAGGAGCAGCATTTTCTTTCTCATAGGATCGTCCTACCTTTCGCAAGGGTGACATAATTTCTTATCTTATTATATCTATTCGAGCGAAGTCTGTCAATAAACTTAATAAAAATAAAGAAATGAGAAAACGAGCCCCTGTTTCAGAAGCGGGCGGTCCGGCGCGTCCTGCCGCCGAGCCAGGTCGCGCCGCCGTTCGGCGCGCTCTCGACCTGCAGCCATCCGCCCGGCTCGCGCAGCTCGAGCTGAACGGGCTTGCCGGCGCGTGCGGCCAGCGCCATCCCCACGGCGGCGCTCCCGCTGGCGCAGGAGTTTTCCCAGAACACCGTCCCGCTCCCGGGGACATAGACCAGCGGCGTCAGGTGCCAGGTTCCCTCCTCGTCGCTCAGGAACATCAGCCCCAGACCGTCCGCCTTCAGCTCCGCACACCAGGCACGCACGGCGCGTTCGGCAGCCGGGCGATCCCGCAGCAGCGGCGCGAACGCCGTGTCAGGCCCGACGAGCAGATGAGAGATCCCCTCCAGGCACACAAGCGGGAGCCGTCCCGAGACACCCTCAAAAGCGAAAACACGCTCGCCGATCGACTGCGGGGTCGGCATGTGCACACGGGCACGGAAGGAGTTCAGCCCCTCCCGCCGCAGCCGCACCGTCACCGGCTCCTCGACGCCGGAGACGCGGATGCGCACAAGCTCCGGCATAGTCTCCGTTCCGCCCGGCGCACCCTGCCGCAACAGGCAGAGCGCCGCAGCGCTCATCGAGGCATTTCCGCAGAATTCTCCGCCAGCCATACGCAGCTCGGCCTGCACGCCGCTGTGGTCCGCCCTGTCCGGAAAACGCAAAAAGCCCACCTGCTCCACCTCCGGGTGACGCTGCATCAGCGCTGCCGCGGCAGTGGGCTGCTCCTCCACGGCAACGGTGCTCTCCACGAGGGCGGTGATGTTGCCCGTCGGATCCCAGATGCTGTATTGCAGGGTTTCTTTCTCTTCCATCGTCAACGCTCCTCAGTGTTCGAACACACGCAGGAACTGCCTTGTACGCTCCTCACGCGGATCGTCGAAAACCTCCCGCGGATCGCCCTGCTCGACGATCACACCGCCGGCCATGAAGATCACACGGTTGCTGACCGCCTTTGCAAAGGGCATCTCGTGGGTGACAACCACCATGGTCATCTTCTCCTCCGCGAGCTGCCGGATCACCTTGAGCACCTCGCCCGTGAGTTCCGGGTCCAGAGCCGAGGTCGGCTCGTCGAAATACAGGATCTCCGGCTTCATGGCGAGGGCGCGCGCGATGGCGACACGCTGCTGCTGCCCGCCGGAGAGCTGGTAGGGATAGGCTTTCTCCTTCCCCTCCAGGCCCATTTTCCGTATGAGTGAGAGAGCGCGCTCCTGCACCTCGTCCCGGTCCTCCCCGTGGAGGATCGGCGCTTCGGTGATGTTCTTCATCACCGAGTAGTGCGGGAAGAGCTGGAAGTTCTGGAACACCAGCCCAAAGCGGGAACGGAAGCGGTTCAGCTCCGCCTTGGAGGCGTAAACGCCGTTTTGCATGGCGTACTGCCCGTCGTACAGGATGTCGCCGCCCTCGGCGCGCTCCAGGAAAGCCGCGCAGCGCAGCAGCGTCGACTTGCCCGAGCCGGAGGGCCCGATGATGGAGATGACGTTCCCCCGGTCCACCGAGAGAGAGATGTCCTTCAGCACCATGAGAGAGCCGAAGGATTTTTCCAGTGAGCAGATACCGAGGATGCTCGGCGCATCCGTACTCTCCGCTCCGCGAACAAGCTCTGCCATATCTTCTCCTCCTCTCAGCGATAGTAGTCCAGACGCTTCTCCACCCGGCCCATCAGGTAGTCGACGATGGCGTTGAACAGATAGTAGAACACACCGGCGACCACGAATGGCAGGAAGCTCGTCTGAGAGTTCGCGATTTGTTTGCCGATGGTGAACATCTCCTGATACGAGACCGTAAAAGCCATGGAGGTGTCCTTGACGAGCGTGACGACCTCGTTGGTGACGCTCGGCATGATGCGCTTTATTACCTGCGGCAGGATGATGCGCATAAAGGTCTGGACCTTCGAGTAGCCCAGGACCTCGGCCGCCTCATACTGCCCGATGGGGATCGACTCGATCCCGCCGCGGTAGATCTCGGCGAAGTACGCCGCGTAGTTGATGGCGAAGGCCACCACGACCGGGATCAGCTTGTTGCGGGCGACGTTCGTTCCGAACAGATAGTAGGGCCCGTAGGTGACCGCCAGCAGCTGCAGCATCAGCGGCGTCCCGCGCAGCACCGTGATGAAAAAGCGGGTGATCGCGGAGACGACCTTGACCTTGCTCATGCGCAGCAGCGCCACGATCATGCCCAGGGGCAGCGAGAAGAGCAGCGTCAGAAAAAAGATGGCGCAGGTCTTGCCGAGGCCCTCGCTCATCTTGACGATCATGGTCATTAACGTCATAGGGAATCCCTCATTTACGCATAACGAAGATTTGCCCGAAAGCGCAGCGAACTGCGCTTTCGGGTCTTTTCACAGGATATGGAGCTTTCAGCCTGTTCTCAGTCCTGCAGGAAGAGGAGGTTCTCAACGATCTCGGCATAGTCCTCCTTGGCCGCGATCTCGGCATAGGTGCCGTCCTCGACCAGCGCCTGGACCGCCTCGTCGACCGCCGCGCAGAGCTCCGCGTCGCCGGAGCGGAAGGCGATGCCGTAATACTCGGCGCCCAGCTCCTCGTCGATGATCTTCAGCCCCTCGTTCTTGGCCACATAGCTCGCCGCCACGGGCAGGTCGACAAAGACCGCGTCGACGGCGTTGCCCTGCAGCTCGGTGAAGCACTTGAGGAAGCTGTCGCAGGTGAGGATGCTGTCAAAGGTCCCGGCGAGCTCCGCCAGATCCTCGTTCAGCAGGGCCTCTCCGGAGGTGCCCAGCTGCACCGCCACGATCTTCCCGGCCAGATCCGCCGAAGAGTCGATGCCGCTGTCCTCTTTGACGACCAGGACCTGGGTGTTGTAATAGTAGGGCTCGGAAATCACATAGCCCGCTTCCTTCATGCTGTCGAGAATCGTCATGCCCGACCACACGCAGTCACACTCCATGGAGTCGAGCTGGATCAGCTTCTCGTCCCAGTTCACACCGAAGATCTCGAGCTCCCAGCCCAGATAATCGCAGACGGCCTGGCAGACCTCCACGTCAAAGCCGGTGTACTTGCCGTCGTCGCCCAGATAGCTGAAGGGCGGGTATTCCGGATCGATGCCCATGATGAAGCTCGTCCGGTCGGCGGGCGCATCCGCGGCGAAGGCCACAGCGGACAGACTGAGCAGCATCAGCGCAGCCAGCAGCAGTGATATCGTTTTTTTCATTGGGGGGACCCTCCTGATTCTCAGTTTGATTACTTTGTTATGATAACACATTAGTGGGATAAAGCAAGCGCTATTTCTCGCTTTGTTGTGCATATTTTGCACAACAAAGCTTTTTCGGACAATTTGCTCTTTAATTCCTATCAAACGTGTAGTATATTGAGTGCGTACAGCAAAAGGAGGCGGACCGCATGAATGTGACGAGCAAAGGGCGCTACGCGCTGCGGGTAATGATGGATCTGGCGCAGCACCCGGCGGACGGCTTCATCTCTCTCAAGACCGTGGCCGAGCGGCAGGATATCTCGATGAAATATCTGGAGCTCATCGTCGGCCAGCTCAAGCGCGCGGAGCTCGTTGAGAGCAGCCGCGGCAAAGAGGGCGGCTACCGCCTGAACCGCGCCCCCGCCGCCTACAGCGTTGGGGAGATCCTCCGCTGCCTGGAGGACAATCTCGCTCCGGTCTCCTGTCTGCGCGACGGCGGTGTCACCTGCGACCACGCCGCTCTCTGCCTCACGATCCCGATGTGGAAAGAGCTCGACGAAATCACGAACCGCTACCTCGACTCTGTCACGCTGGAAGATCTGCTGACGGGTGATAAATGGAAATAATACCTATTACCATATAGAAAGGACCGATCCAAGACATGTTTGTATACGCCGACAACGCTGCGACCACCAGCGTCTCCAAGACCGCGCTGGACGCGATGCTGCCCTTCCTCACCGAGAGCTACGGCAACCCCTCGAGCCTCTATGCTTTCGGGCAGAAGGCCGCCGAAGCGCTGCAGGAGGCGCGCGAGACCGTCGCGCACTTCATCAACGCCGACCCCCGCGAGATCTATTTCACCTCCGGCGGCTCTGAGGCTGACAACCAGGCCATCGTCTCCGCCGCCCGCCTCGGCGCGCGCAAGGGCAAAAAGCACCTGATCTCCACGAAGTTCGAGCACCACGCGGTGCTCCACACCCTCGCCAAGCTCGAGAAAGAGGGCTTCGAGGTCACGCTGCTGGACGTGCATGAAGACGGCGTCGTGCGTCTTGAGGATCTTGAGGCCGCGATCCGGCCCGACACCGCGCTCGTGACGATCATGTTCGCGAACAACGAGATCGGCACCGTGCAGCCCATCGCCGAGATCGGCGCCCTCTGCCGCGAGAAGGGTATCCCCTTCCACTGCGACGCGGTCCAGGCCGCAGGGCATATGCCCATCGACGTGAAGGCCATGAACATCGACATGCTCGCCATGTCCGGCCACAAGTTCCACGCGCCCAAGGGCGTGGGCGTGCTCTATGCCCGGCGCGGCATGGTGCTCACCAGTATCATCGAGGGCGGCGCCCAGGAGCGCGGCAAGCGCGCCGGCACCGAGAACGTCGCCGGCATCGCAGCCCTCGCCGCGGCGCTCAAGGAAAGCTGCGAGCATATGGAAGAGAACACCGCGAAGATCATCCCCATGCGCGACAAGCTCTTTGCCGAGCTCTCCAAAATCCCCCACAGCAAGATCAACGGCTCGCTCGAGCACCACGTCCCCGGCACGGTGAACATGTGCTTTGAGGGTATCGAGGGCGAAAGCCTGCTGCTCATGCTCGACGATCAGGGCATCTGCGCGTCGTCCGGCAGCGCCTGCACCTCCGGCTCGCTCGATCCCAGCCATGTGCTGCTGGCCATCGGCCTGCCGCACGAGGTTGCGCACGGGTCGCTGCGCCTCTCGATCGGTGAGTACAACACGATGGAGGAGATCGATCACATTTGCGAGACGGTCCCGAAGGTGGTCGAATACCTGCGCGGGATGTCCCCGGTCTGGGACGAGCTGCAGAAGGGTGAACGCCCCCACCTCATTTAAACCATACACAAACAGGAGGATATCAAGATGGCTCTCTACAGCGATAAGGTAATGGATCATTTCCGCAATCCCCGCAACGTCGGTCAGATCGACGACGCGGACGGCGTCGGTGAAGTCGGCAACGCCAAGTGCGGCGACATCATGCGCATGTATATCAAGGTGAACGACGATCGCGTCATCACCGACATCAAGTTCAACACCTTCGGCTGCGGCAGCGCGATCGCCACCAGCTCCATGGCCACCGAGCTCATCAAGGGCAAGACCATCGACGAGGCGCTCACGCTCTCCAACCAGGCCGTGGTCGAGGCGCTCGACGGCTTGCCCACGCACAAGATCCACTGCAGTGTCCTGGCCGAGCAGGCCGTGCGCGCGGCGGTGAAGGACTACTACGACAAGAAGGGCATCGCCTACAACCCCGAGGACTTCAAGGAGATCGATCCCGAGGAAGAGCACGGCGATCACTGCGGTCTGTAATACGAGCAAAACAGGACGGGACCCCTGCTGATGAAATAGCAGGGGTCCCGTCCTGTTTTATTCCTCTCCGCAGAGCTCGAGGAGCTTCTGGGTGAAACCGTAGCTCTCCGCGAGGCGGCGGGCCTCGGTGCGGCCCTTCGTTGAGCGCCGGCCGGTACGCCGGGCGCGGATCATCAGATTCTTCGGGCTGTGCTCGAAGTCGGTGAACTCGATCATGTCCACCGCATAGCCCATGTCCTCGAGCACCTTGCCGCGGATCGCGTCCGTGAGCAGGGCCGAGAGCCGCTCCTTCAGGAGCCCGTGCTCGAGCAGGATATCGAAGTCCCCGCCCTTATGGATCGTGGCATTCACTTCGTGCTGGCAGCAGGGGACGGAGAAAATGTACGCCGCGCCCTTCCCGATCGCGTAATGCAGGGCGTAGTCGGTCGCGGTGTCGCAGGCGTGCAGCGTCACGACCATGTCCACCGCCTCGCCGTAGAGCGCGTCGCGGCTCACGTCCGCGTGCACGAAACGCAGCCCTGTGTAGCCATATTTCTCCGCGATCTGCCCGCAGCGCTCCACCACGTCAGCCTTGAGGTCGTATCCGATTATGTTAACTTCCATCCCGCGCTTCACCGCGAAGTAGTAGTAGAGAATGAAGGTCAGGTAGCTCTTGCCGCAGCCGAAATCGAGGATGGTGATAGCTTTGCGGTCGCTCTCCGCGAAGGCCTGGTCCACCAGCTCGATGAAGCGGTTGATCTGCTTATACTTGTCGTAGCGCGCCTTGACCACGCGGAAATCCGGTGTGAAAACGCCGAGGTCCACGAGCGCCGGGATGTTTTCCCCCTCGCGGAGGATGTAGCCTTTTTGCCGGTCGTGGCCCTCCGCCGTGCCCGGGCGCGGCAGCGCGGCGCCGCCCGCGCTCTTTTTATAGCGGCCGTTCGTCCGCAGGCTGTACTGCGCGTTCCCCCTCTCGGTGACGAGGAGGGCCTGGCGGTAGCGCCCGTCCCACTCCTCCCGGCAGAGGCGCAAGAGCGCCTCCCCGCTCAGGTTCTCATGAAAGACCTGCGCGCCGCGCTGGCGCTCAAGCTGGAAGAGGCGCTCGCCCCGCAGGCGGATCGGCCGGACACTGAGCTTTCCGTCGGCTGTCTTGTCGAGTGGCTGGCTGAACACCGCCTTGGAGAGCGCGTCCAGCGCGGCCTCGAGCTCGAGAGAGAGGCTCCGCTCAGTCATCGGCGCCACCGAGGAGCTTTTTGAGCCGCAGCGCCGCGGCCTTCAGCTCGTTCTTCGAGTAGGAATTGTTCTCATCCGCGAGCACGGCGGCCACAGCTTCCTTCGCGCCGCAGTCCCCCGCTACCATCGCGTCAACCAGCATGGCCTCGGCGGAGACGGTGTGCTCGACCTTATTGAAGATATAGTCCTCATCAATCTCGAGGACGAGCGCGTACTCGCCCTTGTCGTAATTGCCCTTGGCGAGCAGCTGCTCCTTTACCTCAACGGGCGTGCCGCGGAAGGTCAGCTCATGGAGCTTGGTCATGTCGTTGCAGAGGCAGAGGCGGCAGCGCACGTCTTCCTCGATCAGGAAGTCCACAAGGTCCAGAATGCGCTTGGGGCTCTCATAAAAGGCGAAGGTGCGCGTGTCGCCGCGGCGGAGCTTTTCCACCAGCTTCCGGCGGTCCGCCCGCTCGCGCGGGAAAAAGCCGAAGAAGGTGAAGGAGCTCAGGTCGAAGCCCGAGATGGCCAGCGCGTTCACCGCCGCACAGCAGCCCGGCACGCCGACGACGCGGATGCCCGCCTCCACAGCCGCCTTGATGAGCTCGTTGCCGGGGTCGGAGATGCAGGGGGTTCCGGCGTCGGTGATGACGGCGACGCTCTGTCCCTCCTGCATAGCGCGGATGAAGAATTTCGCCTTGCCATATTCGTTGAACTTATGGTTCGAGACCAGCTTGTTGCGGATCTCGAGCTTGTTTAGCAGCACCATCGAGCGGCGCGTGTCCTCGGCGGCGATCATGTCCGCCTCCTCGAGGATCTGCCGCCCACGGGGGGACATGTCCCGCGAGTTGCCGATCGGCGTCGCGACGATGTAGAGGGTCCCGGTTTTGGCTTCGTCCATGCTGTGTCTCCGTTTCTGTGATGTGTTGCGGATAGATTATACCGTCCGCCGCGGGGCGTGTCAACGGGAAGCGGCGCTTTCTTAATTTCCCGGTCGTATCTTGTCAGAAAGGCATTTATTTGATAAAATAAAGAATCCTGTTTTGAAATCTTCGTTTCACGATAAAGGAATCACGCCATGAAGAAAAAAGTCAATCCCATCTGGGCGGCACTCTCCGTCCTGCTGAGTCTTACGGCGCTCACGCTGTGCGTGATCGCCGGGCGCGGCGGCACGCTGTACCTGCAGCCGGACGGCGATCCGCAGGAGGTCGTCGCTCACTTCTTCAACTCCATCCTCTCCGGGGAATATCACAGCGCTTACGCCTGCCTGAGCGACTACAGCGAGCTCGGGCTCGAGCACGAGCCGGAGAGCGATACCGGGCGCACCCTCTACGCCGCGCTGCACCGGAGCTACGGCTTCTCCATGCCGGAGGCCTGCCGCGTCGACAAGCTCACGGCCGTGCAGCCGGTCCTTTTCCGCTATCTCGACGTGAAAGCCGTCGAGGCGCAGATCGCCGCGCGCGTGGAGGATATCGCCGCCGGCTTTGTTGCCGACCGGCCCGCGCCGGAAATCTATGACGAGGACGGCGCTTATCTCGCGAGCTTTACCGATGAGGTCTACGCCACCGCGCTCGACGAGGTGCTGCGCGACGCGGAGGATTACTACAACACCGTGCCGCTCGAGCTCTCGCTCTCCTACACCGGCGGGGCCTGGAAGCTGCAGACCTCCCCCGCGCTCTTCACCGCCCTGCAGGGCGGCATCTGAGGAGGTGGCGGCATGACAAGACGCAAACGCGAAAGCGCCGCGAAGCGCGCGGGCTATGTGGTTTTAAGCCTGGTCTTCGCCCTCGTGTGCCTGGCCCTGCTCGTCCAGCTCGGGCAGCATTTCCACCCGGGCGTGCAGCCTCCCGCCGCGGCGAGCCTCTCCTCGACCGACCTCGGAGCGCGGCTCGAGAACTCTCTCGCGAACTCCAAGGCCGACGCTCTCAGCGGCATCGCCGCGATCAAGAAGCATTACGTGATCCCTGAGGACGCAGCCGCGGCTCCGGTCCCCGACGAGCGGGCCTTCGGCACGCTCTCGATCGACGAGGCGGACAAGGTCCTCCCCATCATTGAGAAGGCGCGCAAGTCCGGGCTGCTGGAGGGGCAGGACCTGATCTTTGACCCGAACGTCGAATTCTATCACGACTCCTTTATCGGTTATTACTACGACGAGACGATCCTGATGATTCTCTGGAAAGAGGTCATCGACGGGAGCACCTGCTCCTGCTGCGAGATCAAGATCGCGGACGCCTCGCAGTTCAGGCGCAAAATCGCCGAGGATACGCTCGGCTCCCCGGTCTGGCTCTACGCTTCGGAACTCGCTGCCGCAGTGAACCCGGTCATCGCCATGAATGCGGACTTCTATATGTTCCGCGACTTTGGGACCGTGGTCTATAACCGGCAGCTCTGGCGTATGGACGACAGCACCTACACCGGGCAGTACAAGAAGTACAACTGCATCGACACCTGCTTCATCGACGCCTCCGGCAACTTCCACTTCACCCACCGCCTTGAGGAGCGCAGCCGCGCCGAGATGGAACAGTACCTGCTCGACAACGACATCCTCTTCTCGCTCTCCTTCGGCCCCGTGCTGGTGGAGGACGGGGTGCTCCAAACCTGTGACTGGTATCCCGCCGGCGAGCCCACCCAGGGCTATTCCCGTGCCGGGATCGGGCAGGTCGATCATCTGCATTATTACTACATGTCCCTCAATCACGCGCCGGAGCGCGCTGCGACCTGGACCGTGGACCGCTTCGCCCAGGCCTTCTTCGACAAGGGCGTGCCGAACGCCTACTGTCTCGACGGTGGCCAGACGAGCGAGATTCTCTTCCGCGGCGAGCCCTTCAACCACATTGACAACGTCAACGGCGGCGGCGAACGCGCGGTCAGCGATATCATCTACTTCGCCTCGGCCATCCCGGAATCGGAGGTGCGCAAATGAGTCAGATCGCCTATCTCTCCGGCGGGCTCGTGCTCTACTGGCCCTCTCTGATCCTCGCGCTGGGGCTTGCGGCAGGGCTCTGCCTCTCACTTGCGCTCTATCCGCGCTATAACCGCCACAGCGCGGCAGTCTGGGTCTTTTTCCCCTTCGCGCTGCTCCTCGGTCTGCTTTTTTCCCGCATCGTCTACTGGTACTGCCATATCGAACAGTTCAGCTCCTTCTGGGAGGCCATGGTGGCCTACAACACCGGCAGCTACGCGCTTTTCGGCGTGATCTTCGGCGTGTGGGCGGCAGCCTTCGCCGTGCGGCGGCTCGGCCTCGTGCAGCGCATGGGACGGCTGCTCGACGCAGTGGCGCCCGGCCTCTGCCTGAGCTTCGCTTTCATTCGGCTCTCCGAACTCTGGGGCAGCGCGTGCCGCAGCCGCATCACCGTGCCCGAGGGCTTCTTCCGTCGTCTGCCCTTCGCCGTACCGGGCGCGGAAGACGCCGGCAGCTGGCCGCTCGCCGTTTTCTTCTACTCCTTCCTGCTTCTGCTCGTCATCACCGTGCTGCTCGTGCGCTTCTATCTGCGCTACCGGCGCTTTCCGATGGTCGACGGCAGCAGCCCCAACGGGAACGTCTTTCGGCTCTTCCTGCTGCTCTGGGGGCTGACGGAAGTCGTGATCGACTCCCTGCGCTACGACTCCTGCTTCATGCACTTTGTCTGGCTCAAGCGGCTCAACCCCTACGCCTCTTTTGTGAGCCTGGGGCAGATTTTCGCGGCAGTGACGATCCTTGCCGTGTTCATCCACTTCACGGCCATCCGTGTGCGCGGACACCGCGGCGGCTGGAAGCTTGTCCTCGCCTGGCTTCTGTATCTCGCGAGTCTTGTCGGCGCGGGGTACTTTGGGGAGTACAAGGTGCAGCGCAGCGCCAATTACGCTCTCTGCTATCCGATCCAGATCCTGTCCCTGCTCGTCATGGCGGGCGTCATCTGGTGGACGTATCAGGGCTGTCTGTATAAAGAGGACTGAAGCTTTTCCATAAACAGTCTACACTTTTTATGGAAAAGATGCCGAAAGGCGCAAAAACGTCGGGAAGCGTTCGCTTCCCGACGTTTTTGTCGGACACCTGTATTCAGGCGTTCAGGCCAAGGATATGGCGCGCGACATGCACGCCGCTCGCCGAGGCGTGGGAGAGCGAGTGCGTCACACCCGAGCAGTCCCCGATCACGAAGAGGCCCTCGCATCTGGTCTCGAGGTTCCGGTCTATCTCGACCTCCATGTTGTAGAACTTGACCTCCACGCCGTAGAGCAGTGTGTCGTCGTTCGCAGTGCCCGGCGCGATCTTGTCCAGCGCGTAGATCATCTCGATGATGCCGTCGAGGATACGCTTGGGGATCACCAGGCTCAGGTCGCCCGGTGTTGCGGCGAGGGTCGGGGTCACGAAGCTGTCGCGGATGCGCGCCTCGTTCGAGCGCCGCCCGCGCACCAGATCCCCGAAGCGCTGCACGATCACGCCGCCTCCGAGCATGTTCGAGAGACGGGCGATGCTCTCGCCGTAGCCGTTGGAGTCCTTGAACGGCTCGGAGAAGTGCTTGGAGACGAGCAGGGCAAAGTTGGTGTTCTCGGTGTGCTTGGCCGGGTCCTCGTAGCTGTGGCCGTTCACGGTGACGATGCCGTTGGTGTTCTCATTCACCACGACGCCGTGGGGGTTCATGCAGAAGGTGCGCACCAGATCCTCGAACTTCTCGGTGCGGTAGACGATCTTGCTCTCATAGAGCTGGTCGGTCAGGTGGGACCAGATCTCCGCCGGGAGCTCGACGCGTACACCGATATCCACGCGATTCGACTTTGTGGGGATCTCCAGTTCGCGGCAGACCGTCTCCATCCACTTGCTGCCGCTGCGGCCCACGGAGATCACGCACCGCGTGCAGGTAAAGACCGCCTCATCCGTATGCAGGGCATAGCCGCCCTCCACGCGCGTGATGCTGTGCACGGCGGTGTTGAAGCGGAAGTCCACCTTCTCCTTCAGCTCGTCGTAGAGATTCTCGAGCACGACGTAGTTGATGTCCGTGCCGAGGTGGCGGACCTGCGCGTCCAGCAGGTGCAGGCCGTTTTCGAGGCACATGCGCTTGACGGCGCTGTTGGCGGTGGAGTAGAGGCGCGTGGCCTCACCGCCGTGGCTGCAGTTGATCTCATCCACGTAGTGCATCAGCTCGATGGCTTCCTGCTTGCCCACGTACTCGAAGAGCGTGCCGCCGAACTGGTTCGTGATGTTGTATTTTCCGTCGGAGAAAGCACCCGCACCGCCGAAGCCGCTCATGATGCTGCACACCGGGCACTTGATGCAGCTCTTGACTTTCTTGCCGTCGATGGGGCACTTGCGCTGCGCCAGCGGGCGGCCGAGCTCCAGCACCGCGACCTTGAGTGCGCTGTTGCCCTTCATGAGCTCCCAGGCGGTGAAGATACCGCCGGGGCCCGCCCCGACGATGATAACGTCGTATTGCATAGTCTCGCTTCCTTTTTTGATACTGTGCGGACAAAAACCGGACGCCTGGGTCTTCCCCGGCGTCCGGTCCGTTTTATCCTTGGCTTACTTTACCATAGCTGCCTGCCGCTGTCAAGTCGCGTCACTCGAGATTGCTCTCAAGTGTCATGCGGAAGCTGTAGCGGTAGTGGCCGCCGTCCTGCTCGCAGGCGAGCGTGTAGACAAAGCCGTTGTGGGTGAAGGACTGCTCATTGCCCTTGGCGTCGAAGAGGTCGAGCCCGTCCTTGAAGAAGGCAGTCATGCCCAGATCGGGGTCGAGGATCTTCGCAGCATAGTAGCCGAACTGTGCGACGCGGGCAGATATGCTGGTGTCGAACTCATCCGAATCGGAGACATAGCTGATCTCGATCAGGTTAAAGCGTTTGAGCTCCTGGAGCGAGCTGACAGGGCCGCGGTCGAACTCATCCGCGTGATAGAAGCGGATGGTCTCGTCGAGGCCGTTGCGGATGATCCGGTCGCCCTTAACGTGCAGCGTGAAGCCCTTGCCCTTTGTCGCATCGATGTACAGGAATCCGGGATACGCGTGATTGAAGGCATAGCGGTAATCCTTGAAGCGCATGTCGAAATAGTGGATGGGCAGCGCCTCGCCCTCGGTTTTGCCGCACGCTTTGCAGGTCTGTGGCTGGGTGTGCGTGGCCTTGGCCCAGTCATGGCCGAGCGCTTCAATATCGGTCTCTGTGCGGTTCTGCGCCTCGAAAGCCTGATTCAGGAAGGAGGCAGAGTAGGCGGTTTCACCCTTCTCCTCACAGGTCGCGGGCTTCACGATCTCCGCGGTGACAGCCGCCGTCTCCGTCTCCACGTGCGATGCATCGTGGGCGCAGACGCGTGTCGCAGTGACGCTGCTCAGGTCCTCGGCCCAAACATATTCCGGCTCGCCCCACTCATGGCCGAGCGCCTCGATGTTCGATTCGGTACGGCTCTGTGCCTCGAAGCCCGGATTTTCGAAAACAGCGGTGTAGGCGGTTTCGCCCCGCTCCTCACAGGTCGCGGGCTTCACGATCTCCGCGGTGACAGCCGCCGTCTCCGTCTCCACGTGCGATGCATCGCGGGCGCAGACGCGCGTCGCGGTGACGCTGCTCATATCATCCGCCCATTCAAAGCTTGGCTGCTCCCAGAGATGGCCCAGAGGAGCGCCGTCCTCCACCAAGCGATCCAGCGGCTCAAAGGCCTCGTTCCCGAAGGTCACAGAATAGACACGCTCCCCCGCTTCGGTGCAGGTCGCAGCCTTTGTGACCTTCGACACGGTCTCGGCGATCTCCGTCTCAACATGGGAGGGGTCGTGTGTGCAGACACGCGTCGCGATGACACTGCTCAGATCCTCGGCCCATTCGTATTCGGGCTCGCCCCACGCGTGGCCAAGAGCCTCCGGCAGCGCTTCCGTACGGGACTGCGGCGCGAAAACACCGTTCGTAAACTGAGCGCTGAAAACGGTCTCTCCCGCCTCGGTACATGTCGGGCTTTTCGTCTCTTCTCTGGTCGTCTCAACGGTCTCACTCTCGGTGTGAGACGGATCATTCCCACAGATGCGCAGCGCCGTAACGCTGCTCAGATCCTCGGCCCACTCGTAGACAGGCTCTCCCCACTTATGGCCGAGCGGGTCTCCATCGGTCTTCCCGCATTCCGAACAGGTCTTCGGTTTATCGCAGGTGGCAGGCTCCCAGCTGTGCTTATGACAAGCACTCAGCGAGAGCGCCATGACGAGAACCAACAGCATGGCAAGGATCCTTTTCACGTCGCTCACTCCTCTTTCGTATTATTTTCGTTTCCTTTTCTTAAGCATACACCAGCGCCCCTCAACATTCAAGAAAAAAGTGGAAAATCCGGAGGAAAACCCTTCCCGCTGTATCTCAATCCGGGGAGAAGGGAAAAATTTCCTTTCAACTTATGAAAGATTAATAAAACTCTCGGCGTATAGGTCTTGTGTTTTGGTGGGAAGGATGCTACAATATCTACTAACCATAGTACCCGGAAAGGGAGGGGTATAGAAATGAAAAAGAAATCTCTCTGCACGGTATTGCTTATAATCTTATGCATGGTGCTTCTCCTGAGCGCCTGTGGGCGAAAAAGCACAAAGGCGGACCCGGCTGCGCCGGCCTTCGATCTGAAGTCCTACGAAGGGGTGTACGCCGAGGAGATCGCGCGCCGCGGCATCCTGGAGCTGACCGCGACGGACGCGACCAGCGCTGAGATCGCCATCGAGTGGCCGAGCAGCGCTTCCCAGACGTCCTACTGGAAGATGACCGGCACCTACGACGCTGACAAGAACGCCATCGTCTATTCTGACGCCACCTTGACGGAGGCAAGCTTTGACGAGACCGGCAAGAAGACGGAGAACGTCGTGTACACCGACGGCAGCGGCAGCTTCTCGCTTGACAGCCGCAAGCTGAACTGGACCGACGATGCCTCGGTCATTCAGGGCAGCTCCTCCACTTTCGTCTACGTTATGACGAAGGAGGATTACGCCAAACAGCAATCCGCGGTACAGACGAATATCCAGCCCGCGTCAGCTACCCCGACTCCGGCTCCGGTGGAGAGCACCGCCCCCGCAGCGAACACCCCGGATCCGGCGGTAACCTCTGCGCCCGCAGCAAGCGCACCGACTCCCGCCCCGGCGGAGACGCCGGCGCCGAGCCCGACGCCCGCAGCGGATCCCGCCCAGCTTCCGAAGATCACCAAGAGCCCCACGAATGAGACCGTGACCGAGGGCGGCCACTGCTACTTCCTGGCCAAGTACGAGAACGCAATCTGGGCCGTGTGGCACTTCGTGAGCCCGGACGGCTCGCGCGACCTGACCTATGAAGAGGCCGACAAGGAGTTCCCGAAGATGCAGATCGAGGGCGGGCAGTACAGCCAGATGAAGCTCTCGAACATTCCGGTCGACATCAACGGCTGGAAGGTCTACTGCCAGTACAGCAACCGCAGCGGCGCCGTCAACACCGACACCGCCACCATCACCGTCAATGCCAAGGCCGCCGGGACGGCTGGCACAGCCGGCACGGCGACCACAGCGGCCGGCGGCAAACTGCCGACTGTCACCAAGAGCCCGACCGGTGAGACCGTGCCCGAAGGCGGCAACGCGATCTTCCAGGCGCGTTATGAGGACGCGATCTGGGCCGTGTGGCACTTCGTGAGCCCGGATGGCGCGCAGGATCTGACCTACGAAGAAGCGGCGAAAGAATTCCCGACCCTTGAGATCCTCAACGGCAACTACAGCCAGCTGATGCTCAAGAAGATTCCGCTCGAGCTCAACGGCTGGAAGGTCTACTGCCGGTACAGCAACAACGCCGGCTATGTCGACACCGGCAGCGCCACGATCACCGTAACGGCGAAGGGCGCCGCCCCCGCGCAGACCGGCGCCGCTCAGGCCGGAACCACGCCGACCAATACAGATGCCAAGGCCCCGAAGATCACCAAGAGCCCCACGAGTGAGACCGTTGCGGAGGGCGGCACCTGCTACTTCGTTGCGAAGTATGAGGACGCGCTCTGGGCCGTGTGGCATTTCGTGAGTCCGGACGGCTCGCGCGACCTGACCTATGAGGAAGCCGCGGCGGAGTTCCCGACCCTCGTGATCGAAAACGGCATGTACAGCCAGATGAAGCTTTCCAAGATTCCGGCTGCTCTCAACGGCTGGAAGGTCTATTGCCGCTACAGCAACCGCGACGCCTCGGCGGATACCGGCAGCGCCACGATCACCGTGACTTCGCAGGGCACGCCTGTCCCGACGGCGACTCCCGTTCCGGCAGCCGCAGTCCAGACGCCCGCACCCGGGACTGCTGTGGTCATCACCACACCGGAACCGGCGGCCGTCGTTACTCCCGCGCCTGAGGCCGCGCCCTATGTGGCCGAGTGGACCGGTGCCAGCGATCTCTCCCAGGCGGTGAACGGCTCCGGCGTGAGCTTCAGCCCTCCCGTCGAGGGAGCGATCCCCGCCGGCATGAGTGTCCAGGGTTATCGCTATAAGACCGGCTCCGTTGAGGTGAGCTACAGCGGCAACGGTGATCTCGTGACCGTGCGCAAATCCACCACTGACAGCGGCAACGCGCTCTCCGGCGACACCAACATCTACAGCTCCGCGTGGCAGACCAGCGTCAAGGGTCTGACCGTCACCTGCAAGGGCGATGGCAACACGATCAATGCTGCCACCTTCGGTTATAACGGTGCGAACTTCTCCGTCACCTGCAACACCGCCCAGGAGGGCAAGGGACTGACCGTGGATCAGCTCAGCTCCATCATCAACGGCATGCAGTAAAGCTCCCGATACCTCAACCGCCTCTCTGTTTTCGCAGAGAGGCGGTTTTTCATGGTTGCCGCGAGAATGGTTCTTTGGTATAATGATTATCGGATGGCAAGAACGATCGCAAATTCGATCGTTCTCGCTGCCAAACGACAAGTTTGGCAGCGAATGACCCAAAGGGTCATTCGCCCGATGCTCATTGAAATGAATACATGGCCAAACAGCTAAGCTGTTTGGCTGCGCGGCAAAGCCGCGCGGCGAAAAGCTTTTTGGCTTTTCGCTATCATATAGTCATTATAATGATCATCGGAAACAACACGGGGAGGGATCGCCATGCACTGGATCAGCGAGGAACAGTACGCAGAACAGATGCGCGACCTGGTCGAACCGTATCTCGCCGCCCGGATAGAAGCGGGCTGCGACGAGCGGGTGAAGGGCCAGCCGATCTATTTCGAGCACTACCGGGCAGACGCGCCGAAGGGCGTGATCGTCCTCAGCCACGGCTTTACGGAGTCCATCGGGAAATTCACGGAGAGCATCTATTATATGCTGCAGGCCGGCTATGAGGTCTGGGTCCCGGAGCACCGCGGTCACGGGAGGTCGTACCGCCCTAACAGCGACCCCTTTGTCGTGCATGTGGATCACTTTGAGGACTATGTGCTGGACCTGATCCACCTGACCGAGACGCGCGTCCGCCCGTCGGCGGGCGGGCTGCCGCTCTATCTCTACTGCCATTCCATGGGCGGCTGCATCGGGACGCTCTGCATCGAGCGCCGACCGGACCTGTTCCAGAAGGCGGTGCTCTCCTCCCCCATGCTGGGGGTGGTTCTCGGCAAGATCCCTGCTCCGCTCGCGAGCGCGATGCTGCATGTGAAGGGCGCCGGGGCCAGAGGACAGGAGCCACTCAGCCCGGTCGTGGGCTTTACGGAGACGGAGGAGGATTATCCGCTCAGTGCCGCAAATTCTGACTGCCGTTATCGCTACTATACCCGGAGGCGGCTTGCGGATCAGCGTCTGCAGACCTGCGCGCCCTCCATGGGCTGGGTCCGGGAAGCTATCAAAGCCTGTCGCCGCGCCGGCTCCCGCCGGGAGACCGCGCGTATCCGCATCCCGGTGCTGCTCTTTCAGGCGGGGCAGGACACCTTTGTCCGCTGCGACGCACAGGATCGCTTTGCTGCACGGGTGCCGAGCTGTGAGCTGGTAAAAAAACCTGCGCTCCGGCACGAGCTTTACATGTGCGAGCTCAGCGAGCTGATCCCCTACTGGGAGAAGATCTTTGCGTTTCTCGGCTGAGGCCGGCCGGGTTTTTAACGGAGCTCCGCGCCCGTCCCGGCGCCGTCCGGGAGGCGTTGCGCAAGTATGTTTGCAAGAAGCAAAAATGAAAGAATACAAGGAGGAAAGAAACATGGAATTGAATCTGAGATCGAAAGAAGAATGCCGCTTTGACGCCGTATCTTTGGGAGAGATCATGCTGCGCCTCGACCCCGGCGAGGGGCGGATCCGCACCGCGCGCTCCTTCCGCGCCTGGGAGGGCGGCGGCGAGTACAATGTCGTGCGCGGTCTGCACAAATGCTTCGGGCTCAACACCGGCGTTATCACTGCCTTTGCCGATAACGAGGTCGGCAAGCTGATGAAGGACTTCATCGAGCAGGGCGGCGTCTCCACCGATCTCATCTACTGGAAAAAAACCGACGGCATCGGTCGGATCTGCCGCAACGGCCTGAACTTCACCGAGCGGGGCTTTGGCATCCGCGGCGCCGTCGGCTGCTCCGACCGCGCCAACACCGCCATCTCTCAGGCCACGCCGGAGGATTTTGATTTTGAGTATATCTTCGGCAAGCTGGGCGTGCGCTGGCTGCACACCGGCGGCATCTACGCGGCTCTGAGCGAGCAGAGCTGCCAGACGGTCATCGAGGCCTGCAAGGTTGCGAAGAAGTACGGCACCGTGATCTCCTACGATCTCAACTACCGTCCCTCCATGTGGAGCGCCATCGGCGGCCTTGAGAAGGCACGGGAGGTCAACCGTGAAGTCGCGAAGTACGTGGACGTCATGATCGGCAATGAGGAAGACTTCACGGCCTGCCTCGGCTTCGAGATCGAGGGCAACGACGAAAACCTCAAGGAACTGAACCTGGATGGCTACAAGAAGATGATCGGCAAAGCGGCCGAGACCTACCCCAACTTCAAGGTCGTGGCGACGACGCTGCGCACCGTGAAGACCGCCACCGTCAACGACTGGAAGGCCATCTGCTGGGCCGACGGCGAGATCTACCAGTCCAAGGAGTATAACGGTCTGGAGATTCTGGACCGCGTAGGCGGCGGCGATTCCTTCGCCTCCGGACTGGTCTACGGTCTGATGACCACGGGCGACGCGGAGAAGGCCGTCAACTACGGCGCGGCTCACGGCGCGCTCGCCATGACCACCCCCGGCGACACCTCCATGGCTTCTCTCAAGGAAGTCGAGGCGATCATGGGCGGCGCCGGTGCCCGCGTCAAGCGCTGAGCCTCCCCGGGATCGCTGCAAAGCAAACGTTTTGCAGCGATCCTTCTTTGCACATGAGCAGATGAGGATCGCGGACGTCTCGTCTCTGTCTTCATAATCAAATTCCAACATAGGCGAAAGCACCGGTCAGGTCCATCTGGACCTGACCGGTGCTTTTCTTTCAGTGCTATTGGACAGCGCAGCCCGATGGGGGGATCACATCAGGCTGCGGTAGAGGGCGGCGATCTCCTCCACACTGGTGTCGCGGGGGTTGCCCGGGCAGCAGGCGTCGGCAAAGGCGCTCTCGGACAGGAACTGCACGTCCTCATCCTTCACGATCTCCTTGAGATCAGCGGGGATGCCCACGTCAGCGCCCAGTTTCTTGACAGCGGCGATGGTGGCCTTCGCGGCGTCCTCATGAGTTTGCCCTTTTCCAGCAGCTTTTCCCCGCTGATCACGTCCCTGCTGCCGTCCATATACAGGCTGCGGTCGATGCTTTTCCGTCCGTTCAGAATGGCCTTTTCTTCGCCCGTTATGCCGGAGAGTCTGTCCATGATCATCGGATTCATGCGCTCACCAAAAGCTTTCTCAAAACGGAGAATATCTGTTCTTCGTCCACCGCTCCGACGGTATTTTGCACCGAGCCGTTGCTGCGCCAGCGGGGCAGCGCCTCCCGAAGCTCCTCCTCCGTCGCCGCAGCTTCAAGCGGCGGCAGGCACTTGTACAGAAGATCGCGGAGAGCTGCCTCTGTGATCCCGGCCTCCGCATAAAAGCCCTGCGCCATATCCGGCGCACAGCGTCCCACATGGTCCAGCAGATCCGGCATCAGGCAGGCGCAGGCGAAGCCGTGTGGAATGTGATAGCGCTCTGTCAGATAATAACCCACATTATGAGGGAAGACGGTGCCGGTGCGGTTGATGGCAAGGCCGCCGAAAATCGAAGCCTCATAGAGCTGTTCCCGCTGCGTCAAGCTGAGGTCGTCATCGTCTGCCGCCGCAGAGAGCACCGGGAACGCCAGGCGGACGCCTTGTGCCGAAAACAGCCGGGAGATCCGGTCCGCTTTTTTGCTGAAAGCGCTCTCCACACAGTGGGCCACCGCGTCGATCCCGGTGGAGAGAGTCACACTGCGCGGCAGGGACATCGTATATCTCGCGTCGCCGAGCGCAAGGGCGGCATAAAGCCGATCATCGTGGATGCTGTGCTTTCTCCCCGATGAGTCCGTCAGCACGGAGACCGAGGTGACCTCGCTGCCCGTGCCGGCGGTCGTGCCGACGAGAACGACCGGCAGGGGCGGGGCCGGCCATTCGGCGGAATAGAAGGTCGCCTCACTCATCTCCGGATTCGCGGCAAAGACCCCGATCGCCTTGGCAGCGTCCAGGGGAGACCCGCCGCCGATCCCGACCACAAAGTCCGCACCAAAGGCAGCCGCAAGGCGTCCGCCCTTCTGGCAGTCCGCCAGGGCCGGGTTCGGCGTGATTTGATCGAAGATCGTATAAACGATCCTCCGCCCGTCCAAAATCGCCGTTACATCAGCCAGCGCGCCGGAGCGCTTGGCCGCGCTCCCACCCGTCACGATCAGACAGCGTTTGCCCAGCTTGTCAAGGCGCTGTCCGCTTTTTTGAACGGAGCCTGCGCCGGCAAGCAGGCGACTCGGCATAAAGAATTCCATAACATCAACTCCCCTTCTATTGTAACGCAAAAACCGCCCCCGTTCAAGACGAAGGCGGCTTTCGTGATCGGATGATGCCTGCCCGTATCGGGCGATTTGGCTATGGCTGCGCGGATATGTACATACAGAACACTCCGGAAGTGACTATGTCCTCGCTACATCCGAAAAGAAGGATGGTATTGGAAAACCTGTTGCCTAAGCGCGTATCGCTTAGGCAGCGAGATCGAGCTCTTCCGTCTCCGTATAGCGGTAGATGTATTCCTCCGCCAGCTCATCCAGACGACCGGAGGTCATCTCTTCCTCCAGGAAAGCGTTGACATAGGAGAGCAGCGCTTCGCTTCCCTTCGGCATCAGGACGCCGAGCTGGCCCTGGGTAAAGGGCTCGTGGATCAACGGGGCCGCCAGGCGGCTGTCCTGCCCGACATAGTATCCCGCTTCCATGATCTCCGTAATCATCACATCCGCCTCTCCAGAGGCGATCAGCCCGGGGATCTCTTGGTTGACCTCGTGGATGAGCAGCGTGGCATTGGGCAGTTTTTCCCGCGCAAAGGCTTCATTCAGCCCGCCGGGGTTCTCCATTACCCGCACCTCCGGCCGGTCGATCGCCTCCAGACTGGTGTATTTCCCGGCGTCTTCCGCGCGGCAGAGCACCGTCTTTCCGTTGCCGAGATAGCCGATCGACATCAGCGCCTGCTCCTGTCTGGCTTCGGTAATGGTTATGCCGCAGATCGCCAAATCAAACTTCCCGGCGAGGGTATCTTCCATCAGCGTGGGCCAGGAGGTCTCCACATATTCCAGCTCCACGCCCAGCGCAGCGGCCAGATCCTCCGCGAGCTCCGCATCAAGGCCGACATAGCGGCCGGTGTCGGGATCCCGATAAGACATAGGCTGATAGTCGCCCGCCGTCCCGACACACAGTACACCGCGCGCAAGGAGCGCGTCCAGACAACTTTGCGCCATGAACGCCTCAACACGGGTTTTTACGTTCTGCTCCAGCGCCCGGAAGAAGAACTGGTAATCATATACATGGTAGGCGCCGTCCGGCAATCCCGGGACGATAGGAGGATAGTCCGTGCTGCTGATTCCGGTGACTTTCAGCGCGCCGCGAGTCTCATCGATGTAGCAGCCGCAGAGACCGACCGCTTCGGATTTGATTCCGCCGCTGTAATCGGTGAAGCAGGCGCCCGGGTTCTCGCTCGGGTCGGCTGGCACGGAATCCGTTCTCCAGTTCAGCGGATTGATGGCGTGCGCCTTGGTGTCCAGCGGCGTGATAAAGGTCTCCTCCACTTCGGGCGCTTCACAGTCGAAACTGACCACAACGCCCAGGTCGTCCTCACCGGCAGCGGGCCTGATCTGGGGATACTGCTCGACCAGCTCTTCCGTGCAGGGCCAGCCGATGGCATAGACAGCCACGAGCCGGGAGCTCAGCTCTTCATCCCCGAAGTATTCCTCCAGCAGCCGGTAGCACATATCAGCCCCCTGGGAAAAGCCCGCAAGCAGGATCGGACGGCCCTGGTTTTCCTCTTCCAGATACCGGGAGAAAGCCGCCGACACGTCGCGGTAGGCCAGCGCCAGATACTCCTCCTGTTCCGTGGGTTCCAGCGCGTAGACCTTCATGGAGGCCTGGCGGTAATAAGGGGCAAAGAGCCTCGCGTTGTCTTCGTAGATGCCGCGCTCCATGTTCAGTGCGCCGAGGAAATTCGCCTTCGTCTTCTCGTTTTCCAGGGACATGTTGTATTCAGACTTTGTATCCACCGTGGGGCAGACCAGGAACACGTCGACGGCCTTGTCATCCCCCTCGGCGTAGTAGGCCCAGTTCTCAGTCAGGCTGTAATCCGGCACGGCCGGCACAGTTTCTTCATCCTGGGCACTAAGCGTCTCCGCGTCCTCAGTTTCGGGCTTGGAGAGCACCGGCAGGGCCGGCTCTGTGAACTGCTGGTCCGCCTTCGTGATTCCTTCCGCATAGATTTGGGCGAAGTCATTTCTCATGGAAATCGGGATATAGCCCTTGGCTGCGTATTCCTCTGATTTGACCTCCCAGTCCTGCGTTCCCCACTCCCGCTCGTTGTCGTCGGCGACGACCATGTAGGCCTGGGCGGGATAGGGATTTCGACTGTCGAGCGTATAGTTCATCATGCTGGTGTCGCTGCCGCTGTTTCCGAAGGCCAGCACCGGCCGCTGTCCGATTTCCCGCTCGATGTAGATGGATTTATTGGCATTGAGGTTTTTCTGGATAAAGCCGCCGGTCAGCACCAGCTCGTCCCCGTCAGCATACTTGAAGTCCATGTTGGAGGACTCGCTCTCATAGCCTCTCTGCTTGACCTCAAAGTCGGTTCCGATCACGTGGTTGGGCGTGACGTAATCCCGGATGGGGGAGCTGGCCACGATGGCCCGGGTCGTTGTCCGCTCCGTTCCGCTGATGACATAGATGGTGAAGCCGTTGTCGTACAGGTATTTCACAGCTTCCACCATGGGGAGATAGAAGTTGTCGATGTAGCGCATGTTCTGAAAGCTGCCGGTCTCCTTCTGGCCGAAGTCCACCGCATACTGGTACAGCTCCTCCACCGTCAGCCCGGTATAGGCCTTGGCAAAGTTTCTTGCCAGCGTCTCGTCCGCGACATAGCCCGGTCGGATCGCCGCCGCAACCTCTTTGAGTTCCTCCGAAACCCGATCCGGATGATCGTTCAGGCAGAACTCAATGAACATCATCGTGTCATAATAGGTGTAGTAGGTCTCACAGGTCAGAGTCCCGTCCATATCAAACACGGCGATCCGGTCCTTTTCCGGAATAAAATCTTCTGTGTTCTTCGGATCGGTGACCTTTCCGACGTAGGTACGGAGGCTCTGCGCCGCTTCGGAATCTGCAGTCCAGTATTCCGACAGTGCAGCGGTCTTCTGCTCCTTGGCGCATCCCGTCGCGAGAAGCCCTGCCGCCACAAGCAGCAAAGCCATCACGATCAGGAGGATTCCTCTTTTTTTGAAGCCCTTCATGTTGTTTCTCCTTCGTGTTCATTAGGATTGAAATTCTGTATTATAATAAATATAACACGAATCCCCCGCCGCGTAAATCGTTCTACTGCCTTTTTACGCGGCAGAGGCAGTATGGCCCACGTTTTCTTCTGTCAATTTCCATGATGATTATACATCCGCGCAGTAGGGCACATAGATGTCCGGGCCGAATGCGAAGAGAGAGGGCGCCGCCACGCGCCAGATGGGCTGCACCCGCTCCACAGGGCCGCCGGAGGGATAGGAGCCGGGGAACCAGGGGCTCTGCCGCAGCCAGGCGTTGGCATAGCAGGGCAGGTCATATTCCTTCTTGCCGGAGGCGGCGATGGTCTCCACAGCGGAGGCAAAGTGCCAGGCCATAAAGGCTTCACCTGCGTCCTCGCCAAAGGCCTCTTTCCAGGTGCCGCTCTTGCCAAGGGCGGCGGAGAGCTTTTCGGGGATAGGGGCGAAGAAGGCCTTCTGGGCGGTCTCACTGTAATCCCGGTCGGTGCCGAGCAGGCCGATCTCGTTTTCCACCTGCATGACGACGACGGTGTTCTCTTCGCTGTCGATCTCCCGGATGCGGCGCATCACGGCGGTGAAGGCTTGCCGGTCCTTCTCCACGGCGGCAGCGCAGAGAGGAGAGATGGTGGTCATCTTCTCGCCGTTGACCTTTTCGGCGCAGAAATAGGTCTCGGTGTCCCGCTTCATCCAGGCGGGGACATACATGGACTCAGCATTCTTCCACAGGCCGAACCAGAGGAAGCAGAGCTTCAGCCCCTCGCGCCGGGCGGAGGACACGATCTGCTCCAACAGGGAGAAGTCGTACTTGCCCTCTTCGGGCTCGATGAGCTCCCAGTGACGGAGTTCATGTTCAGACCCTGCAGGGCGGGCCAGAGCTTTTCTTCGAGGAAAACGGGGTCGGAGGCGGAGGAGTTGTGGATCTCGCCGCTTTTCATGAAGAAGGGCTTGTCATGGACGTAGAGGGTGGGGATGCCTTTTTCATCGCGCTTGACAACAGGAAGACTCATGGGGATGCTCCTTTCAAATTCTTTTTTCAACATAAAAAGACCCGACGCCGGGATACAGGGTTGCGTTCGCTGGGAGCGGAGGAAAACCTGCCGGGTTCGGGTCTTTTTGCTTTTCTAATTCTATTTTAGCTTGACAAAGGCGTCGGAGTAATCTTAATATACTAATAAGTATATAAATATTTTAAGATCCAGGAGGCCGCCATGCGGTATTCCATCTCTGTCACCAAACGGCAGTACGCCAAAACGCCCCTGCTTCTTCGCTCGCTGGGGATCGACCATGTTCAGGATCCCATCTATCGCCCCGCCGGCTTTCCGGTCTGGCAGCTGTTTTACGGCGTGTCCGGCAGCGGCGAATTCCTGCTGGACGGCGGACGGGGCATTCTCCGGCCGGGGCAGGCGGCCCTGCTGGCCGCGGGCGAGCCCCACAGCTACCACAGTCTGGGGGGCGAGTGGGTGATGCACTATGTGGGCTTTGAGGGCAAGCTCTGCCAAAAGCTGATGGTCGGCCTTGGTCTGGGCCAGTCCGGGCTTTATAGTCTGGCCCAACCGGAGGTCCTGTTGGGGCACATAAAGGCCCTTGAGCGCATTCAGCTCGAAGCGCATACGGATGCCAGCCTTTTCAGTTCCAAGGAACTCTATTCTCTGCTGCTGGACTTTTCCCAGTCGCTCACTCCCCTGCCGGACAGCCGCTATACCGAGGCAACGGGCATAGAAAAAGAAATGATCCTGTTTTTGGAGGATCATTACGGAGAGGATATTTCATTGGACGATCTTGCCGCCCAATTCCGGCGCACGCCGGAGTATCTCTGCAGCATCTTCAAGGCCGCCACCGGGGAGACCATCTTACACTATCTCCGGCGTGTCCGCATCCACCGGGCCAAGGTGCTGCTGATGGACCAGCCGGACGCGCCGCTGCGGGAGATCGCGGAGGCCTGCGGCTTCCGCAGCCTCAGCTATTTCGGCAAGGTCTTTCGCGAAGCAACCGGCTTCACGCCCCAGGGCTACCGTCTTGGCGCGGCGGCGGAGCCCGGCAGATTCTGATTGAAAAAAAGGCGCCCCCTAACCGGGGCTTTCTTTCCCCCATGCAGGCCAGGTGGGTGAATACTATTAGCAATAAGAAACAAAAAACAAAACAGGAGATCGATATCTTGCATCAATCTCCTGTTCCTGATCTGGCAAAGGAACAGTACTTTGATACAATGAATCATTTTCTGTCCCGGTGAATCATTATAATGACTATATGATAGCGAAAAGCCAAAAAGCTTTTCGCCGCGCGGCTTTGCCGCGCAGCCAAACAGCTTAGCTGTTTGGCCATGTATTCATTTCAATGAGCATCGGGCGAATGACCCTTTGGGTCATTCGCTGCCAAACTTGTCGTTTGGCAGCGAGAACGATCGAATTTGCGATCGTTCTCGCCATCCGATAATCATTATCTCCTATCAAAAGAACAAATAAAAGGGACTCCGAAGACGAGAAAAATGTGATCCGCTACCTGGTCTTCTATCTCTCGATGGCGCGGAACATGGTCGACGGCAAGCTCTCCCTGTTCTATGGGATCATTGCTTTGGATCTGGGGATGTTCGCCTACACCCTGCAGGATATCCCGCCGATCTATATCGTCCTCTATCTGCTGATCACGCATCTGTTCTCGGGCGTTATCGACGTGCTCCGGGCGATGGAGGCCCGGCGGCTGGGCAGCCGCTGGAGGCTGAGCACGGCCATCGGGGTCGCGAATATCCTGCTGGCTGTCGTCTGCGGCTTCTGCCTTCACAGGCTGTCGCTGCTTACCTATGTGTATGCGATCGGCCTGGTGTACGCGGCATGCCTGCGCATGGCACAGGCGTTTCGGAGAACAGCGATCATTTACATTCCTTAACGTAAGGAGGTCAATATGAACAGAAAAAAAGTACTCTTGACCGCACAGTCGATCCTGTGTGCCGTCCTTGTCGTGATGCTCGTCATGGCGGCGCTTGGGATCTACCGGGAGGGTCTCGCCCTGAAGGCCGCCAATCCTTTGAGCTGGATCTACACCAGCGAGAAAGCGGCCGCGGCCTTGCGCCCGACGCTCCCGCTGATTGCCCTGGGCCTCGTGTTGACGGCCGTGGGGCTGGTGCTGGGGATCCGCGATGAGAAGGCGGAAAAGGGCGTGAACGATACGGAATGTCTGCGGGATCTGACGGTGGCCCGGGTGGCCGCCGCCAGCGCGGAGATGAACGCGGAGCGGGCAAAGCAGAAGCGGCTGCTCTATGGCGGCTGGGCGGTGTTTGCCCTCTGCATGGTCCCCATCCTGCTTTACGTCAGCAACGGCGAGCATTTCCCGAACGGCGATCTGGAGCCGGTGTTCCTGGCGCTGATCGGGCATGTGCTCCCCTGGATCGCCCTGGGCCTGGCCGCGCTGATGATCTCCACCGTCCTGCAGGAGAAGAGCATGCAGCGGGAGCTCGAGGCGGCGAAGGAACAGATCAAGCTCGAAAAAAACAGCGGTGTTCAGCCGAAAGCTGAGAGAAAAGAAGCGAAAGCGCGCGTCCATGTGCGGACGCTGCGCGTGGTGCTGCTGGTCCTTGCCGTGGCGCTGATCGTGGCGGGCGTCTTCAACGGCAGCGCCCGCGACGTGTTCGGCAAGGCGGTAAAAATCTGTACGGAGTGTGTTGGCCTTGGATAATATCAAAAATACGGGACGTCCGTCGCTCCGTCCCTCCACCAGAAGACTGATCCAGCTCTACAGCGCGCTGCTGCACAACGCGCACCTGAAGGGCTTTATCGACGGTGAGATCTACCAGGGCAAGGCCAAGTACGCCTGTGTTCCCGGCTTCAACTGTTATTCCTGCCCCGGCGCCGTGGGCGCCTGCCCCCTGGGCTCCATCCAGAACGCGCTGGCCTCCACAGGCCACCGGGCGGGCTGGTACGTGATGGGCATCATCATGCTTTTCGGCGTCGTCCTGGGCCGCACCATCTGCGGCTGGCTCTGCCCGCTGGGGCTGATCCAGGAGCTGCTGCACAAGATCCCCACATACAAGCTCAAGAAGAGCAGGATCACCCGGGCCCTATCCTGGCTGAAATACGTGCTCCTGGCGGTTTTCGTCGTGGCGATCCCGCTCTGGTACGGGCTGAGGCACGACATTCCCGTTCCGGGCTTCTGCAAGTACATCTGTCCGGCCGGCACCTTCGAGGGCGCCATCGGCCTGCTCTCCAACCCCAACAACACGGGCCTTTTCGGTATGCTGGGCATCCTCTTCACCCGCAAGTTCACCATCATGCTGATCATCGGCCTGGCCTGCGTTTTCTGCTATCGCAGCTTCTGCCGCTTCATCTGCCCCCTGGGCGCCATTTACGGTCTCTTCAACCGCTTCTGCCTGGTGGGCGTGCGGGTGGACGAGGACCGCTGCAACCACTGCGGCGCCTGCGTGCGCAACTGCGGCATGGACGTGCGGCATGTGGGCGACCATGAGTGCATCCACTGCGCCCGCTGCATGGACAGCTGCGCCCAGAAGGCCATCTCCCTCAAAGCCGGAAAAGCGGTGCTCAAGGCCCCGGCGGCCACGCTGAACGAGGGCGAGCAGACCAAACGCAAGAAGAACGGCCGGATCGCCTGGGGTGTCGCCCTGGCGGTGCTGTGCTTTGCGCTGGCCTGGTTCAACTTCCTGGATCCGGCGGTCCGCGCCGAAAAGGGTGCCGGGATGGCGCCTCCCCAGGCCGCTGTAACGGCGGAAGAGGTGCCCGTGGGCTTCGAGGTCGGCCAACGGCTGCAGGACTTCACCCTGGAGTGCCTGGACGGCTCGGAGTTCCGCCTGGCGGACACCCGGGGCAAGCCCGTCTTCCTGAACCTCTGGGCCACCTACTGCACGCCCTGCGTGCAGGAGCTGCCGCATTTCAACGCGCTGTACAAGGAGCACGAGGGCGACATCGCGATGCTGGCGGTGCACTCCTCCATCGTGACGGACGACCCGGCGGACTTCCTGACCGACAAGGGCTGGGAGATTCCCTTCGCCCTAGATACGGACAACGATACGCTGTGGGCGATCGTCAACGGCTCGTCCACGCTGCCCCAGACCATCGTACTGGATCGAAACGGCGTGGTGATCTACAACCAGAAGGGCTCCGTGACGCCGGAGGCGCTGGCCGCGCTCTATGAGCAGGCCGCCGGTGCGGGCGCGGCCCCCGCCGAGCAGAGCGCTGCCGCGGAGGAAGCGGAAAGCGTCTACTCCGTCATCGTCAACGACGAGGCGGGCAAGCCCGTCCCCGGCGTGACGGTACAGTTTTGCTCGGACACGGAGTGCTTGACCGGTGTCACCGGAGCGAACGGCACGGCGTGCTTTGAGCGGGAGGCGGGGGCCTATACGGTCCATCTCCTCAAGGTCCCGGCGGGCTATGCGGCTGACGATACGGAATACAACGCGCCGGCGCAGCCGGGCACCGTGACCCTGGTGCTCGGAGCAGAAGAGAGTCCGGCGGCGGACGAGGATTCCGCGGTGATCGACGTGCCGAAGCTGGGCCTGCACTATGAGCGGCCGGAAAAGTACGAGAATCTCAAGGGCACGCTCATGCCCGGCGGCGGCTTCCCGGGCCCGGGGCTCCTGCGCCTGGAGTGGGAGTATTACGCTGTCGCCCCGGATCGGATAGAGGACTACGACGCCTACGGCGAAGCTTACCTGGACGCGCTTGAGCAGGACGAAGATCCTCCCGAGGCGCCCGACCCCTCCTGGATGAGCGGACGGGAGCAGGCATGCCTCTTTGCCATCTTCGGTATCAACGGCGGGCGCGGAGAGGACGAGCTGCGCGCGCTGCTGCGGGAGTATAACGCCCCCTTCGACGATAACTTGACCACTCTGGAGAAGATCTGCACCGACGGCGACACCAGCTTTTATCTGGGGCAGTACAGCCGCGTTGCGGAACGGATGGACGAATACCGGGAGGTCATGGGCGATTTCTTCCCGGAGTTTGAGGATCTTTACAAGGACAAGGAAACCTTCCTGTCCGCCTTTACGCTCAGAAGGCCGATGTGGCCGGCCGGCCTGGAGATCGGAGACACTCTCAGCTTTGAGACGACCGATCTGGACGGAAACCCGGTCAGCAGCGCAGAGCTCTTCGCTGAGAGCAAGGTCACCATGATCAACCTCTGGGGCACCTGGTGCGGGCCCTGCAGGAACGAGCTGCCGGAGCTGGGACGGATGGCCGGGGAATTTGAAGCCCAGGGCGTCCAGGTCATCGGCATCTGCAATGACGCCTTTGAGGCGGAGAATGCGGAACTGGCCAAGAGCCTGCTGCAGGACGCGGGAGCTGAATACCTGTGCCTGGTGGGTTCAGAGGACTTGGACGACTATTTCTCGGTCACCGCTTTCCCGACCACCTTCTTTGTGGACAGCGAGGGCAGACTGCTGCTGGAGCCCGTGGTGGGCGCGAATGTGGACTACTATCCCCAGGCCATGGCCGAAGCCCTGGCCGCAGTCGAATAACGACCTTTATCCGGCCTCTTGAAGGCCGGCGGGTATTTCAAACATTTATGACAGATCGGAGGAAAAAATGAAAAACATGAAAAAAGCGATCGCACTGTGCCTGGTGCTGATTCTGGCCCTGAGCGTCCTTGCCGGCTGCGGCAAGCCGGCGAAGTATGAAGTGCTGGTGAAGGACGAGGCCGGAAAGCCCGTGGCCGGGGTCACGATCCAGTTCTGCTCGGATACCGAGTGCCTCATGGGCACGACGGACGGAAACGGTTCCGCTGTTTTTGATCAGAAGGCGGGCAGCTATACCATCCATGTGCTCAAGGTCCCGGAAGGCTATGCTCCTGACAGCACGGAATATGCCGCTCCGGCCCAGCCCGGCCAGGTGACCATCGTCCTCAAGTGAAACGGCCTTTGGGCTGTGTGACAGAGCTGTAACAGTTCCTGTGCTATCGTATAATCACAAAAAACCGAAACGAAAGGAACAACCTACCATCAAGGAGGCAATCCTTGATATGCGCGCAAACAAGGTTACGATCACAAAAACATCTTTGGCAGAAGAACTTGGTTTGTCCAGGCAGGCCATGAACGCAGACTACATTAAAGAATTCCTTCAGAGTTTCGTGGAGTTTAACCCAAATCTCGAAAATGTTGCACCTTCTCATGAGATTGAGTATTTAAAGAACGAAGCGGCAGCCTTGCGTGCCAAGATCAAAGACCTAACCACCAAAAACAAGCAGCTGAAAAATGATCTTGCACTTACAAAGCAGCAGCTCAATGACATCGAAAAGCAGTATGAGTATCTCCTTGGACAATATCAAGTGGAAGTCGGAGATAAGATTATTCACTTCTAAATTCCGTCCAGAAAATATAAGAGCGTGCCCCAAAAAGGCACGCTCTTATATTATACTGTCAACTATTCAAGTGTTTTTCGATGTAAAGTATAGTTGTAAATCACAAAAGTCTCAGAAACTCGGGCTTTTTGACCATGCTTTACACTATACTTTACACTCAAATGTTGACATTCAACTGGCAAAGGAACAGTACTTTGATACAATGAATCATTTTCTGTTCGGGTGAAGCATCCCGGCGGACACAGAGAATGCGTATCCCGTTATGGAACAGGATTCATGCGGCTCATCACGCAGGATAAAAGCAAGTTCGTTTCCAAACAGTCCCCGATTCCGAATATAAAATGGCCCTCCGATGGACCAAATCGGAGGGCGACATGTGGAGAGAGATTTTGGCTGTCTTGTGCCGAGAGGTGAACAGCACAGCGGATTGAGGGAAATCCATAACAGCCTGAAGCATCTGATCTGTGCAAAGCATAGCAGTTTTTCGCCTTTTACGGAAGCCCCCCGGGGGGATGAAATTTACCTGTTTTTGTGCGCGCTTCCCTATCCCCCTCGGGGGTTTTTTCTTCAAAGTGCCGCTGATCGGAGCGCAGCCCGCTCATTTGCTGCCCGTTTCTTATGCGTTTTTCACAGTTTTTTCTTTAAATATTCGTCAGTATACACAAGAAAACCCCCGCCGGGGGATGCCTTGCAAGACCGGCACAAAGAATAAAGCGGTCAGCGACTGATGCCGCTCACCGCTTTATTCCCACGTTTTCCAATAGATCCAGGCCACTTTTGTATTGACGTTGTCGATCACGCTGCCGTTCTCCGCCGCATGAGCCCTCGCAAGGCGCAGCGTTTCCCGTGCCAGTTCCTCTCGGTTTTCATCCTCGGCAAAGTAGTTGCGCCGCATATAATCCGCCATCTGCTCCGGCGTCCGTTCGTCGGACCAGTTGTAGTCCACATAGTTCATCTGCGGCACATAACCCACCTCGCTGACCGCCTGAATCATGGAGGCGCAGTCGGCACGCAGATCGACAAACAGGCGGCGCGGCCGCAGGCCCATCTGCTGCATCAGCCGATCCCGAAAGGGCTGCTGCCAGTCATAGAATCTTGCCAGGAAACACCAGCCGTGCGTCATGGCGCTCATCTTCCGCACCGTCTCAGCATCGTGGACTGCGGGCGACATGGTGGAGATCGACAAATCAAAGCCGCCTGCGAAGACCGGTTCGTTGCCCGTAACCTCATTGAAATCACAGCAGTACACGGCCCACGGTGTTCGGCACTTCCCCATATTCTCCCGGGCGTGACGGAGCATCTCGTCGGAGATATCCGTCAGCGTCACGTCACAGCCCAGCTCAGCAAAGCATCTGCCGTATCTCCCGACGCCGCAGCCGATATCCAATACCCGCGCGCCGGGAAAAAGCATCCCATTCTCCGTCCAGAAGCTCAGAAGCTCCCGATTATAGTCGCTCAGGCCCAGACGAAACACCGCCTGATAATCCACTGCCGCCTGATCCCATCGTTCTTTTTCTGTCATTACATCTGTCCCCCTTTTATTTTGCCTCACCGGAGATCATGTAGAAGCTCTCGTTATCACAGACACAGTCCACATGAAACAGTTCGCTCCAGAAGACGATCTCCTCGTCCGCCGGCAAAAGGCCGCGGGCCAGTCCGGCCGGGAGGATGGCGCTGAGGGTGTTCATGCGCTCCCGGTCAAAGGGGAAGGCCACCGTCAGCCGTCCATGGGGGCGCAGCAGCTCCCTTGCCTTTTGCAGGAACAGGCGCGGCTGCAGGAAGTGCTGGTAGGAGTTGAATGCCAGCAGTACATCGTAACCCGGCTGCTCGTGGGCGAGGAAATCCTCCTGCACGATATGGATGCGGGGATCAAAGCAAAACTTTTCTCTGGCCACGTCTGTCATGCCCTTGGAGAGATCCACCCCTTCGATCTCGCAGGCGCCGGCCTCCAGCAGATCCAGGAACATGGAGCCGCTGCCGCAGCCGATATCCAATACGCAAGCGCCGCCCCGGGGGATCGAAACGGTGGCGGCAACAATCCGGGCCGCCTTTGCCTCGGAATAGTCATCGTCCCAGAAGGACGCGACGGAATCAAAATATGCGGCAATGTCCATGGTACACTCCTTGCTTCAGATTCGCATGTTGAGGGACGACATCGGGATGCACACACGCATTCGGTCGTCCATCAAGCTCTCCACCTGTGCCTCGATCCCGTATAGTTCACGAATCAGGGCAGCATCCATGACTTCGTTGGGGCTTCCGCGCGCGGCGATCGTTCCGTCCTTCACGGCCAGCACCTCATCGGCGTAGAGGAAGGCCTGCTCCGGGTTGTGCGTGGACTGGATCACGGTATAGCCGCTGCCGGAGAGCCGCCGCACCTGCTCCAGCACGCGTACCTGGTTGCCGTAGTCCAGGTTGGCCGTCGGCTCATCCATGAAGAGGATCCCCGCCTGCTGGGCCAGGGCACGGGCTACCAGGACGAGCTGCCGCTCGCCGCCGGAGATATTCATAAACATACGGTCCCGCAGATGCTGGATGTTCAGCGTCTCCAGCGCCTGTGTCACATAAGCCCGCTCCTTTTCCCCGGGCGAGGAAAAACCGGAGGTCAGCGAGGTCGTGCCCATCAGCACCACGTCGGCCACCGTGTAATTGAACACCGGGGCGGTGGACTGCGGGATATAGGCAACCTTTCGTGCCAGCTGTTTTTGCGTCAGGCTCCGGGTGTTTTCCCCGTCGATCAAAATCTCGCCGGTATAGTTTCGCAGAAGCCCCAGCATGCACTTGAAGAGCGTGGATTTTCCAACGCCGTTCGGCCCCAGCAGGCAGATAAACTTGCCGCTTTGGAGCTGAAAGTTCACATCGTGCAGGACGGGGATCCCTTTTTTATAAGAGAAGGAGAGGTTCTTCACTTCGATCCCCATCAGCTCACCGCCCCTTTCCTTGCCATCAGATAGATGAAAAACGGGGCTCCGACAAAGGCGGTCAGGATACCCAGCGGCAGCTCGGTCGTATAGAGATTGCGCGCCACATCGTCCACCAGGAGCAGGAAAATGCCCCCGGTCAGGCCCGCCGTCGGGATCAGGATGCGGCAGTCGTTGCCAACCATGCGGCGGGCCAGGTGCGGGATCACCAGCCCGACCCAGCCGATCATCCCGCTGACGGAGACACTGGCCGCCGTCAGGAGCGTCGCGCAGATGATGACGATGACGCGCACGCGCCCGGTGTTGATGCCCATGGTTTTGGCCTCCTCGTCGTCCATGGTGAGGAGGTTGATCTTCCAGCGCAGCACAACGATCGGTACCAGGGCGATCAGCATGGGGATCCACACATACCGAAGCTTCGCCATGTTGGCCCCGGCGATGGAGCCCATCATCCAGTAAGTGATGGCTGGCAGGGTGTTGTGGGGGTCGGCGATCAGCTTGAGATAGGAGGTGGAGGCGGAGAAGAGCGAGCCAATCATGATGCCGGCCAGTACCAGATTGACGATAGGATTGCCCCGGCAAATTTTCGCGCACAGCAGCACCAGCGCCACACAGGCAATGCTGGAGAGGAAGGCCCAGGCCGTGATCTCGGTATTGCTGCGGCCCATCAGGATGGCCAGTGCCGCCCCGAAGGCGGCCCCGGTGGAGGCGCCGAGAATATCCGGCGCGGCCATGGGATTGCGAAAGATGCACTGATAGGACGTGCCCGCAACGGAGAGCGCCATGCCCACCAGCACCGCAATGCCGATGCGCGGAACGCGCACCAGCCAGAGCATGTTGTCCTGCACCTGGGTCCAATAGGGCTCCACAGGGAGGATCTTGGAGGCCAGGATCCCGAGGCACTCCCGCACGCTGATCGAAAAGCGGCCGAGCAGCAGCGAGACCAGCATGACGCCCAGCAGCAGTATCACGAGTATGACAACTATAAGCGCGTGTTTGTTCTTGTCTTTTTTCATATGGGACATCCTTGAAAGGGAAACGGGCGGCACTTTGGCCGCCCGTCCTTATCGTTTCTTTATTCCGTCGGGAGCGTGTGGCCGGGGCTCATGAGCGCGTCATACAGTTCATCGGTCATATCGCAGTGATAGAACATCTTGTAATAGGTAAAGACCTCGTCCTTGATGTTCCAGTCGAATTCGTCCGGATACATCAGCTCGCCCAGCCACATGATGCCCAGGTAGCGGTTGACCGAGGGAGAGAAGCAGAAGTCGATGGGCTGCTGGGGAATGGTGTAGCAGTTGCCGCTCTTGACCGCCTGCAGCTCACTCCAGGCGGGATCGCTGACAGCGTTCTGATAGGCGTCCTCGGAGTAGAAGAACATGAACTCCGGATCCCAGAGCTGCAGCTGCTCGAGCCCCACGGTGGAGAACCAGTACATCTGCCCGTCGTCCACGACGGCGACGTTATCGCCCATGTAGCTCCAGATCTCGTCAAAGTAGGTGCCCTTTGCGATGCAGCCCAGGCCGTCGGAGCCGTTGATGAAAGCCAGGGTCTTTTTATCGGTTTTTTCAAAGACCTCGGCGGTCTTGTCCATGATGCCTTCGATATACTGGGCGACTTTCTCGGCCTCCTCCGGCATGTTCAGGAGCTGGCCCAGCATGCGGTAGGCGTCGGCCGTGTTGGTGAAGGATCCCTCAATGAAGACGCAGGGGATGCCGAGCAGCGCCTGCAGATTGTCCAGATCCTCAGTGATATTCTCCTTCGGCTCGCCGAAGTCGATGATGATCTGGGCGTCGAGGGAGGCGACTTCCTCAATGTTCAGTTCGCTGCCGGTCTGATAGAGGTTGCCGGTGACAGGCAGATCGGCATACTGCTCGCCGATGTAGACCAGCTGCTCGGGCGTGTACTCCCGGTTGGTGGAGATGATACGGTCCGCCGCCAGGGGCCACATAAAGGTCTGGGCCAGAGAGCCGGAAGGCAGGATGCGCTGGATGTCCTTCGGGACTTCGACCTCGCGCCCGGCGGAATCCGTAAAGATCCAGGTCTCCTCCGCGTCATCCGCGAAGGCGGCCGCGCCGCCCACCAGAGAAACGGAGAGCAGCATCACAAAAGCGAGAAGAAAAGCAAGTGTCTTTTTCATGTTGTCTGTCCTTTCTGTTTGTTTGCCCGAAGGCGTTATCTGTAAAAAGTATAGCACCGTGTTTCGGGCATTTTAAGCCCCCCGGGGGGATAATAACGCCAAAAAAGTTCGACGGATTTTACAGTTCACTGACCGGTTTTTTCCGCAGGGAGGCCTTTTTCCCGGCGGCGAACATCTTCTTGACCGCCGTGCCGCAGGCGGATTCAAAGGCCATGTCTGCGTCGGTGATCACAAGGCCCGCGAGATCGAAGGCGCCATAGTCGAACAGCAGCGGCGACATGGTGATCGAAGGGCCGCATACCACCGCCACGGTGTTTTGGCAGAGGGAGAGATAGCGCGGAAGCTCCTTGGTGATTTCGGAGTAGCAGGGCAGATAGACCAGGTCCTGCTCCGGCAGCAGATAGTCCGCCGCCTGCACGGGGAAGCTGCCGAATTCCTCCCCGAGCAGAGACACCTCGGCCACGTTCTTGAGCAGCGATTCTACCACGGTGGAATTGCTGCCGATGCAGGCGACCTTTTTATCCCGGACGAAATTGCGATAGACGATGTACGGGTCGTTCAACCGGTCGTCCCCCTCGTCGAAGAGGACGCCGTTTTTCTTGGCGATCTCCGGGCTGTTATAATAGGCGTTGAGGGCCGCTACGCCGATGGACGCCTCCACAAAGTTCCAGGATTTGGAGAGAGCAGCCACCTGTTTCAGCGGCGCACCCTCCAGTGTAATGCGTGCCAGCGGCGGCCTCGTCATGCTCTTGGCCGTGCCTGAGACGCCGACGCCCAGCTCGCTCTCCACCGCGGTCCAGAAGCTCCCCGCTACGGCGCGCTTGACGTGCAGTTCCTCCGGGACCCCTGCGATCAGTCTGTCGTATAGTTCCCACATAGTCCGATCCTTTCTCCTGCCCGGAGGACCCGGCGCAGGTCCGCATTTCTCTTTTCCGCTTCCCGCAGCTCCCGGAGCGTCTTCCGCTCCGCCTCGTTCGTCTCCAGGACCGCCCGGATCCCGCCGTTCTGGAGCACGATCCGCCGGGAGGCGGAGAGCGCCAGCAGCGGATCGTGGGTGGCCAGCAGCACGATCTTGTCGCCGCCGGTCAACAGCTCCACCGCGCGTACGCGGTCGATCCCCGCGTTTTCGATCTCGTCGATCAGCAGGATCGGCGAAGGGCTGATGCAGGCCGCGTCCGCGATCATCAGGGCGCGGCTCTGTCCGCCGGAGAGGCGCGTGACCTTGGTATCCTTTGTAAAGGGCTCGCCGGAGAGGGCGTTGGCCGTCTCAAAGCAGCGCTCGATCAGTTCCTCCGGCTGCGGCAGCATGCGGCTGCGGGCGTGCATCTGCAGGAAATCCTGCACCGACACGTCGATCACGAAGTTCATGTTCTGCGTCAGCTGCGCGATACGCTGGTTTCCCAGGGAGAAGCGCTCCTCGTCCGAAAGCGCCCTGCCGTCAAAGAGCACCACGCGGCCGGTGGGCGTGTCGCCGCGGGCAGCGCACTCGATGTCCGCGAGCAGCTGGCTCTTGCCGGAGCCGGTGGGTCCCACGAGACTCACGATCTCCCCGGTCCGGATTGTCACATTCAGGTTTTCGGCGTTCCCATCCTTGTCCGTACCGCCGCGGATCTCAATGCTGTTGATCGTCTCTTCCACGCGGCGGGAGGCCTGCAGCAGATCGTTCAGCAGGTCCGTCAGATCCAGGGCGCTCAGTCCCAGGTCCGCTGTCAGCCCTCCGGCGTCGTGTTCCAGGGCCTTTGGCAGAGGCAGCGACAGGTCGAGCTTCTCCAGCCCATAGGTTTGAAGAAAGTCCCGGCAGACCGGGTATCGTTCCAGCAGCGCCCCCAGCGGGGCGCTCATGATTTCCAGCGTATAGTCCATATCAGTCAAACACCATAGGCCTTGTCATGCCCAATTGATACTCCATGCCGATCCGCTTCTCCCCCGTGCAGTAGGCGCAGACCGAGGAGGGCGTGGTGAAGCGCAGCTGCATCCCGCTCAGCGTCTCGATCTCCCGCGCCTTTTCCACGGCCTTGGCCAGCAGAAAGGCACCCTGCCCGGTGATGCCGTTGAGGCGCAGCAGCGTCGCGCGCGGGTTCATCTGCCGGATGTTGTAGGCAAAGACCTCCCGCTCCGCCTGGCTCACGATATCGCCCTTGGTCACCGCCACCACGTCGGCCAGGCGCAGCATGGGGCCGAGCTTGCGCGGGGTGTTGATGCCGGCGAGATTGTCGATCACGCACACGGCGGGGACGCCGCGGATGTGCGGCGAGCAGCGGTTGCAGAGCCCCGCGCTCTCCGTGATGAGCAGGTCAAAGCCCTTTCGCTGTCCCCACTCGAAGGCCTCCTGCACATTGGTCACGAAGAAGTGGTCCGGGCAGAGCTTTCCGGCGTAGCCCACCACCACGGGGAGGCCGGCCGCCTCATACCGCTCTTCGTCGTAGGAGGTCAGACAGTCAAACTTCACCACGCCGATGTGCAGATCTGGCAGGTTCTTCGCCAGCTGCAGCACCACCGAGGTCTTCCCGGCGGAGGGCGGGCCGGATACGGTCAGCATTTTCATGGTTTCTCATCCTTTTTGAAACAGGGCCCTCCGTGATGGAGGGCCCTGCCGTTTGTTGTGGTTTTTGGATCAGTCGATGTCGAGATCCACGGTGACCTCGTAGTAGTCGCAGGCGTGGGCATTCCAGTTGTGGACGTTGGCCTTGGAGATCATGCTCATTTCGAGGAAGGAGCAGAAGACGTAGCCGTTGTCGTCCAGGATGGTCTGCTGCAGCTCAATGGCGAGCTCGGCGCGCTTGGCGGTGTCGAACTCGGTGGAGAGCTCATGGAGCAGATCGTTCACGTGCTCGTTCTCATAGGCGCCGAAGTTGTAGCTCATGCCGGGCACGCAGCTGGTGGTGAAGAAGTACTGCGGGTCGCCGGAGGGAGCGGTCACGAGGGCGGAGGCGTAGACGTCAAAGTCCATGGTGGCCAGGAACTCGCGGCGGTTGGCGGTGCAGTTGATGTCCACGTCAATGCCGATGTCCTTCAGAGAGGCCTGGGCGGACTCAGCCAGCAGGGGCAGCTCGGCGCGGCTGGGATAGGTCAGCCAGCGGATCGCGAGCTTCTGACCGTCCTTCTCGCGGATGCCGTCGCCGTCCGTGTCGACCCAGCCGGCGGCCTCCAGAACGGCCTTGGCGCCCTCGGGATCATAGCCCAGGGTGTTCAGGTGCTCGCTGCCGAAGGTGCTGAAGCCCTCGGGGAAGGGACCGTAGCCCGGCACGCCGTGGCCGTCCAGCAGGGCGATGACGAAGCCCTCGCGGTCAATGCCCATGACGATGGCCTGACGCACGGCGGGATCCTGGATGATCTCGCTCTGCATGTTCATGCAGCCGAAGAAGGCGCGGGAGGTCTGGATGCTGGAGAACTGGAAGTTGGGATTCTCAAACTTGGAGTAGGCGTCGTAGGCCACGCCGTAGGCCGCGTCAACCTCGCCGCCCTCCAGGGCCAGAGCCAGGGTGTTGCGGTCGGAAATGGTGCGGATGGTCAGCTCGTCCAGTTTGGGGGTGCCGTCCCAGTAGTACTCGTTGGGAACCAGGGTGATGTGATCGTCCATCAGCATGTCAACGGCCTTGTAGGGGCCGGTGCCGACGGAGATGCCGGTCTCGAAGTCAGAGGCGTCCACGTCGATGATGCAGGCGTAGGGGTCGCCCAGGTAGTTCATCAGGGCGGGGTTCGGCTCAGAGGTGACGATGGTCAGGACCTGGCCGTCGGCCTCCATGCTGACGATCTTGGTGTCGCCGGGGGCGCGGTCGTGGTTTTCGAGCAGATGCTCAAAGCACTGCTTGACAGCCTCGGCGTCCATGTCGCGGCCGGAAGAGAACTTGATGCCGTCACGCAGGGTGATGGTCCAGGTGTTGTTGCCGTCGTTCGTCCACTCGGTGGCGAGCCAGGGCTCCAGCTCCATGTTGTCGGTGTAGTGCACCAGGGTCTCGCCCACGCCGTAGCGGATGCAGGGCCAGCCGTTGTAGGTGCGGTGCGGGTCGATGGTCTCTTCCCAGTTTTCTGCGTTAAAGGTAGTGTCGCCGATGACCATCTTCTTCCCCTCCGCCGAAGCGGTGACCGAGAAGAGGCTGAGCATCAGGATCAGGATCAGCGCCAGAGACAGCAGTTTCTTCATGGTTTCTTTTTCCTCCATTTTTTCTTGCTTGTTTCCGCAGAATCTTTTATACTGGAGGCGGCAGAGGCGGATTCTCCGCCGCTCGCCAGTCCTTTTTGGGCGGCTTCCCTGTTGCTTTGCGACGGCTCACAGGGAAGTCGCTTTTTGGCTTTACTTATAGGCTGCGATGGTGAAGATCGGCGTGGGATTGAAAAACTCATCGATCTCCCGATAGATGCGCTTATATACGCCCATGTCCACCGTGACGCGCTCAAAGCCCGCCTCCACCAGCAGCTCCACGTCCCACTGGGGCCGGGGGCCGTGGTAGGCGCCGATCTCCATGGTGATGGCGTCGTTCTCGGCGCGCATATAATCGGGTACCAGCTTGTGGGCGTGGTTTTCCGGCAGCTCGTGCTCCTCCTCATCGTCCAGCGCGGCGCTGTAATCCGCGTCGAAATTGATGAGTACGCCGCCCGGTTTCAGGAGCTTGTACCACTCCCGGTAGGCCTTGGCGATGTGGGGCAGGGTCCAGGTGAGGTTGCGCGTGACCAGCACATCGAAGCTCTCCGGCTCGAACTCCGGTTCCTCCGCGTCCATGATCTGAAAGCTCGCGTCCAGCCCGAGGACGGCGGCCATGTGCTCCGCGTGTTCGATCATGTCCGGCGTCAGGTCGATGCCGGTGGTCTCATGGCCCTGCTCGGCCAGAACGCAGGCAAAAAAGCCCGTGCCCGTGCCGATGTCCAGAACGCGCAGCGTTTTGTCCCGGGGCAGATATTTCCGAAATTCCGCGAGCCAGCGGTCCTTCTTTTCACTCTCAAATTCGCGCAGTCGTTGGGTCTCAAAGCCCTCGGCCCGGTGAGACCAGTAGTGGGTGACCCGATGCTTGATCCGTTCCATGTTTCGTTTTCCCTCTTACAGAATAGAATCGATCAGACGTTTGGTGTAGGGATCCTGCGGATTGCGGATGACCTCGTCCGGGACGCCCTGTTCCACGATTTTCCCCTTGTACAGCACCAGCACGCGATTGCAGAACTGCTGCACCAGGGCAATATCGTGACAGATAAAGAGAATGGAGAGCTCGCTGCCGCGATGGGAGCGCAGCTCGTTTAAGAGCGCGATGATCTCCTTCTGGATGGTCACGTCCAGGGAGGAGGTCGCCTCGTCACAGATCAGGAGCTTGGGCTTCACCGCGAGGGCGCGGGCAATCGCCGCCCGCTGGCACTGGCCGCCGCTGACCTGATGGGGAAAGCGCTTGGCAAACTCCGGCGTGAGGCCGCACTCGGTGAGCAGGCGGGCAACTTCCTGCTTCGTCTCCGCCCGGCTCATACCGCTGTTGCGCAGGCTCTCGCCGATGCCGTCGCCCAGGGTGCAGCGCGGGTCGAAGGAATCTGTCGGCGTCTGGAAGACCATCTGCATCTCGCTGTAGGCCTTGCGCAGTCCTTTTCCGCTCAGGCGGGTGATGTCCTCGCCGTCGAGCAGGATGCGGCCCTCGGTAGAATCCAGCAGGCGGGTGATCATGTTGACCACCGTGGTCTTGCCGCTGCCGCTCTCGCCGATCAGGCCCAGGCACTCACCGGGGTAGAGTTCAAAGTTAATGTGGTCTACGGCCGTGAAATCCGGCTGCCCCTTGCGGGTGAAGACTTTGGTGAGATTTTCAACTTTTAAAACAGCTTCCATCATTCTCACCTCTTCAGTTTGGGCACGGCGGACATGAGCAGACGGGTGTAGTCCTCTTTCGGGTTGTTCAGCACCTGCTGCGTCTCGCCATACTCCACCATCTCGCCGTTTTTCATGACCAGGACCTTGTCCGCCATGGCGCCGATGACGCCGATGTTGTGGGTCACCAGAACGATGGAGGTGCCGAAGGTCTTGCGCACCAGCAGCATCTCCTCCACCACCTGCTTCTGCACGGAGACGTCCAGAGCCGAGGTCGGCTCGTCCGCCAGCAGGACGCTGGGATTGAGGAGCATCGCCACGGCGATGCCGACGCGCTGCTGCATGCCGCCGGAGAGCTCGAAGGGATAGCTGTCCAGGATGCGCCGGGCATTCTCAAAGCCGATCTTCTCCAGAAGCTCGGTCGCGCGGCGTGAAAATTCCTCTTTGGAGACCGATTCGTGCTCCGCCATGCTCTCGTAGAGCTGGGCGCCCACGGTGCGGATCGGGCAGAAGGAACTGCCGGCATACTGGAAGATCATGCCCAGCTCCGGGCCGTTGAGCTTTCTGAGCTCGGCTTTGGAGAGGTCAGGCAGGTTTTTGCCCTTGTACCAGATATCGCCCCGGGTGACAAGGCCGGTCTCACCCAGCAGGCCCATGGCCGCCTTGATGAGCGTGGACTTGCCGGAGCCCGATTCGCCCACAATGCCGAGGATCTCCCCCTCGTCCACCGTAAAGCTCACGTCCTTGATGACTTTGACGCCGTTATAGGAGATGTCGACGTGTTCGTAACGTAAAATTTCACTCATATCAACGCCCCCTTGACTTCGGATCCGCATAGTCCCGGATGGTATCGCCCAGGAGGTTGAAGATCATGACGGAGATAAAAATGGCAAAGCCGGGGGCCAGGGTGACCCAGGGCACGGAGGACAGGAGGCTGCGCGCGTCGCTCATCATGCTGCCCCACTCCGCCGTGGGCGGTTTGGCGCCGAGGCCGAGGAAGCTCAGTCCCGCAAGCTCCATCATCATGGTGCCGATGTCCAGCATGGAGGTGACAAGGATCGGGCCGATGATGTTGGGGAGGATATGCTTGAAGATGATCTTCCAGGTGCCGCTGCCGGAGAGGCGCGCGGCTTTCAGGTACGGTGTCTCCTTCTGGGCCAGGGTCTGACTTCGGGCGATGCGGGCGTATTTCGGCCACGAGATCGCTACCAGAGCGATGATCGCGTTCTGCAGGCCGCCGCCCAAAACGCCGGCCACAGCCATGGCAAACACCAGGCCGGGGAAAGCCAGGAACATATCCGAAATGCGCATCAGCACCGTGTCAATCCATTTGCCGTGCCAGCCGCAGAAGACGCCCACCATGGTGCCGAGGGCGGTCACGATGCCCACCAGCAGAAGGGTAGAGAAAATGCTCGTCTTGCTGCCGACGATCACGCGGGAGAGCATGTCCCGCCCGTAGCGGTCAGTGCCGAAGAGGTGCTCCAGAGAAGGGGGCGCCTTGGCGTTCTTCAGATCCTGCAGATAGGGATCGTAGGGCGTCAGGTGCTCGCAGAAGACGGAGCAGAGCAGAAGGACCAGCGCAAGGATCCCGAAGATGATGAGCCGGGTCTTGATGGTATCCTTTTTGATCTTTTGGATCCGGACAGTCGGTTCGTTCATCCCTCGCTCACCCCCAGTCGGATCCGCGGATCCAGTGCGTGATACAAAAGGTCCGTGATCAGGTTCACCAGCACATAGATGATCGCCATCCAGACCACGTAGGACTGGATCAGCGGATAGTCGCGCATGGTGATGGCGTCCACCGCAAGCTTGCCCACGCCGTCCCACATGAAGATGCTCTCAATGATGGCCGTGCCGCCGAGCAGAGAGCCGATGGAGAGGGCCAGCAGGGTGATGATCGTGAGCATGGAGGACTTGAGCACACTCCGCCAGAGGATCACGCGATTGCGGACGCCGCGCGCCTGCGCGCCCGCCACATAGTCCTTGTTCAGCTCCTCCAGCACCGTCGCCCGCACCTGGCGCATGTACTTGGCGGACATGGCAATGGCGAGGGTCAAGGTCGGCATGATGGCGCTGCGCACGGTGGTGCCGTTGGAGATGACCGGCAGCCAGCCCAGCTTGATGGCCAGCACTTCCATCAGCAGCATTGCCACAAAAAAGTTCGGCAGAGAGTTGCCGATAAAGCTCAGAAATCGCAGCAGATAGTCCGTCAGCTTGTCGTGCCGCACCGCGGCCAGGACCCCCAGCGGGATCGAGATCACAATGGTCGCCACAATGGAGAGGGCGGTCAGCAGCAGAGTCGCCGGGAGCTTGGAGGTGAAGGTCTTGAACACGTCCCGGCCGGAGACATAGCTTGTCCCCATGTCGCCGGTGAGCATGCCGCCCAGCCACGAGAAGTACTGCTGGATAAAGGGCTTGTCCAGCCCCAGCTCGGCGCGCTTGGCGTCGATGACCTCCTGGGCCACCGCGCCCTTATCCCCATACATCTCCGTGATCGCGTCGCTGCCCGCCATGCGCATCATGGCAAAGGACAGAAAGGTGATCCCGATCAAGACCGGGATCAGCTGAAGGAATCTTTGAATGACATACTTTCTCATATCTCTCACCTGTGCCTATTTTAACCTCCGCACACTTCTCTCACAAGCCCCCGGGGGGGATATGAATCGGCAGAAAACCGTGCAAACATCCCCCCGGGGGTGATGTTTTTAAGAAAAACTCCGATTTTTATCCCCCTGGGGGGCTTGCACTCTGCTTGTCCGCCATGCTACACTGCTCTCGGATCAGATGCTATAGATCTCTCAAACACCTCTCTCTTGCTCGCGCCCTGCGTTCCGGTCAAGCGCAGGGCGTGCGCTTTTGTATCCATTGACTTGTCGGAAAGGCGGTGTAAAATATAAGCGGAAAGTTGATCGCCGGGCATGAGCTGACGCCCGGCAAAACCGTCAAAGATCATATCCATGTGGAGGGCACGGAACTGCATGTGCCCCACGTTCTGCTCTGCGGCGAGCAGACGGGGCCCACGGTACTGATCACCGCCGGCATTCACAACGCCGAGTATGTGGGCATCCAGGCGGCGATCGAGCTTTCCAATGAACTGGAGGTCTCCGCGCTCCATGGCAACGTGATCATTCTGCCGCTTGCCAATCGCTCCGGCTTTGAAAACCGCACCATGTCCATGGTCTACGAGGACGGGAAGAACCTCAACCGCGTCTTTCCCGGCGACCGGGAGGGCAGTGCGGCCGACAAGCTTGCCCATATGCTCTTTGAGGTGTTTATCAAGAATGTGGATGCCTACGTCGACTTGCACAGCGGCGACGGGTATGAGACGCTCGTTCCCTTCTGCTACTACCTGGGCGATACGCCTGCCGAGGTGACGGCCCGACAGATGGTGGACTGTGTCAACGTCAAGTATGTGGTGCGATCCCGCTGCCGCACCGGCGGGGCCTACAACCTGGCCTCCATCCACGGCGTTCCCAGCGTGCTGATCGAGCGCGGGCAGCTCTCTCTTTTCAGCCGGGAGGAGATCGAGGCGGACAAGGCCGATGTGCGGAACATCCTCCGCTGTCTCGGCGTGCTGGAGGGGGACTGGACGGCCTACCCCAAGCAGGAACTCTCGGAGTACGGCGACGACGCCCCCTGTACCGGCTGCTGGTATCCGGAGAAAAAGCCGGGAGACTGGTTCCGAAAGGGCGAGAAGCTGGGGGAAATCCGCGACTACTTCGGCCGCAGTCTCTTCACGGAAGTCGCATCCACAGACGGCGTGCTGCTGTACCAGTGCGCGTCGCTGAATATCATTGAGAAAGGCCCGATGGTGAGCTATGGGGTCCCAACAGACCATTCTATCTGAAAACAAATCTTACTGGACCGGCCGCGCCGCGTCCTATTCTGAGGTCAATCAGCTGGAGCTTGCCACGCAGCAGCGGCAGAAGTGGAGCGACTGTCTCCATACCGAGATCGCGCGGCAGTTTCCGGAGCGCACGCCGGGCTCCCTGCGCGTGCTGGAGGTGGGTACCGGCCCGGGCTTTTTTGCCATCCTCCTGCGAGAGCTGGGCTATGACGTGACCGCCATCGACCTGACGCCCGCCATGCTGGAGGAAGCGAAGAAAAATGCCGGCGAGCTTGCCGACAGGATCTGCTGGATGGAAATGAACGCGGAGGCGCTGCGCTTTAAGAATGAGAGCTTCGACGTGGTGGTCAGCCGCAACCTGACCTGGAACCTGCCACATCCCGGCAAAGCCTATGCCGAGTGGGCACGGGTGCTGAAGCCGGGCGGACTGCTGTTGAACTTTGACGCCAACTGGTACGCCTATCTTTTTGACGACGAGGCCCAGGCCGCCTATGACCGGGATCGGGCCAACAGCGCCGAGCAGGGCGTGTGGGATCAGAACGTGGGAGAGAACTTCGACGTGATGGAGGACATCGCCCGCCGCGTGCCGCTGTCGAGTATCCGCCGCCCGGACTGGGATCTCACGCTCCTGCAGGGGCTCGGCCTGCACGCGGAGGCGGACGAGCAGATCTGGCAGCGCGTCTGGTCAGAGGAGGAAAAGCTGAATTTCTCCTCCACCCCGCTGTTCCTGGTGAGGGGACAGAAGAGACAGGGATCATTATTCTCATAACAAAGAAATCGACTGTTGTTATTCAATCTGAAAGAAGTCACTAAATGTCCCTATTTGTCCTTGCTTTTATGTAGTATTATTATACTGCAAAGAATTATAGAACGGTTTCCAAGGAGCTATTCTATATAACAGAAAGCGCGGGTTGAGGATTACCGATCTCCTCTTCCGCGCTTTCTCCTTGCTAATGGTTTTTTATTTGGACTTTTTCTGGTTGAAGTGTTCAAGTCATTTCTGGCCTTGTCATCCCTTCTTTATCTGTGCTCTCTCCCGCCGCTTGTTTCTTTTCGTCCGTTCACGGTTGCATTCAAGTTTCCCGCAGGTGATTTGACGGTTACTGTTTTGGACAAAGGCAGCTCCGCAGAAAGGACATACTTTTATTCGCCCGTTTGTTCCCCTGCTTTTCCCCTTTTCCTCCGGAGTTACGTCGTCCGCTATTTTTCTTGCCAGTGTCAGCCAGGCAATGTCGAAAACAGATTCAACCTCCGCAGCAAACACTGTCCGCTGCGTTTTGGGATCCCTGCGAACCCGGATCGTAAAGCTAGGCATGATATCCAGCAGATCGTCGTACAAAGTTTCATAATCATCATAAGGAACCCCAGCAAAAATACCATCATCCTCTTCCTCCGACACGTCTTCATCCGCCTCAGGTTCGGGATGCTTTTTTCGGTATTCAGCCAATAACATGATCTCTTTTCTGAGATCTCCATCTGCTGCTGACAGGTCTATTTCTTCATCTTGTGAATCATCATAATACTTGTATTTGTCAAAGAAGGGAAGGCCCTCAAAGAATCGCCCTTCCTCACTCAGATAATATGCCATGTCGTCTTCGCCGAGCGCAACGTTTTCAAGGGCAAAATAGTATGCCGTTGTCGTGTACAGGCGTCGGAGGTCACGCATAAACTGGCTTAATTCAAACGTGCCCGTTTTTTCGACCTGATTGTTTAGCGAGGCATCAAACTCTGAGTCTGTGACCAACGCATAAAGCTCATCCACAGCATACGGATTCCCATAATGCTTGCACCAATCCAGAATACAGTACAGAAACGATCTCTCCTCCTGGAAATCGTTTATTTTTTTTGCCAAATTATACAGGCTGACAAGGAGCTCTTTTCCAGTCGGGGATTTCTCGTTTGGAAGAATAAAAGCATGGTTCTTGTCGCACAACGGAATGATCACATCACGGTCTCCGATATTATCCCAGTCGTATTCTTCAAATCGAACGAGATTATATACGATCTGTCCTGCTCCGCTAATGTCGCCGAATCCAAGAACTGGCTTTCTTTTTTTTCTTCTGCTTGTTTCGTTTTCATACTCATCATACTCGTCAAACATGATTATCCCTCCTTGTCTCCATTAGCGTCGCCGTTAGGTCGCTATTAGAAGTGTTTACATTGGCGACATTATACTCTATAATTGCATTGAAAACAAGAGGCAACTTGCAAATTGTTTTCAACCCTTTCCCCGGCGCCTGCAGATGTCGATTCGAAAATCGTTTCCTGGAGGTTACAAGGGATTAGTCTATCCAAAAGCAGAAAGAGAGGAGACGGATTATGAAAAACCGGGATCGTCAGCGAAAGAATCGGAGACTAAAGCAAACGGAGGAGCGAATCGACAAACGCAATGCTTACGGCGTAAGGGATCTGACAGCATATAACGCAGTCGAACAGATCCGCACAGGCGGTCAGGCAGTAATCGTACTCAGGTGAATACAGATCAGCCACCAAACGGACATGTGTTCGGCTGGTGGCTTTTGTATACCCATTAATAAGAAAGAGAGGAAGGAAAGAGATGGAGAAAGCAACGATGAGCGTACAGGAACTGGCTTCGCAGCTCGGCATCAGTCTTCCGAAAGCCTATGAGCTGGTCAAGAGGCCGGGTTTTCCGGTCCTGCGGATCGGGACAAGGATCCTGATCCCGGTGGACGCGTTTCGGGAGTGGCTGTCGGACAATGCCACGCGGGAATAAGCACAGCCGTATTCTGTCGGGAAGGAGGTGGAAGAAATGGAAGACTTCATGCAGGAACTGAAAGAACAGCGGATCTGGATGTTGTGGCGCTTTGAGATCCGGAAGGAAAAGCGAACCAAGGTGCCCAAGTCTGCCGTGGACGGCCGCGCCTCCGGTACAGATGAAAGCTGGCGGCAGACTTGGGTCACATACGAAGAAGCTGTAGCCGCAAAAGATACGTTTGGTATGGACGGCGTCGGCTTCATGATTCCGGACGGGTACTTCTTCCTGGATGTGGATCACAGGGATCTGGATGATCCGCTGGTGCAGAAACTCCTGACCCGCTTTGACTCCTATGCTGAACGCTCTGTGAGCGGCGGTGGGATCCATATTTATGGACACTGTGTTACATCCCTAATCCCGGCCAACACGGACGCGAACGGCAAGGTCAAGCTGGACAGGGCCTACTATATGAAGAATCCCCATAACGGTGTGGAGCTGTACTACGGCGGGATCACCAACCGCTTCGCAGTCTTCACCGGGAACGTCATATGGGGAAAGCCGCTGCGGGATTGCACAGAAGCTCTGCTGGCGACGCTGGATGAGGATATGCGGCGGCAAGAAAAGCCGGCTGAAAAGAAGCTGGCAAAAAGCCATGACGCCGTGTTCGACGTCGTGGGCAATCTGCTCCGGCAGGGCAACGCGGACAAGTTCCGGAAGCTGTATCAGGACGGGGATTTCTCAGATTACGGCTCCCAGTCCGAGGCCGACTGCGCGCTCTGCGCCATGATCGCATTCCGTACCGGCCCGGATCCGGACATGATCGACCGGGTCTTCCGCGCCTCCGCCCTGATGCGGGAGAAATGGGAGCGGGAGGATTACCGGGAAGCGACGATCCAGAAAGGCATCGAGGCCTGCAACGGAACCTTCCACCGCTCCAAGATGGAGCATCCGTACTTCATCCGCTTCAACGAAGTTTCCGGGGAAGCGTATGTGGTACCTTCGCTCCTGGCCCGGTACGTCCGGGAGAATGTGAAATACCTGCTTGTCCGGGACAGCGGTAAACAGGCGCTCATGAAATATGTCTATGAGGGCGGCGTGTATAGGCTCTATGCGGAGGATATGTTTAAGGGCATGATCAAGGGCTTCGTGGAGGAGTATGATCCGGAACTCGTCAAGATGCGCATCATCACAGAGGTATACCAGCAGATCATCACAGATTTACAGTACATCGGGCAGGAAGAACTGGACGCCTGTGAGACCCTGATCAATTTCAAAAACTGTCTCCTCCGGGTGGATGCGCGCGGGACGAACACAGTACCTCATACGCCCGCGGTCTACAGCACTATCCAGATCCCCTGCCGATGGACGGGGAAGCCCGCGCCCACGCCGGTCTTTGACCAGTATCTGCACACCCTGACCAACGGGGACAAAGCGGTTGAACAGCTCCTGCTGGAGTTTATCGGCGCCTGCATCTCCAATGTGAAGGGCTGGCGTATGAAAAAGGCCCTGTTCCTCGTCGGCGCAGGGGACACCGGCAAGTCCCAGCTCAAGAGCCTGGTCGAACGTCTGCTCGGGAAAGAGAACTTCATCGGGATCGACCTGAAGGAGATCGAGGCCCGGTTTGGCACCGGCGCCATCTACGGCACCCGGCTGGCTGGCAGCTCAGACATGAGTTTCCTGACGGTGGATGAACTGAAGACCTTCAAGAAGATTACCGGCGGCGACAGCCTGTTTGCCGAGTTCAAGGGACAACAGGGGTTCCAGTACACCTACAACGGGCTCCTCTGGTTCTGCATGAACCGGCTGCCGAAGTTCGGCGGCGACGACGGCCAATGGGTCTACAACCGGATCATGGTGGTCGACTGCCCCAACGTCATCCCGCTGGAGAAACAGGATAAGGAGCTGCTGGACAAAATGTACGCCGAGCGGGAAGGGATCGTTTTCAAAGCGATCACAGCGTTGCAGACCGTCATCGCCAACGGATATCGCTTCTCGGAGCCGGAAAGCGTGACCGCCGCTCGGCAGAAGTATAAGGACACCAACAGCACGGTTGTGAGCTTCTTTGAGGAGTGCATGTGCCCCTGGCCGCAGGGAAAGATCGTCCGTCACTGCACTACAGGCCGGATCTACAAGGTCTACCAGGCCTGGTGCCGGGAAAACAACAACGGCTATGCCAAGACAGCCCGTGAGTTCCGGGAGGATCTGGCGGAGCATCTCGGTGCCGGCTTTGCTGACATCACCACGCGGCAGAAGGGCAATACCTACTATAAAGAATATACGCTGACGCTCGAGACCAAGGAAATGTATGCAAGGGAGTATGGCTGTGACGGCCTGGAATTCCTGTGATCGGGGTAGCAGAGGTAGCAGTCGGGGTAGCAGCAAAACCACGTACTGCTACCCGCTGAAAGCCTTGTGCCGCAAGGGTTTGACGGCCCTGGGTAGCAGAGGTAGCAGTTCTTTCAACTTCTCAGCGGGTTTTGAGAAAAAAAGAGAAAAGAATAATAGAATAGAAAGAAAAAGAAGAAAAAGAAATATGTATGTGTATACGGAGTTGGATTTACTGCTACCTCTGCTACCCGTAAGGCTGAAAGCCCTGGTATGACTGGATTTTTCGGGGTAGCAGTACTCAACGGAACTGCTACCCGTACTGCTACCTCTGCTACCCAGAGCGTGGTCATGAAGGGAGGTGAAAAAACATGAGCAATATCTGGACGGTGCCCCAGCCGACGACGCATATGCGGCAGCTCTGCCGTGAGCTCGGCCCGGAGTACATCATCCGGGAGCTGGACCTGGAGCGTGTGATCTACCGGGATTTCGGCAACGGCTACAACGTGGAGATCTCCGCCGCGAACACGAGCAGCAAGCGCAAGCCTGTGAACCTGTATCTCTGGCGCGGAGAGGACCGAAAGATCGGGAGCAGGCTTCGGGTCCCGCAGGATAGTATCCACGAAGAGGTTGAAAGGTTGCGCGCATTCACGGAAACGATTCTGCCGGAAGATTTTGATGAGCACGGCTTCTTTAGCCGTGACCTGTACGAAAAGAATCATGCCGGCAGCGCGGAGAAGCGTTAAACCATCGCAGAGAGCCTCTGGCCGGTTGCGTGCGGCAGATAGGGATTATACGTCCGATCGCGTACAGAAGCGTTAAACGACCAACAGGCCCCATAGGGGGGTCTCAATCTCTACGGCTGCTGATGTGGGCAACGGCGCGGGGTCACGCGCGCAAAAAAAGCGAAATCAAACGCAAAAAACAGGGAAATCAATCCCGGAATGGAGGAAAAGTATGTCAAAAGACGGAACGAATCGAGGCGGTCCCCGTCCCAGTTCCGGCCGAAAGGCCAAAGCGGTATGCGAAAAGCTCGCCAGCGGAAACCCCGGCGGCAGGAAGCTGTCCGTGATTGACTTCGGAGACGAAGCTGTCAATCTGGACGGCGCGGAAATGCCGCCGATCAAGGAGTATCTTCGGAAGAAGCAGAAGGACGGGAGCGTCACCTGCGCCGAGGCGATCTTCAAAGAGACCTGGGAATGGCTGCGGGAACGCCGGTGCGATCATCTGGTCACCACCCAACAGATCGAACAATACGCCATGAGCGTTGCCCGCTGGGTGCAGTGCGAAGAAGCGGTCTCGGATTACGGCTTTCTGGCAAAGAAGCCGACCGGGACCGTAGTTTCCTCCCCCTATGTCACTATGGGCAGGGAGTACATGAAGCAGGCCAATGCTGCCTGGTTCCAGATCTTCCAAGTCGTGAAAGAAAACTGTTCTGTGGAGCTCAGCGGCCCGACTCCGCAGGATGATGTGATGGAGCGTCTGCTCCGCGCACGCGAGGGCCGGAGATTCTAAACAGAGATGAGAGGTGAAAAGACAATGGAAAATGTAAAAACGGTTGACGAACTGATGGAGAAGCTGAATTCGCTGGCGGATGAGATGTCCGGAAAAAAGAAAACGCCCTCGGCGGTGGAACTCCGTAAGGCAGAAAACTATAGGCGAGCTTTTTGGGAACATATGCATACCGGCCTTCCGGAGAACGACCTGAAAGAAGGGAGCGACGGCTCCGGGGGCTACCTGGTCCCCGATGAGTATGAGACGAAGCTGGTACAGGCGCTGGAGGAACAGAACATTCTCCGTAAGCTCGGGCATGTGTTCCCGACCACACGGAAGATCAAGATCCCCATTGTGCTCGGGGAAGGCAACGCCACCTGGATGCCGGAGAATGCTCCGTACCGGGTAAGCGACATTGACTTTGGCCAGGTGGAGATCAGCGCACACAAGCTGGCAGCTCGGCTCCTTGTGTCGGACGAGCTGCTGGAGGATTCCGCTGTGGACCTGGAAAGCCTGATCACAGAACTGTTCAAGGCGGAAATGAACGACGCAGAAGAGGCAGCGTTCTTTACCGGGGACGGGAACGGGAAGCCACTGGGGCTGGTCTACCAGACGCCCGTCGGTACGGAAACAGAGGAAGCCGGCAAGATCTCCATGGATGATATCCTGGATCTGATTTACTCCGTCACAAAGCCGTTCCGGGATAAGTCGGTCCTGGTTATGTCCGAGAGAACGTATTGGGATCTGAGAAAGATCCGGGTTCACAACGGTCGGTATGTCTGGAATCCGGATCTTCAGAAAGATGGCTATGACACGCTGTTCGGATACCGCGTGTACACGACGAAAAACCTGCCCGATCCGGAATCCGGCGCCCGGCCGGTCCTGTTCGGTTATTTCGATTACTATTGGATTGGCGATCGGGGCAAGCGTGTGATCAAACGTCTGGTGGAGCGTTACGCCGATCACGGACAGGTCGGGTACCTGGTGTCCCAGCGGGTCGATGCGAAGCTCGTCTTCCCGGAAGCCATCAAGGCGCTGGAAGTCCGTTAACTGGTTTGGGGAGGAGAGTCAATATGGCTTTCCTCCCCCTTGGGAAATGAGAGGGCAAAATGAAAACTCAGATCAAAAATGAGATCAACGCCATGCGGCTGGCCGGCGCAAAGGCCTCGGAGATCGCTTCGCACTTAGGGATTCCGGCCAGCACCGTGCGCACCCATATCCGTCGGCACCCGGAGATCCCGAACACGGTCGTCTGTCCGACCTGCGGAAAGAGAGTCATGCTGGGTGCCAACGGCCGGAAGAAGAAATACTGTTCTGACCGATGCCGCATGGCCTGGTGGAACAGCCATCCGGAGGCGATCCGCCGGAAAGCATACTACACGCTGACATGCCTGTACTGCGGAAAGGAGTATGAGAGCTATGGGAATCAAAAGAGGAAGTACTGCAGCCGCGCCTGCTACGACGCCGTGCGACGATCCATACAGGCCGGATAACCTGATTCAATACCATGTGTCTCTCGGACTGGTAGAAAAGCTGGTCACACGCGGCGATCTGAGCAAGTCCGATTACCGCAAAGCCTGCCAGATTCTGACCCTGAAATACGGCCTTCCCGCTGACAGCATTTTCGCAGAAATTGCTTGATATTCCGCGGATTCTATGGCTTAATCCTACTACAAGATTGATACAAAGGAGGCGGCAGAATTGGCAAGAGAGATCACGCAGGTGCCCTTTGCGCCGATCCTGAAGAAGCGAAAGCGCGTGGCGGCCTATGCGCGCGTCTCGTCCGGGAAGGACGCGATGCTCCATTCGCTCTCCGCCCAGATCAGCTACTACAGCGAACTGATTCAAAAACACCCTTGCTGGGAGTTTGCAGGTGTGTATGCAGATGAAGCGAAAACCGGCACCCGCGACAGTCGGGAGCAGTTCCAAAAACTCCTGCAGGACTGTCGGAACGGAAAAGTGAATATGGTGATTACGAAGTCCATCTCACGCTTCGCCCGAAACACGGTGACGCTGCTGTCAACCATCCGGGATCTGAAAGCGCTCGGGGTGGACGTCTTCTTTGAAGAGCAGAATATTCATACATTGAGCGCCGATGGTGAACTCATGATCACCGTACTTGCCAGCTATGCACAGGAAGAAAGCCTGTCTGCCAGCGAGAACCAGAAGTGGCGGATCCGGAAGAACTTTGAGGCCGGGATCCCATGCGACGGAACGATATTAGGGTACCGTTACAAGGACGGGAGCTATGTGATCGAGCCGACAGAGGCCGAGACCGTCCGCCGCATATATGGAATGTATCTTTCCGGGATGGGGGAACGGAGCATTGCCAAGAAACTTAATTCGGAAGAGCTCTCCACGCGCTATGGGAACTGCTGGACGAAAAACAGCATCGCCAGCGTCCTGAAAAACTACACCTACACTGGCAATCTGCTTCTGCAGAAGACATTCCGCGAGAATCATCTGACCAAGCACGACGTAAAGAACCACGGGCAACTGCCTCAGTATCATGCCGCCGACACCCATGAGGCCATCATCAGCATGGAAGACTATAACGCAGTACAGGAAGAAATGGTTCGGCGGGCTGCAAGATATGCGCCGCCGACAAAGGACTACACCAAACGGTATCCATATTCCAGCCTGATCACCTGTGGCTGCTGCGGTGCGCGGTATTCCAGAAAGGTAACCCACGGCGGGCCTGTCTGGATCTGCACGACATACAATACGCAGGGCAAATCTGTCTGCCCGTCAAAAGCAGTTCCGGAGCGCGTACTGGATTCCCTGACAGCAGACATCTCCCTCGATGATTTAACGGCACTCAGAGCAGAGAACGGCAACCGGCTGGTGTTCTGCTTCAAGGACGGTTCCGAAAGCGTTAAACGATGGGAAGACCGTTCCCGCGTGGAGAGCTGGACGCCGGAGATGAAGGAAGCTGCCCGTCAGAAAAGCAAAATGGCACGGTCAAAAGCCGTGCCCAAACTATACCATTCCCCAAGGAGGCGTCCCCATGCAGATAGCGAAGAATGTGACCGTAATTCCAGCAACCTTTCATGCCCAGACACATCAGCCGGCAACCCAGAAAGCGTGCCGCCGTGTCGCCGGGTATGCCCGTGTGAGCACCGACAGCGACGAGCAGTTCACCAGCTATGAGGCGCAGGTGGATTACTACACCAGCTATATACGCTCCCACACAGAATGGGAGTTCGTAGGAGTGTATACGGATGAGGGAGTCAGCGGTTTGGGCACCCGCAAGAGGGACGGATTCAACGCCATGATTCGCGACGCGCTTGCCGGAAAGATCGATCTCATCGTCACGAAAAGTGTAAGCCGCTTTGCCCGCAACACGGTCGACAGCCTGACAACGATTCGCAAGCTGAAAGAGCACGGGACAGAAGTATACTTTGAAAAAGAGGCTATCTGGACCTTCGATGGCAAAGGGGAACTTCTCCTGACGATCATGTCCAGCCTCGCCCAGGAAGAATCCCGCTCCATCTCGGAAAACGTCACCTGGGGCCAGCGAAAGCGTATGGCCGATGGGAAGGTGACGATCCCGTACAAACACTTCCTCGGTTACCGCAAAGGGCCAGATGGTCTGCCGGAGATCGTGCCGGAAGAAGCTGAGCTGGTGCGGCGGATCTACCGGATGTTCATCGAAGGGATGGCTGTCAGCCGGATCGCACGGACGCTTACAGATGAAGGGATCCCGACGCCGGGCGGAAAGCAGAAATGGCAGAACAGCGTGATCGAAAGCATCCTGACCAATGAAAAATACAAGGGGGACGCCCGCCTTCAGAAGAAGTTCACAACCGACTTTCTGACCAAGAAAATGAAGGTGAACGAAGGCGAGGTCCCCCAGTATTATGTCCGAAACAGCCACCCTGCCATCATAGAGCCGGGAGCCTGGGATCAAGTGCAGAAGGAGATGCAGAAACGCAAGGCGAATCCCCGGCAGCGGTACTGCAGCAGCCCCTTCTCCGGCAAGATCATCTGCGGGGATTGCGGCTGCGTGTACGGCTCCAAGGTATGGCACAGTACGGATCAGTACAGGCGTGTGATCTGGCAGTGCAATGGGAAATTCAAGGGCGATGAAAAATGCACGACGCCACACCTGACGGAAGATCAGATCCGGGATGCGTTCCGGGAAGCGGTCAGCAAACTGATTCAGGATCGGACGGCGCTTCTGGAAGATGGAAGGATCATAAAAAATGCGCTAACGGACTGCACCGGCATCGATGAAAAGTTGAATGAGATCTCACGGGAAATGGAGATCATCGCCGGAATGATCGAAAGCTGTGTCCGAGAAAACGCCGCCACCGCTCAGGATCAGTGCCAGTACAAAAGCAGATATGACGATCTGATCAATCGCTTTGAAACATTGCAGGCAAAGCAGGCGGCCTTGCAGAAGGAACGCTCCGAGCGGGAGCGGAAAGCCGATGCGCTGGATGCCTTCCTGTTTGAGCTAAACGAACTGGACGATCTGGATATAGAGTTCAGCCCGCGCCGGTGGAACGCAATCGTCGATCGTGTGACCGTGCACAGCGACGGCAGGATCATATTCAGCTTCCAGAACGGGTGTGATGTGACGGTGATTATTTGAGGCACTATATTCGATTCGACTCGTATTATTATTGGCTGCTTCGACAAAAGAAAGCCGGGGACATTACTGTCCCCGGTAAACAGATGGCCCACAGTTGCGCCATATAGGCTTGTGGGAACTGTCAAGAGCATTATATGCATGTAATTGAGTACTATTCTCATTATTAAAGCAGTTGCTCCCAATCATCTCGGAACCCATAGTATCTCATGGATACAAAGGGATATTTCTTGTGCAGCGCGATTACCTCCGCTTTCATTTCTTCAAAGCTGGTATGATCAATTAACCGGCGCATCATGATCACAAATCCATACAAATGAGAATTGTCGATCGTTCCATCATCAGATTTAATTAGTAATCCTTTTTCTTTGCTGTTTAGTGATGGTTTTCGAATGAATAGACGGTTAAACAGGCGATTCCCGTGGGCACAGAAATTACGAATAGTTGTCATGGAGTACAGGTATTCCCCCAAAATAACAGGCCCCATATTCATGTGTAAGCCAAACTGGTTGGCAATCACGGTTTTTAGTTCTGGGAGTGAAATATGGTATAGCTTTGAAATGTCGCCTAAGGTAAAAAGCTCAATATATGCCCATATCGGCATATCTTCTTGAAGATCAATTACATAATGCTGAATAAAGGCCTCGTGCTGTAAACTCCGTGTTTTTTGATCATTTGCTTTTGCCATTATTCCAACGTATTCAAGGGGGTCAGTAAAATGCGAGCTGTTCATGTACTCAAGAGAACCATACATTCTTGCAAATTCATATGCATATATTGATTTGATTCTGACTTCTATCTGCTCAATATACTTTAGAAGCACATGCCGTAGTTCATGATCGAATCGATAGATATCAACAATGTTCTGAAAAGAAGCACTTTCATAAAAAACATCATGATTTCGGAGTGTCAGGGAATACCCACTAACGCGGTAATAGTTGGTATTACGCAGAAACTCCTCTGCAAGCTGCTCATCTGTTATCTGCAAACCTCGAGATTTTAGTAATTCAATCTGCTCCGCTATAGTCTTGAATTCTTTAGTACCCATAAAAAGCTCCTAAATAAACAGAAAGCCCCCAAGTGTGCATACGGTAAAACCGCAGAGGCCCGGGGGATTTGTTGTAATGATCATAGCATCAGAAGATCCTATTGTCAATAGTTGCTAATCAAATTCACAAAAAAGTCATGATAAATAGAAGGTCAGTTGTTCTATTTGCAGATAAGGCGAGACTGTTAATCAATCTCGCCCTATCGCCTTTATTCCATTCATCTTCTGTGTTTGCTTTAATATATCGAAGGCATTCTTCAATAAACGGGTAGAACAGATCACATGAAGCCTGATTGTCGCCCAAATCAAAAGTACCATCTGTTACGATAGTGTTTTTCTTTCCAAAGGTACTAAAGAATGATGTCCGTTTCAGCGCTGCTTGTACTGCTTCTACAGTATATATTTCTACAAAATAAAAGTATAGCATACTCATTTCGATATTTACAGATCAAATTTGCACAATAGGCTGGTTTTTTGATCTCTTTTTCTTCATCGGCGGCAGTTTAACAAATGCTATCATAGTTTAACGATTCTCCATAATTTAACGAAAAGAAAGCACAGTATATGGTAGTTCGGCTGCAATTCAGCGAATCCTTAAGCCATATATTGTGCTTTCGATTATTCAAATGAATCGCCCGCGGTTCAAAATGCCTGCCGTATCGGCCTTTCCGGGCATAAAAAAACGAAACAGCAGATCGACACATTGTATCAATCTACTGTTTCTGATCTGGTGCCGGCGACCGGACTCGAACCGGTACGGTCTTGCGGCCAAGGGATTTTAAGTCCCTGGTGTCTACCATTCCACCACGCCGGCGTGCCAAGATATTGTACTACGAGCCACGGGCCGGTGTCAAGAGTGCCGGGCGGCCAAGGACTGGCACGCCGGGAAACCGTCCTTTTCTCTGTTCTTCGAACGCTTGACAAGCCTCACCGCGCATGTTAGCATAATTTACATAACAACACAAAGTGAGGTAACGTTGTGTGAAACATGTTCTTTTTTCGCGCAAAACGCTCTCGCAGGTCCTCAGCATGCTGATGGTGCTCATCCTGTTCTGCTCGATCCTGCCCATTGCCTCGGCCGAGGAGTCGGTGCTGCAGCCCGGCGGGCCGGTGACCGTGGACGGCGTTGAGCTTCCGAGCGGCGCGTTCCGCCTGAATGAGCTCCCCTATGCCCGACTCTCAGAGATCACGGATGCACTCGGCGTCCCGCTTGAACATGAAGGTGACGCTTTCGGCTTTGACTGGCGCAAAGATCATGTCTCTCTTGCAAGCGGGAGCGCTGCTCTCCGCTATCTTGAAGACGATCACACGCTCGCGGCGGATACTGTTCCGTACGAGGATGGGACTGACCTGCTTGTGCCGATCGAGTCCTTCTGCGAAGGCGTGCAGATCGGTTATCTCTACGACGAGAAGTACGATCACATCTACTGCACGCCGGCCGCCGGGAACTGGGAGGTCCCGGAAGGCTACAACGTGCCGGTCATGATGTACCACTCCGTGAGCCACGGCTGGCCCAACTCCAGCATCTGCGTGACGCCCCAGACTCTGGAGCACCACTTCCGCTACCTGCTCGAACACGGCTACACGCCAATCTGGTTCGAAGACCTCGAACACGTCGAGGACTATGAAAAGCCGGTTATCCTGACCTTCGACGACGGCTGGCAGAACAACTACACCAATCTCCTGCCGCTGGTCAAGAAGTATCAGGTGAAGGTGACGATCTTTGCCGTGTGCCGCTACCTGGAGAAGAAGGGCGGCAACCACATGACCAAGGCCGAGGCGCTCGAGATGTACGAGTGCGGCTATGTCTCCTTCCAGAGCCACATGTATAAGCACGTGGACCTGCGCCTCTACTCCCCTGAGCAGCAGGAGAAGCAGATGAAGCGCTCTCGCCTCTATCTGACGCGGCTCTTCGGCAAGGAACCCTGCGCCATGAGCTATCCCTATGGCGGAAGCAACAAGGACATCGAAGCTCTCGCCCGGGAGTACTACCACTTCGCGGTGAAGATGGATCGAAGCCGCCCCTACAACACCAGCGAGGACCCGGTGCTGATCTACCGTTTCTTCCCGCACAAGAACACGCCCATGCGCCAGTACAAGAGCTGGCTCAAATCGGCCTTCCCCGACTGAGCCGTTTTACAGGCAGCAAAAAAGGACTGTGGCTATTGCCACAGTCCTTTTTCTTATACGGTTCAGATCAGCTCGATGACCGCGACCTCGGCGGCGTCGCCGCGGCGAACGCCAACGCGGGTGATGCGGGTGTAGCCGCCGTTGCGGTCGGCATACTTCTTCGCGAGCTCATCCTTGACCTTCTTGGCCACGTCCTCGCGGGTGATGAAGCTGAGCATCTGACGATAGGAAGCCAGATCCGCAGCCTTGCCAAGAGTGATCATTTTCTCGGCCATGGGGGCGATCTCCTTGCAGCGGGAGACAGTGGTCTCCATACGGCCCTTGTCGAGCAGGTCGGTCACCTGCTGACGCAGCATCGCCATACGCTGATCGGTGGTCTTTCCGAGCTTTCTTGTTCCGGGCATAGTAGCATTTCCTCCTATTGCTGGTTGTCCTCGTCTGCCAGAGACAAGCCCATCATCGTCAGCTTATGCTCGACTTCTTCCAGGGACTTGCGGCCGAGGTTGCGGACCTTGATCATCTCTTCCTGCGTCTTGCTGACCAGGTCCTCGACAGTATTGATATTCGCACGCTTGAGGCAGTTGAAGCTTCTGACGGACAGGTCGAGCTCTTCGATAGTCATCTTGAGCACGGTGTCCGGCTCTTTCTCGACCTTCTCGACGACCGTGGAGCTGTTGGCCACGTTCTCGGAGAGATCGGTGAAGAGCGTAAAGTGATCGCAGAGGATCTTGGCCCCGAGAGACACGGCGTCACGGGAGCTCATGGTCTTGTTGGTCCAGACCTCCAGCGTCAGCTTGTCATAGTCGGTCTGGTTGCCCACACGCGTGTTCTCCACGGTGTAGTTGACCTTCAGGACCGGGGTATAGATGGAGTCGACGGGAATAGTCCCGATCGCCATCTGCGGGTTCTTGTTCTTCTCGGCGGATACATAGCCTCTGCCGTGGTCCAGAACGAGCTCCATATTCAGAGCGCCGTCCGGGCCGAGCGTAGCGATCGGCTGCTCCGGATTCAAGATCTCCACCTCCGCATCGGGCTTGATGTCACCGGCGGTGACGACGCCCTCGCCGGCGGCCTCGATGTAGACGGTCTTGGGACCGGTGGAGTTGAGACGGGCAATGATGCTCTTGACGTTCAAAACGATCTCGGTGACGTCTTCCTTGACGCCGGGGATCGTGGAAAACTCATGCTGTACACCGGCGATCTTGATGCTGGTGCAGGCAGAGCCGGGAAGAGAGGACAGGAGTACCCTACGCAGAGAGTTGCCAAGTGTGGTGCCGTAGCCGCGTTCCAGGGGCTCGATGATGAACTTGCCATACGACGGGTCGGCCTGGGTTTCGATGCATTCGATGCGCGGCTTTTTGATTTCGATCATATAGTTGCAGTACCCTCCTTACAGTCTTTGCACGGTCGGGCCGTGCGCGGTGTTTCAGCTTACCAATTGATGAGGGTCTCTTTTTACTTGGAGTACAACTCGACGATGAGGTGCTCTTCCACCGGGAAATCGACGTCCTCTCTCGTGGGGGCAGCGACGACCTTGCCGATCATGTTCTGGGCGTCGAACTCGAGCCACTTGGGAATGACGTGGTAGGCATTGGCCTCAAGATTCATCTTGAAGCGCTCGATGCTGCGGCTGCTCTCCTTGATCTCAATCACCATGCCGGGCTTGACCTGATAGCTGGGGATGTTGACCTTGCGGCCGTTGACGGTGAAGTGACCGTGGTTGACCATCTGACGGGCTTCGCGGCGGGTAGCGGCGTAGCCGAGACGGAACACGACGTTATCCAGACGGCTCTCGAGCTGAATGAGCAGGTTGTCGCCGGCCTTGCCGGGCATACGGACGGCCTTCTCATAGTAGCCGCGGAACTGCTTCTCCAGAACGCCGTAGACAAACTTGACCTTCTGCTTCTCCTGCAGCTGGCCGGCGTACTCGGACTTTTTGCGGCGGGTCTGCGTGTTGCTGTTGCGGGTGGTCTCCTTCTTGTAATAGCCCATTGCGGCGGGGCTGATGCCCAGAGCCTTGGCGTGCTTCGCAATCGGCTGTCTGTTTTTAGCCATAACAGTCTATCCTCCCTTCCTTATACGCGACGACGTTTCGGAGGACGGCAGCCATTGTGAGGAATGGGGGTAACGTCCTTGATCATCGTGACTTCGAGACCGGCGGTCTGCAGCGCGCGGATCGCAGCCTCACGACCGGAGCCGGGGCCCTTGACAAAGACCTCGACGGTCTTCAGGCCGTGCTCCATGGCCGCCTTCGCGGCAGTCTCAGCGGCGG
>JAUNNH010000037.1 GCA_030531505.1 Eubacteriales bacterium
ACCAACAAGCGCAACAAGAACGACTTTGTGCTCTGGTTCACCAAGTCCAAGTTCGAGGATCAGGCTCTGAAATGGGACTCCCCCTGGGGCGTCGGCTATCCCGGCTGGCACATCGAGTGCTCCGGCATCTCGATGAAGCACCTCGGCGAGGATCTGGATATTCACTGCGGCGGCATCGACAACGCCTTCCCCCACCACACCAACGAGATCGCCCAGAGTGAGAGCTATCTGGGACACAAGTGGTGCAACTACTGGATGCATGTCCTTCATCTGAACACGAACAGCGGCAAAATGTCCAAGTCCAGCGGCGAGTTTTTGACCGTCTCCCTTCTCGAGCAGAAGGGCTACGACCCTCTCGCCTACCGTCTCTTCTGCCTGCAGAGCCACTACCGCAAGTCCCTGGTTTTCAGCTGGGAGAACCTGGATAACGCTCAGGTGACCTACAACAAACTCATCGCCCGCATCGCCGCACTCAAGCCCGGCGACGGAGCCATCGACGAGGCTGCCGCCGAGGCACTGAAAACCAAGTTCTGCACCGCGCTCGACAACGATCTGAACACCTCCCTCGCTGTGACGGCGCTCTACGACGTGCTCAAGGCCCAGACCAACGACGAGACCAAGCTCTATATGCTGGGCGAATTCGACAAGGTGCTGGGGCTGAGTCTGCTCGAGAAGGCCGCTGTCAAGCGCGACGAGCTTAAAAAGCAGGCTGTGACCGGTACGGAGTTCACGATCATCTCCGAATCCGGCGAGAGCGACGAGGCCGTTGAGGCGCAAATCCGCGCCCGTCAGGACGCCAAGAAGGCCAAGGATTTCGCCGAGGCCGACCGGATCCGCGACACGCTCAAGGCGCAGGGCATCGAGCTGACCGATATTCCCCACGGGGCCAAGTGGAAGAGGATTTGAATGGGCAGAGAACTCCAGCCCCATGAGCTGGTGGAACGCAGCCTCATCACAAAGTTCCGCAAGACGATCTGGCGGCCCTTCGTGGAGGGCGTGCGCCGCTATGAGCTCATCCAGCCGGGCGACCGGATCGCGGTGTGCATTTCCGGCGGTAAGGACTCCATGCTCATGGCCAAGCTCCTCCAGCAGCTCCAGAAGCACAGCGACTTCCCTTTCGAGCTCCGCTATCTGGTGATGGACCCGGGCTATAACGCCGCCAACCGCGCACGCATCGAGGAGAACGCCGCCCTGCTGCAGGTGCCGGTCACGATCTTTGAGTCGGAGATCTTCGAGGCCGCGAACAGCACCGACCGAAACCCCTGCTATCTCTGTGCGCGCATGCGGCGCGGGCATCTATACGCCAAGGCACAGGAGCTCGGCTGCAACAAGATCGCTCTCGGCCACCACTTCAACGACGTGATCGAGACGACCGTCATGGCCATGTTCTATGGCGCGCAGCTGCAGGCCATGCTCCCCAAGCTCCATTCCACGAACTTCCCCAGTATGGAGCTGATCCGTCCGCTCTATTGCGTGCGTGAGGAGGCCATTCTCCACTGGTGCCGCTACAACGATCTGCACTTTATCCAATGTGCCTGCCGCTTCACAGAGGCCATCGGCGCTTCCGGCGACGGGACAGGAGAGAGCAAACGTCAAGAGATCAAGCTGCTGATCCGTGAGCTCAGCAAAAAGAACCCCAATCTGGAAATCAGCATCTTTAACGCCCTGCACGCCGTCTGTCTCGACACCTTTCCGGGTTACAAAAGCCATGGCGAGGCGCACAGCTTCCTCGAAAGCTATGACAGAGCGGAAGAATAGTTTACATAATTTAGTTTCCGTAATATAAGAAAGCCTCCGGTAAGATACCGGAGGCTTTCTTATATTACAACTCAGCCGAGCCAGATCTTGTCGCGGGTGATATCCTTCAAGGTCGCCGCGCCGCACATGGTCATCGTGGATTTCAGTTCACCCACGATCTTGTCCATATAGACCCGGAAGCCCTCCTCCCCCGCACCGTAGATGGCGGTGAGGACGGGACGGCCGATCAGCACGCCGTCGGCGCCGAGTGCGAGCGCGCGGAACACGTCCACGCCGGAGCGGATGCCGCCGTCGACCAGGATCGTGATCTGTCCCTTGACCGCCTCGACGATGGCGGGCAGGACCTCCGCTGTGGAAGGCACGCCGCCCTGCACACGGCCGCCGTGGTTGGAGACCACGATGGCCGCGGCACCGGACTCGACCGCCTTGCGCGCTCCGTTCGGGGTCATGATACCTTTGATGATAAAGGGCATCTGCGCGTAGTGCACGATCTCCTTCATCTCCTCGACAGACTTGCTGCCGGCGTTGGGGTTCATGGCCTTGAGGAAGGGCAGGCCCGCGCCATCAACGTCCATCGCTGCGGCAAAGATACCGTTGGCGTTCAGGATATCCAGCTTTTCAAAGACCGCCTCTTTGTTCCAGGGCTTGATGGTCGGGCAGCCCATGCCGCCCACCTTGTTCATATCGACTACGGACGCCTTCATGATCTCCGGGTCCACGCCATCGCCGGTCAGGGCCATCAGCCCATACTCTGCGGCAGCCTTGATGAGGATGGCGTTATACTGCTGATCCTTGTACTTGTCACCGTAGTGGAGGGGCAGCGCGCCGAGGGGCGCAGCAAAGATCGGCGCGGCAAAGCGATGGCCGAAGAGCTCAAAGGAGATATCCGGATCGGCGTTGGGACACAGGGTGTCCATGTTCACACAGATCTCCTGCCACTTGTCGTAATTGCGGGAAGCCGTAGGGCCGGGGTACTTGCAGCCGGGGCCGGGCATGGCATTGCCGCAGGCGCGGCCGTTGCAGACCGGGCATGCCTTGCAGTAGGGGCCGACCTCCGTTCTGGCGGCGGCGAGAACCTCATTATAAGTCATAAGGGGTACCTCCTCTTTTTTCTTTTATTCAATTAAATTATGCGTTGTTTTCCCGTATTTGTCAAGAGACACCTGTGCCGTCCCAGGCGGGGATCATGTCCGCCGTCGCGGCGCTCCCCTCCTGCCAGTAGCCGTCGGCCGGTCCGTAGCGCGCCATATAGGAGCAAAGGCGATCGTTCAGCTCCTTGTCGACCGGCTGCTGCAGCTCGGGATAGGCTTCCAGTCCCGGCATCGGGGTATACTGGCTCATAAGGGAAAACAGGACGCTCCCCTCCGGGAACGCCTCCGCGGCAAAGTCGATCGCGTCCATGCTGTTCAGGTCCTGGCCGGGGAGGATCAGGTGGCGGATCAGCACACCCGAACGGAGCAGTCCCTCCCCGTCCATCTCAAAGGGACCGCGCTGGCGGAACATCTCCCGGATCGCCGCCTGCGCGACCTCCGGATAATCCGGCGCGAGGGAATAACGCCGGGCCGGCTCTGCGCGCAGGTACTTGAGATCGGGCATATAAATCTGCACCAGACCCTCAAGGCGCCGGAGCGTCTCCACACTCTCATAGCCGGAGCTGTTCCAGACGACGGGGATGCCGAGCTCGAGGCCGTCGAGAGCCGCAGCGATGGCGCGGCTGAAATGCGTCGGCGTGACGAGGTTGATATTGTGTACTCCCTGGTCCCGCAGCCGCAAAAAAACGTCCCGCAGCTCCGTGATGCCGAGCGTTTTCCCAACGCTGACTCGGCTGATCTCCCGGTTCTGACAGAAGACGCAGCGCAGATTGCAGCCGGAAAAGAACACGGCTCCCGAGCCGCGTGAGCCGCTGATACAGGGTTCCTCCCCGAAGTGCGGTGCGGCCCGCACTACCGTCGGCAGCGCACCGCTGCGGCAAAAGCCCGCAGCCGTATCGTCACTCCGGCGCACGGCGCAGCGGCGGGGACAGTCGGAGCAGATATAGTCCATAATACCCCCACGAAACTCTTTTGATAAGAAACTGGCAAATTGCCCATAAAGAGCCTCTTTCCGATACCGATTATACCCTGATTTTGTCTATTATGCAAGAACTTGCAAAAAGGCAAAAAAAGTACATGATTTTTTAAAAATGTGTGCTAAAATGATGCTGAACAGGGCAGAGTAATACGTATCACGGAGGCAGTTGGATGCTGGACATCGTCCTTGTGGAGCCGGAGATCCCACACAACACGGGAGCGATCGCGCGCACCTGCGCCGCCACCGGCGCGCGGCTCCATCTGATTGAGCCTCTCGGCTTTGATATTTCCGACAAAGCGGTCAAGCGCTGTGGTCTGGATTACTGGTACCTGGTCGATCTGCACGTCCATCATAACCTGGATGCGTATTTTGCCGAAAACGGAGACGCCGATCTCTTCCTTGCCACGACCAAGGCCCCGCGTTCCTACGCCGAGGCCGATTTCTCCGGAACGCATGTGGCACTGATGTTCGGCAAAGAAACCGCGGGGCTGCCGGAGTGGCTGCGGGAGAAATACCGCGAGCGCTGTATCCGCATCCCCATGATCTCGGACGCCCGGAGTTTGAATCTCTCCAACTCCGTCGCCATCCTCGCCTACGAAGCGCTCCGGCAGCAGGGTTTTCCCGGGCTGCTCGGAACGGGAAGCATGCGGGGAGAATAAAGGATAATTATTATTTTTAAGGAGGATACCCATGAACTACAACAAGAAAACTGTTTACGATGCCGATGTCAAGGGCAAGAAGGTCCTCGTCCGCTGCGACTTCAACGTGCCGCAGGACAAGAAGACCGGCGAAATCACCAGCGACAAGCGTATCGTCGCGGCTATCCCCACGCTGAAGTACCTGCTCGAGCAGGGCGCCGCCGTCATCGCCTGCTCTCATCTGGGCAAGCCCGTGGCCACCTTTGAGGGCTACGTGAAAAAGCAGGTGGAAAAGGGCAAGAACGAGGCCGATATCACCCGCGAGGAGTGGGAGAAATCCCTGCGCAAGCTGACTCTGGCGCCCGTTGCCAAGCGTCTGAGCGAGCTGCTCGGCCAGGATGTGATCTTTGCTTCCGACACCATCGGCGAGGATGCCCAGGCCAAGGCCGCCGCGCTGCAGCCCGGCCAGATCATGCTGCTTGAGAACC
>JAUNNH010000021.1 GCA_030531505.1 Eubacteriales bacterium
CAATGTGGATAATTCACAGAATGTTCATGTAGAGAGAGAGAGAGAGAGAGACGGAGCCGGGCGGTCAGATGGCTGACGCTGAATGATGTGATCCTTTCTCTCAATACTGGACTTAATCCCAGACAGTTTTTCAGGCTGAACACGGATGATGCTGAGAACTATTACATCACGATTCGTGAGATCCATGGCGGTAGAATCGTGCCATCCGAGAAAACTGATAGGATTAACGATGAAGCGCTTTGTCTTTGCAATAATCGTTCCAATTTGGAAGTTGGCGATGTCCTTTTTTCTGGGACAGGAACTATTGGGGAAACCGCTGTTATTACGGAAGAACCTTCAAACTGGAATATCAAGGAGGGTGTTTACACCATCAAGCCGGATCAGACCAGAATAGTTCCTCAGTTTTTGAGGTATCTCTTGACGTCGGAACAGATGAAAACCGCCTACATGAAAAAAGTGGCTGGAGGAACCGTCAAGAGCATTCCGATGGCAGAAATGCGGAAACTATTAATTCCTGTTCCGTCAATAGATGAGCAAAAAAGGATTGTTCTTTTGCTAAGTCGCTTTGACACCCTCTGCAATGATCTCAAAGAAGGACTTCCCGCCGAAATCGAAGCTCGACAGAGGCAATATGAATACTACAGAGATAGGTTGTTAACATTTAAGGAGGCAGTATAGTGGACCCCCAGGAATACATTCAGCATTGGAATTATTATTGCTCATTAGCCGCAAGGTTTGATGGAACCAAGGACTATTTGTACCATGGATTTTGTCAAAACGAAGACGGTAGGTCTCTAATGATTCATGGTGATGTTTATTCTGATATTTTTAAGCAGATTATCATTCTATCTGCGTCTGAATTTGAAATCATAGCCAAAGCAATTTGCCAAGCCAAAGGGGAAAAGGCGAGGAATATCAAGAGCATTACAAATATCCTTCTAAAACACTTCCCTAATTTACCAAAGACTGAAATCATGACACCGTTTTGTACGGCGACACCTCTACAGGATTGGCGTGTTGAAGAAGACAAGGTGGTTGGTTTGGATTGGTGGAAAGCATACAATTCGCTCAAGCATAATGAGACTGATTCATATAGGAAAGCGACGTTGGAAAATGCTTTCTTGTCTGTTGCAACGCTTTATATTTTGAATCTATATTTGATGTACCTTCTTTTTGGTTCGTTAGCCATGGCGTACAACCTGCCGCCAGTTTATTTTAGAAGTAAGTATACTGCCTATTCAGTCAATTCCGGAGAAGGTTCCCTTCCGGATTGGGGAAATAAATCACCGTTTGAAAAAGCTACCGAGAATTACCCTGAATGGTTCAAATTACAATAGCCATATTGCAATATGGAGGCCTTGACCATGTCGTATTTTAACATTGTTGCTGAAACAAACGAGAATACAGTTGTTACGGAGTATACACCTGTAACCAAACGTTCCGATGCCTATCAGAGCGAGGCGGCTTTGGAGGCGGAGTTTATCCGTCTGCTTACAGAACAGGGATATGAATATCTTCCTATCCACAGCGAGGAGGACTTGGTACTCAATCTGCGCCGGCAGCTGGAAAAGCTCAATAACTATGTTTTCTCCGACAGTGAGTGGAAACAGTTTTTCTCGGACTGCGTTGCCAATAAAAATGAAGGCATCGCAGAGAAGACCCGCAAGATCCAGGAGGATTACGTGCAGGTCCTTCATCGTGACAATGGTACGACAAAGAACATCTCCCTCATCGATAAGAAGAACGTCCATAACAACAGCGTGCAGGTGATCAATCAGTACGTCATGGGACAGGATGCCGGAGCGAAGCACGATAACCGCTATGACGTGACGGTGCTGGTCAACGGTCTTCCCCTCGTGCATATCGAGCTGAAGCGCCGGGGCGTTGCGATCCGTGAGGCGTTCAATCAGATCAACCGCTATCAGCGGGACAGCTTTTGGGCAGGGAGCGGACTGTATGAGTACGTGCAGATCTTTGTGATCTCCAACGGCACGAATACCAAGTATTACTCCAACTCCACCCGCTATAACGCCATCAAGGACGCATCTTCCGGAAAAGTCAAAAAGGAAAAGACCAGCAACAGCTTTGAGTTTACCTCTTTCTGGGCGGACGCCAACAACCGGGTGATCCCCGACCTGATCGACTTTACCAAAACGTTCTTTGCCAAGCATACGATCCTGAATATCCTGACGAAGTATTGTGTCTTCACTTCGGAAAGCATGCTCATGGTCATGCGTCCTTATCAGATCACGGCCACGGAGCGGATTCTCAACCGTATTGAGATCGCCAACAATTACAAGAAATACGGCTCCATTGCCGGAGGTGGGTATATCTGGCACACTACAGGTTCCGGCAAAACCTTGACTAGCTTCAAAACCGCCCGGCTTGCCTCCAATCTGCCTTACATCGATAAGGTGCTTTTCGTCGTTGACCGAAAGGATCTGGATTACCAGACCATGAAGGAATACGACCGCTTTGAAAAGGGGGCCGCCAACAGCAACACGTCAACGGCGGTGCTGAAGCGTCAGCTTGAGGACGATAACTGCCGGATCATCATTACCACCATCCAAAAGCTCTCCACCTTCGTGAACAAGAACAAAGGGCACGAGGTTTATCAAAAGCATATCGTGATTATCTTCGACGAGTGCCACCGCAGTCAGTTTGGTGATATGCACACCGCAATCGTCAAAAACTTTAAGAAGTACCATATCTTTGGCTTCACAGGCACGCCGATTTTTGCGGCCAATACAGGCGCAGTGCGAAATCCGAAGATGTTTACGACGGAACAAACCTTCGGAGATCAACTGCACACCTACACCATCGTCGATGCCATTAACGACAAAAACGTGCTGCCCTTCCGTGTGGACTACATTAAGACCATGGATGTGGAGCCGGATATCGACGATAAAGATGTATGGGATATCGACCGTGAAAAGGCATTCATGGCGCCTGAACGCATCGAGCTGGTGACAAAGTATATCCTTGAACACTTCGATCAGAAAACTTATCGGGGTGATAAATCTTACGCCTTCAATGTGCTGACGAATATCTCCGAAGTTGCCTCTGCAAAAAACGGAGCAGTTGAAGAAATCAAACAAAAGCAGCGTGTCAGCGGCTTCAACTCCATTTTTGCTGTTGCCTCTGTGCCGATGGCAAAGCTGTACTACGCTGAGTTCAAGCGTCAGATGGAAGCCAATCCGACCAAAAAACTGCGGATCGCTACGATCTACAGCTATGGAGCGAACGAAGAAGAAACGGATGGAATTCTTGATGAGGAGAACCCCGAGGACACCTCCGCTCTGGATCAGAGTTCCCGTGATTTCCTTGATGCGGCAATTCGGGACTACAATGAAATGTTCCACACCAACTACAGTACAGATGGCGACAAGTTCCAGAATTATTACAAGGACGTCTCCCTTCGTATGAAGAATAAGGAACTTGATCTGCTGATCGTGGTCAATATGTTCCTGACTGGATTCGACGCCACCACGCTGAATACCCTGTGGGTGGATAAGAACCTGAAAATGCACGGGTTGATTCAGGCGTTTTCCCGCACGAACCGGATTCTGAACTCGATCAAAACCTTTGGCAATATTGTCTGCTTCCGCAATCTGCAACGGCGGGTCGATGACGCCATTTCTTTGTTTGGCGATAAAAATGCTTCCGGCATTGTTCTTCTCAAGAGCTTTAAGGATTACTACTACGGTTATACCGATGCGAAAGATGTGCTGCATCCCGGTTATGCGGATATGATTGAGGAATTGACGAGCAAATTCCCGCTTTCTGAGCCTCAGATTATCGGGGAGCAAAATCAGAAGGACTTTATCGCTCTGTTCGGTGCTATTCTGCGGATGAGGAATCTCCTGTTGTCCTTCGATGAGTTTGCCGGAAAAGAGATCCTTTCTGAGCGTGACTTGCAGGACTATCTTGGCCGCTATCAGGACCTGCGGGATGAGTGGAAGCGCAGACGTGAGGACAAGCAAAAAGAAGACATTACCGATGATATCGTCTTCGAAATTGAACTGATAAAGCAGATCGAAATCAACATTGATTACATCCTGCTGTTGGTCAAAAAGTATCATGATTCTCATTGTGAGGATAAAGAGGTTCTCATTGATATCCGCAAGGCAATGGACGCCAGCCCTGAACTTCGCAGCAAAAAGGCGCTTATTGAAACCTTCATTGCCGGGATCAACGATGTGGATGATGTGCTCACCGAATGGCGGAGCTTCGTTGTCGAGCAAAAAGAAAAAGAACTTGCGTCCATCGTGGCAGAGGAAAACCTCAAACCGGAGGAAACTCGCAAGTTCGTAGAGAACGCTTTCCGTGATGGTGAAATCAAAACGACGGGAACAGATATCGACAAGCTCATGCCGCCGGTTTCACGCTTCGGAGGCGGCAACCGGGCTGAGAAGAAACAGACGATCATCGATAAGCTACTGGCGTTCTTTGAGAAGTACTTTGGTATTGTGTAAGTTAAGTGCTGCCAAAAAATTTACTTGTATTCTTGGAATAGCTGTATGCGGGTAAGGGGTATCACAAATGTTTAAAGACAAAGCCCAAAATATAAGGATGTTAAAAGGAGCGTATAGAAAGCTCAAAAGCTACTATTACTACAACAAGAACTTCATCTTAATGCGTAAGAAGATAGCTAATTTTGAGTTTGACCATATCAAGATGGAAAAGTGCTTCTCTGAGATGGCGGAAGCAATTTGTCATCCTTTGTCAGTCGCATCCAAGTCATATTTTGATACTCTTCTTAACTCAATCAAGTTTTTTGTCATTCCTAAGAAATTTGATACTCTAATTGCTCAGCCAAATATGCCGGTGTCGAACACTATTCAACGTGACAAGAAAATGAAAACGGTCAACTTCTTTATTGATGCTCCGATAGAGCTCTATATTTTCGATACTTTGTGGACTATTTTCGTTGCAAAAATGGACAAGGATAAGCAGATACTTTCCTTTGATGTATATGGAAACACAATAAACAAGTCTGCATTGTTTGGCGAAGATGATCAAATTGCTTTCGATAGCAGAGTCCTTTTCAATCGCTATTTTGAAAAGTACACCGATTGGCGAAATAATGCTTTTCGGGCTATGGAAAAGAACTATGACCGTGGAAAAGATACGGTACTGATTTCCCTAGATATAAGGTCATATTTCTATTCTGTTGCTTTTAGCTTTAATAAGCTGGGTAACTATTTTGAGGACCACGAGCTTCTGAAAAAAATTCGTCCTCTCACTCGATTTATAGAGGGTGTGTATGACCGCTACTTAAGAACAATTTTGCCATATCGAAAAGATCTTATACACTTACGAAAGAAAGAATATCCTCTGCCAATTGGCTTGTTTAGTTCAATGATACTCGCAAATATCTATTTAAACAAGTTTGATGCAATGGCAAGAACGATTGCTGGTGTACAATACTATGGAAGATATGTTGATGACATTTTGCTTGTTGTAAGGAAGAGCCTTGCTTCTGACGAGACAAATCAGAAAATATTAGAAGATCTTTTGGTAAAACCCGGGGTGTTTAGAAAAGCGGGGGCGTTATATGCTTTTGTAGGATACAGATCTCTGTATGTACAACCCGAAAAGATTAAAATAATCTACTTGGACCACACCGAGTCGAGAGCCCTAATTGATATCTACAATAATACGATTCGTGTTATTCCGAGCCAAATGGATCCGCTGCCTTCCTCTCAGTTGGAATTAACCAATTTTGATGAAGTGGCATATAGCATTGAGAACTTTGAAAAAGAGAACAAAATACGTGATATTGGCTTTTTAGGCGTTGATTCTTTTAGTGTTGGTAGATTTTTTTCTGCTTTACCTCGAAGATATGCTCACATTAATACTTTTGGAGGGGATATCGGAAAAGAAACAGAGCGTCAAATAGCTCAAATTGAAAAGTTCTTCACAGGTAGTCAAACAATAGAGTATTATTCAAACTGGCTGAACTATATGTATTTCCTAGTAATTACTAGGAGACATAAGCAACTACGTTTATTTGTTTCATTGGCGAAGAAGCAAATACAATCGTTAACGCACACATCTTTGGATAAAGAAACATTTAACCGCGTAAAGAGCATCAATAAGATGGCAAAGGATACTCTTTTGGTTCATCTGGATATCTGCTTAGAAATAGCCCTGTCATTGGATGTAGACATTGCCCAGAAGCATTTTAATACTCACTTTTCCTCAGTAGAAAAATATATATGTTCAAACATGTTTGAACATAGTTTCGTTGCCTTCCCGCTTGCCAATTATCTTGATTATTCGAACTATGTCTCTTTCAGCAAAATGAAGCTCTCTGAACTCGGAAAGAATCCCGAGGACATTACAAAAGCTTTCAAGTTTATTTGGTCTCCTAGATTCATACATTACGATGAATTATTGTTGTTGCTCTTCTACTATTTCCATTCAAATAATAAGAGAGGCATTCGTTTTAATTATATAAAAGAAAGGCTGCCGGAGAAATTTGCCACCATCAATCATTTGGGCTATGTACCTTTCGAGATAATTAGCGATCAAATCTTTAAAAATGAAGACTATTCCCTTGAAAGAATTGAAATGCCCTCTGCAAAGACTATCCAGCCTCAAATAGTAAATGTTGCGGTAGGAAGTATCGATATCACGGAACAAAAGTGTATTCAAGGTTATGAGCGATGGACCAACATAACAATTAAAGACAAAGAACTGTTATTTGGTATTCTACAAGAGACTTACTCCTGTTTTAGCAACAAAGAACGAGGAACAATGATTCTTGTGCTGCCAGAATTGTGTTATCCTTTCTACTGGATCAATGATCTGGTTAGATTTGCTAAGCGTGCGCAAATTGCAATTGTTACAGGGCTACAGTATTTGGGCGATGAGTCGGATCAAAAATATAACTATATAGCAACAATTCTTCCTTTTAAGAGTGGCTCAAAGGGGTATCGCAATGCTTTTGTACATATAAGAGAAAAAAATGACTATTCGCCAATTGAATTTGAATCACTTGCAAAGCAGGGGGCATTTTGTAGAAACAGAACTACTGCTGAATACCAAGTGTTTTATTGGAAGGGTATACGTCTCACGCCGATTGACTGCTTTGAGTTAACCGATATTATGGCACGTGCTATTCTTAAGGGGAATAGTGACATTATCGCTGCTGCTGTCTTTAATCCTGATACAACATATTTCTCCAATATAATAGACTCTGCGGTTAGGGATCTGCACGCATTTATTGTTCAAGCGAATACTTCTCATCTAGGCGATTCACGTGTTACCGGGCCATATGATAGAGATAGCAAAGATGTTTTCAAAATTAAGGGTGGAGACAATGATCATGTCGTAATAGGCGCCATAGAGTTTAGAAAACTCAAGCAATTTCAAGATAGTTATTTCGATCAACAGAGGAAGAAATTACGAAGCATTGAGCAAGAACGAAAAAAACGGAATCCGAAATACGCTGCTAAGAAGAAAGAGAAACCTGATATTAAACCTCTTCCTGCACGATTTAAGAACAAGTGATTTGTTTGGAGGATCATGGCAACCCCAATTTAGGGGCGCTTCTAAGTGCTCTTTGGGATAACGAAATCTTTCCTCTACTATCAGCTGCAATAGTCTCTTTGTTCACGACCTCCCTTACTCTTGCTCTAATCCCATTCACCCGGCTTACCCACTCCATAGGATCCTCCGCCTTGAGCTGCTTAGTAACGCCTTCGGAGGCTGCATAGTCTTTGATCAACCGAAGGAAGAGGGCGTTGGCTTGTTCTTCGACGCCGGCAAGGTGGGAGCGGAACTGACCGCTGGTTTTCAGATTGGCATAGGGGATCGGGCAATGTTCCCGGAGATAGCGCAGCCTGCGCTGGCCCCACACGCCGATGGGACGCTCATCTTCGGGTGGCAATTTGAGATCCGGCAGGAAATAATCGCCCTGCTGCGTGTAGGTGCCGCCCATCTACTCAAACAATTTTTTCATAGTAAAACTCCCTTGGCACGCTCATTTTACAAAGGAGAGTTGGGTCGACCAAAGTGTGATTTGTCAGAGCGGACTAACACATAAGAAAGAGCGAGAGGCTTTTGCCTCCCGCTCAGTCTGGTAGAGCTATTTATTTTTTCTGCCAACCGTTTCCGGGCTTCTGCGTAGGCGGCAATCTGTCACCGGGATCAATGTGGACAATTCTAGGATCATCTACTTTCCCTCCACGAGGGCCTACTTCAACATAAGTTCCTGGACGCTGGTTGTCAGTGCCGGGTTTAATAGGTTTTGCCATTCGGTGTACCTCCTTCCTTTGAAGATACACGCATTATACCATATATATGGTTAAATGTCAAACGATAACACAATATATTGTGTTCTTGGGGCAGTTATTCCTCCAATAAGCTCTCAAGCGGGGCGTCATCACTCAGAAACGTATCCAACATAAACCGCGCGCCGAGGCGGAAGCCGGTGATGAAGGTATCCAATTCGGATTCGCCCATGAATTCGGCGTAGGCGTTGCAGAAGCGGAGGAACAGTGCCTTGTTTTCGCCGGCGAGCTGCTCGGTGAGCTTTTCCTCCAGGTCATTCAGCGAGTCAGACGCCTTCTTCGCAGGACTCTTGGGGTGGTAGCCGCGATCCTGCGGGTCGATGTTGCCGTAGTACAGCTCCTCAATGATATTTCCTTTCATTGCCCGTCACTCCATTTCTGCAATTCCCAAAGCCGGTCAACATGGCGGCGGGACTTACGGAGGGTTGCGTTGTGCTCGTCCGTGGAGAGCCAGTCGATCAGATAGCACTTGGGGATCATATACTTGTGCTGCAGCGCCAGGGCGCGGAGCTTGCCGAAGCGAATCCACTCGCAGACCGTGTGGCGGTTGTAGCCGGTAAAATCCACGATGGCGGACACGTCGATCACATCCGGATAGTCGGCCAGCTTACTTTCATAGTAGCGCCGCGTCTTCTGCGGATCGCCGGGGAGGGGCGGCTGAATGCGGACCTTGTAGGGCTTTACGTCCTCGTTTCCGTATTTGTACCAGCCGGTTGGTACGATGTACCGGCTGGGATTGACCTCCCTGTTGATCATAAAGTCGATGACGTCGCTTTTCTTGATGGCATAGCAGCGGGTTTTCTTCCCGGTGCAGACGTGGGGGATCAGATTGAACTGCAGCAGATAGTGCGCCGTCCGCTTGCTGATATGGCAGACCTTGCGCAGCTGCTCCTTATTCATGATCTCCGGGTATTGTTCGAGTTCCTTTGCGCCGTATGTCATGACGAAGCTCCTTTCCGTTTTTTTGCGGTCCGAAAGGGTGCTTCATCGGCGCTGTCGGGTCTCTGTTTTCTTGCCTGACTTCTTGCAAACGCGCAAGAACGGGGACTTTTTACGCAAGAACGCGGTTTTATTTGAACTCTGGGCTGGTTCAAATCAACTCTGGCCGGAACGGGTCGGAATGTCCGCAATCCCTTGCGGCGCCTGGGTTTCCGTCTCTTAACAAAGAGGCCAGAAACGGCCTGCTCCGGAGGTGAATCTGCCAAGGTCTTACAACACTCGAAATGCGGTAGCCGGGCAATACCCGGGCAAGGGTTCGAATCCCTTTCTCTCCGCCAAAAAGAAGAACAGGCCATGTGCCTGTTCTTCTTTTTGCCTGTTGGAGGGATTCGAATCATGTCCGCACACGCCGGGGGCGTGTGCGTGAACCAGTCCGCAGACTGGTGAACACCGCTATGTTTCGCACGGCTGTCTGTTCCGTTTTCCCGCATCCGCTCCCCTGCGAAACATGCATGCGAATCCCTTTCTCTCCGCCAAAAGAAAAACACCCCCACCGGGGGTGCTTTTCTTTTGGCTAAACCGAAGGGTATGCGTAAGCCCGAACGGTTTTTTGGGCTCCGCAAGGTGGATTGTGCGTGAACCAGTGCGCACACTGGCGAACACCGCTATGGTTCGCACGGCTATCCGTTCCTCCGCGGCTGCTCCCCTGCGAAACATACAGGGGAAGCCCTTTTGTGTGCTGAAAAAAGTACCCAAGCCATTTTCCATGGCTTGGGTACTCGTACAGGCAGGGATGTCAGCCTTGAGCGGCTATACGGCAGCCGGTCAATCAGGGACGGATCTGAGATGCCAGCGCAGAGGGCTCGGCATACGCTTCTCCGATCACGCCGCCGAGGACCTCCGTGATGTAGTCCATCACAGCCTCGTCCATCGGAATGCCGGTGTCAAAGCCAAAGCCTTCCTCGTAGGCGCGATTGAAGACGTTGTAGGTGTCACCGCCGGCAGCGCAGAAGTTGTTGGTAACAACTGCATAGGTGGCCGCTTCATCAAACGGCTCCCCGTTGACGGAGACGATGGAGACACGATTGATGGAGGCGGGCGCGTAGTAGCTGCCCTCCTGGCCGTTAAGCATGTAGACCTCACCCTGATCGTATGCCGCGGTCGTATCCAGGACCCATTCGATCCCGCAGGTCTGCGGGAAGCCGCCGATCGCGTCGGGCGTGCAGAAGGTGGACGCCTCCAGCGCCTCCAGAAGCTCAGCGCCGGAAACATAAACCACCGCAACGGTGTTGCCGAAGGGGAGGACTGTGTTGATGTTATTCTTGGTGATCTCGCCGACATCAATGGAGGCGCGGATGCCGCCGCCGTTGGTCACGCCGACCACAGGCGCATCATAGTACGCTTCCAGGCCGCCGGCGGAAACGACCGACCACACCATGGCGTCCGTGATCAGACTGCCGAGGTTCGTCTGCTCGGTGCGGTTGCCGGGATCTCTCTCACCGTTGAGGAAGTATTCGGTCGTGGCAAACGGCGTGCCGTATTCCATATCCACCGTGTCGATGATGCCCTGCGCGGAGGCTGCGACGAGTCCGTTCGCAGTAAGGCCCTGGGTGCTCATCAGGAAGTGATCCTCGATGGTCTTCGTCTCATTGTCGATGACGACGACACCGATATTCTGGAAAGCGGTGCCGGTGGACTGGATGGGTTCGCCGTTCTCGCCGGAGGTCATGACGGTGTGGGAGTGGCCGTCAATCAGGAAGTCGATCCCGGGGACCTTCTCATAGAGATCGACGGAACGATACCCGTTGGCGGCGGATTCGGCGTCGACACCCAGATGGACAAGGCCTATGACCAGGTCGGCCTCCTGCTCCTTCAGCTCGTCGACAGCAAGCTGGGCGCTGGCATAGAAGTCGTCAAAGGTCGCAAACGTGATCTCCTTGATCAGCCCCGGGTTGACCTTCGTCGCGGTCTCGGGAGTCTCCATGCCGAAGAAGCCGAGCTTGAGTCCGCTCCCGGTCTCGACTACGGCGCACGGGTCGTAGATGGTCTCACCGGTCTCGTTGAGATAGACATCCGCGCAGAGGACGGTGAACGCAGCCTTTTTCAGGTTCTCCGTCAGCTGGGCATAGCCATAGTCAAACTCATGGTTGCCGAGCGTCACCAGATCATAACCGGCGGCATTCATCATGGTGACAGCGCTCGCGCCTTTGAAGCTGCTGACATAGGTCGTGCCCTGGCTGAAGTCGCCCGCGTCGACCAGCAGGACTTCCGCGCCGGCGTTTTCAAATCTGGTCTTCAGTGCGGCGGCATAGGCATAGCCGCTGAGCGCGCCGTGGACATCGTTGGTGTGCAGGATAATGGTTTTGCCGGTATAGTCGCTGTGAACGATTTTCGCGTTTGCCGCGAAGTCGTAGTCAGCGGATGCGGGGATGCTGACTGCCAAGAGCAGGATCACAGTCAGAACGAATGCGAGAATTCTCTGTGTTTTCTTCATAAGCAACCTCCGTTTTTTCAGTATTCTGCGGCAGCGATCACGGGGAATACATGTTGCCCCTCTGTTTTTATTTTAACATCTCCGGGAACACAGGACAAGAGCAAAATAAAAAGAACCCCGCAAACGTGATATGGATTTCCCGTTTCCTTTCCGTGAGGAATCTGAATCCGCCCGGCCCGCAAGCTTGACGGTCCGGGCGGATTCGTATATACTGATTGTATCAATGGATGGATAGAAACGGTACGGATTGCGTTTGCGCGGAACAGGAGGTTTGCTATGAAAAAAATGCTTTCCCTTTTCCTCTGCCTGGCTCTGCTCGCGGGCCTCTTCGCCGTGAGCGCGGCGGCGGACGAAGAAGCGGTAACCGCCGGGAAAGCCGTGAGCGAGGAAGATTTCATCGCCGCGGTCGCTCCGCAGGCCTTCGCGGTGACGATGGCGGCCTGGCTCGGCGATACCGGAGAGGGCGTGTCTCTCAGCGACCCGGCCTACCTGTGGGATGCTGCCGGCTGGTACGCCGCCTGGCTCTACCGCACGGACGGCTGCGATCTGCTGCGTCCGGAGGAGGTGGAGGATTTCCTGCGCTCGCTCGGCGCGGAGGACTGCGTCATGCCCGAGGGCTGGGCGGAATACGGCGTGGTGAGGGTGCTGCGCAGCCTGGACGGCAGCGAGAGCTATGACTTTCAGCAGCACAAGACGGAGATCGACGAAATGCTCGGCGTGAACACGCTGGTCTCCTTCGCCGGCGGCGAGGGCGGGCGGCTCACTACCGTGCTGAGCTGCTTCTATGAGGACGAGCTGAGCGCCGAGTGGATGTATGAGCTCACATTTGACGAGACCGCAGAAGAGGTCTTCCCCTACCGCCTGACGGGGATACGCCTGCTGGACAAAGGCCCGCAAATGGATGAGGTGCTGGACTTTAGCTGGGACGAGCTGCTGGAGGCCAACCGGCTGGAGAACGTCCTGGCGCACTATCCGGCGGTCTTCGTCTCGCTGCAGACGGAGCTGGGCGAGCCCGACGAGCTCAGCGGCAACTGGATTTTCGCACACGGTGGGGAACTTGCGCGCGTCAGCTGCGGCGAGGACTACCTCGGCGGCGAATACCGCGGCTGCTACTTTGAGGTGGAGAAAACGGAAGACGGCGCGGAGCGCGCTGTGGTCGGCCGCGTGGTCGAGGACGGTGAGAGCGGGGCCTCCCTGGACGCCTATCTTACCGACTATCTGAGCAACATCGTGATCGTGGCGCTCGAAAAGGAGGAGGATGACCTCATCTGGCTCAACTGCACCTTCCGCGGCGGCTATCATGAGCGGATCGCCGTGGAGCGCGGCACGCTGGTTCTGCGCTCGATCGATTTCAGCAGCGGCGACATGCTGCCGCCGAGCGTGCTCACCTTCAACTGCATGAAGCCCGCGCCGGACTATCCCTTCCTGGATAGCTGGGATGGGGCGCTGCGCACCGTCACGACGGTCTGGGAGGATTTTGTCCTGGACGAGGAGACCCACGAATGGACACCGGTCGTGCGCACTTCCTCGGTGGATCTGCCCGCCGACTGGGAGTATCTCCCCTACCAGACCAGCTGGGGCGAGTACACCGCCTACCTGGATGAGGGCTATACCGAGCCTTACGCCTATCCCGGCGACGGCGCGGATTACACACTGTATCTGACTACGGCGAAGGGATAAAACAACGAACCGGCCCCGGGGAGAGATATCTCCCCGGGGCCGGTTTTTTTATGCCGGGAGAAATTCCCTGGGGTCGGCGTTCATGCCGTTCACCGTCACGGCGAAGTGCAGATGGGCCGGCTGCCCGACCTCACAGAGGGCGCTCGTGCCCACCGCGCCGATCACGCTGCCGGGCTCCACCCAGTCCCCAACCTGTACGGCCGGCGAGGCAGCAAGGTTGGCATAGAGCGTGGCGATGCCGTCGCCGTGGTCCACGCACACCACCGTCCCATAGAAGTCGTCGTCCCAGACACGGGAGACCATGCCCTCGTGTGCGGCGATCACGGGGCTGCCCAGCGCCGCGGCGATGTCGAGGCCCGGGTGGATGCGCCAGTCGCGCATAGTCGGATCGTAGCCGAGCGCTTCGGTGCTGTAGCTGCGCGCGATCTCACCGGCCAGCGGCCAGACATAGACGGCCGGCGCCGTCTCGCTCTCGCTCCAGGCGGGCTCCGCGGGCTCTGCGGCCGGAAGCTCCTCCGGGATCTCCTCGGCGGGGATCGTCACCTCGACCGCGGCGCTCTCCTCCAGCGGCGGGATCACGACGGTCTCCACCCGCTCGCCCTCGTCCTGCTTCATAACACCGATCTCGCTCTTCTCCATAGCCCGCTCTCCCGCCGCCATCATCCAGGCGGACGCGCCGATCACCGCGGCGCACAGGAAAAGGACTATGTAGAAGCCCTTTCCGTTGAAAAATGTCTCCAGCCTGCCGCCGGAGTCTCTGCTGTTCATGCTTTCTCCTCCTGTTGTTTTTTGGATTGCAAGCCTATTTTTGCCGGGACAGGGGATGATTATACATATCCCTTGTAAAAAAGCGGCGGGGATGATAAGATTTGACTATCCCGATCAAGGAGATGATCCGCATGAACATGGAAAAAGCGATCCGGAACCTGAAGCTGCGCGGCTTCTCGGTGCAGCACTTCGCCACCGGGGCCGAGGCCGCCGCTTATCTCGACGCGCAGATCCGCGATACGACCGTCGGCATCGGCGGGAGCATGACCGCGAAGGAGCTCGGGCTCTATGAGACCCTCAGCGCACACAACGAGGTCTTCTGGCATTGGGTGACCCCCGGCTGGGACACGCTCGAGAAGGCCAACCATGCCGCAGTCTACATCACGAGCGTGAACGCCATGACCGAGGGCGGGGAGCTGCTGAACATCGACGGGCGCGGCAACCGCCTCGCCGGTCAGGTCTTCGGCCGCAAACGGGTCTATTTCGTCGTGGGCGCCAACAAACTCTGTCCCGATTTTGAATCGGCGCTCTCCCGTGCCCGCAACACCGCCGCCGTCACCAACTGCAAGCGCTTCCCCAACAAGCCCCCCTGCCAGCTCGACGATAAATGCCATGACTGCCGTTCGCCCGAGCGCATCTGCCGCGCTTTGCTGGTGCTCTGGGCGCCGATGATGGACATGGAGAGCTGCGAGGTCGTGCTGATCGACGAAGAACTTGGTTATTAAAAGGAGAAGAAAATGGTACGCAGAAACGAAGAGCGCAAGGTCGACGTCAAAAAGATGTTCGATGGCGACGGGCAGGTCATCCTGGCCCATATTCTGAACGGGGCGGAGGAGATGTACGGCAAGGGCCGGGTCTTCTCGATCGCGACGCTCAAACCCGGCTGTGAGATCGGCTGGCATGTCCACCACGGCGACGGCGAGACCTACTGCATCGTCAGCGGACACGGCACCTACAACGACAACGGGACGCTCGTCCCGGTCGGTCCCGGGGACGTGACCTTCGTCGACGACGGCGAGGGCCACAGCCTTAAAAACACCGGCGAAGAAGATCTCATCTCCGTCGCGCTGATCCTGTACAAATGATCCGTTCCATAAAAAACCGCCTGCTGCGCATGCAGCAGGCGGTTTGTCTGTTTCTGAATTCTTACGCCTCCGGCGCGAGCAGGAAGCTCATGTCGCAGGCCTCGCGGCGGTCGGCATCATAGTAGAAATACGATGCGGACAGCACGCCGTCCTCCAGCGTAAAGATCAACTCGTCCTCAGCCTTTTTATCCAGCTGGATGTTCAGCAGCCAGGCGTCCCACGGTTCATCCGGATCGATTTCCGGGCGGATGCAGTCGCCTTCGAGCGCCGCCCAGAAGGACATGATCGGCGCCGCCTCGGAACTGTGGGCGTCCTCCGCGTCGTAGATCTCAAAGTAGGGCCGGCCGCCGCTCTGGTCGAGAACAGCCCAGACCTCATAATCGCCGTTTTCGATGCTGCCCTGTCCGGCGTGGTTCGCGATCGAGACCGTTCCCATCCAGCCGCTGCCGATGGAGAGCGCCGAATCCGTGTTCACCGGGCTGTCGGCCGGCTCCTCCGCGCCGCCAACGGCGCCGCTGATGCGCGGACGCTCGATCGTGCCGACGCTGTCATACTGGGAGAAGCTCAACGCAAGGTCCATGGCGCTCAGCTCCAGTGAGAAGTCCACCTCTTCCAGCCCGGTCTCGGAGGCCAGGAGGGCGTCAAGCAGGCCGGAGGCGAACAGGCTCTGCATCGTGGGTGTCAGGTCGAGCCGGACCTTGGCGATGTTGCCGCTCGCATCATCCAGCCACACGGAGAGGGGCATGTCCTCCAGCGAGGAGAGGTCGATCTTCTCCGCGAGGACGGCGGCATCCATGTTCAGCGACTTCGCCATCCCCTCCAGGAAGGCCTTCCGGCCCTCCTCCGTATCCAGAACGCTGCGCAGACTGATCACCGCGTCATAGCGCGTGGCGCTCATGCCGTTCACGTGTTCCTGCCCGGCCTTGGTGAAGCCGCTGAACATCTGGCCCAGCTCCTTGCCAAGCCCGATGAGGTCCGAGATGCTCAGATCGGAGGTCTTGTCCATGCTGTCCTGGATATCGCTTGTCTTACCGAGTGTCAGGTTCTCCCAGGGCGCGCCGTCCACCGAATAATCGAGGATGAAATCGCCGCCGCGGTCCTCACCGTAGACGAGCACCTCGATCGTCTCATCCATGGCCTGGATCCGGAGCTCGCCGGCGAGCTGCAGCGGATCGGCGCAGTAATCGAGATCGCCGTCGGCCGTGAAGAGGATGTCCATATTCATGCCGTAGGCGGGTACGTTGATCTTCAGCCCCAGCTCCCCCTCCGGCACCACGTGGGCGCTGTTGAGCCTCGCGAAATTCAGCGCGGCCTTGAGGACGGGCATGTCGACCATGCTGCAGGCGCTCAGGCTCAGCAGCATGAGCAGGGTCAGGAGGATCACGGCGAGTTTTTTGCTCTTTTTCATGATATTTCTTCCTTTCGACAGAATGAAAGCTTTGTTGCTCTTATTTTATCGCAGACCCGCCGCTTTGTAAATCCCCGGCTTTTCTCATCGCTGCTCGCTCACATAGAGGCTGACCTTGCTCTGCACGAGCCGCGCGACCTCCTCCGCGCTCTTCTGCCCGGCGAAAAAGGCCGCCGCCTCCGTGCGCACAATGCCCGCGACCGTAGTGTTCATGTCCACCGCCCGGTCCGCGCTCTCCACGACGCTGCGCAGCTTCTCCGCCTGCGCCGGCGTCATGGCCCAGAGCGTGAAATCCATCATCGATTCGCCGTCGGTGCTCACGCTCATCCCGCCCTTGGAGGCGGGGATTCGTTCGCCGTTGGCGTCAAGGAGATAGTGGCCCTCGGCGTCCTTCTCGTATTCGATCTCCATCGCCTTATCGAGAGCGGCCTCGAAGGCGCTGCGGTTCAGCGGGAGTCCGACGTCATAACCGCCGTATTTCACCTGGTATTCCTCCGTGAGAAAAGTACGCAGGAACTGCCAGGCGCCCTCCTTGTCGGCGCATGCCGCGCTCATCGCGTAGCCGGCAGAGGGCATGAGCAGGTTCCCGGCCCCCTCGTCGACGGGCAGGCCGATATAGGTCGCGCTGCCGGGGAAGAGCTGGTCGTTATATACCACGTCGTCCATGCTGTAGATCGAAGTGAAGACCAGCAGCTGCCGCCCCTCCGCGAGGCGCGTCTCATCCGAGCTGTCCTCGTCCGGGGCGCCGTCGGCCGGGAAGGAGGCGCAAAAGTCCAGCATGCGCAGGAAGGCCGGATCCTCGAAGCGGCAGGTACCGCTCTCCCAGTCAAGGAAGCGGTCGAGATTGAGATAGGTGCAGACCTCCAGGATCATGTCCCGATTCACGCCGGGGCCGAGGGGCGTGCCGCCCTCCGGCATCGCCGCGAGCGCTGCCTCGTAGTCGTCGTAGGTCCAGCCCGGCGTCTCGCCCACGCGCTCGCTCGCGCCCATCAGCGTGATGATCGCAAAGCCCGGCGAGACCTGGCAGAGCTTTCCGCCCGCCTCCATACTCCTGAGCACATTCTCAAAAAAGTCCTCCCGGCTCAGGCCCTCGTCCGCGTCGAGCCAAGGATACAGATCCTCGAGAAGCCCCTTCGCCGCCAGCTGCGCGTAGGGCAGGCTCTCGAGCGCGAGCAGGTCGGGCATGTCCCCGGCCAGGATCTCGGTGACAAGCTTGGTGATCCCGGCCTCATAGTCCTCGCCCATGACGTAGTCGCTGTAGTCCCGCACACGGATGCGGACCCGGTCCTGGCTGCGGTTGAAGCGCAGCACGGCGTCGCTCACCGCGCCTGCCGAGAGCGTCCCGAGCGTGAGCTCCGTCCGCCCGGAGGCCGTGTCGCGCAGCTGTTTTTGTATCGTCACACGCTGCGCCGCCTCGCCGTCCGGGCGGCACACGCCGCGCAGACTCCCGTCGGCCGCGGGGCGGAAGGCGCTCAGCTCATGCGGGGAAAGATCGCAGTCGAGGAAATCCAGGACCTCCTCCTCGCTCCCGTCCTCCAGGCGCAGTCCAAACAGACGGGTGCCTTCGCTGCGGAAGAGGTCGTAGTCCCCGCTGCCGCCATAGAGCTCTTCGGGGTAGCTCTGCAGCGCGAGCAGCTCATCGAGCGCGCCGCGCTCCACGTCCACCGCGAAAAGGCGCATCCCATTCTGCCACATCAGCGCCGCCACGCGGCCGTCACGCAGGCAGGCCAGGCTGTAGATCCAGCCGTCCGCGGTGTCGATGCGCGCGAGCGCCGTGCCGTCCGGCGCGAAGACGCAGAGCGCGCCCTCCGTCGGGACATAGAAATTGCCGGCAGGGTCGGCCGCCGCCTCATAGAGGTAGAGATCGCCCTCCACCTCCAGTTCGCCGCCGCGCTGCTCCCGCCCGTCCCGGTCGAGCAGCCGGAACGTGTAGTGCGGCTCGTATGCCATGTGGTCCCAGTAGTCCGGGTCCCGCTCGGGGATCTCCTCCGCCCCGGTATACCAGCGCAGGCTGTGGTCCTCGATGACGAGCGGACCGCCGTCCGGGCCGGGCAGCAGGCATACAAGCTCCGCCTCCGCACGGAAGCCGGGGCGGTCCCCGGAGTCTGTCGGAGCGGGCAGCGGCTCATAGTCCAGCAGCGAGGCACTCCCGTCGTCCTCCACACGGTAGAGGCGCCAGCCCATGATATCGTACTGGCCTTCGTATTCAAGGCTTTTCCCCTCCGGGACTTCGCCGTCGGCGAGCTTCTCGCGGGCCGCGGCGTAGAGCCCGTCCTCCGTCAGCGTCCAGAGGCTCGGCTCGACTCCCTCCGGGAAGCGCAGGTCCTGAAACTGCGGGACATAGACCGCCTCCGGGACAGCGGTCTCCGCGGGCGCAGCCGCTTTCCCTCCGGCGCAGCCGGTGAGCAGGCTGAGCATCAGCGCCGTAAGGCAGAGCAGCGAGAGCTTTCGTTTCATATCGGTTCCTTCCTTTCCATAATACGGGGGAGGCACGCGCCTCCCCCCCTCGTTTGTCCTGTTTTTTCGACCGCGTCAGTCCGTGAGCGGGAAGCGCAGCACGACCTTGAACAGATCGCCGTCCAGTGTCAGCTCCATCTTGCCGCCCTGCAGCCGGGTGAGGCTGCGCGCGATGGCGAGGCCGAGGCCGCTGCCTTCGCTGCTGCGGGAGCTGTCGCCGCGTACGAAGCGCTCCATCAGCTCCTCCGCGCTCCGGTCCAGCGGTTCGCGGGAGATGTTGCGGAAGCGGACGACCGCCTCGCTCTCACCGCGCTCGAGGTTCAGGTAGACGCGCGTCCCGGGCAGGGCATACTTCACGATGTTGCCGAGGAGGTTATCCAAAATGCGCCACATATGCCGCCCGTCCGCCCGGATCGCCACCGGCTCCTCCGGCTTGAGCAGCACGAGCTCGAGGCCAGCCGCTCCCAGCCGCTCGCTGTATTCCCCGACGCACTGATCGAGCAGCACAGCAAGATCGAGCCGCTCCGGCTCCACACGCAGCGCGCCCGTGGAGGCCTTCGAGGCCTCGAGCAGATCGTCGAGGAGCTTCTTGAGCCGCGCGGACTGCCGCGCGAGCACCGCGACATACTCCTTCGCCGTCTCGTTTTCGAGATCCTCCTTCTCGAGCAGATCCACGTAATTGATGATGGAGGTCAGCGGAGTCTTGATGTCGTGCGAGACGTTGGTGATGAGCTCGCTCTGGAAGTGCTCGGACTTCATCCGCTCGGCCACGGCAGCCTGGATGCCGTCGCGGATATGGTTGAGGTCCCCGGCGTAATCCTTCAGCTCCCAGAAGAGCCCGCGCGTGTCGATGGTATAGGCGGTGTTGCCGGAGGCAATCTCCTTCGCGCCGAGGCGCAGGCGGCGCATGTGCCAGACAATGTAGAGGAGCAGCGGTGTGACGAGGAAAGCCTGGATGCACCAGTTGACGCTCCCTCCGTCCTCCCCGCCCCAGAGGATCAGCAGCTCGAGCAACAGCAGGCCGCCCAGTAAAATAACCCAGCGTCCGAGCATCGGCAGCGCCCGCAGCGCACCTTTGACAAAGCTCCCGGCAGCGCGGAAGATGCGCGTCACCAGACAGTTTTGCCAGAGGGTGCCGCATTTTACGCGCACGGCAAAGCTCATGCACCAGAGCAGAAAGAGGAGGCCGATCCCGAGCACCGCCAGAATAACGAGGGTAAAGCCGATGATGTTCACGGGGGTCCCCCAGGCGACGCCGAACGCACAGCACGCCAGGATCCCCGCCGCGATCAGCAGCGTGAGGAGGTCGAGCGGGATCCGGTCGACGAAGCTCTCGGTGATCGCATCGCTCTCGTCGCGATGGCCAGCGGCGGCGAGCAGGAAGAGGAAGAGCAGTACACCGAGCACGAAGCTCACGCCCGCGGCGGCGGGCAGCAGCGCGCGGTAGCCGTAGAGCATGTTCAGGCGGCTCAGCTCGCGGCTGAAATCGTCCGTGCCCGGGCTCTCCGGGAGCACGTAGCCCTTGACCGTGAGGGCGTTGGCGTTGCGCCAGCGGATGAGCTCGGCGTCCGAGCGGAAATCGTATTCCTCGCTGTTGTCGTAGCAGAAGACGTGGATGACGTTCACCGTCGGGGACGGCGTCGAGGGCGCCATGACGATCGTCTCACCCTCCTGCAGCTCCATGGTGGGCCGCGGCGTCGGCGTCACGGTCGGCTGCTCAATGGCGCGGTTCTCCACCACATAAAAGCGCGGGTAGAGCTGCTGCGAGCCCTCCCAGATCGTCTCCTCCCCTTCGTAGGTGGAGAGCAGCTCCTCGCCCTCGGCGGACAGGATCGTGTAGCGGAAGGCGGTGTTCAGATACAGCGGCTGGGTGTTCCCCTCCTGCCAGGCTTCACCCGCCGTACCCATATAATTGTCCGCCGTGCTCTCCAGAGCGCGGTCCTCGGCCTGCCGCAGGTCGACGCTGTAGGCGCCCATGTCCGAGAGATAGGCCGTGCCCGCGGCGGCGAGCACGCAGATCACGACCAGCGCGCACAGCAGGATCACGGCAGTCAGTTTGGCGGCAAAGCTGCCGCGGAGTTTTTTCATCGTTCTCTCTCCTCTCGGGTTTTCCGGCCCTCTATTTTATAGCCCTGTCCCCATACGGCCTTGATGTAGCGCGGCTCGGCGGGATCGATCTCCAGCTTCTCGCGCAGGTGGCGGATGTGGACGGCCACGGTGCTCTCGGCTCCGTAGGGCTCCTCGCGCCAGACGGCGCGGTAGATTGCGTCGGGCCGGAAGACGCGGCCCGGGTCCAGCATCAGCAGACGCAATATCTCGTACTCGGTCGGTGTGAGGCTCAGCACCTCTCCGTCGAGCGTGACCTCCTTGCGCGCATCGTCCAGGCGGATCCCGCCGACGGAGAGCGTCCCCTCCGGCTGCGCCCCGCCGCCGAGCTGCAGATAGCGCCGCAGCTGCGAACGCACGCGGGCCAGCAGTTCCACCGGGTTGAAGGGCTTGGTCACATAGTCGTCCGCGCCGAGGTTGAGGCCGAGGATCTTGTCCGTATCCTCGGATTTCGCGGTCAGAAAAATCACCGGGATATTGCTCCGCTCGCGGATCTGCGCGAGCGCCGCGAGCCCGTCGAGCCCCGGCATCATGATGTCGAGCAGCACCAGGCGGATCTCCCCGTCCTTCTCCAGCGCATCCAGCGCCTCCTGCCCGCTGTAGGTGCAGACCGCCATGTAGCCCTCGGCCTCGAGGTATATCCTCAGTGCCGAGACGATATCCTTTTCATCGTCACAGATCAGGATCTTATGCATCGGCTTTCTCTCCTTTTCCCTCTGTCTGGCATCAGTATACGCCCCGGGCGCTTAAGAACCAAGGGGCTTATTCCTTAAGATTTTTTTAAGCATTGCAAAATGGCCCTCCTCGCATTATAATAGCTAACAGCAACCAATTCTTTTTTCTATTCAGGAGGAACACCATGAAAAGATTTTTTGCGGCGCTGCTGTGCGCCATCCTGGTCCTTTCGCTGATCCCCGCCTTCGCGGCGGCCGATTATTCCACGACATCCAATCGCGGCGTGGAGCTCGAGACCCCCGCGGCGGAGGACTTCTTCCAGACACCGTTCTGGTGCCGGCTTTTCCGCAGCGATTATATCAAGGGCCTGTACATCATGCCCAAGCCTGAGACCGGCAACGGCCACCTCGGCTCCGTCACTCTGCCCGGCCGCGTCTACGTGCTGGCTGAGAAGGACGGCTTCTACTTCTTTGTGACCGCCAACGGCAAGATGGGCTGGGCCTGGAACGAGTGGTTCGATTTCGACCGCGATAACACCAGCCTGGTCAAGGGCGGCGGCGAGGACGACACACCGCTGTATCCCACCCGCTCCACCAGCGGCTCCAAGCTGGTCTTCCCGAACGACGACGAGTACTATGACGAAGCCGGCACGATGACCGTCAAAACCAAGACCAAGTGCGGCGGCATTTACCTGATGCCGAAGCCCGAGAACGGCCACGGCAATCTCGGCACAGTTGCCTGCGACGAAGAGGTCGAGGTCCTGGCCGAGCGCGACGGCTACTATTTCCTGCACACTGCCGACGGCCGCTATGGCTGGAACGGCACCGAGTGGCTCAAGTAAGACAGGAGGGCTTTCATGAAACGTCTTTTTTCTCTGCTTCTCTGCCTGGTAATGGTCCTGGCGCTGACCCCTGTGTTCGCATCGGCTGACTATTCCACCACCTCCAACCGCGGCGTGGAGCTCGAGTATCCCGCCGAGCGTGATTTCTTCGTGAAGTCTTTCCCCGCTACCGTCCAGTATTTTGAAGGCGGCAACGGCATCTACTACATGCCGAAGCCCGAGTCCGGCAACGGCCACCTCGGCACTATCGCGAGCGGCAAACGGGTCACCATCCTCGCCGAGAAGAACGGCTATTTCTTCTTCGAGGCCTCCAACGGCCGCTGCGGCTGGAACGGCATGAACTGGTTCGACTATGACAAGGACGCTCTCAAGGTCGGCAAATCCGGCGGCTCTTCCGATCCGGTGGATTATCTTGAGATCTCCAACAAGGGCGTACGCCTGGTATTCCCCAAGGACAAGTATTACCTCGACGAGCCTCTCACCATGATCGTCAAGTCCAGCCACAAGCAGGGCGCGATCTATCTGATGCCGAAGCCCGAGTCCGGCAACGGCAACCTCGGAACCGTCGCGTACGGGGAAGAGGTCTCCATCCTCGCCGAGTATGCCGGCTACTACTTCTTCCAGACCGAAGACGGACGCTATGGCTGGAACGGTAAAATGTGGTTCAAGTAAAAACGGAGGTAAACACGCATGAAACGTTTTCTCGCTCTGCTCCTCTGCCTCGTGATGGTTTTCGCGCTGTTTTCCGTCAGCGCTTCCGCCGCCTATTCCACCACCTCCAACCGTGGGGATGACCTGGTTTATCCCAATGCGCGCGACTACTATGCCACCCCCTGGGCCGCGCAGGTCCTGGCCTTCAAGGAGAACGGCGCGATCTATATCATGCCGATGCCCGAGCCGGGCCACGGCAATCTCGGCACCGTCCGGACCGAAGCCACGGTGCTGGTCCTGGCCGAGAAAAACGGTTTCTTCTTCTTTGTGACGGGCGAGGGCCATTACGGCTGGGCCTGGAACGAGTGGTTCGAATATGAAGAGAAGAATGTCAGCCCCAAGGCCTGGGGCAAGAGTGTCGAGCTTGACTACCCCCTGTACTCCTCCTACGGCGCGCCCCTGGTGCTCCCGAAGGACGGGGACCGCTTTGACGAGCCCAAGACCATGACCGTCGCCGAGCTCGACAGCGGCCGCATCCACCTCATGCCGATGCCCGAGAAGGGCCACGGCAATCTCGGCGTCATCGAGAGCGGCGCGAAGGTCGAGGTCCTCGCAGAGAAGGACGGCTTCTACTTCTTCCAGACCGAGGACGGCCGCTGCGGCTGGAACGGCACGCGCTGGTTCGAGGACTGATCCGCTTCATAAATGCAAACATCCCGGCGGGGAAACCCGCCGGGATTTCATTTAGCCAGAAGGCGCTGCTTTCAGGCTGCATAAAACAGCCCGGTGGGAATCCCACCGGGTTTCAAGCTGCCGACACTTTGTCGACAGCTTGAAACGCAAAAACGGTAACTCCCAAAAGAGTTCCCGTTTTTGTATAATATGAACGCGAGAGGGAATACCCAATCCTCTCTTCGCTTCATGGCAGGCGTGCTTGGCTCAGATGAGTTCCCCGAAGAACCTGCCTATGAAACGTCTGTCAGCGGTGGGGACAGTGCAGTCTTTACTGTTGAACCCGGCGAATATACGGTCGGAGTGATCGCGCAGAGCAAGATTACGGGAACGGCACGGATCTGCACGGAGGCAGCGGATGGAACGGCTGCCGCAGCTGACCCCGCCGCAGCAGCGGAATCCGATTTGGCTCTGCAGCCCGGAGAACACTTTGAGGGAACTGTCCCCCTCGAAGGAACGGAGCAGACCGTTCATTATGAGGCGATCCGGAACGACGCGCTTGGCTTTGAGATGGGCTATGACTACGAGAATTTCGTACGACAGAGTGAAGCGGACTGTGAACGGTTCATCTCAGTCTGGGATAACCCCGACAATCCCGAGATTTATCTCGAGATTACGCACAGTTCGGATGACGCCGAAACGACGGCCGCTTCCATTGCCGAAACGCTTTCCGCGCAATATAATGTCTCTCGCTGGGAATACACCTTGGACCGCGCTGGCGACTGCATCGATCTCAGGGGGCGAGTTGGATAAAGAGGGGCAGATGTCCATCTGGGAGCTTCAGATGGTTTATATTATCCCTGCTGACAACGGCTGTTTCGTCGCCTGGGGGCATTACACACAGGAAAGCGCCGAGGGCTGTGGAGCGCGCTTCCGCGGTATGATGCACACCTTTGCGGTCCTTTAAGGCGCTCTATGTACTCCGGCAGAGAATTAAAACCGGCTCATTGTTGAATCCCAGTTTAGTAAATTGAATAATCACACAGAGATCGGAGAAATCCGGTCTCTTTTCATTTTGCGAAGGATGGCTGCCCATGAGTCTTTTTCGCGTATACGTGGATGGCGCTCTGTTCTATCATCCGCAAATATAGATTTAAGTGACAGAGATCTAGCATCTGTTTTTGAAATCAAGTACGCAGTCTTATTAATGTCTTTTGCTGTTGCAGCTCTTTCCTGCCTATTGAGAAAAACCAACGAGATTCTCACCGTCATCATGGCTAAAAAATGAAAAGCACCTCTGTATCATACCACAGAAGTGCTTTTTGAGTTCCTATACGATGTTCAGGGTACGCCCGTCACGCGCAAGTTCTGTTTGTTTTGCTGATCACTATTCGATTGCGTCGACGAGAGCCGCGATATCATCAGAGCCGAGGCCGTAGGTATCCCAAAGATCCCCCTGACCGCGGACCAGGATGCAATAGCTGAAGTTGTCAGAGGACCAGATCGCTTTCATCGTACGACCCTCCTCATTGCCAAAGCAGCGAACCTGCCATCCACCTGCCTCGATCGTCCAATCATATGCATAGGCGGTATAATCGCCGGACACATCGGACGTGTCGTAGCTCACCTCATGATCCGGCCGGTTCACACCCTTCCGCACGGTAAGCTCCGCGGTGCCAACATAGCCGTTTGCCTCGGCAAGCAGATCCATATAGCGGTAAAACTCCCAGCCGATCGGGCCTCCAACTACCTCCATTCCGGCTTCCGGAAGCTTGAAATAGCCGACGCCCGCTCCGTCCGCCGCAGCTTCCGCGCTGTCGGCCTCCGTCCACGGATTGGGCATGGAGATGGAACTGCCGTCCGTGACCGGGACCCATTCAAACACCAGATCCTCCCCGGTTTCGGACTGATCCTCATGCCAGGTAAAGCTCCCGTCGTTATGGAAGGTGATGGTGCCGGTGCCGTCGTCATATACGGACTCCTCGCTCTTGATCTCGCCCTGCTCATCATAGACAAGCTCTGCTTTGCTGGCGCCGGAATAGCGGATGGCCAGCGTGTCAGTATCCAGCTTGCCGACAATGATCCAGCGAGTCTGCTCCCAGGCGCTGCTGCCCCACTCGATCGTGATAAACGCTTCATCAAAGCCCCAGCACTCTACCGTGGCATGCGCCCGGTCGCACTGGTACTCCCCGACGAAATTCATCACGGGATTCTGCCAGTTCGGATCTTCCTCAAACACGGCAGTGTATTCCGCGCTCTCGTCCAGCAGAAGCGTGATCTGTGGCTCGGTCGAATAGTCTTCTCCGTTCTTTGTCCATTTGACAAAGAGATTGCCCGCCTCCGGCTCGGCCAGGAAGGTATGGACAGCCGGTTCGGCCAGGCCGATATAGGCAGACTGGGCCGGGAACTCCGGATCGATCTCCGGCGCTTCCTCACCCTCGGCGTATGCGATATGGCCCCAGCCCTCAATGTTGACAGTGACAATGATCGTTGCCTCCGGCATATCCACCGGTGTGAAATAGTAGGTCTCGCCGCCCTCAACTTCGAGTTTGAGACCGTCTTCGCCCTCTTCGGTAATGGTAACGTTGAAGGGATCCAAATTCTCATCCCAGCCGTTCAGGTTGCCGCGCAGGGCGTTCCCTTCCTGTTGGATGATCCAGCCGGCCGCTTCACCGTCCAGCATCAGGGAGACGGCCCAGCCCTCATAGCCTTCCGTCTCGGAGAGATTAACGATCAGATGATTGCCGCTCTCGTCTTCATAAGTGCCCTGCCGGGTCCATTCTATGATTTCCGGCTCCGCGGGTTTCGTTTCTCCGCAAACTGCCAATGCAAAAAGTATGCAGACCGTTAGGATCATGCAAATCAGCTTTTTCATGTTTCATTTCTCCTTTTTCTTCTTTGCCGTTTTTGTTATCTCTTCATGGTAAAAATAGTTGCAAACGACAGGCGGCTCACCGAAGGGTGCGCGGTGCTGGTCATCATCACGGATATAAAGCATACCCTCCCTGGTTGTGTATGCTCTGATCGCCTGATCCAGCGCCGTCCAATAATCGCGGCTTTTCTTCGTATAGATGTCATGATACAGTTCATCCAACTCCGGGTGATGCTCATGTACCCAGTCAAGAATGCGCTTCTTATAGTCCCCGCGAAGATTCAAATTCTCCAGCCACACGAGATTGCACTGACCCTTTGCCCGCTCAATGATCTTGATCACGTCCGTGATGCCGGGGAAAATCGGTGAGATGAAACAGGTGGACTGTATGCCCGCTTCATAAAATTGCCGCATGGCCTCAAGCCTGCGTTCAATGCTGACGGCCCGATCCATCTCTTTGCGAAAATCCTCATCCAGCGTATTGATCGACCAGGAAACATGCGCGCTCGGAAACTGCTTGATCAGATCCAGATCTCGCAGGATAAGATCAGACTTTGTCGAAATGCTGATGCTGATCCCGGTATCCAGCAGCTGCTCCAGCAAAGCCCGGGTGCGTCTGTATTTCTTCTCCAAGGGCTGGTAAGGATCCGTCACGGAGCAAAAGAAAGCCTCTTTCCCTGCGAACCTGCCGGGTCGATCGATTTCCGGCCAGCTTTTGACATCTACGAACTCGCCCCACGGCTCGGGATGATTCGTGAACCGCTTCATGAACGACGCATAGCAGTACTTGCAGGCATGCGTACAGCCCACATAGGGATTGACAGCATAATCTGACACCGGCAGATTCGTTTTCGTCATGATGTCTTTGACTTCTATTACTTTGATTACCATACCTGTTTCTCCTTGCTTTTGCCGCCAATTTTTGCCGCCTTGACAGCGCTCTGACAGTGGATCCGGACAACACGGTTTCATGCTTTCTGAGTCGAATCATGTTTTCTGCAGGCTCCTTGCTTTTCACCTGCCAAAGTTTTTCAATTCAGAATACCATAATACAAACACGGAATCCACTGTAATATCCTATCCATTGCTGAACAAGGACCTGATTCAGTTTGCTCACAGGAGCAGCAAAGTACGAAAAATGCTAATCGACGGCGAGCGTGTGGAAGCCATTCGCCTGTATATAACCGGAACCAAATTCCGAAACATCACGGGTGACCCGGAATTGACGGACGCTCAAGTTTTGATTATTACAGAACTGTTGGATGAAATGAGCCCCAAGGGCGTGTTTAAAGAGTTCAACAGCGAAATTCGTAAAAGTCTAAAGGTTGCAAAATAGCATAACAGATGATAGAAAGCCCCAAGCCGAGAGTGAAATTCTCGGGTTTGGGGCTTTCTATTTCTGTTCTTCTGCGCTCTATTCGTGCGAACGGATCTGCTCTTTTCAGCCTGTGGTTTTTAAGCTGCGTTCAGGATCTGCATGAACTCTTCTCCTGTGATGGTTTCGTGCTCGTACAGATAGGACGCCAGCTCATCCAACTTACCACGATTGTCTTTCAGAATGTTCAGCGCTTTTTCATGTTGTTTTCGAACAAGCTCAACGACCTGTTCGTCAATTCTGCTTTGCGTTTCAGCGGAGCAGGCAAGAGAAGTATCCCCGCCCAGATACTGATTCGTGACGGTTTCCATGGCGACCATGTCAAAGTCCTCGCTCATC
>JAUNNH010000007.1 GCA_030531505.1 Eubacteriales bacterium
GTGTTCCCCAACGTGCTGATGTCCTCTGACGACACCAAGGAGGTCTCCAACCTGCTTGCCGATATCGACAAGTGCATCGAGACCGCCCGTGCCAATGCGATCATGAACGGCTTCACCGACGCTGACTGGGATCAGCTCCAGGCCGATCTGAAGGCCTACAAGCTGGATCAGCTCCTGGGCATCTTCCAGAAGTACGTGGATGCTGCTTCTGACGCAGCTCTGATCGCCAAATAACATGCAATCACCCATTCGCGCCGCTTCGGCGGCGCGAATGGGCATAGAGAAGGGCTCTCCCGGGAGAACCCTTCTCTATGCCGAAACAGACCGGCCTACAGATAAGGAAAGCCGCTCCCCGTTCAGAGCGAGCGGCAGGAGGAAACTATATGACCAGCAAAATGCTGCAGAAAGCGCGTGATTTTGAAAAGAAGTATCTGCCCTATACGCAGACTGAGCAGCCGGGCTTCCATGTGACCGGCGGCATCGGCTGGATCAACGATCCCAACGGCTTCGCGCCGTACAAGGGCGAGTATCATCTTTTCTTCCAATATTATCCCTACGACACGAAATGGGGCCCCATGCACTGGGGACATGTCAAGACCCGCGACTTCATCCGCTGGGAGCGTCTTCCCGCCGCGCTGGCCCCGGATACGGACTATGACCGCGACGGCTGCTTTTCCGGCGGTGCGGTGGAGCTTCCGGACGGGCGGCATCTGCTGATGTATACCGGCGTGCGCAACGTGCGTCTTCGCAACGGCAAGCTGCAGGCTGCCCAGACACAGTGCGTCGCGATCGGCGACGGCGTGGACTATGAGAAGTACGCGCTCAATCCCGTGATCGACGCAAAGCTCCTGCCCGAGGGCGGCAGCACCGAGGACTTCCGTGATCCGAAGATCTGGCGCGAGGGGGACCTCTTCTACGCCGCTATCGGCAACCGCTGCGCGGATGGCAGCGGGACCGTCCTGCTCTTCCGGAGCACGGACGCCCTGCACTGGGAGTATGTGAGCGTGGTGTCGGCCTGCCATAACCAGTACGGGCGGATGTGGGAGTGCCCGGACTTCTTCCCGCTGGACGGGAAGAACGTGCTGCTGGTCTCGCCGCAGGAGATGACCGCCATCGGGCTGGAGTTCCACCCCGGCAACGCCAACGTCTGCCTGATCGGGCACTTCGATCGCGAGAGCAATCATCTGATGCGCGAGCGGGTGCAGGCCATCGACTACGGCCTGGACTTCTATGCGCCGCAGACGCTCCTTACGGAGGACGGGCGTCGGGTGATGATCGCCTGGATGCAGAACTGGGAGACTTCCTCCTGCAAGCAGCAGGAGCTGCCCTTCATGGGCCAGATGACTCTTCCGCGGGAACTCAGCATCCGCAACGGCCGCCTCTACCAGAACCCCGTGCGGGAACTGGAGAGCTACCGCGGCGTGAAGATCGATTATTACAACGTGCTCATCAACGGGGAGACCAGTCTGCGCGGCATCAACGGCCGCAGTGTGGACCTGACCGTGACGGTCCGCCCCGGCAACGAGAGCAGCCCCTACAAGTGGTTCCGCCTGTATGTGGCCCGGGACGGGGAGCATTTCACCATGATCCGCTTCCGGCCGGACACCAGTACCATCAAGGTGGACCGCACCCACAGCGGTTTCCCCCACGACATCGTGAATATCCGGGAGTTCCCCGTGCGCACCCACAACGGCGAGCTCAAACTGCGGGTCATCATGGACCGCTACAGCCTGGAGCTTTTTGTGAACGACGGCGAATCGGCTGCGTCCTTTGTCCTGTATACGCCTGTGGAGGCCAACGCTGTGAGCTTCTCCTCCGACGGCGCCGTGCTGGTCGATGTGGAAAAATATGATTTGGAGATGAAATAAAACATGGCAAAGCAGTTTGATGTGATCGCTCTGGGCGAGCTTTTGATCGATTTTACCGAGAACGGACAGAGCGAGCAGGGGAACCCCCTCCTGGAGGCCAACCCCGGCGGCGCTCCCTGCAACGTGCTGGCCATGCTGCAGAAGCTCGGAAAGCGGACCGCCTTTGTCGGCAAGGTCGGCAGCGACATGTTCGGCCGGCAGCTGCGCGAGGCGGCGGAGAGCACCGGGATCTGCATGGACTACCTCCGTATGGACGAGCACGTCCATACGACACTGGCCTTTGTCAAGACCTTCCCCAACGGGGACCGGGACTTCTCCTTCTATCGCGACCCCGGCGCGGACATGATGCTGACTGCCGACGAGCTGCCGGGCAAGGGCCTGCAGGAAACAAAGATCTTCCATTTCGGAACGCTCTCCATGACGCACCCGGACGTCCGCTTCGCAACGAGGAAGGCCGTGACGGTGGCGAAGGAAGCCGGCGCGCTGATCTCCTTTGACCCCAACCTCCGCCCTCCGCTGTGGTTCAGCCTGGAGGAGGCGCGCGAGCAGATCGCCTGGGGCCTGAGCCGCTGCGACATCCTGAAGATCGCCGACAATGAGCTCGAGTTCATGACCGGTGAGAAGGACCTTGAGCGCGGCGCGAAGCTCCTGCAGGAGCAGTATCCCAACATTCGTCTGCTGAACGTGACGGCGGGCGCCGACGGCAGTTACGGCCATTTTGGCGATCTGCATGTTTTCGTGCCGGCTTTCCGGCTCGGCGGCACGATCGAGACCACCGGCGCGGGGGACACCTTCTGTGCCTGCGTGCTGAACTACGTGTTGGAAAACGGCATAAACAAGCTCAATGCCAAACAGCTCACCGAGATGCTGCGCTTCGCGAACGCCGCGGCATACCTGGTCACCACGAAAAAGGGCGCGATCCGCTCTATGCCGGAGCCGGAGCAGGTCCGGGAGATCCTGGCGCGCGCCTGATAGGATCCCGGAATAAACAGCGGACCGGCACCGTGCCGTATGGGCACGGTGCCGGTCCGCTGTTTTCGGAAGCTTTCAAAGACGCACGAGGGAAATGCCCGCTTGCCGGATGCGGCCGGGCATGCTATAGTAAGGACACATAAGAAAAGAATCCTGTTTGATGGGGCAATGGATTATGAAGCTGCGTTCCTTGATCTTAAAACTGATCGCCCTCCTGGCTGTCGCGGTGCTGGCGCTGCTATGGATGTCGCCGCGCCCGCAGGGGCCTGCGCCAGTGCCTGTCAGTACGCAGGCGCCTGCCGCCGAAACACCGGTGACTGCGCCGACCGAAACGCCGGAGCCCACCCCCGAGCCGCTTCCGCGCTATGCCGACGGGGAGGACAGCCTGGAGCTGCCTGCCGGGCCGCTCTGTATCTCGGAGGTCTGCCTGAGCGGCGGCGACCGCGTCGAGCTGCGCAACCTCTCCGATCAGCCTGTGAACCTTTCCGCCTTTTATCTCTCGGACAAGAACAAAAACCGCCTCAAACTGCAACTCCCGGATCAGATCCTGGAGCCGGGCGGCCTTTACGTGACGGAGGAGCTCTCGCTCTCCGTCAAGGGCGAGAGGCTCTGGCTCAGCGACGCGGAGGAGACGGTGCTGGATTACGCGAAGGTCGAGGGCGTCCCGGCGGGCGGAAGTTACGGACGCATGGCGGATGAGGACGGCTGGTTCTACTTCGCAGCACCGAGTATCGGCGCGGAGAACAGCGGCGGCGTGCGCCGTGTCAGCGAAACGCCGGCCGCCAGCCTCGCGAGCGGCGCATATAACGACGTGCAGACGCCGCTCAGCCTGGAACTCAGCGGCAGCGGCACCATCTACTATACGCTGGACGGACAGGCGCCTTCCCTGACCTCCACCGTATACAGCGGCCCCATCCCGCTCGAAAAGACGACCGTGGTCCGCGCCATGAGCGTCGAGGACGGCGCCCTCCCCAGCCGCGTTTCGAGCTTCAACTACTTTATCAACGAAAACCACACACTGCCCATCGTCTGCTTCAGTGCCGATGATCTGGGTGCCTGGAACCAGTTTTTCTGGAGCGGGTCCCGCTTCGGCGAGTATCCGGGCACGACGGCCTTCTACCGCGATGGGGAGGAAGTCTATAACCTGGCCTGCGGTCTGCGGCTCAAGGGTTTTTCCGCAGTGCTGGACCGGATGAAGAAAAACTTCGGTGTATACTTCCGCGGGGAGTACGGCGACGGAGACCTGGAAAACTGTGACCTCTTCGGGACCGGCGTAACAAAGCACGGCTCGCTCCTGATCCGCGCCGGACAGGACCACTATGAGGCCATTATCCGCAACGAACTCATGCAGGAACTCTGTCTGCAGGCGAGCGAGGTGCTGCCGAGCCAGCATAATATCTACTGCGTTCTCTATATGAACGGGCGTTATATGGGCATATACAGCCTGAAAGAGAACATGAACGACCATTTCTTTGCCGACTGGTACGGGGTCAGCTCCGACAGTGTCACGACGCTGCGGCAGCGCAGCGAGGTGGAGGCCTGCCCGGAACTGCAGGACATTTTCAACTTCTGCATCCACGGGGACATGGCCGACGACGGGCAGTACGCGCAGTTCTGCGAGATGTTCGATATCGACAATTTCATCGACTTCATCCTGCTCGAGGGCTTCAGCGGCAACACGGACCTGCTGGAGAACGTCCGCTATTTCCGCTCTCCCGAAATCGACGCGCGCTGGCGCTTTGCCTTCTTCGACCTGGACTGCTGCTTCTTCAACTACTACTGCGGGATGCGTGTCGTCTTTGAGGGCTACTCCAAGCAGAACTACGACGTGACCCGGATGACCAGAAGCCTGATCCACAACGAACAGTTCTGCGACAAGCTGCTCACGCGCTATGCCGAGCTTCTGAGCGGACCGCTCTCGCCGGAGAACGTGAACCGGGAGATCGATCTGCTCTGTGCGGAGATCCTGCCGGAGGTGGACCGCGACCGGGAGCACTGCGGGATCGACCGCGATTACTGGGACTATATGATCGAAAAGGTCCGTACTTTCGCTACGCCGGACTATGTCCGCGCCACGCTTGAGGTGCTGCAGCAGAATCTGAACCTGAGCGCAGAGGAGATGGCGCGCTATTTCCCGGAGTGGACCTGAGAAAAAAGATACAGGCTCGCCGGTTGAAAAACGGACGGTTTCCGGGTATACTATACACGGAATGATTTGTGAGACAGGACGGGGGAAAAGGTCATGGCGAAGATTCCAACAGTGAAATGCCGGGGCTGCGGCTGCGAGTTCTCGGCGCTGCGCGCCGATTGCCCGCAATGCGGGCTGCGCCGCACGATCGGCGATCCGGTCCGGCCGGCGTCCGCACCGAGACCGGTGCAGAACCGGAATGCGCGGCAGGGGAAGGCGCAGCGCCGCTCGAACTGGCAGCTCGTGATCGGTCTGCTGCTGATCGCGGCGGCTGTCCTTGCGGTCGTCCTCATGCTGAACGAGGGACGCACGGGCCAGGCAGGCCGGCCAAGCAAACCGACGCCCACGCCGACGCCCACCTATGAACCGCGCCCGACGCCGACGCCCACACCGACACCCACCGTGAGCAACATCAAGATCTTTTTCCTGAACAACGAAGTCACCGACTTTACGATGCGCGTGGGCGATGCGCCGCTCACAGTTTCCGCACGCGCCTACCCGAACGACCAGCTGGCGGATGCGCGCTTTAGCTGGCGCGTGAGCGACAACACCAAGGCCCAGCTGACGCCGAGTGAGGATACGCAGAGCTGCGAGATCCTGGTGCTGGCGTCCGCCGGCGGCGCGATCGATCTCACGGTCGAGTGCTACGGGGTGAGCTACTCCATCCCGCTGCGCATCTGGGAGCCGGATTGAGATAAATGTCCACAGCGCCATGCTTTCGGCATGGCGCTGTTTTCTTGACCTTTTCCCGGGAAATGCGGTATGATACGGATATAAAAGAAACGATGAGGAGCCTGCCTATGAGATTCTTGCATCTGGCCGATCTGCATCTCGGCAAATCCATACATGGCGTGTCGCTGCTGGAGGACCAGGCCTGCTGGGCGGAGCGCTTCCTGGAGCGGACCGATGCGCTGCGCCCGGATGCGGTGGTGATCGCGGGCGACGTCTATGACCGCAGCGCCCCCTCCGGGGACGCGGTGGAGCTGCTGAGCCGTCTGCTGACCGCGCTCTCCGCCCGCTCCATCCCGGTGCTGCTGGTAGCCGGGAACCACGATTCCGTGCAGCGCCTCGCCTTTGCGCGTCCGCTGCTGGAGCATGAAGGGGTTTATATCTCGCGCTCGCTGGGCGACGCGCCGGAGCTTGTCCATGTTACGCTGCACGACGCTTTCGGGCCGGTCACCTTCTGGCTTATGCCCTATGTCTATCCGGCGCTGATCGCGCAGGCCCTCGGGGAAGACAGCTTCCGCGACAGCGACGCGGCGGTGCGCGCGCTGCTCGCGCGGCAGCCGCTGGATCCCGCTCAGCGCAACGTGCTCGTAGCTCATCAGAATGTGACGGCGGGCGGCGTCGAAGGACTGCGCGGCGGCTCCGAGACGATGGTGGGCGGCGTCGGGCAGATCGATTGCAGCGCCTTTGATAGCTTCGATTACGTGGCCCTCGGCCATATCCATGCCGCGTACCCGGTGGGGAGAGAGTGTGTCCGCTATGCGGGCAGCCCGCTCTGCTACCACTTCGATGAGACGCATCAGCCGGAAAAGGGCCCTCTGCTCGTGACGCTCGAAGAAAAGGGAACGCAGCCGCACATCGAGCGGCAGCATATCGAGCCGCTGCACCCCATGCGCGAGCTGCGGGGGAGCTATGCGGCACTGCGCGATGCGGCGCTTGCGGATCCTGGCCGGGGGGAATATCTCCGCCTCGTGCTGACCGACCAGCGCGTGACGCCGGAGGTTGCCGCGTTTTTCCGCGAGCTCTTTACCGGGCGAGACAGCGTTCTGATGGAACTCGAGTCGGCGTACACGCCGTTTCGCGGCGAGGCGGCGGGCCTCTCCACCCGGGCGGTGAAGGAGAAGAGCGTGGAAGAGCTCTTCAGTGATTTCTACACCGAGCGCAGCGGCGGCATCCCGCCGACGGAGCGTGACGCTCAGCTGCTGCATTTCGCGGGCGAGCGCCTGCGTGCCGCGGAGGTACATACGGCGCCGGACGAGCGGGAGATTGCCGCGCTCCTCGCCTTTTTGACGGAACAGGAGGGGAGAGCATGAGACCGCTGTATCTGGAAATGACCGCCTTCGGCTCCTATGCCGATACGACGGCGGTCCCCTTTGAGAAGCTTTCGCATGGCCTCTGCCTGGTGACGGGCGATACCGGTGCGGGCAAGACCACGATCTTCGATGCGATCGTGTTTGCCCTCTACGGTGTGGCGAGCGGACGGGACCGCACGCAGGATATGCTGCACTGCGACCATGTCCCCAAATCGACGGACACGGTGGTGACGCTGCGCTTTGCCCAGAGCGGCAAGATCTATACCGTCACCCGCCGGCTCCACTTCAGCAAAAAACGCGGCACGGAGGATTCATACGGCCCGGCGGCTCCCACGGCCACGCTCTGGGAGCCGGATGGGAAGATCACCGATGGCGCGACAAAGGTCACGTCCCGCTGCGAGGAACTGCTCGGTCTGAATGCGGAGCAGTTTCGAAAGATCATCATGCTCGCGCAGGGGGAGTTTCGGGAATTCCTCAACGCGGAGAGTGACAAGAAAAACGAGATCCTCGGCAAGCTCTTTGACAACGCGCCCTGGCTATGGTACCAGGAGCTGTTTGCCGGGGCGCGCGACGCGCTGCGTACCCGCCGGACAGCGAGCGCGGATCGCCTGCAGGCCCTGCTGCGCCTGAGCCTGCAGCTCCCACCGGAGATGCCGGATGAGGAACGGGAGGCCTTCCTGCCGGGGAACCCGGCGCTGCTGGAGTGCCTCGAGCACCTGATCGGGGAAGAGGAGCGGGAGGGTGAGGAGCAGCGCCAGAGCCGCGATGCACTCCGGGCACACATGGACGCGCTCCACGCGCAGCGCGGAGCGGCCGAGGCCATGAATGCCCGCTTTGCCGAGCTCGCTTTGCTTCGCAGCCGCTTGGATACGATGGAACAGCAGCGAGCCGCTTATGCACAGAGGCAGACGACACTGCTGCGGGCTGAGGTGGCCTATCGCATCGGGCGCCCCGCCGTGGCGCGCTTTGAACAGGCAGACGGCGCCATGAATAAGGCGCTGGAGGAACTGGAGCAGCTCAAGACAGAGGAGCAGAGCTGCGTCCTTGCCGTCGAGAAGGCACAGGCGGCGGTGGAGGCCGATACGCCGCGGCGCGCAGAACTCGCCGCGCTGGAGGCGGGCATCCACGCGCTGGAAGAGCAGCTCCCGCGCTACCGGGAACTGGAGGAGAGACGGAAGCGGCGCGCGGAAGCGGAGGAGGCAGCCCGTGCCGCGGCGTCGAAGTTCGCCGCGCATACGGAAAAAGAAGAGAGACTGAAACAGGAACTGCAGGCAAAGCACGAGCGCTTTGCGGCGCTGGAGCATGCCGGAGCTGAGGCTCAGGAGCTGCGGGACCGCCTTGCGCGCGCGCGGGAAAAATGCGAAGAGCTCGGCGGAAAAAACGGTCTGCGGGAAGCGGTTGCGTCGATCCTGCAGGCGGAGGAAAAAGAGCGGAGCGAGCGCGGTCTGCTTTTGCGTCTGACCGGCGAGGCCGGAGAGAGCGCGCAGCGATATAACGCGCTTTACCAGCGCTTCCTCGCCGGACAGGCGGGGCTGCTGGCGGAGAAGCTGCGCGAGGAGATAACGCTTCGGCAGGAGGCGGAATGCCCGGTCTGCCGCAGCCGCCTCTGCCGGGAGCACCTGCCGCAGCTTGCGGCGCTGCCGGCGGAGACACCGGACCGCGCGGCTGTCGACGCGGCGCGGGATGCGATGGAGCGGGCGGAGAAACGCCGCACCGAGAAGGAGACAGGCGTCGAGACGCTCGCAGCCTCGCTGGCGGACCGCCGCCGGGAGCTCGTAAGACGGGCGGAGACACTGCTCCCTGCCTGCGGAAGCTGGGAGGCGCTCATCGCGCCGGGCTTTTTGGAAAAGGCGATCGAGCAGGCGTCGAAGGACGAACAGACGCTCACGGAGGCCTGGGGACAGGCGCACGCACGGGAGGCCGAGCGGGAAGCGCTGAGCCGCCTGTTGCCGGAGGAGGAGCGTGCGCTGCAGGCCCTGCAGCGGGAGAGCGAAGAGCTGCGGCGTGCCGGACAAGAGCGGGACGTTCAGGTCCGCACCCTCGCCGCCGCCATAGAAGAACAGGAAAATCAGCTTCGCTTTGCTGATGCGGCCGCGGCGGATGCCGAGAAAGCCGCGCTCGCGCAGAGGCGGGAAGCCCTGGCACGGGAGCTGGAGGAACACCGCACGTCCCTGGAGGAAGCGCGGCGCACCGCCGACACGGTGCACGGCACCCGGGCGGAGAAAGAGAAGCGCCTGAGCGAGCTCTGCACGGAGCAGGCGGAGGCGCTCAGCGCCATGGACCGCGCACTCGCGCGGGCGGGCTTTGAGAGTCCGGCGGCGGTCGAGCATGCCCTGACCCCGATCGGGCAGGAGGACGGCGAAGGCTGGCTGAGGACGGAGCAGAAGGCGCTGAGCGATTACGAGAGCGACCGGAGGCACACGGCGGAGGAGCTTGAAAAGCTCGAAGGGCAGACCGCCGGAAAAGAACCCTGCGATCTCGCCGCACTGGATAAGGAGCTCGAAGCGCTCGGATCCCGGTATGCGCAGCTGGATGCGCTTTGCGCGCAGCGGGAGAGCCTGCTGCAGAATCACCGCAGCGTCCGGGAACAGGCGGCCGCCTGCCTGGAAGAACTGGCGCAGACCGAGAGCGCCTGGAGCCGCCTGGATACACTGGCTTCACTCGCCGTGGGCACCAGCGGAGAGGGAGGCAAGCTCAGCTTCGACCGCTATGTGATGGGCGCGGTGTTCCGCGAGATCCTCGAGATGGCAAACCGCCGCATGGAACAGATGAGCGGCGGCCGATACGAGCTGGTACACAAGGCCGGCGCGGATCGGCGCAATGCCAAAGCCGGACTCGAGATCGAGGTGCTCGACCACAACACCGGGCTGCAGCGCGGCGCGGGCTCGCTCTCAGGCGGGGAGTCCTTCTTCACCTCGCTGGCGCTGGCGCTGGGCCTCTCGGACGTCGTGCAGAATCACGCCGGCGGGAAACAGATGGACGCGCTCTTTATCGACGAGGGGTTCGGAACCCTGAGCGACGATGTGCTGGACAAGGCGCTGGAGGTGCTCGGCCAACTCACCGAGGGGAAGCGTCTGGTGGGGATCATCTCCCATGTTGACAAGCTCGATGAGAGCATCCCCCAGAAGATCCGCGTCCAAAGCGGGGAACGGGGGAGCACGCTCCGCCTGGAACTGCCCTGACCGGACAATAGACAATCCCCCGGGATCTTCGATCCCGGGGGATTGTGCTGCCAGGGAGCATGTTTTAATTCCCCCTATTGACAATAGGAGTTAAAGATGTTAAACTACGTGCAAGAGTTAGCACAAACTAACCGGAGGAGGCGAGACGATGAGCGTCGTGATCGTAGGAGGAAACGAGTGTATGGAGCGCCGCTACAAGGAGCTCTGCCAGGCCTATAGCTGTGAGGCCAACGTCTTCACCAAGCCGCGCGGAGGCCTGAAAAGCAAGCTGGGCTGTCCGGATCTGATGATCCTCTTTACGGGCACGATGTCGCACAAGATGCTGCACGGCGCGCTCTGTGAGATCCGCGGGCAGAACACGAAGGTGGAATACTGCCGCAGCGCCTCGCTCTCCGCGCTTCGGAGCGTGCTCGAGAAGCACACGGCCTGAGGGAATAAGCGCGGCGTTTTGCGCAAATACTCACGGGAGAGGAGGAGAGGCTATGAGCGATGATTTGCTGGTGCGCTGCTGCGCGCCGACCCTGGCGGGGATCAAGACCGGCAGCCTCTTTTCCTGCCCTTTTGAGGACCGGGAGGAGCTGCTGCGGGAGATCCGCCGTCTCAACCGGGCTTTTTCGCCCCGGGGCCTGTATCTGATCCCGCTGCGCTGCGGAGAGGGAAAGGCGCTGCTCTATCTCTTCCGCCCGGCTGAACTGAGGCGGGATCTGAGCGGTGCCGCCGCGCGGCAGATCCTGGCGGAGGCAGGCTATACGAGTGAGGGAACCGGCCGCTGCGTGCAGTGCCTGCGCGAGCGTCTGAGCCGCGGCGGGGATTTTCCCCACGAGATCGGGCTCTTCCTCAGCTACCCCGCCGAGGATGTGCGCGGCTTTATCGACAATCACGCCCGCAACTGCAAGCTCGCGGGACCATGGAAGGTCTACGGCGATGTGGAGCAGGCGAAGCGGACCTTTGAGAAGTACCGCAAATGTACGGCGTCCTACTGTCGGTCCCTGCGTGCGGGCTTGAGCCTCGCGCAGCTGACAGTGGCAATATAAGGCAGGAAAGGAAACGAATACTATGAGCAAAGCAGCAGTTGTTTATTGGAGCGGCACCGGCAACACCGAGGCCATGGCGAAGGCGGTCCTCCGCGGTGCGCAGGACGCCGGGGCGAGCGCGGATCTTTTCTCCGTCTCGAATTTTGATGCGGGAAAGGCCGCAGCTTACGACGGCATCGCCTTCGGATGCCCGGCCATGGGCAGCGAATCGCTGGAGGACAGCGAGTTCGAGCCGGTCTTCAACGAAGTGAAAACCGCTCTCGTCGGCAAGAGAGTCGCGCTCTTCGGCTCCTACGGCTGGGGCGACGGCGAATGGATGCGCAGCTGGGAAGAGGACTGCGCCGCGGCTGGCATCACGCTTGCCGCGGAGAGCGTCATCTGCAACGACGCGCCGGACGATGATGCCATCGCCGCCTGCAAGGCTCTCGGCGCCGCCATCGCATAAGGAAAACGCCATAAAAAGAACGGATCGCCGATCGGCGATCCGTTCTTTTTTATAAAGGAAAATCAGGCGAAACGCAGCACGTTCCAGCTGAGCGGCGGCAGCGCGATCTGCGCTTTCCCGTCTGTGACCGGCACGACCGGCAGCGTCGAGGGTACGACCTCGTCCGGCTTCTCCTCGGTGTTAACGGCGTATACGTCGTCGTGGTGCAGCACGATATGCTCCCGCATGCGCAGCGGACCGAAGGAGCGCAGATCCAGCTCCAGGGCACAGCGCTCCGCCAGATCACGGTTGACACAAAAGACCGTGAGGCTCCCGTCGTCCCCCTGGGTGGCCACGGCGTCGATCGTCGGGACACCCTCGTAGTCGACACAGTCGTAGAGCGGAGATTCCACGATCGCACGCAGGGCGGTCCCGCGGCCGTAGCGCGAGGCGTGCATAAAGGGGTAGTAAATGGTCTGTGCCCAGCAGCCGCCCCCGCTGCGGGTCATGATCGGGGCGATAACGTTCACGAGCTGCGCGAGACAGGCGATTTTGACGCGGTCGGCGTTGCGCAGGAGCGTGATGAGCATGGAGCCGACGAGCAGTGCGTCCTCAAAGTTGTAGATGTCCTCCAGCAGCGGAAGCGCACGGTCCCACTTCTCGCGCTTCCAGATCTCCTCGTCCTGCTCGCGGGAGTGATACCAGACGTTCCACTCATCGAATGAGAGATGGAGCTGCTTATGGCTGTGCTTTTTCCCCTTCACGGCGTCGCAGATCGAGACCACGCTCTTGATGAAGTCGTCCATATCCATGGTGCGGGCGAGGAAGCCGGCGGTGTCTCCGGTGGGGTTGGCGTAATAGCGGTGGAGCGAGACGTAATCGATGTTCTCGTAACACTCGTTGAGCATGGTGAGCTCCCAGTCCCCGAAGCCGGGCATCTCGGAACTGGAGGAGCCGCAGGCTACAAGTTCGATTGAGGGATCGACCCACTTCATCATCTTGGCGGCCTCGTTTGCGACGCGGCCGTATTCGTAGGCGGTCTTCTGCCCCATCTGCCAGGGGCCGTCCATCTCGTTGCCGAGACACCAGAGCTTGATGCCGAGCGGATCCTTCCGCCCGTTGGCGATGCGCATGTCGGAATACTTGCTGTTTCCCCTGTGGTTGGCGTACTCCACGATATCACGCGCCTGCTCGGGGCCCCGGGTCCCCAGGTTCACAGCGTACATGATCTCGCTCCCGACCTTCCCGGCCCAGCTCGCGAATTCATGGAGACCGACCTCGTTGGTCTCGGTGGTGAACCAGGCGAGGTCGAGGCGTTTCGGACGCTGTGCCACAGGGCCGACGCTGTCCTCCCAGTGGAAGCCCGAGACGAAGTTCCCGCCGGGATAGCGCACCAGCGGAACACCGAGCTTTTTCACGGCCTCCATCACATCGGTGCGGAAGCCGAGCTCATCCGCCAGCGGGTGACCGGGTTCATAGATGCCGCCGTAGACCGCGCGGCCCAGGTGCTCGATAAAGGAGCCGAAAATCCGCTCGTCGATCCGGCTGATCCGGTAATCCCGATCCAGAATGATTTTTGCCTGCTTCATAGTCTTATCCTTTCACGCTGCCGGAGGTGAGGCCGGCGATAAAGGTCTTCTGGGCGAACAGATACACGATGATGATCGGCACGACCGCCATAACGGCGCCGGGCATCAGCACGTCGAAGGCGTTGCCGTAAGGCGTGATCGTGGTGCCCATGCCGATGGGGATCGTGAATTTTTCGTTGGAGTTGAGCACGATCAGCGGCCAGAGCAGGTTGTTCCAGCTGTTCATGCAGGAAAGGATCGTCATGGCGCCAAAGGCCGGGATCATGTTCGGTACCATGATTCTAAAGAATACACCATAATCGGTGCAGCCGTCAATACGCGCCGCCTCCAGCAGCTCACGCGGCAGACTGAGCACGTACTGCCGGAAGAAAAAGATCATGAAGGGCGGCACCAGATAGGGCAGGATGACCCCGAAATAGGTGTCGGTGAGATGCGCTTTGATGAGCATGCGGTAGAGCGGGAGCAGCAGGATCTCAAAGGGCACCATCATCAGGATCAGGACCAGGGTAAAAATGAGGTTGCGGCCTTTGAAACGGTACATGGCCAGTCCGTAGCCAACCATGGAGGAGAGCACAAGACCGATCACGGTCTGCAGGACCATGATGATGAGGGAGGATTTGTACCACTGCCAGTATATGCCGTCGCGGTAGGTGTTCAGCGCCTCGTAGTTTTTGAAAGAGGAGACGCCGGGATCAAAGGTCAGGCTCAGACCGTTGCGCAGCATCTCGGTGCCGGGCTTGAGCGAGGAGAGGAACATGAAATAGAAGGGGACCATCAGCAGCGCCGCGGTGATCGCCATCAGGGTGGTGGCGAGGATCGTCTTGACGCGCGCCCGTTTCCCGTCGATGCGGTTGGAAGTCTTCATGTCAATCCTCCTTTTTGAAGAAGCCCATGGCGATCAGCTGAATCAGGTTGACCGCCAGCACCAGACCGACCGCGGAGGCCATGCCCATGTTGTTCTTGTAGAAGCCCATCAAATACATGTAGCCGACGATCGTCCGACCTACGCCGCCCGGGTTGTTCTGGGCCCAGAGGGCTACCGACTCGGTGAACATGGCAAAGCCGCCGAGGACTGTGATCGTGATGACGTAGATCAGCACCGGCTTGATACCGGGCAGGGAGATATGGAAAAACTGCTGGACGGAATTGGCCCCGTCGATCTTCGCCGCCTCATAGAGTTCGCTCGGGATCGACTGCAGGCCGGAAATGTAGTAGATGATGTTGACGCCCATCCAGCGCCAAAGCGTCAGCAGGATGAGCACAAAGTTGCCCGTGTCGGCGAACATGAGCCAGTCCCGGGCGGGCTGACCGAAGAGTGCCAGCAGGCGGTTGGCAGGCGCCGTCTCCAGCGTGCCGAAAGCGAGCCGGAACACGATGCCGACGACGATGGTGGAGGTCAGTGCGGGGATGAAGTACAGCGATTTAAAAAAGCTCGGGAACTTCACGCTCCCGGAGTTTAAGATCACAGCAAAGATCAGGGGTACGATCGTGAGCACGACAACGTCCCAGAACGCGTAACGGAAGGTCGTCATGAGAGCCTGCTTGAAGTTGCGGTTGAACATCTTTTCATAGTTTTTTGTTCCGATGAACTCCACGCTGTTCGGCCCGTCGATCTTCTGAAAACTCATCAGGATTGTGCTGATGAAGGGGTAGAGATAGATGACGAGGAAAAAGATCAGAAAGGGTGCGATGAAGACATAGGGGACCACCTTGGGATCCAGGAGCGGGTTGCGCCTGCGGAGGGGCCTGCCCGCTGAGGGTGTTTCGTTCATGTCCGTGCCTCCGTATATCGGGTTTAAAGCAGCCGGGACGGACGGATCCGCCCCGGCTGTGTTACAGGTTGTTCTGATTTGGCCGCGCCGCTCTTACATTGCGTCGCGCAGCTCATCCGCGCACGCGTGCGCGATCTCGGCCGGATCGCCGCCGCCGATGACCAGGTCATAGGCCATCTGGTTGCGGACGATATCGGCGGCCGTCGGGAACATGTCGGTGATGCAGGTGTCGGGGATGTCGTCCAGGACGGACTGCACCACATCAAAGATGTCGTCGCCGTAGTAGTCGAAGAACTTGTTGGGCGCCTTCATCTCCTCGGAGCCGTAGACGTCGGTCATGATCGGGTCGAAGCCGAGGATCAGCCAGGTATCCACGCAGCCCTCGAAGCTCAGCGTCGCATAGGCGAGCCACTCCTTGGCCACATCGACGTTCGGGCTGGTCTTCACAACTGCGGTGCCGGTGCCGCCCATCTGCGCGGACTTGTGACCGCCGTCAGACCACAGCGGCATCGGAGCGACCTTCATCTTACCGGACAGGTCGGGCATATAGTCGGTGAAGCGGTTGAGGTACCAGAACGGCATGCTGACAGAGGCGCAGTTGCCCTGGTCCATCCAGCCGTAGTACTCCTCGGCGTGGTGGTTGCCGCCCGGGCAGGCGACTGCCGTGCCGTCGTCGAGCATGCCTTTCATGAAGGCCAGGGTGTCGATGACGACCTGCTCGTCCATGCGGACCTCATTGTCCGCGGTGAGCCAGTCGCCGCCGTGCTGGTTGACCAGGGGATAGATGCTCCAGCAGTCCTTGGATTCCCAGGTGCACATGGGCTTGCCGGTCTTTTCAAGCACGACCTTGCCGGCCTCATGGTAATCGTCCCAGGTCTTGATCTCCTTGTAGTCGATGCCGGCCTCCTCCAGAAGCTCGGTGTTGTAGAACATCACGCAGGCGCCGATGTGGTGGTCGATGCCGTAGTACTTGCCGTTCACGGCATAGTTGTTGAAGCGGCTCATGACCAGATGGTCCTGCATGGGCTCCACGATGTCGTTGAGCTCGGCGAGCTGGATGTCGCCCTTGAGATAGTTGGCGAACATGTTGATCTCGATATCGACGATATCGGGGGCGCCTTCGCCGGTCTGCAGAGCGATCGTCAGCTTGTTGTGCATATCCTCATAGGGATATACCTGCATGTCGATCTCCAGCTTGGGGTTGTCGGGATTGGCGTTCCACTTCTCCAGCATCTCCTTGTAGAGCTGCGTGTGAAGCTCCTGGAACGTCCAAAGCGTCAGATGGATCGGCTCCTCGTTGTCCGCGAAGGACGTGACGCCGAGCGCCGAGAGCAGCGCGACGACCAAAAGAATTGCCAACAGCTTTTTCACGTTTTTTTCCTCCTTATATCAAGATGAACGTTAACCCTTTCGGGCCTTGTCTATATGTTAACGTTAATTTAAGCAAAAGTCAAGACACATTCTGCGATATGTTTGATAATTTTGTTGAGATTGACTAAAAAGAAACGCGGATGTTCTACGTTTCCTTTTTTCCCCCTTTGCGGTATAATACGTGAAAAGCCCGTTTTCGCGGAGAACGGGCAGGCGACAGGAGGCAGGGAGACAGATGAGAGCGTTTCGGGTCACATTGAAGGATATCGCGCAGGCCTGCGGGTATTCCGTCAATACGGTCTCGCGCGCCCTGCGCGGGGACGAGCATCTGTCGGAATCGACGCGCAGCCTGATCCGCGAGGCCGCCGGCCGTATGGGTTATATCCCCAACACGATGGCGTCCTCCCTGCGCTCGGGGCGCAGCCGCATGATCGCCGTCATCGTCAACGACCTGCGCAACCAGCATTACTGCGATCTTATCAACCGCATGGACCGCGAGCTGCGCGCTAGGAACTATAATCTGATGATCCTCTGCATGCAGCTGGAGGACGCGCTCGCAGAGAAGCTGATCCATACGGCGATCTCCCTCTCCGTGGACGGGATCCTCTATTTCCCGAGTCTTGGGCAGCGGCACTACGTCGAGTATATGCTCGACAACGGCATGCCCTTCGTCCTGCTGGACCGCCGCGTCAATGAGCTGGACGCGGATACGGTACGCTGTGACGACGAGCAGGGCGGTTATCTCGCCGGGCGGCACCTGGCAGAGCTTGGGCACAGGCGTTTTCTCTTTCTTTCGGGTATGGAGCTGAGCAGCTCGCAGATCGACCGCCTGAGCGGCTTCCGGCGCGCTCTGCGCGAGGGCGGTCTGCCGGAGGACTGCGTGCGAGTGGTCCCCGGAGCGCAGGTGGAGAGCGCGCTGGCCGGCAATGAACTCGGGAAGCTGATCCTTCCCAAAGATTATACAGCGATCGTCTCCTTCCGTGACGAGGTGGCCTATCCGGTGATGCATGCGCTGCGGGAGCAGGGCTTCTCCATCCCCGGGGACGTCTCGATCATCAGCTTCGACAACCTCCGGGCCGAGGATCCTTCCCGGCCGTGCCTGACCAGTATCTATGCGGCGGACGAGAATATCGCCGCCCTCGGGGTGCGGATGCTGCTGGAGCGGATCGAAGAGCCGTCGCTCCCGCCGCGCAACATGGTCCTTCCTGTCCGGATCTATGAGCAGGGGACCACGGCGCCGCCGGCGAAAGAAAACGGATAACAGCAAAGCCGGTGCGGCCGATATGGCCCGCACCGGTTTCTCTCCCCTTGCGTCGGGACCTGCCCCATGCTATAGTATAAAAATGGTAGAATAATGAAGCGTGTTCACGGCGAAAGGAGCAAGTGATATGAGCACAAAAAAACTGGGCTTCGGTCTGATGCGGCTGCCGCTCCGCGACCCCAACGATCAGAGCAGCATCGATATGGAGCAAATGAAGCAGATGGTGGACGCCTTCCTGGAACGGGGCTTCACCTATTTTGACACCGCCTGGATGTACTGCGGCGGCAAGAGCGAGGAGGCGGCCCGCGAGGCTCTGGTCGAGCGGCACCCGCGCGAGAGCTTTACCCTGACCACGAAGCTTCCGGCCTATATGCTCAAAAAGGAGGCGGACCGGGAGTGGCTCTTCAGCGAACAGCTGCGCCGCACCGGGGCCGGCTATTTCGACTATTACTGGCTGCACGACGTGAACGCGAAGTCGATCAAGACCTTCGACGCACTGCACTGCTGGGACTTCATCCGGGAAAAGAAAGAGGCCGGTCTCGTGCGGCATATCGGCTTCAGCTACCACGACGGGCCGGAGCTGCTGGACCGGATCCTGACCGCCCACCCGGAGATCGAATATGTGCAGCTCCAGCTCAACTACCTCGACTGGGAGAGCGAGGGCGTACAGAGCCGCAAGTGCTACGAGGTCGCAACCGCCCACGGCAGGCCCGTCATCGTCATGGAGCCGGTCAAGGGCGGGACACTCGCTAAAGTGCCGGAGTCCCTGGAGAAAATGTTCCGTGACCGGGAGCCGGCGATGTCCGTACCCTCCTGGGCGATCCGCTTCGCGGCGAGTCTGGAGAACGTTATGGTCGTGCTCAGCGGCATGAGCAACATGGAACAGCTGCTGGACAACACCGGCTACATGCAGAACTTCAAGCCCCTGAACGCCGAGGAACGCGGCCTCATGGCCATTGCGGCGGATATCATCAACGACAGCATCACGATCCCCTGTACGGGCTGTGCCTACTGCACGGTGAACTGTCCCAAACATATCGCGATCCCCCAATATTTCTCGCTCTATAACGCTGACAAGCAGGAGGCCCCGGAGAAGGGCTGGACGCCGCAGGGCACCTATTATCAGAACCTGTGTGAGGAATTCGGCAAGGCCAGCGACTGCATCCGCTGCGGCCGGTGCGAGGCCATGTGCCCGCAGCATCTGCCCATCCGCCGGTATCTGGAGGACGTGGCGGCGCACTTCGAGTGAGCAGCGGAGCGGCACCCGCGCGGCGGCTGAACCGCACGGTCCCGCCGGAGAAGGACGGGCGGCGGGTGAAGAGCCTGCTGAAGACGGAATTCCATATGGCGGAGGGCTATATCGCCGCGCTGAAGCTGCGCCCCGATGGGATCCTCCTCAACGGTGAGCGGGTCCATACCGATGTCTGCGCCCGCGCGGGCGACGTGCTCAGCGTGCGCGTCGACGACCCGGAGGGCGGGAACCCGGCGGAGCCGATCGCGGTCCCGCTCCGGATCTGCTATGAGGACGAGGATCTCGCCGTGATCGAGAAGCCGGCCGGCATGCTCGTCCACGCCGGGGAGGGGAAGGGAGCGCCGACGGTTGCCAACGCTCTCGCTGCGTACTGGGGGCAGGAGCAGGCCTTCCATCCGGTCCACCGTCTGGACCGCGGCACCTCCGGCCTGCTGCTCGTGGCGAAAAACCGCTATGTGAGCGAGCTGCTGCGCCGCTGCCTGCACACGGAGGATTTTGTGCGGGAGTATCTGGCACTGGCCGAAGGGCGGCTCGAACCCGCGGCGGGACAGATCGCGCTGCCGCTGGGGCCGGCGGAGGGCGAGCGCTTCCGGCAATGCGTCCGGGAGGACGGCCGCCAGGCCCTGACGAGCTATGAGACGCTCGGCGTCTTCCCGGGCGGAAGCCTGCTGCGCCTGCGGCTGTACACCGGCCGCACACATCAGATCCGGGCCCATCTCGCGGCCCTCGGCCACCCGCTCGTCGGGGACCTCTTCTACGGCGCGCGGACGGGAGAGGCACTCGGCCGTCCGGCGCTGCATGCCGCCGCCCTGCGCCTGCGCCATCCGGTCACCGGGGAGATGCTCTGCCTGGAGTCTCCGCTGCCGGAGGAGCTGTGCGTGCTGCTCAGTGCGGACGGGAATTGACTTGTACCAGACTCTGCGTTACAATAAAACAAATCATTTTTCTCGAGCAAGGAGCCACTATGCTGGACCAATACGGACGGAACATCAACTATATGCGGATCTCCATCACGGACCGCTGCAACCTCCGCTGCCGCTACTGCATGCCGGAGGGCGTGACCTGTCCGGAAGGCCATGACGATATCCTGCGCTATGAGGAGATCCTGCGCGTCTGCCGCGCGGCGGTGGCGCTGGGGATCACCCGGTTCAAAATCACCGGCGGCGAACCGCTGGTGCGCAAAGGCTGCGCGGATCTGATCGCGCAGATGAAGGCGTTGCCCGGCCTGGAGCAGGTCACGCTCACGACCAACGGCCTGCTGCTCGCATCGAAGCTGGATGCCCTCTGCGCGGCCGGGCTGGATGCCTTGAACATCAGTCTGGACACGCTGGACCCGGAGAAATTCCGGGCCATCACCGGCTGGCCGGATTTCTCGGCCGGGGAGCTGCGCGCGCTGCTTGCAAACTGCTGCACGCGCGGGCTGCGCACCAAGCTCAACGCCGTTTTGCTCGAAGAGAACCGGGATGAGGCGGTGGAGCTCGCCGCGCTGGCGGAGGAGTTCCCCGTGGACATGCGTTTCATCGAGCTGATGCCCATCGGATTCGGCGGGAGCATGACGCGCGTGAGCCCGGACGAGGTGCTCGGGCAGCTCAAGACGCACTGGCCGGATCTGCATCCCACGGAGGAGAAGCGGGGCAACGGTCCGGCGCATTATTACGCAAGCGCGGCGCTGCAGGGGCGGATCGGCTTCATCGACGCGGTGAGCCATGCTTTCTGCGCCGACTGCAACCGTGTACGCCTCACGAGCACGGGCCAGCTCAAGCCCTGCCTGAGCTTTGAAAGCACGCTGGATCTGCGCGCTCTGCTGCGTTCCGGCTGCACGGAGGAGGAGCTGCAGACTGCTCTCGAGCAGGCGATCTACCGCAAGCCGCGCGCCCACAGCTTTGAGAGACGTGAGGAAATGACCGAGCACCGCACGATGAGCCAGATCGGCGGCTGAAAAGGAGAGAAAAACATGAGCTATCGCGTGTATGTGATCACCTCCAGCGATTCCTGCTTCGCAGGGGAGCGGGAGGATGTCTCCGGCCCTGTGGCCGCTGAGATGCTGCGGGAGGCGGGCTATGAGTCCGCGGGCTATGCGCTGCTTCCGGATGAGCGGATGCTGCTGGCCGACCGGATGCGGGAGATCTGCGACCGGGGTGAGGCCGACCTGATCATCACGACGGGCGGCACGGGCTTTTCGGCCAGGGACTGCATGCCCGAGGCGACGGAGGACATCGCCGAGCGTATGGTGCCCGGGATCCCGGAGGCCATGCGCTGGTATTCGCTGCAGATCACACCGCGGGCCATGCTCTCGCGCGCGGCGGCGGGCATACGCGGCAACACGCTGATCGTGAATCTCCCCGGAAGCCCCAAAGCGGTGCGGGAGAATCTGGGCTTCATCCTGCCGAGCCTGGAGCATGCGATCCAGATGATGCACGGCGGCGGGCACGGAAAGGGCTGAGACGATGGGAAAAGAGAGACCTTCGGTCGACGCGTGGCTTCGTGAGGCCAAGGCCGCGCCCGGCGCCGCCGGCTGCGGAATGTATCTTGTCCACAACGGAACCGTCCGCGAGACGGCGCGGGCCATGGTCCGGGAGGGCGCGGTGGCTACGGCGCCGGTCGCGGGCATGTCATTCAGTTTCGATCCGGAGAAGGTCGAGCGCGCGATCGAGGCGGCACGGAGGATGCCCGGCATCGGCTATGTGCGCGTCTGGCTCAACGAGGGCGAGCTCACGCTGGGGGACGACATCATGCTGGTCCTAATCGGCGGGGACATCCGCCCGCACGTGGTCGACGCGCTGCAGAGCCTCGTGGGGACGATCAAGAACGAATGCGTCCGCGAGCTGGAGCGCTATGCGGAAGGCTGAAACACATACAAAAAAGCGAAGGCGGAATCCGTTTGGTTTCCGCCTTCGCTTTTTTGTACGCTCTGTTATTTGGCATAGATCAGGCCTACGATCCAGTTGGAGAGCCGGCGCGGGAGGAGCTTGGCCAGCAAGGCCGCTCCCTTGTAGGAAGTCCCCAGGGCAACGAGCGGCTTGCTGTGTTCCTTGAGGGCGATCTTTGCCACGTAATTGCCGGCATATTCCGGACTCATGCCGCCGCGCTCATCCTGCTCCATCACCTTGACGGAGCGCTCGATCCGCCCGGCATAGATATCGTCCCCGGCGTCGGACTTCCTGCGCGCGTCGGTGAAGCCGGAGGCAATGTCGCCCGGCATGACGGCGCAGACCGTGATGCCGAAGGGCCGCACCTCGTTCTGCAGGGCGAGGACATAGGCGTTGATGGCGGCCTTGCTCACGGAATACCAGAGCTGGAAGGGGATGGGCAGGATGCCGGCGATGGAGCTCATGCACACGATGCGCCCCGCGCCCTGCTTGCGCATGGCGGGGAGGACGGCCTTGGTGGCGTTGTCCATGCCGTAGAGGTTCAGCTCAAGCTGGGCGTGCGCATCGCGGCTGTCGGTCAGCTCGGCGGCGCCGGAGATACCGAAACCCGCGTTGTTGACCAGGATGTCGATCCGGCCCTCGCGGCGCAGCACCTCGTCCACCGCGGCGCGGACCTGCGCTTCGTCGGTCACGTCGGCCGTCAGATGGACGATGCCCTCGGCGGGCTTTTCACGTCGGCTAAACTCATAGACGGTGCAGCCCGCGCGCCGAAGCGCGGCTGCGGTGCAGCGGCCGATGCCGCCGCTGCCGCCGGTGACGATGGCGATTTTATTCATAAGGCACGCTCCTAAAAAACTTTTAAAATTTGATATAAGTGTACACCGCCTCTGCTCGTGCGTCAAGTATTAAGAACCATGAAAAAACGTATCCTTCCTTGCGTCGGCGGAAAAGCTATGCTATAATCGCAAAGATATATCTTTTAGAACGAATTGATGGAGTTTTGCCATGCTCGCCTGGATCACGGGATCGACCGTCGGCAAGTTCATATCGACTTTTCTAATCTCCATGGTGCCGATCATCGAGCTGCGCGTCGGCCTGCCCTATGGGATCGCGCAGGGCCTGAGCTATCCGCTCGCGCTGACTGCGGCACTGCTCGGGAACATGCTCCCGGTGCCCTTCATCATCGTGTATATCCGGCGGGTGTTCGCCTGGCTGCGCGGCCGCTGGGGGGCGCTGGATGCCTTTATCGCCCGGCAGGAGGCCAAGGCCCACGTGAAGGGGGAGACCGTACAGCGCGTCGGCCCCTGGGGGCTGCTGATCTTTGTGGCGATCCCGCTGCCCGGCACCGGCGCCTGGACCGGTGCGCTGATCGCGGCGCTGCTGAATCTGAAGGTCCGGCAGGCCACACCGGCCATCTTCGTCGGCGTCTGCATCGCGGCGGCGATCATGTCCGCCGGGACCTACGCGGTCATCAATATCGTATAAAAAAAGGAATAAAACAGCGAGGCCCCTCTTAACGGAGGGGCCTCGCTGTTTATAGAATCACGCGCTCTGAAGAAAATCGAGGATGAGCGCGTTGGTGTCGATCCCCGTAAAGCGTTCGCTCGACCAAGAGTGACGTCCATCCTTCACCTGCAGATGCCACACGGTCCTCCTCGTCGAGTCATCGGTATAGCATGTCAGAGTGGAGCCGTGGCCGATCGGAATGGTTTCACAGAGCGAAAGACCGTCTGCGCACCAGGCGATCACGTCCTCGATGGCCGGATCTCTGGCATAGCGGGCGGAACCGTCGCTGTTCTTCGGAACGACCGCGTCCTTCTCCCCGGTGATCTGCAGGAAGCTCACCTGGCAGGTCTCCGGCCGGTTTTCCCACACGCTCACATCCATTGTCCCCGCGACGCTCACGACAGCGGAGAAGCTGTCGCCCGCCTCGGCGGCAAGACAGTGGGCCATGAAGGCACCGTTGCTGAAGCCGACGGCGCATGTGCGCGTTTCGTCGGTATGGTAGTCACGCTGAACGGCCTCGGCCAGGGCTGAAAGGAACGCGACATCTGTACCGCCGCTCTCATAGCGCCAGCCCGTGGCGGAGGTGCGGACGGCGGGATCCGGCGTGCCCGTCACCCAGACGACCGTGTAGCCCCGCTCCAAGGCGGCGTCCGCAAAGCCGGTGTCCAGATGAAAACTCTCGGCTGTTCCGCCGTATCCATGCAGCATGAGGATCAGCCCGGAACCTGCAGGGTCCTCCGGCAGGTCGATGAGCAGGCGGCGGGCCGCGCCGCCGTATTCACAGCGGAACCGGTTGTCCCCGAGCGGCGTAAGAGCGAGCGGCTCTTCCTCCCCTGAGGCACATACCGGGAACGCAGCCGCAAGACAGAGCGCGAGCAGCACGGCAAGCGCCTGCTTCATGCGTGTCATGGCGTCCCTCCCAGATCGTCCGCGATCGCTTGGATCAGGCGCGCACAGAATGCGCCGTCGTCGATATCCGCAGTCAGCATCTCCTTCGCGCCTTCATAGGGAATATCCAGGGTGGGCTCCTCTTCCCGCTCCCGCACCAGACGGAGCACGGCCTTCGTGGGTTTCAGCAGCAGGCGGTCATCGTATACGCCGCCGACGAGTACACCCCGATAATAGAGCAGGTATTCGCCCATCATGCGGCGTGTGGAGAGCCCGTCCAGCTCAGAGAGCTGATCCAGAACAAATTGCAGATAGTCTTTGCTTGAAGCCATAGCTGTTCCCCCCTGATCCCAGGCGCCTATTTCTGCCTGCTTCCTTCCAGCTTTACCACGCATTCGATATGTTCCGTAAACGGGAACATATCCACCGGCTGGATGCCTTTGACCTGGTAGCCGCCCTTGACAAGCACGCCGAGATCGCGCGCGAGCGTCTCGGGATCACAGGAGACGTAGACGACGCGGGGCGGGGCGCAGCGGAGCAGGGAACGGAGAAAGCGCTCGTCGCTCCCGGCGCGGGGCGGATCCATAAAGACCAAATCCGGCCGCATGCCGTCCGCGGCCATCTTTTCCATATATTCGCCGGCGTCCCCGGCGGTGAACCAGCAGTTCGTGAGCCCGTTCAGGCGGGCGTTCGTGATGGCGTCATGCACGGCGTCGCGGTTGATTTCGACGCCGATGATCTGCTTGGCCTTGGCGGAGGCGCTGATGCCGATGGTGCCGATGCCGCAGTAGGCGTCGAGCACCGTCTCCTTCCCGGTGAGTCCGGCATAATCCAGCGCACAGCGGTACAGCTTTTCGGTCTGGACGGGATTGATCTGATAAAAAGAGCGCGCGGAGAGACGGAAACGGAAGCCCCCCAGTATATCCTCGATATAACCCGGCCCGACGAGAATCTTCTCCCGCGTGCCGAGCACGACGGGGCCGAAGCGGTCGTTGATGTTCAGGACAACGGTTGTAATCTCCGGATGCTTTTCGAGCAGCTCCTTCAGGAAGGGCTTCTGCAGCTTGAAGATCGGGTTGACCGCCACGAGCACCACCATGACCTGGCCAGTCGCGAAACCGCGCCGGATCAGCACATGCCGCAGCCAGCCGGTCCCACTGCGCTCATCAAAGACCGGAATCTTGAAGGGGCGGAGCATGGAGCGGATGGTCTGGATGATGCGGTCCGCCGTCTCATCTTCGATCAGGCAGCTCTCCACCGGGACGACGGCGTGGCTGTTCGGCTGATAGATCCCGCAGACGACGTGCCGCTGCGCGTCGAGCGCGAAGGCGGCGTGGACCTTGTTGCGGTAGTGAAAGGGTTCGTCCATCCCGAGAATCGGGGAGATCGGGCCAAAGCTGCCCAGCAGCTGCTCGACGCGGCGCTGCTTGTACCGCAGCTGTTCGGGGTAGGGGAGCTTCTGCAGCTGGCAGCCGCCGCACTGCCGGTAATGCGGACAAGGGGGCGTATACGCTTCGGACATAAAATACACCTCAGCTCATGACTTCAAATCTGCAAACATTATACCATAGACGCAGCGCGGCTATGGTATAATGAGCCATGTTTTTCGGTTGCCGCGCGAGCGGCGAGAAAAACGGCGTCAAATCAAATATAATAAGCGCGTTTGCGCTTATTATACCATAAGGCGCGCGGCTTGCAAAGCACCTGCTCTCCGAAACGGAGTGCAGGTGCTTTGTGAAATAGGAGGTATTCACAGCCCTTTTGGTATTCTTCCGGGAACGGATGAGGAACCGAATCGGCCCACCCAGACAGATGACGACAGCAGGCGTCACCTTACTCAGAAGTCTCCGCGTGCTTCCTGCAGAAACGCCGCACTATTCTGCGACAGAGCCTGGTGATACACGCCGCTCAGAGGGTCCGGGTCCTCCGGCCCAAAGCGGGGGTGCGCCCCGCCGATGGGCCTCGACGTTTGGAAGAGAGCCTATTGCTCTTTATAGCTGCTTGTGCTAATATATAAAGTGTATATCTGTCGAAAAACTGGCGGATTTTGTCCGTTTGTATACAGGAAAGGAATCGAAAAGCGACGCTTTCCGTTCTGGAATGCTCACCGGAACCGGCCGGGAAAGCAAAAGGAAAAGCACCGTTCGATCCTGGCACAGCAGATGGAGACATTCGAGCTGATTCTGGTTGATGACGGTTCCCCGGACCGCTGCGGAGAGATATGCGAGGAGTATGCTGCGATTGATCCGCGCATCCGGGTGATCCACAGGAAAAACGGCGGCCTCTCCGCAGCAAGGAACACGGGGATCGACGCTGCGCGTGGGGATTATCTGTCGTTTATCGATTCGGATGATTATATCCTGCCGGGTTATCTGAGCAGTCTTTATGCCCTGCTTCAGAGCGCGGAGGGATGCAAGGTCAGCCAGGTTAATCATTATGTCGTGCGCGGCAGCTGACGGATGCCGGGAAGCGCGTACTTGTCATTGACAAAAGAGACCATATTGCCGGGAATATCTATACAAAACGGGTCGAGGGGATCAATGTCCACGTTTATGGAGCGCATATTTTTCACACCAACAATAAAAACGTATGGGAATACGTGAATCGTTTTGCAGACTTTAACCGCTTTCCCAATTCCCCGGTAGCCAATTATAAGGGCGAACTGTATTCTCTTCCGTTCAATATGTACACGTTTAACAGGATGTGGGGCGTCGTGACGCCGGAGGAAGCGCAGAAGAAAATCGCAGAGCAGAGAGCCGCGGCCGGGATAACAGAGGCGAAAAATCTGGAGGAGCAGGCAATCTCTTTAGTCGGAACCGACATCTACGAAAAGCTGATCAAAGGTTACACGCAAAAACAGTGGGGCAGACCCTGCTCGCAGCTCCCCGCCTTTATTATCAAACGACTTCCGGTGCGCTTCACCTTCGACAATAATTACTTCAACGCGTTGTATCAGGGCATCCCGACCGGCGGCTATACCAGGATGGTCGAAAGGATGCTGGATGGTATCGAGGTTCGTCTGGGAGCGGACTATCTTTCAGACCGGGATGAATGGAAAAGGCAGGCATCCGCCCTGGTCTACACGGGGCCCATTGATGCCTATTTCGCCTGTTCCCTCGGCCCGCTGGAATACAGAAGCGTGCGCTTTGAAACGGAAGTGTTGGACATGCCGAATTTCCAGGGAAACGCCGCGGTCAATTATACAGATGCGGAAACCCCGTGGACGAGGATAATCGAACACAAATGGTTTGAGTTCGGGAAAGATGAAGAAGGCAGGGAGCTGCCGAAGACCGTAATCAGCCGGGAGTTCAGCTCGGAATGGAAGCCCGGAGATGAACCGTTTTATCCTGTGAACGATGAGAAGAACAGCAAACTCTATGCTCAGTACAAGGCTCTCGCGGAGAAGGAACCGAATGTCTTTTTCGGCGGACGGCTCGGAGAATACAGGTATTATGATATGGATGCGGTAATCGAGGCGTCTCTGCGCATGTCGGAACAGATGCTTTCCCGATAGCTTTTTTTCGAGATCGTTCGACTTTTGTATTCTCTGTGCCGGCAAGCCTGCGCCGTACATAAAGCGCTTCCTGCGAAAAAAGGAAAACCAAAAAAACCAGAGGCTATGTGTTTTTTGTACACCTTTTCCGCCAGCATGACTATTGCATTAGTTCGCTGATTATGCTAATATAATATGAAAAATAATTAGTAGAGCTAAATATACGCATCAAGATTTCCATTTATTTCCATTTTCGGCTTTTGCGGTATGGATAAAGACGCCTTTCTTCACACGGTGATGAACGTGTACCTTTATCCGCCGATTTGTAAAACGCCGAACCTGAATAGATTTTTGGGTTCGGCGTTTTTTTGAGGAAAATTGCAGAAAGAGCAAGCAAAAAAAGTTTTTGGCTATATTCGTTTAACGGTTAAAGAGCAAAATGAGACTTCGTATCTGGCGAATCTGTTGGAAGCCGGCGTACCGAAGAATCACATTTATATTGAAAAAATATTCAGCGCAAATTCGGAATGCCCTTCTTTCAAGCGGATGATCAAAAAGCTTGATTCCGGAGACATGGTCTTTGTCGTCAAGCTGGATCATCTTGGAAAAGACTGTGAGGAAGTCAGGAAACACTGGGAGATCATTACCAAAGATTGCAATTGTGATTTAGCTGTTCTGGATACCCCGGTTCTGGATACACGTCTCGGAGAAAATATCAAAGATGTTGTGCTTCAGACCTTCGAGGCGTTCGCGAGAATCAAGCGAAACTATGCACACCAGAGACAGGCCGAAGGGATCGCGGTTGCGAAAGTGAACGATGTGATGTTTGGCCAGCGGTCTCTGCCGATCCCTGAGGATTATGCGGCTATTGCAGGCATGTACAGCAACAATATCATTTCTGCACGTGAGGCGGCCAGACGCCTGAATGTTGCGACGAATACGTTTCTCAAATGGTATCGAAGCGGAAACAGCCCGGAACAGAACTCAATGGCGAAATAGTAGTCAGAACGAAGAGTATTCCGCTCGAATACGATCAGTATTGAGCTTACCTACAAGATAAACAGAAAACTATGAATGAAAAAACATCGCAGAATGTTCTCCGCGTATCAGTTGTTATTCCGACATTGAACGCAGGCGGAGAACTGGACAGCCTTTTATCCGCGCTGAGTGAGCAGCATTATCCGATCGAAGAAATTCTGATCGTGGATTCTTCTTCCGAAGATAAAACAGCAGACATTTGCAGACGTTTTGAAAAGGCGCGAATGATCTCTATACCGAGAGAAGATTTTGACCATGGCCGGACACGAGACTTGGCCATGCGCTCCTGCCGTGGAGATATTGTTGTGTTCCTGACACAGGACGCAATCCCGGCAGACGGTTCATTCCTTGAAAAGCTGATAGCGCCCTTAACTGATCCCACTTTGGCAATCAGTGTGGGGCGACAGCTTCCCAGAAAAGATGCGACAAAAGCTGAAGCCTTCGTGCGAGACTTCAATTATCCTCCCGCCAGCTTTGTCCGGTCAAAGGAGGATATTCCGCGTCTTGGAATCAAAGCCTTTTTTTGTTCAGATTCCTGTGCGGCATACAGGAAAGATATCTATTTGAAGCTCGGTGGGTTTGAGTATCCGATTAAGACGAATGAGGACATGTTCTATGCCGCAAAGGTCCTGCAAAGCGGATATCGAATTGCCTACACAGCGGAGGCAATGGTCTATCATTCGCATAATTTCACCCTTCGACAGCAATACAGAAGAAACTACATACAAGGCTATGAGATCGAACGGCACCGCGATTTGCTGGGCGGTGCCTCGTTGGATACGGAAGGACTGAAACTTGTACGGTCAGTTTCCGGGAAACTGCTCAAAGAAGGGGCAGTCGGTTCTTTCCTGCTCTTCGGGCTGGATTGCTGCGCCCGATGGCTTGGAAACAGAAACGGAAAAGCAGCATATCGCAGGGAAGCTCGACATGTTGGAGACAAATAAGATTGCAGTTTTAATGGCGACGTATAACGGTGAGAAATATGTCGCCGAGCAGATCGACTCCCTTCTCGCGCAAACAGAAAAGAGCTGGGAACTGTTCATACACGATGACGGGTCAACAGATCACACGGCTGATGTCCTGAAGAAATGCCGGGAACAGAATCCGGATCAGATCCATATTCTGAGCGGACCAGCCTGCAACGGAGCAAAAGACAACTTTTTCTTTCTGATGAGGCAGGTAAAGGCCCCGTATGTGTTGTTTTGCGATCAGGATGATGTTTGGCTGCCCGAAAAGATCGAGCTGGAATTCCGGAGAATAAAAGAACTGGAGGCACAGTTCGGCACAGACACGCCGATACTGGTGTTTTCCGATCTTTCTGTCGTAGACAGCAAGCTGAATCTCATCGCCGAAAAGATGAGTGTTTACCAGAAGCTCGATCCGGGACATATCAAGCTAAAAGATCTTATGATCCAAAACGTGATCACCGGCTGCACGGTGATGATGAACCGGGCTCTTGCAGAGAAGGCGCTTCAGGTTCAGGCGACAGACTCAATCATCATGCATGACTGGTGGTGCGCGCTGGCCGCGGCCTGCTTCGGAAAAATCTCTTATGTTGACAGGCCACTGGTCCTGTATCGGCAACACGGGGAAAACTCTGTCGGCGCTAAAGATATTAGCAGCCTGAAATACTTGACAGCAAGACTCAAAAAACGGCAAGACATTAAGAATTCCCTGACAGCGACACAAAGACAGACAGAGTTCTTTGTAAATACATACAATATTTCCGACCCGGCACTTTGTGCTTACGGGCGCCTCGGCGCGAGAAACAAAGTCAGGCGCCTTTGGTTCTACGCGAAAAATCACATCCGCAAAAGCGGCTGGCAGAGAAATCTGGGCCTGCTGATCTGGGGGTAAAGGAGACAGATATGAAAGGAATCGTATTGGCCGGAGGCAGCGGAACGAGACTGTATCCGCTGACAATGGTAACAAGCAAACAGCTTTTGCCTGTTTACGACAAACCCATGGTCTATTACCCGATCTCAACGCTGATGCTGGCAGGGATCCGGGACATTCTCATTATCTCAACACCGACCGATCTTCCAAACTTTGAAAAGCTGTTGGGGGATGGAAGCCATTATGGAATTCATCTGAGCTACAAAGAGCAGCCCTCACCGGACGGTCTTGCGCAGGCATTTACGCTGGGCGAAGAATTCATCGGCGGCGAACCGTGTGCCATGGTACTGGGAGACAACATCTTCTACGGAAACGGATTCGGGCGAGTCCTGCGTGAAGCCGTACAAAACGCCGAGAACGGCCGGGCAACCATATTCGGGTACTACGTCACGGATCCGGAACGCTTTGGAATCGTGGAATTTGATGATAACGGCAAGGTGCTCTCCGTGGAGGAAAAGCCGAAACAGCCGAAGAGCAATTACTGCATTACCGGCCTGTATTTTTACCCCGCGGGAGTCAGCGGCATGGCGCATCAGGTCAAGCCCTCCGCCCGAGGCGAGCTGGAGATAACCACGCTCAACGATATGTACCTGCAGAAAGAGCTGCTGGATGTGCAGCTTCTCGGCCGCGGCTTTGCGTGGCTTGACACCGGCACAATGGATTCTCTGCTGGATGCGGCGGATTTTGTGCGCACAATCGAGACACGGCAGAGCAGCCAGATTTCAGCCCTGGAAGAGATCGCCTACCGAAACGGATGGATCGACAGGGATGCGCTGCTGGAATCAGTCCGACGCTATGGAAAATCTACCTATGGACAGCACCTCAAAAACGTTGCGGAGGGGAAAATAAAATATCGATGACAGCAGGAAACTTCATTTTTACAGAGACTGCAATCAAAGACGTCTATATTGTAGAACAAAAGTGCTTTGGAGATAATCGCGGATATTTCATGGAGACATACAACCAGACGTCTTTTGAAGCTGCGGGGTTTCACTACATTTTTGTTCAGGACAATCAGTCCAGTTCCCGCAAGGGAGTCTTGCGCGGCCTTCATTTTCAGAAGACATTTCCGCAGGCAAAACTCGTCCGTGTCCTGAAGGGCGAGGTATACGATGTAGCAGTTGATTTGCGCAGGGACAGTTATACCTACGGGAAATGGACAGGCATTCTGCTGTCTGGGGAGATCAATCGACAGATCCTGATCCCGCGCGGATTCGCGCACGGCTTTGTGGTTGTCAGTGAGTATGCGGAATTTGCATACAAATGTGACGACTTTTATCATCCGGAGGATGAGGGCGGCATCGCATGGGATGATCCGGATATTGGAATCGAGTGGCCCGAGGTCGGTGAGATCATCCTCAGTGAAAAGGACAAGCATCACCCGACCCTGAAAGAATCCGGAATCTTTTTTTGAGGAGTCTGCATCATGACCATCATTGTAACAGGCGGCGCCGGCTTTATCGGCAGCAACTTCATATTCTACGAACTGGACAGACACCCCGAGGATCGAATCGTGTGTCTGGATAAACTGACCTACGCGGGCAATCTGTCCACGCTGAAGTCCGTGATGGACAAGCCGAACTTTCGTTTTGTCAAGGACGATATCTGTGACCGCGAGGCGGTCTATACCCTCTTTGAAGAGGAGCACCCCGATGTGGTGGTGAACTTCGCCGCCGAGAGCCATGTGGACCGTAGCATTGAAAATCCGAGCATCTTTCTGCAGACGAATATCATCGGCACCTCTGTCCTGATGGACGCCTGCCGGAAGTACGGAATCGGCCGCTATCATCAGGTGTCCACGGACGAAGTCTACGGCGATCTGCCCCTGGACCGGCCTGATTTGTTTTTTACGGAGACCACGCCTATTCACACCAGCTCCCCTTATTCCAGCTCCAAGGCGGGCGCCGATCTGCTGGTACAGGCATATCACCGCACCTACGGCCTGCCTGTGACGATCTCCCGCTGCTCCAACAACTACGGCCCCTATCACTTCCCGGAGAAGCTGATCCCGCTGATGATCGCAAACTGCCTGAACGACAAGCCGCTGCCGGTTTACGGTCAGGGCCTGAATGTACGTGACTGGCTGTATGTGGAGGATCACTGCAAGGCTATCGACCTCATCATCCGCAAGGGCCATGAGGGCGAAGTCTACAACGTGGGCGGACACAATGAGATGCGCAACATTGACATCGTCAAGCTCATCTGCCATGAACTCGGTAAACCGGAAAGTCTCATCACCTATGTGGCCGACAGAAAGGGCCATGACATGCGCTACGCCATCGATCCCACCAAGATCCACAACGAGCTGGGCTGGCTGCCGGATACGAAGTTTGAGGACGGCATCAAAAAAACGATCCGCTGGTATCTGGACAACAAACCCTGGTGGGAGGAGATCATCTCCGGTGAGTACCAGAACTACTACGAAAAAATGTATGGAAACCGGTAAGATAAACATCTTTGTCACAGGGGTTAACGGACAGCTTGGTTACGATGTGGCGAGGGAACTATTAAAAAGAGGACATTTCGTGACAGGCAGCGGTTCTTCAGCCGCATATAGAGGAATTGCGGAATATACGGGAAACTATGTCACTGTGGACATCACAGATCCCACACAGGTCTGCGACACTCTATATCGGGTTCGACCGGATGCGGTAGTCCACTGTGCCGCATGGACAAATGTGGACGGAGCAGAAGAAAAGGAAAACATTCCCAAGGTCTATGCGGTCAACGAAGATGGGACACGTAATATCGCTGAGGCATGTCGGGAGCTTGGCTGCAAGATGCTGTATGTCAGCACAGACTACGTCTTTGACGGACAGGGAACAGAGCCGTGGGATCCGGACTGCAAGAACTTTGCGCCGCTCAATGAATACGGGAAGTCCAAATTAAAGGGTGAACTGGCGGTCGCAAATGTGTTGGAAAAATACTTCATTGTCCGCACGGCATGGGTGTTTGGGCTTAACGGAAAGAACTTTGTGAAAACGATGCTGCGGCTTGGCCAAGCACATGACACGCTGCGGGTAGTGAACGATCAAATCGGTACACCGACCTACACCTGTGATCTTGCACGCTTGATATCAGATATGATTGAGACGGACAAGTACGGATTTTACCATGCGACAAATGAAGGCGGCTATATTTCCTGGTACGACTTTGCCTGTGAAATCTTCCGTCAGGCGGGGATGAATACCAGGGTAATCCCTGTGACGACAGCGGAGTACGGTCAAACCAGGGCTGTGCGCCCGCTTAACAGTCGACTGGGAAAAAGCAAACTGGAAGAGTACGGATTTGATGCTCTTCCTGACTGGACAGATGCGCTGCATAGGTATCTTGTCTGTATGAAAGAGACTGCGTTATGACAGACAAACCGCTGGTCACTCTTTTAATACCGGTATACAACAGCCCGGATCTTTTTTGCGCACTGGAATCGGTACGAAAGCAAACCTATCGGCCGCTCCAATTTATCTTGATTAACGACTGCTCGTTGAACTTTGATGAGCAGCGTGTGCGTACGTATTTTGCCGCACCGGAAAAGGATTTCACGTTTCTCCTGCTGCAAAACGAAAAAAACCTCGGTACTGTCCGTTCACTCAATCGCGGTCTGGCACTGGCAGACGGAAAATATATTTTCAATCTGGCTTCTGACGATGCTTTCTTCGATGAAAATGTACTGGCGGACTGGGTCGCTGCGTTTGAGCAAACGGATTTTGACTTGCTGACGGCGCGCAGGGCTGTTTATGACAGGAGCCTTGAGAAAGTGCTCACCGTCCTTCCGACGGAGAAAGCAATAACCCGGATAAAGAGTGCTTCCGGACAGGAACTGTTTGAGTATCTTGCCAAGGAAAACCAGGTTTCCGGCGCGTGCACTGCATGGCGGGCAGAATCTCTTCGAGGACTGGGCCTCTTTGATGAACACTATCGTTTGATCGAGGATTATCCAGCTTATCTCAAACTGCTGCGCGAGGGCGGCAAGATCGGCTTTTTTGACCGGATCGTAGTCCGCTATCGCAGCGGCGGTGGAAGCGCGGAAGGTCAGAGCGTATCAGAGGATTTTGCGCACGACTTCATTGAGATTTTTCAGAGGGAAATCATACCTTATGTAAAAAAACCGCTGCTTGCAAAAGCGCGTATTGCCCGCTGGAAAAAAAGTGTCCGCTTTGACCGTTGGTATAACCGTGAACGGGAAAAGAGCGCAAATTCGAAGAGCAAGCTGTGCGCACTGCGGATAATGTATGGCGCCTATCACCCGACAAGAAGCGCACGTACAATACTGTCATCCATCCAACGCCTGAATAAGCATAAGCCCAAACTTGAAGACTAAAGGAGAGTAATTAAGGCAAATCCCGCCGTTATTGGAAAAAATGTGATCATAGGTGACAATGTTGTTTTTGGGAAAAATGTTGTTATCCAGCACAATTGCATCATCGAAAACAATGTTACGATCGGGGACGATTGTTTTATTGACAGCAATTCGATTATTCGCAGCAATGTAATGATTGGTGCCCGGAGCAACATCGGAAGCAATTGCCAAGCTGAAGCCGGCATTTAAGCCGGACGGTATTGTCACTGCCGGAAACAGCTCCGGGCTGAACGACGGTGCGGCGGCGGTAGTGCTCGTCTCCGAGGAAAAAATGAAAGAGCTCGGCCTGCATCCGCAGGCGGAATGGCTCGGCGGATGCCTGGGCGGTGTCGACCCGTCAATTATGGGCATAGGTCCTGTTGCCTCAACAAGAAAGTTGATGGAGAAACTGCATATCGGCATGGATGATATCGACCTCGTGGAAGCCAACGAGGCATTTGCCGCACAGGCGATCGCAGTCGGGCGCGAGCTGAATATCCCCGAGGAAAAATTGAATGTTAATGGCGGCGCAATCGCATTGGGGCATCCCATCGGTGCTTCGGGTTGCCGCATTCTTGTGACTCTGATCCATGCGATGAAGCAACAAAAAGCCGGTACCGGCCTTGCGACCCTCTGCATCGGCGGTGGCATGGGATGCAGCACGATCATTAAAACATGCGAGTGAAGCTTTGAGGGACAGAGTGAAACCGAGTACGATACTGAAATAAAAGAAAGAAGCTAAAACAGAGATGAACTGTAAACCTATTTCTTTCCATTTACGGGAAAACCCCGCCGGAAATCTGTCTTTCCTGGAGGGGGAGCACGATCTGCCCTTCGAAATCAAAAGAGCGTACTATATCTATGATGTCCCTGCTGACGGACGCCGTGGGTTCCATGCGCATAAAGAGCTGCAGCAATGTTTGATATGTATACATGGAAGCTGCAAGATCCTCGTGGACGACGGAAAGGAACAGCGAGTCTACGAACTGAACAACCCCAATGAGGGGCTGTATATCGGCCCTGTTACATGGCGTGAGATGTTTGATTTCAGCGATGGGGCAGTTCTTCTGGCGCTTGTCTCACAGTATTATACCGAAGAGGACTATATTCGCGATTACGCGCAATTCAAAGAATATGTAAATGGAGGATCAGACAAATGAATGTTCTTTTTGCAGATTTCGCGCCGATGCATCAGGAAATCAGAGACGAGATGCTCGGCACCTTTACCGATATCTATGACAAGGGCTGGTTTATCGGCGGGGAACCCTGCACTCGTTTTGAGGAAGAGTTTGCCGCATATTGCGGCGCGCAATACTGCGTCGGCTGCGGTAATGGGCTTGACTCTCTTCATATGATTCTCAAAGCCTACGGTATCGGCGAGGGGGATGAGGTCATTGTGCCTGCACAGACCTATATTGCAACCGCACTTGCCATCACTTATGCGGGTGCGCGTCCTGTCTGCGTGGATATTGAGCCTGATTATTTTTCCCTTGATCCGGAAAAGGTAGAGGCAGCCGTGACACCGCGCACAAAGGCCATCATGATGGTTCATCTCTATGGTCAGGTCGGCCGCTGGGACGAGGTTGCCGCGATTGCAAAGAAGCATGGCCTGCTGATGATCGAAGACTCTGCCCAGGCGCATGGCGCGACCTATAAGGGACGCAAAACCGGAAACCTCGGCAATGCCGCCGGCTTCAGCTTCTATCCCGGCAAAAACCTCGGCGCGCTGGGCGACGCGGGCGGCGTGACCACATCGGACAAGTCGGTTGCAGACTATGTGCGCGCGTACAGCAACTATGGTTCCTATGTGAAGTACCATCATGAGTATAAGGGCGTCAACTCCCGTCTGGATACGGTGCAGGCAGCACTGCTGTCCGTGAAGCTCAAGCATCTCGACGCATGGCGGGTGGATCGCGTGAGGATTGCAAACCGCTACCTTAATGAGATCAAGAATCCGCTCCTCAAGCTCCCGGCTGTAAACCCGGATGGCGAGCATGTCTGGCATATCTTTGCGGTCCTCACCCCGGAGCGTGCACGGCTGGAGCAGTATCTGGACGAGTGCGGCATCGGCCACCAGTGCCACTATCCCTTCCCGACCCACCTGCATAAGGCCTACGAGGATCTCGGCTATCACCGCGGCGACTTCCCGGTGGCGGAGATGGCCGCCGATCAGGAACTGAGCCTGCCCATGTTCTACGGCATGACGGAAGAGCAGCAGAGCTATATCATCGAGAAGCTGAATCAGTTTTAACGATTATTACAGTATGGAAGAAAGAACGAATCACTATTCTCTGCGTCCGCTTGAGCTGAAAGATGCGGACAGAATGCTGGAATGGATGCAAAACCGAGATATCACCAGGTTTTTGCAAATCGGCGGCCCTGAAACGACAAAAGATCATGTACTGAGTTTTATTCAGCATTCCGCTGAAGACCAGGACAATCTCCATCGTGCGATTGTAGACGATACGGATACATATCTGGGCACGGTGAGTCTCAAACATATCGACCGTGAAAAGCGTGAAGCGGAGTATGCCATCGCCATGCATAACTCCGCGCTGGGAACGGGGGCCTCGGCGGACGGCAGCCGCCTGATCCTTCAGACTGCTTTTGAGGAATTAGGCCTGCAAAGGGTATATCTTTACGTCCTTGAGGAGAATCAGCGTGCCATACGCTTTTATAACAAGATGGGATTTCAGTATACCCATTCCAGCACCATTGAACATAAAGGCAAGAAAAAAACGTTGATGTGGTTTGAAATTCTCCGCGATGCTCGTCCTGCTGTTTCTGAAAACTGACATGGGATGCAGGCCGGTTACTCCGACATGTTCCTCACCACAACAATAAACATGAAGAGGACCTCAAATGAAGAATCAGAGAAGCTCAAATATAGAGCTGCTTAGATTGCTCTGTATGCTCGGCGTTATTTTCTTGCATTACTATAATGCAGGTATGGGCGGGGCAAGCAAATATGTGGCAGCGGGGTCAATAAACGATATCGTTTTGCGCAGCATGGAATCCTTTTTTATATGTGCGGTTGATGTCTTTGTTATGATATCCGGGTATTTTCTGTCACAGGCAAATAAGCGGACAGTCGGACGTGCATTGAATCTGCTCATCCAGACGTCCATATACAGAATTCTGTATTATTTTGTCGATTTATTACTCCACCACAAATCTTTTCGCTGGTTATCTCTGCTGTACATGATGTTACCCATGAATTGGTTTGTCATGCTGTATGTGACACTGTATCTGATTTCTCCGCTGCTCAATCACGCGTTTAGTCTTACAAAGCAGAAAACGGCCGTTTTGCTGGTGATCTGCCTGTTCTCCTGTTTTCCGACGATTGCCGATTCGATGAGTGCTTTGATGAAAACCAATCTCAGCACGTTCAGTACGATCAGCATGTACGGCAACAACCGAGGTTACACGATCACCAACTTCTGTATGTGCTATCTGATAGGCGCGTACCTGAGGCAGAATTCCTTCAGCGGCATCCGAAAACCGGCGCTTGTGGGAATTCTGCTGCTCACGACTTGCACACTGGTACTGTGGAGCAAAAAGGATGGCAGCACGGCGTGGGCCTATTATAATCCTGTGATTATCGTCCACGCTGCGGCGCTCATCTTGCTGTTTCTGAAATTTGAGATGGGATGCAGACCTGTCATCAATGAGCTTTCCGGCGCGGCGTTCAGTGTATATATTCTTCATCCATGGTTCCTGCATATGTATAACACGGAGCCAAATGTAAACGGGAGCGTTTTCAAAATGCTGCTGCATATTTTGTTCACTGTTTTTTCGATTGCGGTTATGAGCTATGCGGCAGATAAAGTTTATAAGCTGTTATTTGGAAAAGCGGCGCAAATCCTGAAAAAATACAGACCGTATACACTTTGAGCATTAACGATAGAGCGCGTTCCTTAAATACAGTTCTTTTAGAGAGAGGTTCGGCAATATGGATAAACCGTTAATCAGCGTATTGGTAGTCTGCTACAACAACCAGCAATTTATATATGAGTGCTTGCACTCCATATTTTTGCAGACCTATCCCAGAATCGAAGTTCTAATCGGAGACGATGGATCATCGGATTTTAACGGTGAGAGACTGATTTCGTGGATCAATGGAAACGTCACTCCAAACGTTGAAAAGATTGCGGTTTTCCACAATGAGGAAAATCTCGGTACGGTAGCGAATCTGGAAAAGCTGCAGGAGAAGAGCAGCGGGGAATACCTGTTCAATATTGCGGCTGATGATGCCCTGTTCGACGGGACTGTGCTGGACAACATGTTTGCCTGCGCACAAAAAAGAGGCGCTGATTTTGTCATCTCCGACACGGAAATGTGGGACCATGAACTGCGTAAACGCCTGGACAGCTTTATTAAGCCTGACACAATTGAACTGATTGAAAATGGGAGTGCTCGGGATCTGTTCGCGGCATGTGCGGAAAAGTGTATTCTGCCCGCATGCTTTCTGTACAGAAAAAGCTTGCTGAACAAGGTCGGAAAGCTGTCAAATACATATCGTCTGGTAGAGGATTGGCCGACGAATCTGCGTTTATTGGCGCAGGGAATCAAACCGGTTTATGACGGCACAACGCCCTCTATCAAGCATAGGGATGGCGGCATCAGCCACGGGAACTCTCTGCAGTCCAAAAAAACATTCCTGATTTATTATAATGATATCATCAATCTGTACGCCAATGAGATCGAGCCGCATCTGGATCTGTTGACTGACGACGAAAAAAAGAGGATCAAGACTATATTTGACGACCGTGTACGTGCTTACTATAAGATACATGTACCGGAGTATTATAAGTGCTGCGAGGGGAATCTAGACGCCGCCATAAAGGAACTGAAGGCGGCGGAAAAAGCGGGGCATGTCCTTCCGACGAAAGCAAATACTGTTCAGCAGGTAATGGAGATGTCAAAAGTGTATTCAAAACGCGAGAAACTTAAAAAATATGCTTACATGCTCTCACGGAAAAAAGTCGTGATCGCTTCTGTACTGCTCATGTTTCTCTGTTTCATAACTGGCGGAGTCCTGGGCATCCCGGCAACGGGATTTGCCAATATGCTAAGCATATGTATGATGCTCGCCGGCTGCCTTTCTGCTGTATATGCCGCGGGCGCAGTCTGCGTGAACATCCTGCTGCGCATGCGGCAGCGCCGTCATGGATGATCGGACTGAGGTGAAGCAAAATGCCAAATAACGTTCCAAAGTATACAAATATGCTGTTCTTTCGGACTGCGTGTGAAGCGGCCCTGAAAGAGAGAAGCACGGATCATTATCAGTCGATCATTTATAAGCTTGCTCACCGTAAAGCTCCTGCAGGCGGCTCCTTTTGGAAAATCCCGCAAGGGGAGGAGAAAAACCGTGAAGCGCTGACCATGCTGGCACATCTTTTAGAGCAGAATGTTCAAGCGGGCGCACTCAAAGTTTTCCAGAGTGAGATCGAGAGAGATATCTATAAACAGAAGATATGCAAGATTGTGTTCCTGGTGCAGGAATATTCGGTCTGGCCGGCGGTGGAGTTCCTTTACCATGCTGCGGCTGCCGATTCCCGTTTTGATGTTTCGGCTGTCTATATCCCGTTTAAGCACCCAAACGCTACCGCCGAGGACAACAATCTTGAAAAATACCGGGCTGCTGGTATTCCGGTCCTGAACTATGACGAGTACAATCTGTCGGAAGAGAATCCGGATGTTGCGGTTTTTACAAAGCCATATTCCAGTATCCCGAAGCAGTTTTACATCAGCGAAGTAGAGAGAGTCGTCAAATACACGATTTACATTCCCTATGGTCTGGAACTGAACAAACGGCTTATTCGCTATGGCTTTCATGAATACTGCCATTATACCGTCTGGCGCCATTTGGCCTATGGCGATATAGTGAAACAATACGGCATCAAGTACGGATACCGCAACGGTGAAAACATTGTCGTCTGGGGGCATCCGCGCGTTGATAATTATCGTGTTGAAAATTTGCCCGCACCAAACAAAGAATGGAAGAAAAAAATAGACGGGCGCAAAGTGATCCTCTGGTGTCCCCATCATACGATCGTTCCGGGGCCGGAATGCGTGAGCACATGGCTTAAAAACTATGAGGCTGTTTTCGCGCTTTTCGAGGAGCATCCGGAGGCGGTCCTTTTGTGGCGCCCGCACCCGCTGCTCTTTGGGGCAATAGTCAACAATGGGCATATGAGTCAAAAAGAGCTGGATGCCTTTCTTGCTGAGAAAACAGCGAAAGACAATATCATTCTCGACACGACTGAGGATTACAGAACTGCTTTTTCCATGTCCGATGCCATTATCACAGATGGCACCACCTTTTCCATTGAATATTTGCTGACCGGAAAGCCGCTCATGGTTACGACGGAAACGCTGGATCAGTTTTATGAGCCGGAGGAGATGGAAAGCGCGCTCTATATCGGACGTACTCACGAGGATATCCGCAGCTTTGTGGAGAATATCCTGTCCAATCAGGATCCAAAGCGGGATAAACGCACGCAGTTCGCAGACCACTTGTTCCTTAGATTTAAGGACAAATCCGTAAGCCAGAACATTCTGGACAATATCCTGACGGATATCAGTGAAGAAATACAGAGATACTTTCGATAACGAATAGAGGGCGAGAAAAATGAACAAAGATTCCAATGCGGGAAAAGAGAATTTTCAAGAAAACGTAGATGACTGCCGCTGCTGGCCGGAGGAAGACTACCCGATCGAAAAGTATCCGGTGTGGAGTATTCTTGTCCTGTGCTATAAAAACAGAGCCCTGCTGGATGGAATGCTGAAATCCATTTTCAGCCAGGATTATCCCCGCATTCGCTTGATCGTATCTGACGATGGGAGTGCAGACTTTGATGTTGAGGCTGTCAAGGAGTTCATAGAGGAAAATAAGGAAGCCAACATCGTTGAATATCGCGTCCAGAAAAATGCGAAAAACATGAAGACGGTGCCGCATATCAGCAAATGCCTGGAAGACTCCGGAGAATACTTTGTTTTCACCGCCGCGGATGACCGTTTTGTGAGAAATGATGCAATTACAAAATACAACCGTGCTTTTGCTGCAAATCCCGAGGCTGTATGGCTGGTAGCAAAATGCAATGTCGTGACGCCGGATTATCAGCGCAGCATCTACATTACTCCCACTGTTGAGGACGACCCGTTTTTCGTGAGCGGCGATGCAAAAAGTCTCTTCAGCCGGTGGAGCCGACGTGGGATGGCTGTGCCTTGCTCAATGGCTTTTAAGCGGGCTGCACTGGAGGCGGTCGGAGGCATAGATCCCTCATATACCTATCTGGAAGACTGGCCTTTGGAATTAAAGCTGTGCAGGAATGGATATGCGCCCATCTATCTTCCTTATATCACAGCTGCCCACAGCAGCGGCGGCGTGACCAATTCCAATGAAACATATGGTGTAGAAGTTCGCCGCAGCTTCTATGATGACAAACAAAGATTGTTCCAGCAGGAAGTGGAGCCGTATATGGATATGCTGGCTCCTGAAGACAGGGAAGCGTATCGGATCTACCAGCATGAGATATTTGACCGCTCCTACTTTTTCAATATTGAATGGGAAGGAGCGCCCCGCTTTAAGAAACTGAAACTGGCATTGAGCAGCTGGCAGCATTTCTGGTGGATTGTCGAGCAGCAGTATATGAAGAGATGCGCAGATCTTGATCGCAAAAAGCTGCTTCTCGCCTCACAGTTCCTGCTGCTGATCAGTTATTTCATGCTGTCACCGGGAAATACATGGTCATTATCTTCGTTCTTTAAAATCGTTGGGGCGATCGATTTTATCGCAGCGCTTTTCATCGTTGTCTTTGCTGTTGCCTCTGTGCCTGTTGAAATCATGTGCAAGCGCAAAGCAGAGCTGCGTCAACAACTTGTAAATTGATGAAATAGGGGGTGCTATTCATTGAATATTGCGCTTATTATTGCCGGCGGTTCCGGCAATCGCATGCATCAGGATATTCCCAAACAATTCATCACAGTATATGAGAGACCTGTTATCGTATATACACTGGAGGCATTTGAAAAGCACCCTGAAATCGACGTCATAGCGGCCGTCTGTATTGAAGGATGGGAACAGGTTTTGTGGGCATATGCAAGACAGTTCAATATCACGAAGCTTGCTCATGTAGTCTCCGGAGGAAAGAACGGACAGGATTCCATCCGAAACGGCGTCTATGAATTGGAGAAACACTATTCCGCAGAGGATATCGTACTGATTCATGATGCTATTCGCCCTATGGTTAGCGCTGAAATCATATCCGACAATATCCGTGTTGCTCGTGAGTTTGGCAATGCCATCACTGTAATCCCCTGTGCGGAAGCCATGATGGAGACAGAAGACGGCGTTGTGTCTGTTGGCTCCTACCCGCGCGACCGTCTCAAAAGGACACAGACCCCGCAGGCTTTTAAAATCGGGGATATTTGCAGCCTCCACAGGAGAGCACTCGAAGCTGGAATCACAAACTCCGTGGCTTCCTGTACGCTTAAGATCGAAATGGGGGAGCAGGTGTATTTTTCCGCAGGCTCTGAAAAGAATATCAAGCTGACGACAGTGGAGGATATCGACATTTTTAAGGCACTGCTGGCAGCAAAGCGATCTGACTGGCTAAAGGACTGATTATATGGAAATAAACAGCAGTAAGCTATGGTTGTCTGATCTGGATGAAGTAATCGCATCAATGCCCAATCTGAACAAACTGTCGGGAAAACGCATAATGGTTACCGGCTGTACAGGGCTTATCTGCTCAGCCGTAGTTGATCTCTTGATTCGGTGGAATGAAACGCATGCTGAAAAAATAATAATTGTTGCAGCAGGAAGAAACCCTGGCAGGATCACTGCCCGTTTCAAACCGTATGACAGGCAGGAGTGGTTCGTACCTGTTCAATACGACGCATCTTCTACAGAGAATGAACTGAATTTCCCGTGTGATTATATCATCCATGGTGCGAGCAATGCATCGCCAAACAGAATTATCAAAGAACCCGTTGAAACGATGCTCAGCAATTTCCTCGGTTTGAAGCTTCTCTTAGATTACGCGAAGGCGCGGGGAAGTAAACGAGTTTTGTATATTTCCAGCTCTGAAATCTATGGAAAGAAAAACGACAACCTGCCATTTAAGTCGGATGAGTATGGATATATCGATCTGCTCAATGCGCGCAACTCTTATTCTGTCGGAAAGAGAGCGGCAGAAACTCTTTGTGCCTCCTATGCCGCAGAATATGGTGTGGAGTCAGTGATCGTTCGACCGGGACATATCTATGGCCCCACAGCAACGGAATCGGATAACCGTGTTTCTTCTGCGTGGGCCTATGCCGTGGCTCATGGAGAAGACATCGTGATGAAGAGTGATGGCACACAGATAAGGAGCTATTGCTACTGTCTCGATTGTGCTGGCGCAATTCTGCAAGTATTGCTATATGGAGAAAATACGCACGCTTATAACATCTCGAACCCGAACTCTATCATCACCATCCGTCAGATGGCAGAAATCCTTGCCAAAGCTGGCGGCACTTGTCTGCGGATAGAGCTTCCAACGGTTGACGAAAGAAAAAGCTTTAATCCCATGAGCAACTCATCGTTGGACAGCAGCGATCTGCAAGGCCTTGGCTGGGAGGGACTGTTCGATGCAGAGAGAGGCCTTGCGCATACTGTCGCAATTCTGAAAGAAATATCTTAAAGGACAAAAATGATGTTGGAAGAACTAAAGAGCAGGTGTGCCATGCAAATCTTGAACTGGTCCGACGCGGGATTGTGATCTATTCCTGGGGAAATGTCAGCGGCGTTGACAGAGAACAGGGGCTGATGGTCATCAAACCCTCAGGTATGGCGTATGACGGCATAAAACCGGAGGACATGGTTGTGGTCGACCTGGAGACCGGAGAAACTGTGGAGGGCAAATGAAAGCCTTCTTCTGATACCAAAACACACTTGGAACTGTATCGGGAGTTTCCCAAACTAGGCGGCATTGCCCATACCCATTCGGTAAATGCTGTGGCTTTTGCCCAGGCAGGGCGGGATATCCCGGCACTCGGGACAACACATGCTGATTACTTCTATGGGCCGATTCCCTGCACGCGGGGGTTGACGCAGGAAGAGGTCACAGAGGCTTATGAACGCAATACCGGAAAGGTCATTATAGACTGTTTTCTGGAATGCGGGATTGATCCAATGGAAGTGCCCGGTGTGGTTGTGAAAAACCATGGACCGTTCAGCTGGGGAGGAAATGCAGATGCCGCCGTGTGCTGTGCGGTCGTGATAGAAACTGTGGCGGAGATGGCGTTGAAGACGCTGCTGCTCAATCCGAGTGCATCTATGGCACAGTTCGTTCTCGATAAACACTATTTGAGGAAGCATGGCCCGGCTGCATACTATGGGCAGAAAAAGGCATAGCCCAGCTAAGATGCTGAAATAAACAGACACAAGGGAAAAAACACCTGTAAAGAAAAAGTGAAACTATGTTAAACAAACTGAAACAACACCAGTTTCTCTTTGAGGAACTGGTAAAGTGCGACTATAAGAAGCGCAAGAGGAGATTTCATAGAACTTCTTATCAGGGAACAACATAGTGTTTTGACATAATAAAACGCAATATATGCTTCGCGAGTTGAATATACAGGATTGAAATCTTTTTCCGTTCCGTATAAAGGAGAACAGGACACAAATGGTGAATGAGTCAAAAGAGAAAAGTGCGATTCCATCGCAGCAGTTAGATGACATAAATACTATAGTTCATCTACTGACTAAGGAGATATCGTGGAACCGTTCTACGAGATTGCATGTTTTTTTCGGAACGCTTATATTTGCGCTTGCTTTCCATTTTCAGGCATATACATGGTATTATTTGGGACATGACGCCTCGCGCTTTTATAACCATGATGTGAATTGGGATATTGTAACAGGGCGATTTGGCAGTGTTTATATTAAAGGCCTGTATAATTTCCTGCAAGCACCTTATCTGATTGGCGTTATCAGTTCATGCTTCACAGCCATTACAATACTTCTCCTGATTCGATTACTGAATATAAAGACGTTATCCGGAGTCGCCATGCTGACAACTTGCATAATTGCATGGCCGTCTTACATCTCGCAGCACACGTATTTATACATGCTGCCGCAGTTTTCGTTTTCAGGCATGAGCAGCGTGCTGGCTGTGTACATAATGGACAAATACGACAGGAAAAAAGAACTTGTCTATTACAGCATGGCATTACCGGCTCTGATTGCATCATTAGCTACCTATCAGGTAAATATTGGAGTAGCAGCCGGCTTGCTGTTGATTTGCATCGTCATAAAAAGTATGGAAAGAACAGAACTAAAGGCCATTATAATTTATGGCTTTAAGGGGCTGCTGGTACTGCTGGCCAGTTTGGTCGTCTATTATGTCCTGTGGCAATATTTGATTGATTCAAATGGCTTAGTAAGGACAGGTTATAGAAATATGGACCAATCAGCCGCTGACTCGATTATCGTGATCCTGCGTGGGGTCGGTGCTGTATATGCTTATGTGTTCAATTGGTTCATCGCGTTTAAGCCGCTATACATCCCAGCCGTTATCAGACGTGTCTATGGCATCTTATTTTGCTTATGTGGTATACATGTTTTTTATCTGACAGTAAAGAAGGAAAATACTCAGCATAGATTCGCTTGGCTTATCTTAGAAATCGTCTGCTTTTTGTTGTTGCCAATCGCCATGAACGCAGGGCAATTTCTCAACCCATCGGATAAACCATACGCGGCCATGTTGGGGGGAATGCTTCTCCCAATATTTCTGATGATTACCTGCATAGATCGTTTTCCACAATTTTCCCCCCCCCCCAAAAAAAGACAATGAATGCGTTTGCTGCTGCAGTATGTATCCTGTGTATTTCAATAGGAGTAATAGGGTTCTATAACACAAATGCTGTGCAATTAAAGCTTCGCTTAAACCAATTCCGCGCTGAAAGCGAATTAACACAGATGATGTCCAGGATCAGTGCTGAACCGGAATATCAGCTTGATACACCGGTCGCTATTGTCTTGGGCAATCTAAATACCAGTGTTTACGAAGGATTCGAAACAGTAGAAGGATTAGGGCAGCAGTCAGCGGTGGATTACAATATATCGTTATATATTCAGTTACGTCAAATGGTACCGGGCATCCGACTGGTCTACCCGGATGCGCTTTTGGATAACCCAGCAGTGCAGCAATTAGAGGAACTGCCGTCACATAATTGCCTTACATGGGTCGATGGGACAGTAGTTATAAAAATTCCGAGGTAACAGAAAAATGAATAGACTACTCAACAAACTGAAACAACACCAGTTTCTCTTTGAGGAGCTTGTAAAACGCGATTTTAAGAAAAAGTACAAAGGGACATTTCTCGGCATGGGATGGAGTATCCTTTCTCCACTCCTGACTTTGCTCGTGATGAAGCTTGTCTTTTCCGTGTTCTTTGCGTCAAATGTTGAACATATTACAACGTATATTTTTACCGGTAATATTGTCTTTATGTTTTTTAATGAAGCAACCAGTCAGGGAATGACATCTCTGATCAGCAATGCCAGCATTTTTACTAAGGTCAACGTTCCTAAATACCTGTTTCTCCTTTCAAAAAATGTACAGACACTGATTAATTTTAGCCTTACTCTGATCCTTTTGGCTATATTTTGTGTTCTGGATCATATCGCGTTTACCTGGAAAATTGTTCTGCTTGTATACCCTATTGTCCTGCTGGTTCTATTTAATCTTGGGGTTAGCCTAATACTGTCTGCGCTGTATGTCTTTTTCCGGGATATGCAGTATTTGTGGAGCTTCTTTACAATGCTGCTGATGTATACCTCTGCTATTTTTTATTCCATCGACCGATATTCACCGACGGTGCAGAATATGTTCCTGGCAAATCCAATCTATCTTTTTATTCGATACTTCAGAAAGATTTTGATCGACGCTTCAATACCGTCTTTCGGATACCATCTGTTGATGCTTTTTGATGTCGTTGTCGTACTCAGTGTTGGCTGCTTGATCTACAAAAAGAACAACACTAAATTCCTGTACTATGTCTGAGGTAGCGCCATGAGTATTTTGGAAGCAAAAAATGTATCTATAAGATACATTACCGGCGACTTTAAGGACATAGGACTCAAGGAGTATGTTCTGCGCCGTATCCGAAATGATTATCATGTTACAGAGTTCTGGGCCGACAGAGATGTAAGCTTTACGTTAGAGCGCGGTGAAATGTTGGGCATTATCGGTTCCAACGGCGCGGGTAAATCTACGCTTTTAAAAGCTGTTTCCGGCATCATGGAGCCTACTAAAGGCAGCATTCACCGCGAGGGGAGTATCGCGGCGTTATTGGAACTTGCCAGCGGCTTTGACGGCGAATTGACTGTAAAGGAAAACGCTTATCTGCGCGGTGCCATGCTTGGCTATACCCGCAAATTTATGGATGATACCTATCAGCAAATCATTGATTTCGCCGAGCTGCAGAAGTTTGAGGACAGGCCATTCAAGCAACTCTCGTCTGGGATGAAGTCCCGCTTGGCTTTCTCAATCGCCTGTTTAGTGAAACCGGATATCCTTATTCTAGATGAGGTCTTGTCTGTCGGTGACGGGGCCTTTCGTAAAAAGAGTGAGGAAAAAATGCGTGAAATAATCAATGGCGGTGCGACTACGATTCTGGTGTCGCACTCTCTGGAACAAGTGCGTATGATGTGCACAAAAGTTCTCTGGCTGCATAAGGGAAGACAGATTGACTTGAGCACGGACATAAATAACGTATGCGACCGTTATCAGCAATTTCTGGAGGGAAAGCTAAAACTGTGAAATGATGAGAACAGAATAAACCTTGCCAGTACCTTATCCTCGACGCTAGATTTACCAGCAGTACTCGAACAGGATTTGTTGCTGGTATTCTCAATCGTTATGATGCAAAAATATTTGTTTTACCTCTACTTATCTATACTTTCTATGCATTTGTTCCTCCTCTGCTGAATGTTATATTTCGTGCTTATGCCATGGATACTGTATCCAAACAATTCTCATATGGCTTCAGTGGGGGAGAATATGGGTATGGATACTTTATCCGCGAGGCATGCGGAGCAGAGTTTAAGATCTACGGAGGCTGTGATGAGCTTGGGTCTTCCAATATTGCGCTCGGCGTAGACGGTGTGATCGGCTCCTTCTATAACTGTATCCCGGATCTTTATAAAAGAATCTGGGATGCAGTTAAAGCCTCAGATGTGCAGACGGCGACCGAACTCCAGCGCAAAGCCTTGAAGATCATTACAACAGGTGTGAATAACGGCAGCATGATGGCCTGCCTCAAGCTCTGGTTAAGGGCGGCCGGTGTTCCTGCCGGCTACGCGAGAAGGCCGTTCACGAATTTTACGCAAGAGGAACGGGATGGGCTTGTCCGGGCGCTGTTGAAAATTGATGAGAAAGAAAACCTTAAGCTGGCAATCGCAGACCGAATCCGCAGACAGCATTCCCTTATCTAGCGGAAACCTTCGTTTCCTCCCGGCAGAATGATCCGTCATGCGCCGGGAAGCCGCCTACCGGCTATGAGAAAATGAAAAGGGGCTCTCATAGACTTTCATCGAGGTGATGAGTCTATGAGAGTCCCTTCTTTTATGCCTGGCATACCATTGACAGCCAGGAAGTCTTATGGACCAGGAAAGATAGACGCGGATGAGTTTCCGATCCGGGGCATACAGACGCGGCGAAAGCACCGGAAACGGAGGCAGCGTGCGGCCGACGGCAAGAGCGACAGACCGTTTGTGATGTGCAGGTGTGCGGAGTATGCCGGCAAGCCACGGACCTGCTTCATACGGTTTTCGGAAGACAACAAGGACGGCCGGGTTTGATCGTTCCGAGCGCTACTTCTGCAAGACGGCCTCCTGCTCATCGGTCTGCCGTGCACTGGTTTCTTCCTGATTGATAAAGCCGCCCAAAAGCGTCTGAAACAAAATCTTTACATCCAGCCATGGACTCCAGTTCTCAATGTACCAGATGTCATACTTGACCCGGTCTTCGATCGAGGTGTCACCGCGCAGGCCGTGGACTTGTGCCCAGCCAGTCATCCCGGGACGCACCTGCTGGCGCACCAGATAGAGCGGCACCGACTCTTTGAACTGATAGACAAAATACGGCAGCTCCGGCCGGGGGCCAACCAAACTCATATCCCCCTTCAAAACATTGATGAGCTGGGGAAGCTCGTCGATGCTGTATTTGCGGATAAAGCTTCCGAAGCGTGTGCGTCGGGGATCGGTGCTTTTGCTCCAGGCTGTGTTCTCCTCCGCATTTACCCGCATGCTGCGGAATTTTAGCATGACGAACTCTTTTTTGTTTAGCCCCACCCGGCACTGTCGAAAGAAGATCGGTCCGGGACTCCCCAGCTTTACGCCAACTGCGGTCGCCAGCATGAGGGGACTGAGCAGGAGCAGCAGAATAGCGGAACCCAGGATATCAGCTCCGCGCTTCAAAGCGGCCATCGCTAGATTGTCCAGCGGTGTGGCACGCAAATCAATCAGGATGGAATGGCCGACCGTCTCAATGGTCGGATGTCCGGGGAAATAGCGGCGGTAGAACGGGATCATGAAGACGCGCAAGCCCTCTTTGCCCGCTGTGTTCAGGACATCCTGAATATAATCCGTCTCGTTCGCCTCCAGCGCGACAACGATCTCCTCGCATGCTACGCTCTCCAGCACTTCCTCAATGGCATCCAAAGAACCAAGGTACGTTCCCAGAGAGGCTCTCACATCATTTCCCACATAGCCGATCACCCGGCGGCCATAATGAGGATATTCAAATATATCCGTCAGATAATCCTCTGCCAGTTTGCCGCTCCCGATGAGAATCACACGCTGCACCCCGATGCCTTGCTGATACCGTCTGCGCATGATGACCCGCCAGATAATCCGCTTTACACATAGCGCTGCAGTGGAGATGATGCCGAAGAGCCCAAGGGTGACACGTGAGAAATCGCCGAAGCGAAGCAGATACAGAACACTTCCCAAGGCCACGATCGCAATCAGATTCAGCAGAACGAGCTTGGACAGCTCCCGCCCGAGCCTGAGGCGATGGACCGGTATATACAGATGGAAGAGATAGAAAAGTGCGACCGTACAAAGGCTGTAAAACACGATCAGCCATGAGGTTGACACGCTGTAGTTGACCGGATTGGGCACACCGTTCATCAGAGGAAACCGGATAAAAACACTGCACCGGTAGGAGACAAACAGTATTCCGGCTTCCAGCAGCATATTCAGCAATACCTTGATGCGTCTGTTTCTCTGCAGCATGTTCGCGATATCTCCATTTCTGCTTTTTGGTCGGAAGAGAGCTTCTGTTCTGCCGCGGATATCCCGCCGCCTACGGGCACGTCTCCACAGCGCGGGACAGAAGCCGTCGTAAAATGTCTTATAATCTATTTAACTATAGCAAATGTGGTTCCTGTTTTCAAGTTAAATGTGCATCAAAAGACACAGCACGGCGGGGGCCCTTCTGCGATAGGACGCTCGCCGCCTTGCGTTCGGCTTGCCATATACGGGGAGTCACGCTATGAGCGTGTGTGGCCTGTATCGGCACAGAGAGCAGCCGCAACCTCGCAACCGGCGGCAGAACGCAGTATCGCCGATGTCCGCGGACGGCAGATTCTTCAGAAAGGACTTTTGCAACTTGCGGATCGGATCGACCGTGGCCAGCACGACCATGACCTGGCCGGTCGAAAAGCCGCCCGGACCAGATTATACAGCAGCCTGCGGTCCGGCTGCGTTCATCAGCAAGGCGCGCGGTTTGCAAAGCGCTGTGCTTGTGCTATACTGGCAATATAATGACTATATGATAGCGAAAAGCCAAAAAGCTTTTCGCCGCGCGGCTTTGCCGCGCAGCCAAACAGCTTAGCTGTTTGGCCATGTATTCATTTCAATGAGCATCGGGCGAATGACCCTTTGGGTCATTCGCTGCCAAACTTGTCGTTTGGCAGCGAGAACGATCGAATTTGCGATCGTTCTCGCCATCCGATAATCATTATAGCATTTAGGAGGAGCCGGGATGGAGATCGTATATCGCGATGAGGATATCGTCGTCTGCCTGAAGCCGGCGGGCGTTCTGTCCACCGACGAGCCGGGCGGTATGCCGGAACTCGTGCGCCTTGCGCTCGGTGATCCGGTGGCGGAGGTCCGCACTGTGCATCGGCTGGACCGCGTCGTAGGCGGGCTGATGGTGCTCGCACGCTCGGCGGAGGCGGCCGCAGAGCTCTCGCGTCAGATCCGCGAGGATGAATTTCAAAAGGAATATCTCGCTGCGGTGCACGGCGATCCGGGTGAGAACGGGACGCTGCGGGACCTCATGCTGCGCGACAAGGCGCGGAAAATGTCTTTTGTCACGGATAGTCCCGGAAAGGGCGTACAGGAGGCGGTGCTCGACTATCTCCGTCTCGACCGGGCGGCTGATCTGAGCCTCGTGCGCATCCGCCTCCACACCGGGCGGACCCACCAGATCCGCTGTCAGTTCGCCGCGCACGGCTGGGATCTCGCCGGCGAACGGAAGTACAGCACGCGCGCCGACCCCTGGCCGCTCGCCCTCTGGTCCTGCCGCCTGAGTTTCCTGCACCCGACAACTGGGAAAAGGTTAAATTTTGAACAATTTCCGCCGGATATTGAACCCTGGACAAGTTTTAATAATCTGAAAACACTGAAGGGTCTGTATTGAAATAGCCGTATGCAGGGCGTATAATGACCATAACCTTCTTCTGAGTGAGCGAGGTGTCATTATGAGCCTTGTGAAATATCTGATCGTGATCGTGCTTGGTTACCTGCTCGGTTCGCTGAGCTCGTCGCTGCTCCTGAGCCGCCTGGGCTGGGGCAAGGATGTACGCAAGCACGGCAGCGGCAACGCCGGAGCGACCAATATGGCCCGCGTATTCGGCCTCGGCGCCGGTTTCGCCACGCTGGCGGGGGACATGCTCAAGGCCGCTGCTGCCATGTGGCTGGGCAACTATTTGCTTGGAGACGCGGGCATAGCTGCCGCCGGCTGCGCCTGCGTGCTGGGCCACTGTTTTCCTGTGTTCCATGATTTCCGCGGGGGCAAGGGCATCTCGGTCGGCGCGATGATCGGGCTTGCCATCGACTGGCGGGTCTTTGTCGGCATCGTTGTCGTCTTTCTGATCGTGGCTTTCCTGACGAAAAAAGTCTCGGCGGGTTCACTGGCTGCCGCCGTCTCCATCACGATTTTTTCGCTGCTCTTCCATGTCTCCGTACCGAAGCTGATCCTGGCGATCTTCGCGATGTGCGTTGCGATCCTGCGGCACCGGAGCAACATCAAGCGCCTGGCGGAGGGAACGGAGGCGGATTTCAAGGCCGCTGAGCCGGAGAAAAAGCAATAAGACCGATACGGTGCGCCGGCGCTTCTTTCCGAAGCGGCGGTGCTTTTTCTTGAAATGGGACGGCGGAGATGGTATAGTGAGTGACAGAGTTTCTTATCGAAAGGAAGACGAGCATGAACGAAGAACTGCGCCGGGATATTGACCGGTTTGTTGAGGAGAATACCGAGAACATCAAGCGCGACATCGCGCGCCTCGTGGCGATCAACAGCGTCGAAGGCACGCCGGAGCCGGATGCGCCCTTTGGCCGCGGTCCGCGCGAGGCGCTGGATCTGGGCCTGCAGATCGCCCGCGAGCTGGGGCTGGAAGCCGTGGATTGCGAAGGGAAGATCGGCTACGCCGCACTGGGCGAGGGGGAGGATTATCTCGCCACGATCACGCATCTGGACGTCGTGCCGGTGGCCGACGGCTGGACGGGGGATCCTTTCGTCATGCGCGAGAGAGAGGGCTGGCTGCTCGGCCGCGGCGTGCTGGACGACAAGGGGCCGAGCGTCCTGTGCCTGTATGCGCTCAAATACCTGAAGGAAAAGCAGGTCCCGCTGCGCTATCCTGTCCGCGCCCTGCTCGGCGCCAACGAGGAGACGGGCATGGCGGACGTAGAATACTATCTTGCAAACTACCGTCCTCCGCTCTTCTGCTTCAGCCCGGACGCCGATTTCCCGCTGGTCAACGGCGAGAAGGGCATCTACCACGGGACGCTGCGCGCCTGCGTGCCGCTTGAGAGGATCGTGGAGATCCACGGCGGCGTCGCGCCCAATGCGATCCCGCAGAAGGCCGAGGCTCTCGTGAAGGCGGAGACGCTCTGCTCCGAGGGCCGCGTCACGGCGGAGCGCGCGGGCGATGGTCTGTGGAAGCTCACGGCCGAGGGTGTGGCGGGCCATGCCTCCATGCCGGAGGGGACCGTGAACGCGATCGGCGTGCTGGTGGATTACCTCCTGGAGAAACAGGTCTGCAGCGGCGATGAGCAGAAGCTGCTCGAGCTGCTGGCGGCGCTGCACCGTCATACCGACGGCAGCGGTCTCGGTGTGCAGGCGGACGACGGGCTCTTCAAGCCCCTGACCATCGTGGGCGGCGTAATCGGCGTGGAGGACGGGCGGCTCTTCCAGTCCCTGGACAGCCGCTATCCGACCAACACCAGCGGCGAGCAGATCGCGGCCGGCATCCGCGCGAAAGCCGGCCATCTGGCCGAGGTGAGTGTCGACCGCGACGCCGCTCCCTTCTACATGGGACTCGATAACCCCGCCATCCAGGCCTGTATCGGCGCGTACAATGCCGTCACGGGCGAGAACGCCGAGCCCTTTACCATCGGCGGCGGCACCTATGCCCGCGACTTCCCGAACGCCGTGTCCTTCGGCCCGGAGCACTTTGACCGCCCGGTGCCGGACTTCGTCGGCCCGATCCACGGCGCGGATGAAGGCGCCTGCCTCGCCTGGCTCCTCGAGGCGCTGAAGGTCTATATCCTGGCGCTGATCGAGCTGGAAAAGCTGAGCTTCTGATTTTTACACTTTTTTAACCTTTGCCCGGCGCGGAGCGATATAATAGGGCAAAGATCGAAAATACAAGGGGGAGATCCTATGAGCAAGCGTGCGTTGATCGTGGAGGACGATGCGAATATCGCCGAGCTTCTGCGGCTGTATCTGGGCAAGGACGGCTTTGAGACCATGATCGCCGCGGACGGCGGCAAGGCCGAATCCATGTTCGACCTCTTCCAGCCGGACGTGGTGCTGCTGGATATCATGCTGCCCGTCAAGGACGGCTGGCAGGTCTGCCGGGATATCCGCCGGAAATCCTCCGCGCCGATCATCATGCTCACCGCCAAGGGTGAGCTGAGCGACAAGGTCAACGGACTGGAGATGGGCGCGGACGATTATGTCACGAAACCCTTTGAGATCAAGGAACTGCTGGCGCGCGTGCACGCGGTCATGCGCCGCACCGACGCGGACGCGCCGGTTGAGAAGAAGCTGAGCTTCGACAAGCTGGTCATCAACCTTGACTCCTATGAGCTGATCGTCGACGGGAAAAAGATCGATACGCCGCCCAAGGAGATGGAGCTCCTGTATCACCTGGCTTCCTCGCCGAACCGTGTCTTTACACGCAACCAGCTCCTCGACGAGGTCTGGGGCTTCGACTACTTCGGGGATTCCCGCACGGTGGATGTACACATCAAGCGCCTGCGCGAGAAGCTGGAGGGCGTGAGCGACAAGTGGAGCCTGAAGACGGTTTGGGGTGTGGGCTACAAATTCGAGCTCGCGGAAAGCTGAGGCAACAAAAGAGACGGGAGAGCCGATCCATACAGGATTTGGGCTCTCCCGTTTTTTTATTCTGCCATGGGGGACAGGTAGCGAGCACAGAAGGGCACGACCTTTCCCCGGTCGTACACATGCAGGCTGCAGCGGTGCAGCCGCTCGAGATTCAGATTCCCCGCGTCCTGAAAGGCCATGGCGGAGAGCGTGAGACTCTCATGCCGCAGGCGGTAGAGGAAGGTGTCGAAGTCCATCTCCTCGGCAAAATCACCGGTCGGCCGCATTTCGTCCGGCGCCCGGCGCCAGTGCTGCGCGACATACTCGCGGTTGTCGCGGGCGTGTCCGCGGCGGCGCGAGGAGTGGGTGATGGAGCTCAGCGGCCGGAGTCCGCCTGCCGGATCGATGAGGAAGCTCGCGTGGAAGCCGCAGAGCGGATGGTCGCAGCGGGAGGGCATGAAGCTCTCGGCTGGGATTCCCGCCTGCACGCTGAGATCGGCCATAAGGCGGTCGAGCGTGTAGCGCTGCTCGTCTCCCGGCCGGTCCGGATAGCGCCCGAAGTAGGACACGGGCTGGAAATGGACACCCCGAACGCCCGGGGCCTGTTCGCGCGCGAAGGCGACGATGGCGCCAAGCTCGCTGTCGTTCACACCCGGCACGACCGTCGGTACCAGCGTGACGCCGACGCGAAGCTCCGCGCAGACGCGGATCGCCTCCCGCTTTTCTTCCAGCAGAGCTGCGCCGCGCAGCGTTTCATAGATCTCGTCGCGCAGCCCGTCAAACTGCAAAAACACGATGTCGAGCCCGGCCTCGGCGAGCTGCCGAGCGTAGTCCGGCTCCCGCGCGAGGCGCAGCCCGTTGGTGTTGAGCTGCACATAGCGTATGCCGGCCTCTTTGGCGAAGCGCACGAGAACGGGCAGATCGTCGCGCAGCGTCGGCTCGCCGCCGGAGAGCTGCAGCAGCGGCTGACCGCAGCGCACGGCGATATCCCGGACAGCTTCCTTCAGCTCATCGAGCGGGGGATCGTCCGCGACGCAGCCTCCGTTGGCAAAACAGAAGCGGCAGCGCAGATTGCAGTGCTTTGTGACCTCCAACAGCACACAGCAGCTCTCGCTCTCGTGCTCGGCGCAGAGCCCGCAGTTCCCGGGACAGCGCAGCGCGCTCCCGGCGGGGAGCGCCTCGGCACCAAGGAGCCACTGCTCGAAATCAAAGCGGCCTTCCCAGACCGGCACGCGAAAAGGACCGTGGACGGGACATTCCCGCTGCAGAACGATGCGCCCGCCCTCCTCGCGCTCCAGACTTGCCGGGAGGTTTCGCAGACAGACAGGGCAGACGGAGCGGGTCTTACGAAAAGGATCACCCATGTTCAGTCCCCCATGCCGAAGCAGTCTTTCTTAAAGATCAAAAGCTCAAGCCGATAGGTGCGGGAAACGCGTTCAAGCGCCTCGCGCAGGATCTGCTCGAGCTGCGCGGCGGGGCAGACGGCGCTCCCGTTGAGGACGACGGCGAGCTCCGTGCAGGGCCGCTCGAATGCGTGGGAGACCTCGATGGGCCGCTCGGTCCCAAGCAGATCCACCTTGCCGAAATCCCCCTCTTCCGTCCAGGCCAGCAGCTTGAGGTGCGGGATCTCCCGCCCGGCGGCCCGGATCTCCGCCTGGACCTGCCGCGCGATGTCGCGCAGATAGGCCGTGCCGTCAAAATCGTCGCAGCAGACAGCGGCGTGATACTGGAGATAGTATTCGCTGAGGCTGCCCAGAACGTCCTGCAGCCCATCGCCGTCGTAGTCGATATCCGGGTGGCGCAGCGAGGCGCTCTTCTCCGCGAGAGAACGGGAGAGCTCCTCCAGGCCGTCTCCGCGCAGCGCGCTGAACGGGATCACCGGGACGCCCGAATAGCGCGCGGAGAGCCAGGCAACCGCATCCGCCAGCCCGGAGGAGTCGAGCAGATCGCATTTGCTGAGCACGATCTGGTCCGCCTCCCGGAGCTGCGCGTCCCAGATATACGCCAGATCGTCCGCCTGGCCGGCACGCAGGAGCGCCACGGTCCGCGGCTCCACGAGCACGGTAAAGGGGGCAAGCGTGAAGGCGTCGGGATATTCCGCCTTTAGCCCGTGGTACACATGCTCAAGCGCGCCGACGCCAAAGCCCGGGATATCCGACACGACCAGCTCACAGCCCTCGTCAAAGCAGGCGTTGAGGCGGGCGGTCAGCACATCATGACAGAAGCAGATGCATTCGTCGGTGATCTCTGAGGAGCGGCAGCCGCTGAGCTGGGCAAAGCGGTGATCAGCCAGGGTCACCCCCTCCCCGAGGTCGTTGGAGATCATGGCGGCTTTCCCGTGATGCGTGCTGTGATACGCGGTGAGCGCCATCATGGCGCTGGTCTTTCCCGCGCCGAGGAAACCGCTGAAGACGGCGAATTTTCTCATGGCAGCAATCTCCCTTGCGTTTCTGTAATACGATTATTATACCGCAGCGCTCACGAAACGGCAAGCCGCCGCAATGAGGCGGCGGAATGTTAACAAACAGGCCATTGAAAAAAACGCGAAAAAAACTATAATACGAATATCGGTATCTTTATTTCGGAAAGAGCGGAGAAAAGCACTATGGCAGCTTACGACGACAAAAGAATAACGGCTATGGGCCGTGCATACGCATGAAGAGCATCTATCTGCGCAGTTTCGCCGCGACGGCTGCGACGGTGGCCATGTGCTTTCTGATCATCGCGCTCTCCTTTATCGGCATCGGGCGCAGCTACGTCATCAGCGAATCGCGGGAGAACATGGTGAACACTGCCAACGAGGTGGGGCGCATGGCCTCGGCCGTCGTGCACGGGGATTCGCTCTCGGGCTGGATGCTGAGCATGTCGATCAGCTCCATCGCCAAGGCGACGGGGGACCATATCTTCATCACCGACGCCTCCGGCACGGTGCTGAGCTGTTCCGACCGAGCCCCGGTCTGCGAGCATCTGGGACAGCAGATCCCGGAGGACACGCTGGAGGCAGTTTCTGCCGGGGGCTTTGACGAGCGCTCGGATCTCGGCGGGATGTACCCGCTGCCGCGCTATGTGGTGGCGGTGTCGGTCCCGGCCGCGCGTGACAGCGACAAGCCGCTGGGCTTCGTCTTTGTCACCAACGCGACGGACAACATGCTCGGGACCTGGTCGACCTTCCTGATGATGGCGGCGATCGTGGCGGTGGGCGTGTTCTGCGCGGCGCTGCTGGTGTCGCTCCTCTACTCCAAACATATGGCCCGCCCGCTGGACGAGATGGCCGCGGCCTCGCGGAAGTTTGCCAAAGGGGATTTCTCCGCCCGCGTGAAACAGACGGACGATCCCTCCAGCGAGATGGGCATGCTGATCGACTCCTTCAACAAGATGGCAGATTCCCTTGAGCAGTCCGAGAAACGGCGCAGCGAGTTTATCGGGAATATCTCCCATGAGCTGCGCACGCCCATGACCACGATCGCGGGTTTTGCCGACGGCATCCTGGACGGGACAATCCCGCCCGAGGAGCAGAATAAGTATCTCTGCGCGATCCGGGACGAGACCAAGCGCCTGAGCCGCCTGGTGCGTGAGATGCTCTCGCTGAGCCAGACGAGGGCGCGCGCGAGCGATGCGAGCCGCCGCACGGTCTTCGACTTGACGGAGTTGATCCTTCAGACGCTGCTGAGCTTTGAGGGCCGCGCCACCAAAAAGAATCTCGACGTGGATCCGCAGCTGCCCGACAACCACATCCTGGTGCGGGCGGACAAGGATGCGATCACGCAGGTCATCTATAATCTGCTGGACAACGCTGTCAAGTTTGCAGAGCCGGGGAGCTGCCTGGTGCTGAAGCTCTATAAAGAGCGGGGCAAGGCTTTCGTGTCCATCAAGGATTACGGCGAGACGATCCCGCCGGACGATCTGCCCTTCATCTTCGACCGTTTCCACAAGTCCGACCGCTCGCGCAGTCTGGATAAGGACGGCGTAGGCCTGGGGCTGTATCTGGTCAAGACGATCCTGACGAGCCATGATGAGGATATCGCGGTCAAGAGCGAGGACGGCGCCACGGAATTCGTGTTCACACTCGCCCTGGCTGAACAGGAAAAATAGAGACGCGCCCGCGCTGGCGCGGTGGAAACGGAGAGAAAAACTATGAACAACAACGAGCATTGGGAAGAGACCGGCTGGTATGAACCGCTGCGGAGCACACCGGCGGCGACCTCCGTTCCCCGGAAGAAAGCACGCCGCGGCTGGACGCCCGGGCGCGTGCTGGGGGCCATTGCGCTGGTGATGCTGTTTATCGTCGGCAGCTCGCTTGCGTTCGCAACGCCCTACAGCGCCTCGGCCGATGATCTGGCCGGGGGCAGGTCGAAGGGCCAGAATCCCTTCTCCGGGTGGGACGGCTCTTTCGGAAAGAACGATGAGACGCCTCAAGCGGACGGGGACGGCTCCCTGCCGGAGAACTGGGCGGATTTCTTCGAGAACTACTATGAGACCATCCAGGAGGATGTCGCAAATATCGACATCGAGCGCGCGGAGCTTCCGATCGACTTCGAACTGGAGCTGCAGGAGACCGGAGCGGACGAGCTGAGCCTGCAGGCACTCTATATCGACTGCGCCCCCTCCATCGTCGGCATCTCCGCCTATCAGGGCGAGAAAGACGGATATAGCTGGGGGACGGGTGTGATCCTCTCTCCCGACGGGCTGATCCTCACCAACACCCACGTCATCGATGAAAGCGACCATGCGACCGTGACGCTCTACAACGACGAGGTCTATCCCGCCCGTCTGGTCGGGGCGGACGCGATCAGCGACATCGCGGTATTGAAGATCGAGGCGGAGGGTCTGCACCCGGCCGCCTTCGGCCAGAGCGGCCAGCTGCGCGTCGGCGATCCGGTCGCGGCGATCGGCAACCCCCTGGGAGAGGAGTTCCGCAGCACGCTCACCAACGGCATCATCTCCGCCATTGAGCGCGGCGTCAACTATAACGGCCGAACCATGACACTGCTGCAGACCAACACGGCGCTGAACGAGGGCAACTCCGGCGGCGCGCTGTTCAACATGTATGGCCAGGTGATCGGCATCACCAACATGAAGATGATGTCCTCCTATTCGAGTATCGAGGGCATCGGCTTTGCGATCCCGTCCGCGACGGTGCGCGGCGTGGTGGAAGCCCTGGTCCGCGAGGGCGAGGTGCGTGGGCGCCCGGCCATCGGCATCACCGTCGGCGCCATCCCGGAGAACGCCGTCAGCCATTACGAGCTGCCGGAGGGCCTCTATATCTCCGCCGTCTCGGAGGGCTCTGACGCGGAAAAGCAGGGCATCCTGCCCGGCGATATCCTGACGGCGGTGAACGGTACACCGGTCAAAACGACCGACGAGGTCAACGCGCTCAAGAGCGAGATGAAGGTCGGCGACACGATGCAGTTTACGATCTGGCGCGAGGGCGAGATCCTGGAGTTCACGGTCGCGCTGGTGGACACCAACGATATCTACGGAAAGTAAGAGCCGGAAGAACGCCTGCGGGCCGTGACGAGCTTCTCTTCTCACCGCCCGCAGCCGCCGCTTCCAATCATTCCCGCCTCAAGCGCATTGACTTTTTTGAAAAGATAGAGTAGAGTACCGCGTATGGGAGTTGGTAACATGAGGCTTGCGGAACTGATGGTGATCGCGGTCGGCTTGAGCATGGATGCCTTTGCCGTGTCCGTGTGCAAGGGGCTGAGCGTGCGAAAGCTGCAGATCCGGCATGCGCTCCTGGCGGGGCTCTATTTCGGGGGCTTTCAGTTCCTTATGCCGGTGCTCGGCTGGCTGCTGGGCTACCGCTTTGAGGCGCTCATCACAAGCGTCGATCACTGGATCGCCTTCGGGCTCCTGGGCGTGATCGGCGTCAACATGATCCGGGAATCCTTCTCGGATGCGGAAAAGCTGGATGATGATTTCGCCTTTCGGGCGATGCTGCCCCTGGCTGTCGCCACGAGCATCGACGCGCTCGCGGTAGGCGTGACCTTCGCGTTCCTGGCGGTGCGGATCCTCCCGGCGGCGCTGCTCATCGGCCTGACGACCTTTGTGCTCTCCGCGCTCGGGATCAAGATCGGGCACGTTTTCGGGCTGTGCTGGAAAGCGTGGGCCGAGCGGATCGGCGGCATTATCCTGGTGCTGATGGGCGTAAAGATCCTGCTGGAACATTTAGGCATTTTGAACGTCTGATACATAAAGGCATTTCGAGACATGATAGTCAGGAAGAATCAAACCAACCGCCTTGCGGACGCGCTGATCGCCGTTGCGATCGCGGCGCTGATGCTCGGCGTCGGCCTGCAGATCTGGCTGGGCGTGCGGCAGTACAAAGAGAGTTGTGAGGCCGCGGGCGCGGCGCTCTCCGCGATCCGGCAGACGGCCGGGATCCAGGCGGAGAAGGAGCGCGGCCGGGTCATCGCGATCGCGGCGGATGCGCAGGAGCGGGCGGAGGCGCGGCTCCGGCGCTCCGCAGAAAAGAAGGGGAGCATCCAGCGCGACAAACATCTGGAGCTGCTGATGCTGGTCAACCCCTGGAATGAGCTGCCGGAGGGCTACGTGCCGGAGCTGGCGCCCGTGAGCCACTGGAACCAGATGGTCAGCGGTTATGAGGCGGATGTGCGCTGCGCCGAAGAGATCACGCAGATGCTTAACGACTGCATGCTCGGCGGCGGGATGCCCACCGTCTGCTCCGCTTATCGAACGCAGGAATATCAGCAGATGCTCTTCGACAACAAGATCAAGCGTCTGATCGAGGATGAGGGCGTGAATCCGGAGGAGGCGCCCGCTCTGGCCGCCACCACGGTGGCCCTGCCCGGCACCAGCGAGCACCAGCTCGGCCTGGCTCTCGACATCATCGATGACAACTACCCCTATCTGAACGAGGCTCAGGAATGGACCCCGACGCAGATTTGGCTGATGGAGCACTCCTGGGAGTATGGCTTCATCCTGCGTTACCCGAACGGGACCAGCGATATCACCGGTATCATCTATGAACCATGGCATTATCGCTATGTCGGGCAGGCACACGCCCGCGCGATCCACGAGCTGGGCGTGACGCTGGAGGAATACTTGGCGATGCGCCGCGGCCGGTAAGTTTAGGAAGATTTCTTAAAAATTGTGAAAACAGCCGCGTCTCTCTGTCAATCGACGGGAAACTGTGATATGATGAGGCTGTAAAGCTCCTGGAGAGGGGGAAAAACAATGAGTCCAAGAACGCACGTCAAGGCACCGGCTCGGAAACGGGTCCATCCGATTGTCATCGTGCTGATCGTTTTGCTGCTCCTGGTCGTCGCCGCCCTGGTGGCCCTGCGTCTGCTCGGCTGGAGCGGGCAACGTGTAGAAGGAACGCTGACCGCGCTGGTGAACCCCTGGAACCCCGTGGATATGGCGGGTTATCGCCCGACCCTGACGGAGGTGGAGGGCAGGCAGGTGGATCAGAGCTGCGCGCAGCCGCTTGCGAATCTGCTAAGCGCCTGCCGCTCAGCTGGCCATTCCCCGATCCTGAGCGCGGGCTATATCAGCCGCGACGAGCTGGAGGCCGGGGCTGCGGCCGACGAGGGGGCGGAGGCTGGCTTCTCCGAGCATGAGATCGGCCTGGCGGTCGATATTCTGGATGCGGACAGCAGCGATCCCGCGAGCAGCGCTGTGGCCGCCTGGCTGCGGGACAACGCCTGGGAATACGGCTTTATCCAGCGTTACCCGGAAGGGAGCGAGGAGAGCACGGGCATGGCGTACCTCCCCTGGCACTATCGCTATGTGGGGGAATCCGCCGCGTCGCAGATCCAGCAGCTTGGCATCACGCTGGAGGACTATGTCAATATGTTCTTCAACGATTCGGCCGCCGTGGTGTTTGAACGATAGTTTTGTGTTATATGAGTCAGAGCAGAACGCCGGACCTTTCGGTCCGGCGTTCTGCTTTTTGTACCGTTATGGGAAGAAGGGCAGCTTCTCGTTGAGCTTTTTGTAGATCCGCTCGACGAACCAGGGCTCGGTGGACGCCTCCGGCGCCTCCTCGAGCGGGAACCAGCGCACCCCACTGTTCTCCGCCTCGCAGACGCGCAGCGTATCGCGCTCGTCCGCTTCGATCAGATAGGTCACGTTCAGATGCAGATGGCTGGAGACATAGGCGCCGCGCTTTTCGTGTCCGTCGACGGTGAGCGATTCCAGCGAATAGATCGCCGTGCTCACGGGACGCAGATGCTCCACGCCGGTCTCCTCCCGCACCTCGCGCAGCGCCACAGCGAGCAGATCCGTCTCCCCGTCGGCGTGCCCGCCGGTCCAGGACCAGGAGCCGTAGAGCTTGTGATAGACCATGAGCACCTTGTCACGCGCGGGATTGACCACCCAGGCAGAGGCTGTCATATGCGCGAGCGTATTGCTGCGCAGAAAGGCGTCAGGGTTGTGGTCGAGAAAGTGCAGGATCAGCTCCCGATCCCGTGCCTCCTGTTCGTTGTAGGGCACATAGGCCGCAATATCGTCCCGGATCATGTCGTCACCTCATAGACGTCCCGCCGCAGATGCAGGAAGGTGGGAAGCTGCTGCCGCACTGTGTCGATGCGCCCGAGATCAAGCTCGCTGTACAGGATCTGCTCGGTCTCGTCGCAGCTCGCAATCACGGTGCCGAGCGGATCGACCACGGTGGAGTGGCCCCAGCACTCGTAAGAGAAGCCCTCATAACGCGCCGCCGAGGCGCCGACCATAAAGAGCTCGTTGTCCACCGCGCGGCTGCGCAGGCTCAGCTCCCAGTGGGCGGGGCCGGTGGTGAGGTTGAACTGCGCGGGCAGGAAGATCACCTTGGCGCCGCGCACGGCCATCGCACGGAAGAGCTCGGGAAAGCGCAGGTCGAAGCAGACCGCGAGGCCCATCGTGCCGAAGGCAGTCTCAAAGGTCGTGACGGCCTCACCGGGGGTAAAGGTGTGCGACTCATGAAAGCGCATGCCGGGCAGATCCACGTCAAACAGGTGGACCTTCCGGTGCCGGGCGAGCTCCAGGCCCTCAGCGTCGAAGACGAAGGCAGTGTTATAAAGATGTTCCCCCTCACGTTCGGGGACGGAACCGCCGACCAGGATCAGGCCGTACTCCTTCGCCCAGGCGGAGAGCGACGCCACGGTCTCCTCGTGGCCGCGGGCCGCGAAGGTCTTGAAATAGGCGCGGTCATAGGGACAGGCGAACATCTCCGGCAGCACGGCGATATCCGTGCCGTGCGCGGCCGCCTCGGCCAGCATGCGCCGCGCTTTCTCCATGGTCTGCGCATAATCCGTCTCGGTACGGAGCTGGAGCACCGCGAGGCGGATCGTCTGTTCGTTCACAGGCATGTCAGATAACCCTCCACGTCAAAGGGGCGTGTGACCTCGTCCCTGCGCAGGTACAGCGGGTGGTGGGGGTGCCCCTTGGCGGAGCATTTCCCGGCGCAGAGCCAGTGCCCTCCGTACTGCTGTCCCAGCTGCACCATCTCCCGCACGCAGTCCGGGAGATAGGGACGTTTCTCGATGATGGTGCCCCAGGCTGCCCAGATGGCGGGGGACACGCCATTTTCCGCGACGCGGGAGAGGATGTAGGCGAAGGCCTTCATATTTTCCCGGTGCAGATGCTCGTTGCGCTCGCGGTCCATGTCGTCGGGGCGGGTAGCCCGCTGGGCGTAGACGTTAAACATGATCCAGCTGTCAAAGCCGTTGCCCGCCGCGATGCGCGCGACGGACTTGAGCGTGTTGTCCAGATCGTCCGGCGCGGCGGTGGAGGGATTGATGCCGATGCAGATGAGCGGATCCCGCCCACGGGTGCCGAGAATGTAACGGTATTCGGTATAGAAGTCCGGCACGTAGAGCCATTTTTCGGCGTCGTAGGCGCCGGAGCGGCCGGAGAGGGCCAGCGCATCCTCAAAATCCAGCAGTTCGATCGCCTGGGTCGCCCCGTTTGGAATGTGCATGGCCGCTCACCCCAACAGCAGGATCAGCACCGGGATCGTCACAACGGAGAGCAGCGTACTCTGCAGGACGCCCTCCGCGGCAAAGAGCCCGTCGCGTCCGTACTGAATGGCGAAGACCGTGACCATCACGGCGCTGGGGCTCGCCGCGAGGAGCATGCAGGTCATGAGCAGCACGGGATCGCTCGTGAAGAGGCGGAGGATCAGCCAGGTCAGGATGGGGACGACGAGATTCCGGAGGAAGCTCACGAGGTACAGCTCCTTGTTCCGGAAAGCGTCCGTCAGGTTCGCGCTGCTCATGGTGAAGCCGATCACCAGCAGCGAGACGGGCATCGTGGCTCCGTTGAGGGCCGCGGTGAACTCCCGCACGATGCCGGGGACAGGGATGCGCAGCAGAAAGATGAAGACGGCAAGGAGCGTCGCGATGAGGGCCGCAGAGAAAATGTCCCGCACGCGCGGGGTGCTGCTCTTGTCGCTCTTCATCCGCCACACGCCGTATATGTAGGCGTAAAGATTGAAGGGAATGCAGGAGAGCGCGCAGTAGAACACCGCATCGGACCCAAAGAGAGACTGGGCGACGGGGAGACCGATGAACATGGTGTTGCTCAGACCGACCAGCAGCTCGAAAACCGGGGCACGCATCGGGTTATGCCGGATGGGGAGGAAGCGGATGATGAGCGCGGCAAACACGAAGCCCACGCCCAGCGCCGCGAAGAGGATGAGCATGAGCCGCCCAAGCTCGCCCGCGCTGACCTGCCGGTCGGAGATGAAGACGGAATTGAGGATCGTGGCCGGCAGAAACACATTCAGTGCCAGCCAGCTGGCGCTGCGCCCGAAGCTGCGGTCCACCGCCCCGCTGCGGGCGATGAAATAGCCGATCAGCATCATGGCGCAGAAAATGGCCATTTTACCGATAAGAACAGATAATTCCATAGGGATCACGCTTTCTCAGATATGTAGGATCAGCTTGGCGATGAAAATATAGATGAGCAGCGATACGGCGTCTGTCAGAGTGGTGATGAGCGGGTTTGCCATGACGGCGGGATCAAGCCCGACCTTCTCCGCCCCGATGGGGAGGAGGCTGCCGACGAGCTTGGCGAACATGACGACGAATACAATGGAGAGGCTCACCGTAGCGGCGACGGCGACGGTGACGTTCGCGTTGCCGAGCAGCATCCGGTCGAGCAGCAGCATCTTGCCGAAATTGACCGCCGCGAGCGTGAGGCCGCAGAGGATGGAGGTGCGCCACTCCTTCCAGAGGACGGAGAGCGCGTCCTGCGGCTCGGTGTCGCCCAGAGAGAGGGAACGGATGACGGCGGTCGCGGCCTGCCCGCCGGAGTTGCCTCCGGTGCCCATCAGCATCGGAATGAAGGGGATTAGCCCCGCTACGACGGAGAGCCGCTCCTCAAAAGAGGTCAGGATCATGCTGGTGAAGGTGGCCGAAAGCATCAGGAACATCAGCCAGGGAATGCGGTTTTTCCACATCTCGATGGGACCGGTGCGGGAATAAGGCTTGTCGGAGGGCGTCATACCGGCCATCAACTCGATGTCCTCGGTGGCCTCCTGTTCCATAACGTCGATGACGTCGTCGACCGTTACAATGCCGACCAGCCGCCCCTCGGTGTCGACGACGGGCATGGCCATCAGGTCGTAGTCCGAGAACTTTTCGGACACGCTCTCCTGGTCCTCGGTCGTGGTGGCGAAGATGACGTTGCGGTCCATCAGGTCCTCGATCACCGTGTCGTCGTCGTTCAGCAGCAGATCCTTGACGGTCACGATGCCCTCCAGCTTGCGCGTCGAGGAGATGACGAAGCAGACGTAGATTGTCTCCTTGTCCTCGCCGATGCGGCGGATGCGGGCGATGGAGTCCTTGACGGACATGTATTTTTTCAGATCCACGTACTCCGAGGTCATGATCGACCCGGCGGAGTTTTCGGGGAAGTGCATGTACTGGTTGATCAGATTGCGGGTCTGCGGCGTGGCGGAGCGCATGACACGCTTGACGACGTTCGCGGGCAGCTCCTCGAGCATGTCGACCGCGTCGTCCACGTACAGCTCCTCGACGATCCCGGCCAGCTCCGAGTCCGTGATGGCGTTGATGATGCGTTCCTGCTCGGGGGTATCGAAGTTTGCGAAAACGTCGGCGGCAGTGTCCTTGGAGAGCAGGCGGAAGACCATGGGCATGCGGTTGTCCTCCAGCTCGGTGAGGAACTGCGCCACGTCGTATTCGTTCATTTCCTCCATGCGCCGCTGCAGCTCCTTGACGTTGCGGCTGTCAAGCAGCTCCATCAGCTCGTCGCTGCGCTTCTCCTGTATCGACTCGTAGTCCAGAGCCTCCAGGTTCTCGTTCTCTTCCACGGCGACCACCTCATTTCCCTTGTATACAGTATCTTTCAGTTTAGCATATCCGGCGTCTGAATACAAGGAAAATCGGGTGTTCGACCTCCTCGCCGTACAGCCGCGGAAAAAGACCGGCCGGCCGCAGAAGAGGGCTGCCCGGCGGTATTTCCCATCCTTTCCCTCAGCAAAGTTCTCCGATTTTACAGCGCCAAGTGACCGCCTTCTTGATGAGAGGACCCGTATAATGTACCCACTTTATGTTCGTCTGGGAGGATGGATGACATGGCAATGCCCAACACGGGGAAACTGACGGCGCTGGGTACGGCGCTGCAGGAAAAACAAGGGGACAGGCGCGTCTGGATCGTCGGACGCTGTGTGTTCTATGCGCTGATGGGCTTTCTGCTGTCCCTGGCGCGCGTGCAGGTGAGCGGGGCGCCCTTCGGCATGGCCTTTGTCGCCGGGGCGGGGCCCGGGATCGGCGGCGTCTGCGCGCTGCTGGGGGCGGCGCTCGGCTACCTGACGGGAGGCGGGCTCGAGTGGGGGATCCGCTATGTCGCGGCTTCGGTGCTGATCTACACCCTCACCTATCTCTTTCAGGAGCTGAGCATTGCCCGCACAGCCTTTTTTATGCCCACCGCCGCCGCGACGGTCATGGCGCTCACGGGCTTTCTCGGGAGCTTCTCAATTCCGGGCGGACCCGTGCCGCTGCCGGCGGCCGTTTTCCTGGAGACGGCGCTCGCCTTCGGTGCGAGTTATTTCTTCCGCGACGCGCTGACGGGCGGCCTGCGCTGCACCGAGTCGGCGGAGCTCCGTCACAGTATATCCCGGATGATCCTGACGGCCTGTGTGCTCATCGCGCTCAGCCGCCTCGTGCTCTTTCACACGGTCTCCCTTGGCCGCGTCGCGGCGCTGCTGCTTGTGATGTGCTCGGCCATGAAAGGCGGGATGCTGACCGGCGCTTCGGTGGGGACGCTGCTCGGGATCGCGATGGACGTCACGACACTCGGCGCGCCCTTTTATACGATGGCCTATGCCTTTTCCGGCCTGCTCTCGGGTGTGTTTGGCCGGCACGGCAGGCTTGTGTTCGTGCTCTCCTTCCTGCTGGCCGACGCACTTGCGGTTGTGTGCGCCTGGAATACGGAGATCTATATCAGCGCTCTCTTTGAGACCTTCTGCGCGACCGTGTTCTTTCTGCTGCTGCCCTCTCCGCTGCTGAGCCATACCGCGCTCCTCCTGCAGCCGATGGAGAAGGGGAGCGGCGAGTCCGGGCTGCGCCGTTTTGCCGCCCGGCGGGTCCGACGGCTCAGCGAAGCCTACGGCGAGATCTTCGAGATCGTCCGCGAGAGTGTGGAGGAGCCGGTCAACGATGAGAACATCGCCCGCGTGTTCGACCGTGCGGCGGACTTGGTCTGCATCCGCTGCAAGAACAAGAACCGCTGCTGGAACGCCGAATACATGGACACGCTTTCGGCCATGAACGATGCGTCGAAAGCCATGGTGGAGAACGGGAGCCTGCGCACCGAGGATCTGCCCGCCCATTTCCGCGAGAGCTGCACGGGACTCGAGGGCTTCGTGGCGGCGGTGAACGGGGAACTGCGCAGCCGGAACTACCGCCGGCAGCTCCGCCTGCGCCTGAGCGAGAGCAGGGCCGCGGCCTGGGGGCAGTACAGCGAGATCGCCCAGGTCCTGGGCGGCGTGGCGGACGAGCTCGGCAGTCTCAACGGTGCCGATCCGGCGGCGGAGCGCCGCCTTGCGCGCTATCTGCGCAGCCTGGATATCGACGCGGAGATCGCTGTGTACCGGGACGGAAGCGGCCGCGTGCGTGTTGTGATCGAGAGTGGGCACCTCAGTCCGCTGCTGCGGGAGAGCGATTACCTCGAGCGCCTCAGCCAGACAGTTGGTGTAAGATTATGTCAACCTGAAGAGCTGCGGGAGGGAAGCTCCCGCCTGACGCTCCTGGAGGCGGAACCACTTGCAGTGTCGGTGGGGATCGCGGCGCTGAAAAAGCGGGGCGAAACCGTCAGCGGCGACCGCGGCAGTTATTTCAAAACGGACGCCGGCGTGCTCTGTGTGCTGCTTTCCGACGGCATGGGGACCGGCGGCGAGGCGGCTGAGGACAGCGGCCGCGTCGTCGCGATCCTGGAGAAGTTCCTGCGCTCCGGAGTGGATCCGGCCGTCGCGATGCGGATCCTGAACTCGGTCCTGCTGCTGCGCGGCGGCGACGGCTGGGGCTATGCGACAGTGGATCTCATGTGCGTGGACCTTTTCAGCGGCGAGACCTGCTTTTACAAGTACGGCGCGGCGCCCTCCTTTGTCCGCAGCGGCAAGGGGATCCGCCGTATCGAAGGGGAGACGCTGGCGGCGGGGCTTGGCGAGGGCGACGGCGCAGCGCCGGATATGGTGCGCATGCGTCTCAGGCCCGGATCTTTGGCGGTGATCGCCTCGGACGGTGTAGTGCTCGACCAGGAGGATGGCTGGCTCAAGGTGCTGCTGCGGGAGGAAGAGACGGACATGAAGCAGCTTGCCCGCACGATCCTGCGCGCGGCGGAGAAGCTCTACGGCGCGGGCGACGATATGACGGTGCTGACAGTGCGTGTGGAAGAGCGCAAATAAAAAAACATGCTATATAGGAGCGTGTCTTGAAGCAAGCTTGCGGTACACGGCACATGATTGCTTCCAAGCCCGACAAAGCGGGGTTAAAGCGAGAGAGGAGGAAGGAGCAGATATGAATGAATCCCCCGGATCGTTTTCGATCCGGGGGATTCTGGAGTAGAGCGCGTTTCTTCCGACGTCAGCCGCCGAACATCGCCAGCAGGAAACCGGCAGCGACGGCGGAACCGATGACGCCGGCCACGTTCGGGCCCATGGCGTGCATCAGCAGGAAGTTGGAGGGGTTGGCCTTGGCACCGACGGTCTGGCTCACGCGCGCCGCCATCGGGACAGCGGAGACGCCGGCCGAGCCGATCAGCGGGTTGATCTTGCCGCCGGAGAGCTTGCACATCAGCTTGCCGAGCAGCAGCCCGCCCACGGTCGCGAACTCAAACGCGATCAGGCCGAGCACGATGATGAACAGGGTCTGCGGCGTGAGGAAGCGGTAGTACACCGCTGTCGCGCCGACCGAGGTGCTCAGGAAGATCGTCACGATGTTCATCAGCGCGTTCTGCGCCGTGTCGGAGAGACGGTCCGTGAGACCGCATTCCTTGAAGAGGTTGCCGAGCATCAGGCAGCCGAGCAGCGGCGCCACGGAGGGGAGCAGCAGGCAGACGAAGATGGTCACGATGATCGGGAAGAGGATCTTCTGTTTCTTCGAGACGGGACGGAGCTGCTCCATCTTGATCTCGCGCTCCTCCTTCGTGGTGAGCAGCTTCATCACCGGCGGCTGGATCAGCGGGATCAGCGCCATGTAGGAGTAGGCCGCGATCGCGATGGGGGCGAGATAATCCGGGGCGAGCTTCGAGGTCAGCCAGATGGCCGTGGGGCCGTCGGCACCGCCGATGATGCCGATGGAGGCGGCTACGTTCGGCGCAAAGCCGAAGATACCGATGGCCATCAGGAAGGCCGCGAAGATGCCGAGCTGCGCCGCCGCGCCGAGCAGCAGCGACTTGGGGTTGGCGAGCAGGGGACCGAAGTCCGTCATCGCGCCGACGCCCATGAAGATGAGCGAGGGGTAGAGCCCGGACTTGACGCCGATATACAGAATGTCCAGCAGACCGCCCTCGTGGATGATATGCGTCAGCGTGATCTCGCCGGCGATGTAGGCGTCCCAGAGTTCGGGGTGGTACATGTTGGAGCCGGGGAGGTTCGTCAGCAGCATGCCGAAGGCGATGCCGATGAGCAGCAGCGGCTCGAACTTTTTGACCAGGCCCAGATACAGCAGCACGCAGGCGAGCACGATCATCACGATCTGCCGCCAGTCGGCTAAGAGCAGGTAGAAGCCGGAGGTCTGACCCAGCCGGCCCAGCGTTTCCAGGATACTCATGGGCGCTCCCTCAGATCACGAGGAGGGTGTCGCCGGTGGCGACGACCGCACCCTTGTTCGCTACGATCTGCTTGACGACGCCGTCGCAGGGCGCGGCGATCTCGTTCTCCATCTTCATGGCCTCAATGATGACCAGCACATCGCCGGACTTGACGGCCTGGCCGACGGAGACCTTGACGTCCAGCACATTGCCGGGCAGCGGGGAGTCGACCTTGGTGCCGGCGGCAACGGGCCCGGCGGCGGGCGCGGGAGCGGCGGCAGGAGCCGCGACGGGAGCAGGAGCCGCAGCCGGCGTGGCCGGAACGGGTGCTACGGCGTCGTATTCGTCGAGCAGCATGGCCTCGCCGCGCTCGACCTCGATCTCATAGGTCCTTCCCTGCAGGGTGATCTTATATTTCATTTCTCGTTCTCCTCCTTGATCTCGCGGATGGACAGAAAGCGCAGCTCGTTAAGCGGCGCCTGCAGCTCGTCGGCCACGATGGCCATGAGCATGGCGGCGGTGCGGGGATCCGTGTCATAGAGCTTCAGCTCGCCCGCGGAGCCGGGGGCCGTGGGGCCCGTCTGCCTGAGCGTGAGCACCGGGGCGTCGGCCTCGGGCGCCGGGATCCCGGCCGGGATCGGCGCACTCCGTTTGGCGGCGCGGTCGCCCACGGCGGTCATGATCTTGATGATGCACATGAGCAGCACCAGCGCAAAGAACACGACCATCATGCCGAGCAGCGAATAGATCAGAGCTTGTCCAAAGGTCATGGCTTAGTCCTCCACCGCTACGATGCTGTACCGGCAGACCTTCTCCTCGTCCGCCTTGCGCTGGGCAAAGAACTTCTCTGCCACCTGCGGGAAGGAGATGTAGCTGAGCACATCCTCTTCGCAGCGCGCAGTGTCGCCGAGTTCGGCCGCCGCTTTCTCAAAGAGATCAGCGGGCAGGGTTTCGGCAAAGCGGCCTTCGATCGGCTTCTCCCCCTTGAGGATCTTCTCGCGCACCGCGGGGTCGATGGGAGCAGGGGTCTTGCCGTACTCGCCGCGGCAGTAGGCGCGCATCTCCGCGCCGACGTTCTTGTAGCGCTCGCCGGAGAGAACGTTCTGCACCGCCTGGGTACCGACGAGCTGGCTGGTCGGCGTGACCAGCGGAGGATAGCCCATATCCTTGCGCACGCGCGGCGTCTCGAGCAGGGCCTCGTCGAACTTGTCGAGGGCGTTGAGCGCCTTGAGCTGGCTGAGCAGATTCGAGAGCATGCCGCCAGGGATCTGATAGGTCAGGCACTGGGTATCGGTTGCCATGGAGATGGGATTGAGCGTGCCGTCGGCGAGGAACTCGGCCCGGATGGGCTTGAAGAAATCCGCCATCTTCAGCAGCGCGTCCTCATCCAGCGAGGTCTCATAGCCGAGCTCCTTGAGCGCGTAGTTCAGCGTCTCGGTCGCGGGCTGGGAGGTTCCGCCAGAGAAGGGGGAGATCGCGGTGTCGATCACATCGGCACCGGCCTCGACCGCCTTCAAATAGGTCATGAAGGCGAGACCCGTGGTGCTGTGCGTGTGGACGACGACAGGCAGGTCCACGGCGTCCTTGATCGCGGAGACAAGGTCGTAGGCGTTCTTCGGGGAGAGGATGCCGGCCATGTCCTTGATGCAGATGGAGCCGACGCCCATAGCCTGGAGCTCCTTGACCATCTGGACGTATTTATCGAGGGTGTGGACGGGAGAGGTGGTGTAGGAGATGGCGCCGGAGGCCATGGCCCCGGACTTCACAGTCTCCTCGATGGCGACCTTGAGGTTGTCCACATCGTTGAGCGCGTCGAAGATACGCACGATGTCGATGCCGTTGCGGACCGCCGCGCGCACGAAGCGGCGCACCACATCGTCGCTGTAGTGCTTATAGCCCAGAATGTTCTGCCCGCGCAGCAGCATCTGCAGTTTGGTATTGGGCATGGCGGCGCGGATCTTGCGCAGCCGCTCCCAGGGATCCTCGTTCAGAAAGCGCAGGCAGACGTCGAAGGTCGCGCCGCCCCAGCACTCCACCGAGTAAAAGCCGGCCTGGTCGATGGTTTTCAGGATCGGCTCAAACTTGCTGAAGGGAAGGCGAGTGGCCACCAGCGACTGGTTTGCGTCGCGCAGAATGGTCTCGGTGAACTGTACGTTTTGCACTTATACGTTTCCTCCTTGCTTCTATGTCCGTTAGGGGATTCATCATTATAGGAAAGATCCATATCCAACCACGTTAATTATATCACACCATATCGTCAAGTGCTACAGTAAAATCGTTTTTTCACAAAAAATAAACGCCCCCGCAGGCGCTGCCTGTGGGGGCGTTTATTTATTATGTCAACCAACAATCCGCCGTACTTCAAAGCCGCGCGTGGCATAGTACCCCGTGAGCTCGGAGCTGATGACGCCGGTGGAAGAGGTCGCTGCGTGGACGAACAGGTTGTTCCCGACATAGATGCCGACATGCCCGATATAGCTGCCGCCGGAGTAGAAGCAGATCAGGTCGCCTGGCTGCAGGTCGGTATTCTCGACGTGCCGGCCGTTGAGGGCCTGCTCGGAGGCAACGCGGTTGAGCGTGTACCCGAAGTGCTTGTATACATAGTAGGCGAAGCCCGAGCAATCAAAACCGGTCGTGGGATCGACGCCGCCCCAATGGTAGGGGGTGCCGACATACTGTAGCGCATAGTCGGCCACCTCACGGCCCGAGGTGCTGCTGCCGGCGCTTGTGCCGTCGGTCATCTGCAGCGTGCCGGAGGCCACATACTGGTTGAAAACAAAGCCGGGCTTCCCGTTGCAGATGAGCGCCGTCCAGGTCCCGTCGGTGCCGGTGATGGTCACGGCGTTGCCGTAAAAGAGCTCACCGAGGATCTCGGCGGAGAGATCGGGGGCGGAGCGGAAGCGGACATTGTTGCCCTTGATATAACCGGGCGTCCCGCTTATATTCGCGGGAGAGGCCGGAGCGGAGGCGTTCGGCTCCGCGACAGCCTGCCCGGCGTCGGGCGTGAGGACCGGCGCGGTCTGCACCGGCGCGGTCTGGATATACTGACCGTAGACGAAGCCCTCTGCCCCGTCGATCGTGCAATAGACCCAGTCCCCCTCTGCGCCGAGGATGCTGACGGCGGTGCCGTGGTCATAGGTCCGGATGATGCTGTAGTCCGAACCGGGGCCGCGGCGGAAGCGCACATAGTCGCCGGTGATGATCCCGGCCGTGCCGGCTGAGGAACTGCTGCCGGCACCCGGATCCGCAGTGGGGACAGGGGCGGCGGAGGGCGTGCTGATAATCACCGACTGCCCATAGCCGGGCTGCTGCGCGGTCATGCCGCTCTGCCCGATCACGATGCCGGGCGTGCTTGCGCTCGGAGCCGGGGTGACCAGGATGGAAGTGGGGAGCGGAGCGGGCGTGATGACGATACTCTCCGCCGGAGCGGGCGTGATCGTGGCCGCACCGGAATAAACCACATACTGACTGGCTATGTACCCGTATTCGCCGTCGATGAGGCAGAGCGTCCAGTCTCCCTCTGTGCCGAGAATGGTGACGGCTTTCCCCTCGTTGAACTCGCCCAGGATGGACGAGGTGGACGAGGGACCGGAGCGGAAGCGGACATAGGTCCCGGTGATCTGCCCGTTCGCTCCGGCGGACAGATCCGGCAGGCCGGGGGTGACGACGATGCCGCCGCTCTCTGCCACAGGGGCCTGCACAAGCGGTGTGTCCGTCAGAATGACGGCGTTCCCGTCGGGCTGCAGCACCACATAATCGGCCGACATATAGCCGATGGTGCCGTCATAATCCACTGCGTACCAGGAGCCGCTGCTGTGGTCGACCACCTCGACGGTATCCCCACGCGAGTAACTGCCGAGGATCGCAAAGTCCGCGCCCGGCCCTGAACGGACGTTTACCTCCGAGCCCGTGACGAGCGCGGTCTCGGCGTAGGCGGTGGCGGACAGGGTCGAAGCAATCAGCAGCGCGGCGATCAGGGTTCGTAAATACGTTTTTCGCATGAGCTTGTCCTTCTATCTCTTTCCTGGATCCGGCGGAGATGCGGCTCCGCCGGGCCCATCGCTCAGCCGCGCAATACGGCGTCAGCGGGAGGCGAGTGCGCGCTCCAGCCAGACGGCGGCGACGTCGATCGCGGCGTAGAGGCTGTCCTTCTCCGCCTTCTTGACGACGCGGTCGCGGGATTTGATCGTGGGATCGGTCAGCTGGAGCTGGACAGAGACCTTGCTCGCCACGTCCAGGTCCTTGACCTTCTTGGTGTCGAGGATCTGCATCATGATGATGTACTTGTCGGCAAAGCTGCCGTAGTAGATGATGTTATCCTTTCTCTGCAGGGGATGCCCCTTGTACTCGAGTGTCTTGGCCATGAAAATACCTCCGAAAATGTTATAAAAACTGTATCATATCGCCCCCGCCCGCGTCAACAGGAAAAACATGGGCGGGAGCCCGACGGAGGGGGAAGCCCCCTCCGTGCCTTAGCCGAAAACGATCTGGGCGGAACTGTCGTCCGGCTGCGTATAGCCGGAACCGTAATCACCCGGTGTGATGTTCACATAGGGGTCGGTGTAGATCGGCGTCTGCTGCTGGCTGTAATCGGAATACCCCAGCCCCGGATCGGTATAGGTCACACCGGGATCGGTATAGGTCACACCGGGATCGGTGTAGAGGATACCGCCGTTCGGATCCATTACGATACCGCTGCCGCCGTCGATCAGCATGCCGTCGCCCTGCTCGATGAGGATGTTGGGCGTCTCCATCTCGCTGACGCGGAACACGCCCGTGTCCGCCCCCAGGTAGGGATAATTGAACTCCTTCCAGGCGAGCCCGCTGTGGACCTTGGACATGACGAGCTTCCAGGTCTTGGCGGAGGGGTTGCCGGAGCCGTTGATGACCTCGGGAATGTCGTAGCCGGTCCAGACCACGGCAACGTAATAAGGCGTGAGCCCGGCGAACCAACGGTCCTTGTATTCACCCGAGGTGCCGGTCTTGCCCGCGACAGGCATGGACCAGAGCTGTGCGTCGGTGCCGGTGCCCTCCTCGACGACCTTGCGCATCATGTAGGTCATGGAGTAGGCGGTGTTCGGGTCAAAGGCGGCGATCGTCTGGGGGGCGTTGTCGATGACGACATTGCCGCGCGAGTCGGTGACCATCGAATAGGTGCGGGAATAGGTGAAGATGCCGTCGTTGACGAGAGAGCAGTAAGCCTGCGTCATCTCGCGCACGGAAACGCCGTTGGTGAGCTGGCCGAGGGACATCGAGGCATAGCCCACGTCGTTCTTCTCGCCGGAGGTCACGATGCTCGTGAAGCCGAGACGCTGCGTCAGATAGTCGACGGAGGTCTGCGGGCCGTTCGGCAGGATGTCCACGATCTGGGCGGCGACGGTGTTGCGGGACCATTTGAGTGCGTCGGTGATGGTCAGGGTGCCGTAATACTTATTGTCGTCGTTGCGGGGATACCAGCTCGTGCCGCGCAGATACACGTCGTTGCTGTCGCGCACGAGCGTGTTGGGCGTGATGAGCCCCTCGTTGATGGCCGGCGCGTAGGAGGCCAGCGGCTTGATGGAAGAGCCGGGGGAGCGCGTCGAGCCGCCGTAATCGAAGCCGTTGACCGTGCGGGGCACGGCGCGGTTGAGCTCAAAGCTCTTTGTCTTCTCGCCCACGCCGCCCGAGAGCGCCAGAATGCGCCCGTCGTAGGGATCCATGATGACGATAGCACTCTGAAGCTGCTGGCTGCTGTGGGACTTGAAGTTCTTGAGATCGGTGTAGATCGAGTCCACGATGGACTGAATATTGGTGTCGATGCAGCAGTAGATCTGATAGCCGCCGTTATAGAGAAGGGTGCGCGCGGCGTCGTAGCTGATACCCTTGAGATCCATCAGGTCCTTGAGCACGTCGTTGATGACGACTTCCTCGTAATAGGAGTAGGGCCGCGTGACGACCGTCTCGGTGCCGGGGGAGCGTTTGAACACGAGCTCCTCGGCGCAGGCGGCCTTAAAGGTCTCATAGTCGATATACTCCTGCTCGTACATCTCACGCAGGATGGTGAGCTGGCGCTGCTTGTTGTTGTCCTCGTTATAGAAGGGATCGTAATAGGTGGGCTTGTTGGTGATGCCGACGATCGACGCGCACTCGGCGAGCGACAGATCCTTCACATCCTTGCCGAAATAGGTCTGCGCCGCAGCCTGCACACCGTAACAGCTCTCCCCGAAATAGACCGCGTTGAGATACCATTCCATGATCTCCTGCTTGTCGTATTTCTTCTCGAGCTCGAGCGCACCGAAAATCTCGCCCAGCTTGCGCTGTATCGTGACCTCGTCCTTACCGGTGAGGTTTTTGATGAGCTGCTGCGTGATCGTGGAGCCGCCGAAGTTGGTCTCCATCTTGGCGAACATCTTGATGAAGGCGCCGGAGGTGCGGTACCAGTCCACGCCCTTGTGCTGATAGAAGCGCTTGTCCTCGATGGCGACCAGCGCCTGCTCCATATACTTGGGAATGTCCTCGTAATCGACCCAGATGCGTTTATACTGGCCGGCCAGGGTGACAAGCTCCTGGTATTCACCGGCGGAATTCTGATACCAGATCGTACTCGACTCGCTCAGCTGGTAGTCCTCCAGGGAGAGGTCCATCTGCGGGGTGAGGAAATTCTTGACATAGTAAGCGAATACACAGGAGAACAGCAGACCCGCGACCAGCAGAATCAGCAGCACGGAACCGAAGATCTTGAAAACGGAGCTCACGACCGAGGATGCGGCATCCACGGTAAAACCGGCGGCGCGGAAGGCCATCCGGCCGGCGTTGTTCTTTTTCACTTTGTCGCCTGTACGGCGGGGTTTGGCTGCCATAGGCAAACACCTCCTTCGGTGGGAAAAGGGATAGCAAACGGGATAACGCGTTCAATGACAGATTTACCACGATAATGGTAGCCTATTATAGCATAAAAAAGACCGCGCGGATAGAGGGAACGCAAAAATTATGAAAGCTTAAGGATCCCCTCCGCCCCGCGGAAAGAAGCTCTGTGTATATTTTGCCAAAACGGAGAGATAATTTTCACCGAAAGAAAAAAGAGGAAAGCGAGGGATCGGCATGAGCCTGAGAGGGAAAGCAGCGCTGCTCCTGTGCCTGCTGGCGGGGGCACTGTATTCCGGGGCAGAGGCTCTCCGCAGCGTACGCCCTCCGGCGAACGCGCAGCTGCCGAAGGAGCTCTACGAGCGCTTTGCCGTGCGCGCCGACGCCGCGGAATATGTGCTGCGCGACAGCGGAAAGTATGTGGCGGTCTTTGAAAAGGCGTCGAGCCGGGAGCCGCTCTCGGTCACCGGGATCGAACTGAAGTGCCTGCGCGCGGCAGACCGTGCCATGGTGGAGGCCGGGATCCCGGTCATCAGCCGGAGAGAGCTGCTCCTGCTGCTGGAGGATCTCGGCTCCTGAGCGGGCCCGCGTTTTTCCGCGGCCGGCCGCACTGCCCCTTGATTTCTACGCCTGCATCGGTTACAATAGATTTATCCGAAACAGGAGGCGATCACATGAGCGAAGCGTTTGGCGGCGATTTTATCACCATCGTGGACGACGACGGCCAGGAGTTCGAGCTGGAGGTCCTCGATACCATGGACTACAACGGGGAGAGCTATACCGCGTTCCTGCCCGCTGATATGGACGAGAACGATCCGGATTACGGCATCATCATCCTGCGCAGTGTTCTCGATGAAAACGGAGATGAGATCTTCGAGTCCATCGACGATGAAGCGCAGCTGCAGGATGTGTATGAGCATTTCATGGTGCTGCTGTTCGATGATGAGGATGGCGACGAGACATAATCCCACATCCCGCCTCATACAGTGCAATAAGCTTTCTGCGGTGTGCGTGTAGGTCTATTGACCATAATGGCCCATTAAACCCACATCTCTTATAAGGGATGCCGATTTGAATCTGCGGATTGCAGGCCTCCCGCCTTACGGCGGACGTTGGAAGCAGCGAAACAGAGCTTAGGCGACCCACCTGCTCTTTTGTGCAGGTTATAACTGGGCCAGCACGGCATACGCGGAAGTCTCCCCCGGGGAAACCCGGGGGAGATTTTTGTTTGGCGCACACTTGACATAAGCGAGCTTCTGGGTTTAAATCGAAGTGAAAAACAGCAGGCGGCGCAGAGCCGCTCGATCGGAGGAAGCGCGATATGGATATCAAAACACTTGTTTCCCAGCTTACGCTGGAGGAGAAGGCCGGGTTGTGCTCCGGCGCGGATTTCTGGCATACCAAGGCGGTGGAACGCCTGGGTATTCCTGCCAGCATGGTCAGCGACGGCCCGCACGGTCTGCGCAAGCAGGATGAGGGGGGCGACCACCTCGGCGTCAACGAAAGCATCGAGGCTGTCTGTTTCCCGGCGGCCTGTGCCACAGCGGCTTCCTTTGACCCGGCACTGCTCCGGAAGATGGGTGAGGCGATCGGCGACTCCTGCCAGCATGAGGGCGTCTCCGTTGTGCTCGGCCCCGCCGTCAACATCAAGCGTTCCCCGCTCTGCGGCCGCAACTTCGAGTACTTCTCCGAGGACCCATACCTCGCGGGGCGGATGGCGGCTGCCTTTGTCCGCGGCGTGCAGAGCCGGAACGTCGGCACCAGCATCAAGCACTTTGCCGCCAACTCCCAGGAGCACCGGCGCATGAGCTCCTCTTCGGAGGTGGACGAGCGCACGCTGCGCGAAATCTATTTCCCCGCCTTTGAGACGGCGGTCAAGGAGGAACAGCCCTGGACGGTCATGTGCTCCTATAACCGCCTCAACGGCGTCTTCGCCTCAGAGAACCCCTGGCTGCTGACCGAGGTGCTGCGGAAGGAATGGGGCTTTGAGGGCTATGTGGTCAGCGACTGGGGCGCCGTGTCCGATCGCGTGGCCGGCCTGGCGGCGGGCCTGGATCTGGAGATGCCCTCCTCCGGCGGCTACAACGACCGGAAGATCGTGGAGGCCGTGCGTGCCGGCAAGCTGGACGAACGCCTGCTCGACCAGGCGGTGGAGCGCATTCTCCGCATCGTCTTCCGCTATACGGAGAACGCCAGACCCGACACGCCCTGGGACAAGGAGGCGCAGCATCGGCTTGCCGCGGAGATCGCTGCCGACTGCATGGTGCTCCTCAAGAACGAGGATGCGCTTCTGCCGCTCAAAAGCGAGGACGAGATTGCTTTCATCGGGGAGTTTGCCGCGAAGCCCCGCTTCCAGGGCGGCGGAAGCTCACATATCCACTGCTTCAAAACGACGAGCGCGCTCGAAGCGGCGGAGGGCCTGAAGGTCCGCTACGCACAGGGCTTCAGCGCCGCACAGGACAGCGCCTCCGATGAGCAGATCGCCGAGGCGGTGGCGGCGGCCAGAGCGGCAAAGGCCGCGGTGGTGTTCGCAGGTCTGCCCGACGTGTACGAGTCCGAGGGCTATGACCGTACCCACATGCGCCTGCCGGACTGCCAGAACCGTCTGATCGAGGCGGTGGCGGCGGCCAATCCCAACACCGTGGTCGTGCTGCACAACGGTTCCCCGGTGGAGATGCCCTGGATCGATCAGGTCAAGGCTGTGCTGGAGGCCTATCTCGGCGGCGAGGCGGTCGGGCTCGCCGCGGTGCGCGTGCTCTTTGGCGAGCTCAGCCCCTCCGGCTGCCTGCCGGAGAGCTTCCCCAAAAAGCTTGCGGACAACCCCTCCTACCTGTACTACGGCGGGGAGGGCAACGTGACCGAGTATCGCGAGGGGATCTTCGTGGGCTACCGCTATTACGACCGCAAGGAGACGGAGCTGCTCTTCCCCTTCGGACACGGGCTGAGCTATACACACTTTGTGTTTTCCGATCTGCGCCTGAGTGCCACGCGCATCACCGACCGGGATACCCTGACCGCGACCGTCACTGTGACGAACACGGGTGAGCGCGCGGGCAAGGCCGTGGCGCAGCTCTACGTGCGCGACTGCGAGAGCGGCGTCCTGCGCCCGCTGCGCGAGCTGAAAGGCTTTGAGAAGGTCTTCCTGCAGCCCGGCGAATCAAAGGCAGTGAGCTTCACGCTCGACAAGCGTTCCTTTGCTTACTGGAATACCGCGATCCACGACTGGCACGTGGAGAGCGGGGAATTCGCGATCGAGATCGGGCGCTCCTCCCGCGATATCGCGCTCAGTGAGACGGTCTATGTGGAATCCACGACCGTGCTGCCGCGGCATTATGACGAGAACAGCATCTTCATGGATATCCTGGCTGATCCGCATGCGGCGGCGGTGATCCGGCCGCTGCTGGACGGCTTCCGGGAGACATTTATGCCGTCCGGAGAGGAGCAGACCGCAGCCGCGCGGGAGGCGATCACGGATGAGATGAACCTCGCCATGCTCCAATACATGCCGCTGCGGGCGCTGGTGAGCTTCGCCGGGGACAGGCTTGACCCGGCTGTGATCGGACAGCTCGTCGCGGCGCTGAACGCCGAATAAGACACGGGAGACTTGTTATGTCGGACACACGGGACCGTCTCATGTCGACCCGGGCGCTGTATAAGCGCATCGGCGCCCTGACCTGGCCGATCATTTTACAGAATCTGCTGAGCGCGGCCGTGACCTCTGCCGACGTCGTTATGCTCAACTTTGTCGGGCAGGCCCACCTCTCGGCCGTCTCTCTGGCCGCGCAGTACGCGAGCATCCTTTTCATGGTCTACTACGGCCTCGGCACCGGCGCGACGATGCTCTGCTCGCAGTATTACGGGAAGGGTGATCTGCGTGCCATCGAGGTGGTTGAGGGGATCGCGCTGCGCTTCTCGCTGCTGCTCTCCGTGCTGGCGGCGCTTGCCGCCTTCACGATCCCGCGGCAGATGATGCGCGTTTTCACCCCGGATCCGGAGCTCATCGCCATCGGGGCCGCCTATCTGCGCCGGGTGGGGATCGCGTATCTCTGCTGGGGCGTCACGGAGATCTATCTTGCGGTGCTGCGCAGCGTGGGCCGTGTGGTGATCGCAACGGTGCTCAACACCGTCGCCTTTACGCTGAACATCTTTCTGAACGCCGTCTTTATCTTCGGCCTCTTCGGCGCGCCGCGCCTGGGGGCGGAGGGCGTGGCGCTTGCGACCTCGATCAGCCGGCTGGTCGAGCTCGTGCTGAGCCTGCTCGTATCGGCGCGCAGCCGGGATGTGAAGCTTCACCCGCGCTGCCTTTTCCTCTCGAACAGGCTCCTGTTTCGGGACTTCCTCCGGATGGCTCTGCCCGCGTTGGTGAACGATGTGAGCTGGGGCCTGGCCTTCTCGATGTATTCGGTCATCATCGGGCAGTTCCTCGGCTCGGACATGGTGGCCGCAAACTCCTTCGTCTCGCAGGTGCGCAGCTTCGCCACCGTGTTCTGCTTCAGCATTGCGAGCGCGGGCGGTATCCTGCTCGGGCATCTGCTCGGGGAGGGACGCATGGAGGACGCCGACCGGGGAGCCAGGGCTGTCATGCGCCTGACCGTGCTTTCGGCACTGCTCGGCGGTGCGCTGATCCTGCTCACGATGCGCCCGGTGCTCGCCTTTGCCCGCCTGACGGATACCGGCAAAGGCTACCTGCGCGTGATGCTCCTTATCAACTCCTACTATGTGATGGGTGCGGCGGTGAACACCACGCTGATCGCGGGCGTCTTCCGCGCCGGCGGCGACAGCCGTTTCGGCATGATCTGCGACACGATCGACATGTGGGGCTATGCGGTGCCGCTTGGCTTCCTGGCTGCGGCGGTGCTGAAGCTGCCGCCGCTCTGGGTCTATTTCCTGCTCTGCACGGACGAGTTTGTTAAATGGCCCTGGGTGATCGGCCATTACCGCAGCAAAAAATGGCTCCGCGACATCACACGTGACGACCTGCAGCTCGGCTGAGTCAAAATACGAAAAGCAGACACGGAAGGGAGGCACTTCGTAAGGAAGTTGCCTCCCTTGGGCTTTTGTAATCAGCCAGAATGATTGAATTGCAGGAATCAATCTTATTTGGAGGATTACATCATGGAAAAGTACATTTACGACGAGAAGAACGGGCTTTGGTACGAGCTACAAGGTGATTATTACATTCCCTGTTTGAAGCTGTCCTATGAAGAACAAAAGCCCATTGGCATTTGGGGACAGCGGCATCTTCGGTATCTCCGACGGCACCGAAAGGTGCTCTATACGGAGTTGCTGACCTCCGGCAAACTGAACGGCTATCTGGCCGATCTGAACGAGCAGGCAGAAGCTATGTTTCTTGATCTGGTAAAACAGCTTGCCGCCCGTGAGGGCGTTACCGAACAGCTCAAAGCACAGGATCAGATACTATGGGTGCAGCGGATGAATAACATCCGGGACAGGGCAATAGAGATCGTAAATCATAATCTGATTTACGTATAAGGTATCGGCGGCGGGGATTGCTCCCCGCCGCTATTATAATGCCTGCGTTTCAGCAAAAAGACCGTTGCGTGAATACTCGGTCCATCATGCCCTTTTTGGTTTGATGCCTCTATGGATTCTTCAATTTGCCCGTAAAGAACGAAACTCTTACTAATGGTAGGAAAAATAAAATGCAACTGATATGAGCAGTCTGTTCACTTTTCAGTTCCAATACAGTATAATCATCCTCAGAAAAACAAAGGAGGCGAACACATGAAGATGATGCTGGCGGAAAACATCCGCGCCTTCCGCAAGGAACGGTCATTGACCCAGGAGCAGCTTTCCGAGGCCTTAGGGGTGACGGCAGGCGCGGTATATAAGTGGGAGGCGAAGCTGTCCACCCCGGAGCTGGAGCTAATCATCCAGATGGCAGATTTTTTCGATACCTCTGTGGACGTGCTGCTGGGCTATGAAGTCAAGGACAACCGTCTGGAGACGACGGTGAAACGCTTGCAGGAATACCGCCGCAGCAAGGATTGGGACGGGCTTGCGGAGGCGGAAAAGGCCCTCAAGAAGTATCCCCACTCCTTTCAGATTGTCAGTGAGAGCGCCGCGCTTTACCGCGCCTTTGGCTTTGACAGCGGGGACAAGGCCCTGTTTCGCCGCGCGCTGGAGCTTCTGGAGCAATCCCGGCTGCTGCTGCCGCAGAACGAAGACCCGCAGATCAGTGAGCAGACAATCTACGGGAGACTCGCGCAAACGTATCTGGGGCTGGGCGAAACGGACAAGGCCATAGAGCTTTGGAAAACCCATAACGCAGACGGGGTATACAGCCCCCGGATCGGTCATATTTTGGCCCAAAGCGACCACATTGAGGAGGCGGTACCGTTTCTGTCGGAGGCTCTTTTGAAGCTCGTCTCCGATCTGATCACCACGATCATGGGCTATATGAACGTATACTTTCACCGTGGTGACTATGCTTCCTGTCAGGCGATCTTGGGCTGGGGAATTGAACTCCTGCTGGGGTTGCGGAAAGCGGGCAAGCCCAACTACTTCGACAGAGTCAGCGCCGCTTTGCTCGCCGCTCTTGCCGGGTCGCAGTTCCTGTCCGTGCAGGGTGACGAGGCCCGCGATACCTTGATCAAAGCCAAAGAGCTTGCCGCATTCTTTGACGCCTCTCCCAGCTATGATGAAAGCGACATCCGCTTTGTGGGCCGCATTGAGGGCGCCAGCGCCTACGATGACCTGGGGGCAACGGCAATGGACGGCGTCCGTAACGCGGTAAGCCAATTTGAGAACGAGGAGTTTACCGCTCTTTGGAGCGCGGTGAGCGAAGATTGATCATCTTGCGACGCTGCATTCATCCGCCCTCGTTCCGCATCCATGATAACAGAATTTGAAGAAGGAGATACACACATGGAAGACGAGAAGAAAACTGTTGTGAAAAAAACCGTAAAATCCGGCATTACCTTTGGCAGCGCCCTGGCCATGGTCATCAGCTATACCGCGTGGCACTCCATCGGCTGGGCCATTTTCCACGGACTGCTCAGCTGGGCCTACGTGCTGTACTACATCATCCGCTACTGATGAACAAGACAGGAGGGATATCCGATGAGCAAGAAAGAAATCCAGGCGCTGCGGCGCCCTTTTCTCAAAGAACTGTTTCGGGATAACAAATTCAATTTGGCGATGACTGTGATCGCAGCCCTGCTGGGCGCTGCGGCAGAGCTGGTGATCTCCTGGCTCATCAAGGAGGTCGCCGACCTGATCTCCGGAGAATGCCCCTACGGTTTCAACACGCTTCTTATCGTTGCGGGAGGCGCGTTTGCGCTGCTTGGGCTGGGATGGATCCTGGACAGGACGTTCCTCTCCGAGTTCCGCGCAAAGGCGATGAAGCAGTATCGGGAATACGTGTTTGACCGGCTGATGGAAAAAGGCATTCAGGCCTTCTCCGGTGAGAACAGCTCGCTCTATATCTCTGCCCTCTCCAACGACGTGAACACCATCGAAACGGACTTTATCGGTCGGCTGCAGAGTACCATACAGGTCGGCATCGCGTTCATCGGCGCGCTGGTCATGATGCTATGGTGCAGCCCGCTGCTGACGCTGATCGCCATCGGTTTCTCCCTGCTGCCCATCATCGTCTCCGTGGTTTTGGGAAACAAGGCGGCAATCGCGGAAAAGAACGTTTCCGATCAAAAAGAGAGCTATACCGGCATGCTGAAGGACGCACTCATGGGCTTCTCTGTGATCAAGAGCTTTAAGGCAGAGAAAAACATTGCTGCTTTGCATGATCACAGCAATGAGGGTGTAGCGGAGGCCTCGAAAAAACGCACGAAGGTGAACGTACTGGTAAGCTACTCCTCAGGCATTGCGGGAGCGATCCTGCAGTTCGGCGTGTTCTTTGTTGCCGCCGCGCTGGCACTCTCCGGCAAGGGTATCACGGCAGGTACCGCCATTGTGTTCGTTCAGCTGTTGAATTACGTACTGGGTCCCATCCAGGCGTTCCCCGCGTTTTTCGCCGGCATGATGTCGTCCTACGGCCTGATCGACAAGCTGGCGCTGGCCTTGCATCAGAACATTCCCGACGAGGGGGAGCAGATCGACACGCAGCTGACCGAGGGGATCTCCGTACAAAACCTTGGGTTTTCCTACGAAGAGGGAAAGCCCGTGCTGCACGATGTTGACATGGAAATGCGCTCCGGTGGCTGCTATGCGCTGGTGGGCGGCTCCGGCAGCGGCAAGTCCACGATTCTGAACCTCCTGATGGCGTCCTCGAAAAACTATCAGGGCGAGATCCTTTACGACGGCAGGGAACTCAAAGGTATCTCCGCCAGCTCACTCTACGATCTCGTGTCCATCATCCAGCAGAACGTGTTTGTATTCAACAGCACGATCCGCGACAACATTACCATGTTCTCCCAGTTTCCGGAGGAGGAGATCGACCGCGCCGTGCGCCTGTCCGGGCTGAAAAAACTCATCGACGAAAAGGGTGCGGACTATCTCTGCGGCGAGAACGGCTCCGGCCTCTCCGGCGGCGAGCGGCAGCGGATATCCATTGCCCGAGCGTTGCTGCGCAAGACGCCCGTGCTCTTTGTGGACGAGGCCACGGCAAGCCTGGACGCGGAGACCTCCTTTGAGGTGCTGGACGCGATTCTGAAGCTGGACGGCTACACCCGCGTCATCGTCACCCACGATCTGGACGAGAATATCCTGCGCCGCTGCACCGGCCTGTTTGCCCTGAAAAACGGCGAGGTTTCGGAACAAGGGACTTTCGGAGAACTTATGGAACAGAAGGGCTATTTCTATTCGCTGTTCACCGTCTCCCAGAGATAAAGGGATCCACAGCGTGGCGGCCGGTCCAGAACGGCAGCCGCATGACCGAAATCCGATCAAATTATATGGGGGAATGAGAGATGAGTACAAACGTACTTGAATTAAAGAACATCCATAAAGACTTCGGCACATTCCGTGCGCTGACGGATGTGAATCTCAACCTGGAAAAAGGAAAGATCTACGGCTTCATCGGGAAGAACGGGGCGGGCAAGACCACCCTCATGCGGATCATTAGCGGCATGTCGCTGCCCACCTCCGGCTCCATGGCGCTGTTCGGAAAGACAGAGGCCGGGGAGATCTGCCGGGAGCGGGCGCGGCTGGGCGTCATGCTGGAGGATCGGGGCATTTCGCCCGATCTGACGGCGGCGCAGAACTTGAAAGCGCAGATGCTGCTCAAGGGGCTGCATGACGATTTCCTTATCCGGGAAATGCTGGAGATCGTCGGGCTGACAAATACAGGCTCCAAGAAATTCAAGGAATTCTCGCTGGGCATGAAGCGGCGGCTCACTCTGGCGGCGACGCTCCTCTCCAAGCCGGAGTTTCTGATCCTGGACGAGCCCACAAACGGTCTGGACCCAGTGGGGATCAAGGATATCCGGGACCTGCTGCTGCGGATCAACCGGGAACACGGCACGACGATCTTGATCTCAAGCCATATCCTGCGGGAGCTGTACGAGATCGCCACCGACTTCATCTTCATTGACTCCGGGGAGATCATCAGAGAGATCAGCAAGGAACCGCTCAACAAAAGACTGGAGAGCAAAACGATCATCCGGTCACGGGAGATGGGAAAAGTCCTGGATGCCTTGCGGAAGCACGGCTTGGACGCCGAACTCACCGTCAACGGCGACACGATCACTCTGTCCGGAAACGGCTTCACCGAGGAAGAGCTGGGCGTCATCCTGCACGAGTCGGAAGCCGTGCTGCTGGAATTCACACAGAGGCGGGAAACACTGGAATCCTACTTCATCAGTCTGATCGGAGGGAACAGCCATGCATAAACTGGTCAGATACGATCTTTACCGCGCCTTTCGTCAAGTGAGCACCTACGTTCTGCTGGCGATCACGCTGGTTTTCGCGCTGATCTCCGCCCTGGACGCAACCTTCTTCTCCGGTGAGCTGGGCAGCGACTTGGTCCTGACCTTCGGCAATACGCTGGCAAGCGGCAAGGATATCCTGCTAATGCTCTCCGGCTGCATGTGCGGCATGATGATCGGGGAGGACTTCTCGATTGGCTCTTACAGCCTGGGGGTCAGCTCCGGGTACAGCAGATGGAAGGTCCTCGGCGGCAGAACGGTCAGCTGCTTCATTGTCATCGCCCTGATGCTGGCGGAATACATGCTGGTCTCCGCCGTGCTCTCCATGATCTATGTAAAAGTCTTTGGCTTTGCCGATGTGATCCGGATGATTGTTCTGTCCTGTCTGCACGTTTTCCACTTCTGCGGGCTGAACATGCTCTGCATTCTGCTGTGCTTCGTGCTGAAAAAGAAGGTCAACGCCACAGCGGTCTGTCTGTTCGTCAACCTGATTCTGCTCTCGCTGATGGGGCTTCTCTGTTCAAAGGTCGATCTGCTGACCCCGCTGTACCTCAAATCTGTTCCGGTGATCATGTATACCATGTTTGGCGGAACCGAAAAAGCGCTGACCCTGCTGGGCAGCACGTTGATCCATTTGATTATAGCGGCGGCCATATTCTTTGCGGCAGGAAAGATTTTTGAGAAAGAAGAGCTTGCGTAAAAGACTAAGCGCAGGAAAGCACCCACATGGAGAAGGTTATACTTCTCCTGTTTTGCCTTGACAATTTTCGCATCCTTGGTATAATACCCATGCTCCTCTCTGGGGAGCACACAACTGAATATCCGAGAAGCACAGATTATGCGTGGCTCATGCCACGGGTTGCGGCGCGCCTGAGCTGCCGCTAACGCTTCGGCTGCTACCAAACGCCGACGCTGTCCGCCTGTTTTCAGCCTGTTGACAGGACGGTGTACAAACAGGCTTCGACTTGTCACAAAGCCGATTTACATGACTTCTTGCTTTGAAAGGATATTTCTATCCTTTCGGCAGGGGGCTCATGTAAATCGGCTTTTTCTATTTGCCCGAAAAGGTAAAAAAGCCGCCTCAAAAGGAAAACTGAATGACCGTCCGAACAGGATATGACCGTGCCATGACTCCCATAAACGGGACGAGCCTAGCAACGCTCCGGTGAGACTCCGGGGCAGGAACGATGTTCGGGTAGAACGGCGTAAGAGACGAACTCCAGGGCTCCCGAAAAGTCGTCAGACTTTTTGGGAAAAGGAGGAGCAGCGGAATGAATGAGTTTTCGTGCTTGCACGGAAACGAACGATATGGAGCTTGTGACGACGCGTCCACAGTGATAACGAGCATCGGATTTTGCCCCCCAAATCCAGATCCACAGCCTCCCGGTCTGTGGACCTTCTCAGGGCGTGCCGCCCTATGACCCTGCAAAGAACAAGTTTTTTAACTCAAGGAGATGATGATTATGAAAAATGAAACGGTCCGTATTCGTGTACGGTTGACCGAAGAAGAGAAAGAAAAACTGGAACGGGACGCCGCCCTGTGCGGCCTCTCTCAGGCGGAGTATGTCCGCCAAATCTGTAAGGGCAAGAAACCGCCGCCACAGCCCGGTCCTGACTTTTGGGACCTGCTGGAGGAGATATATCACGTCCACGACAGCCTGCAAAAATGTGTGCGCTTCTTGCCCGAAGCCGCAGCAGAGTGCCACCGGATCGAGACGCTGATCCTCACCCTCATGGAGGTGGCGTAATGGCAACCACAAAGCTATGGCACATCAAGGGCCGACTGAAAGACCTGCTTGCCTACGTGGAGAACCCGGAAAAGACCATGGCGGCAAAGCCGGATCTCCAGCCCCTGTGGGACGTGCTTTCCTATGTGCAGCGTCCCACCGCCACCGAGCAGGGCGAATACGTCACCGCCGTCAACTGCCTCAAAGAAATCGCCCTCCAGCAGATGATCCAGACCAAGAAACGCTTCGGCAAGGAGGACAAGTATATCGCCTGGCACGGATATCAGAGCTTTAAACCCGGCGAGGTGGCGCCGGAGCTCTGCCACGAGATCGGGGTCAGGCTGGCAAAGGAGATGTGGGGCGACCGCTTCCAGATTGTCGTGACCACCCACCTGGATAAGGACCACCTGCACAACCACTTCTGTTTCAATTCCGTGTCCTTCCGGGACGGCGGCAAGTACAACTACTCCATGGCGGAGCAGCAGCGGCTGCGGGACCTCTCCGACAGCCTGTGCCGGGAATATGGCCTCTCCGTCATCCGGCACCCCCATAAGGCTCCGTCCCGACAGGTCTGGCTGGATGAAAAGGCCGGGAGGCCCACCCGGTACAACGTCTATCGGGAGGACGTACACGAGGCGATCATCTACAGCCGAAATCCCCGGCGTATGGAAGCATACCTCCGGCGCAAGGGATATATCACCGACTTCACCGGAAAGCACTGGAAGGTGCGCCTACCGCAGTACGAGCACTTTACCCGGCTGGACACGCTGGATGAACGGTGGACGCCGCAGGAGATCTCCCGATATATGGGCGGCGCCGCCTCCTTCGGGAGCAGACCGGCCCGGATCGACTATCCGAGGCAGATGCCGCAGGAGCTGCACGACTGGTTCAAGCCCTTCGTGCGGACGAGCCATATCTACCGGCAGTATCTCCACTACTGCTACCTGCTGGGTATTCTGCCCAGGAATACGGATTACAAACCCACCAGCCCATATCTGAAGGAGGACCTGAAAAAGCTGGACACCTTCACCGAGCAGGTACGGTATATGGGCAAATACCGCATTGAGACGCTGGAGGACCTGTATGCCGACAGGAAGCAGCTTGCAACGGAATTGGAGACATTGACCGACCAGCGGCGAAAGCTGCAAAACAAGATCCGCAGAGCAACGCCAGAGGTAAAGGTTACCCTGCGGGAGGAAAAAGCCAATGTCACCGCCCGGATCACCGAGCTGCGGAAACGGCTGAAGTTGAACGAGGGGATCGAGGAGCGATCCCTCCAAATGAAAGAAAAGACCGATCTGCTCTATGCCAACGAGTACCGGGCCAAAGAGGAGCAGCAGAGAAAGAAATACGGAAGGGAGCGTGACACAAGATGAAATATGACAACCATTCGAAGAAAAGTCCAGAGTTGGAACAGGCAATTCAGGAGATCACAGACCTACTCGCCGCCATGACAAGGGAACAGCGGCTTGTATGGTTCAAGCGGACCATGTACGCCGAGCCGCTGGCGTTCATCCGGGAGATCGACGGAACGGTATACGCCGTGAGATCCCATTTCCAGCCGGACGCCGGTGAGAACATCACTGAAAAAGTCGGACGGATCCTGTCAAAGCCGTCGATTTAAAGCATTGAAGTTAACCGCCGGATATGATATACTTGCCTTACCTGCAAGACGATCATATCTGGCTGTGGAAAGGAGCTTTATGAGTAAACAGTCAGATAGCAAAATCACGGCCCTGTACTGTCGCCTGTCACGTGACGATGAACAGGAAGGTCTGTCGGGGTCCATCAAGAATCAAAAATCCATCTTACAGAAATACGCAGATGACAACCATTTCCCGAATCCCAGGTTCTTCGTAGACGACGGCTGGTCCGGCGTCACCTTCGCAAGACCGGCATTCACGGAGATCATGGAACTGGCCGAAAAAGGCATGATCGGTACGCTGATCGTAAAAGATCACTCCCGTCTGGGCCGTAACCGTCTGATCGTAGGACAGCTTTTGGAGGAAGAGTTCGACCGGCTGGGCGTGCGGTATATCGCCATCATGGACAATATCGACACGGCAAAGGGGATCAGCGATCTGGTCCCGATGCAGGACCTGTTCAATGAGTGGCACGCCAAGAACACGAGCCAGAAGGTACGTAACGTCTTCCGGAACAAGGGCATGTCCGGCGCACCTCTGACCACCAACCCGCCGTATGGCTACCGGAAAGGCCCGGAGAGCACGAAGCAGAACGTACAGTGGATCGTGGACGAGCCTGCGGCGGAGACCGTCAGACAGATCTACGCATGGTGCGTGGAGGGCCTGGGTCCGACGCAGATCGCCAAACGCCTGAAAGCCGCCAAAGTGATGACGCCGACGGAGCATTGGAGCAGCGTTGGCAAGAAATGCAGCAAGCCGCCTGCCGTTCCGTACAACTGGTGTTCGGCCACGGTAGCGGACATTCTCTCCAAGCAGGAATACTGCGGCGATACGATTAACTTCCGATACACCACCCGTTCCTTCAAGAACAAGAAGAAGATCGACAGACCGCAGGAGGAGTGGAAGGTCTTCCTGGATACCCACCCGGCGATCATCGACCGTGAGACGTTCCGGCTGGTGCAGGAGCTTCGGCAGCATCGACGCAGGCCGACCAAAACCGGGATTGTCAGCCCGTTCTCCGGCCTCCTGTACTGTGCCGACTGCGGCGAGAAGCTGTATTATGGAGCCACCAACAATTACAAGCGTGAGCATGCGTTTTTCTTCTGTTCCTCCTACCGCAAATCAACCGAAAGCTGTACAGCTCATTTCATCCGGGAAAAGGTCGTCTTTGAGCTGGTGCTGGAGAGTATGCAGCGAGTGCTCAAGAACGTGCAGGTCTTCGAGAAGGAGTTTGCACGGAAGCAGATGAAATGCTACAGCGAGGACAAGAAAAAAGAGCTTGCGGAAAAGCGCCGGGAGCTGAACAAGGCCAAGCGCCGTATCACCGAAATCGACGGGCTGATCCAAAAGCTCTACGAGGATAACGCCAAGGGTAAGCTCTCCGATGACCGCTACGCCACGTTGTCCATGGCCTACGAGGAGGAGCAGAAGAAGTTGAAAGCCGTCCTCCCCGAAATGCAGACCTATCTGGAAACCGAGACGGACAAGACAGAGAATCTGCAACGCTTCATCGACAAGGTGAAGCAGCTCACCGAGATCAAGGAGCTGACGCCGGAGCTGATCCACGAATTCATTGATAAGATCGTGGTCTACGCCCCGAAATACCTTGACGGGAAACGGTATCAGGTGGTGGACGTCTACTACAACGGCGTCGGCATTCTCCGAGAGCTCAGTCCCGAGGAAATGGAAGAAGCGTTCCAGAAACGTCTTGCCCAGCAAGCGCAGGGCAAAGAAATACCGGCGTAACCAGTAGGCCACGCCGATACCACATCAAATAATATTCAATTCAGATACAAGAGCCACCTTGGGGCACCTTCCTTACGGAGGGTGCCCCAAGGGTGTCTGCTTTTCGTTTGCATGTTGCTGTCTTAGCTGCTGTGTACACAGCGCTTGCCAATATAGAGGCTGCGGTCCTCGGCACAGACAGGAGCGGCGCTGACCGAGACGCGCAGCCCGGGGCAGGCGGCCTGCAGGCGCTGCAGGATCGCGGCGCTGTCCGGCTCGCACAGTGTCAGTGCCTCTGCGTGGAGGGTGTCTGCGCGGAGTGAAAACCGGCAGTCGACGAGCTCTTCCAGTGTGAACAGCGCCTCGTCGAGTACAGTGATGTCGAGCCCGGCCGGGCGGCGCCGGACCGTGTCCAGGCGGAGCGTGACGCTGCCGCAGGGGCAGGGACCTGGCAGGATGCGCGTATAGTCGCCGGTGCGATAGCGGATGAGCGGAAGCGCCTCCATCCCGATCGTTGTGACGACGAGCTCCCCGCATTCGCCGGGAGGCAGAGGCATGCCGCTGTCGTCCACGATCTCGGCGATGATGTGGTTCTCCCGCAGATGCATGCCGGCATGCGCGGGGCAGGTGATCGCACCGGCCATACCCATCTCACGGGAACCGTAATGCGGGAAGAGCCGGGAGCCGAGGAGAGCCTCGCAGCCGCGCACCACGCTCTCCGGACAGGCGTCGCCGCTCACAAGCGCACGGCGCAGGCTGCCGCGGCCGCAGACGCGCAGCAGGGACAGCAGCTGCACCGGCATCCCGACGAAGGTGTCCGGCTGCTCCCGCATGAGCAGCTCCCGGTATTCTCCGTAGGAGAGCGCAGGACCGGCTTTCAGGGCTCGTCCCCCGAGTCGGCCGATTGCCTCGGCAATCAGCTCACCGAGACCAAAGGGGCCGGAGAAGGGAAAGCCGATCAGCGTGACACTGCCTGGGAAGACAAGCTCGCCCAGCCCCGCCGTGTAGAGCCGGACGGTGTTTTCAAGATCGCCCTCGGTGTAGAACACGCGCTTGGCTGTCCCCGTCGTGCCGGAGGTCGCGTCCGAGAGGACGCGCTGCACAGCGCCCTGGGAGCAGAGGAGCATGCCGGCCGCGTGCCGAGCGAGATCCGCCTCCCGCGTGAAGGGGAGAGCGGAGAGCTCAGCGAGGGAAGCGAGCCGCTCCGGGAGAGCCCTATAGAAGCCGCCGCGCGCTTTTTCGCGCGCCAAAAGGCGATTCAGCTTTTCCAGCTGGATCGCCTCTATCGTATCCCGGTCGAGAACGCGGACGCCCTCCTGCTCACAGATGAGCACGTCCAGCCGCGAACACGCCGCGCTCACAGCAGATCCCTTTCCTGCAGGATCTCCATGCATTTTTCAAAGGTCAACGCGATGATCTGCGGGCAGAATTCCACACGCTTGGCGGGGTTGCCCTTCGTAATGTCGCGGCAGTCGATCCCGCCGTAGTCCATCGTGATTTCGTCCTCAAACCACCGGGTGAACTCCCCGAGAGCAGGCTTGTGCTGGGGATCATCCATGCCGGTGTCCTCGCCTTTACCGGTGAAATAGGAGATCAGGCAGGCACCGCCTGTCATGCAACCGCAGCAGCCCTGCGAGTAGCCGACGCCTCCGTTGAGCCCACCCATGGCCTTTACCAGTCCGGGGTTTTCCTCCCCAATGCTCTCCAGCATCAGGATCGCGAGGATCTGGCTGCAGAAATAGCCGCAGCGGCTCAGCTCCATTATGCGGTCAAACAGATCCATTTTTATCTCCTTTCCGCGATCAGCAGCCAATAGCCGCATTTCCCCTTCGGCAGCGGGCAGCACGCCGGCTCTTCCCGCCACAGGGCCTCGAGATAATACTCCCGCCACTGCGCCGTCATGTCCTCCGCCGACAGGACAGCGAAGCCTGCCCGTTCCAGAAGAGGCAGCGGCGCCTCAAAGAACACGTCCGAGAGCAAGAGCTTTCCGTCGTGCTTCAAGAGACGCTTTGCCTCCCGCAGCGCGCCTGGCACGTCGCCCGTGACGAAGAAGGCACACTCGCTGAGCACGGCGTCAAAGCTTCCGTCCGGGAAGGGGGCGCAGAGCAGATCGCCCTTTTCCACCAGCGTCGAGCACGGCTCGAGATCCAGCCCGCGGGCGTCATAACCCAGCTCCCGCAGAAGCCGGACGCTCTCCCCGGCTCCGGCGCCCAGATCCAGGACCGTGGAGCCGGCCGGGAGCGCGGCAAGCGCGAGCAGATGCCGTGTGTGCTCCGTGCCGCCGGGATGGCCTCTCATTTGTCCTCCAGGGCGCGCTCGACCGAGGCGACCTTGCCGAGGGCCAGCTCCTCCGGCACGTAGACAAAGCCGCAGATCGGGCAGACCGGCAGCTCCACAGGGAAGCCGTTATCGAGGTACATGAACTTGGCTTTGCCCTTTTCCAGCGGCACGCCGCATTTCATGCACGTGAGCTTGCCCTCCGGATCTATGGTGTAGTAGTTTTTTTCGGCCGCCATCGCTCAGACCCCCTCCCGCTTGACGACGTTCATGCGGTGGCTCCACGCCCGGTGGACCAGATAGCACGCATCCTCGGGGCGGGCGAACTTGACCCAGAAGGTGGCGTTTCCGACACGGCGGCGCGCGATGAGCAGACCGCTCTCGCTGTCGAAGATGACCTCGCCGCTCCGGCGCGCCTCGTCCAGGACCGCGATGACGTCTTCTACGAGGATCATGCGCTCGTCCATCATCTGTCGGGCCTCCGGCGTGAATTCCAACCGATAATCCAGTTTCTTCTCCATTGCTTCCTCACCCCATATCTCGTGCAGGAGTTCCTTCTTCAACGTCAGCCGGTTCCAGCGCTTTTCGCTGATGTCCGGCGGCACACCCGCATCCGTCCCATAGACGAGCTCCAGGATGTGCCGGGATTCCCGGCCCTGCCGCGCGAAGCGATCCCGACAAGCCATGCAGTAAGTGATGTACGGTGCATCGGAGCGCTCAAGGCACTTTTCGGTCATCTCCTGTGCCACCTCGGGGTTGGCGTAGGCGGTGAGCCCGCCGTAGCCGCAGCAGGGTGAGCGGTCGCCGCTGTAGGGCGATTCCTCGATCACACAGCCGAGCCGCGCCGCAATCTCGCGGATGGCATGCTGCGTCTGCGCGTCGCCGCGCGCGCCGCAGGAATCGTGCAGCGCGGCAGGCCGCTCGAGCCCGTGCCCGCCGTCAGGGAGCCCCCGCTCAAGCAGCACGTCCCAGATCCCGGTGATCCGGATACCGGCGTGCCCGCTCAGTTCTTTTTTGCAGCTTGGGCAGCCGGCGATCACGATCGGGTCGCCGAGACGCGCAAGCTCCCGGTCCAGAAAATCCCGGGTCTGCTCCGCCATCTCGCAGCGCCCTGCCCAGTCGCCGATCGCGCCGCAGCAGCCGAGCATCAGCGCGACGCCTCCTTCGAGCCGCGCGCATAGATCCTCGTAGGCGGCCCGCACGGTCGCAGGCGCGATGGCCGCCGCCTGGCATCCGGGGAAGAAGACATAGCGGCAGGTTTCATAGCCCGGCTGCGGCCGGGAGAGAAAGGCCTCGTTGTTGGAGAAGAGCATGTCCAGCAGGGCAAACTCGTGCGGCGCAAGCGGCATCTTGTCGGTCGACACCATATTCTGCCGCGCAAGATGACAGACGTGCGCCATGTCAAAGCCGTTGGGACAGACGACGCTGCACTGCCCGCAGAGGGAACAGGCGTTCATGGGCTTGTTGAGCTGGTGGTCGCCCATGATGATCTGCGTATTGTTGTAGATCTCCCGCGCGAGCAAACCGGGATGCTTTTTATAATGCTGCAGATAGGCGCAGCTCTTCAGACATTCCTCGCAGCGGCACTGGATACAGCGTGATGCCTCCGCGGCGGCTTCCTCCCGCGTGTAGGCTGCACCGCGCTTCGGGACACGCCGCAGCGCCGTGGCCTCGCTGAGATCGGTGTAGAGCCGGCTCTCGACAGCGCCCTCCTGCCCGCGGGTGTTGCGCGGATCCAGATTCTGGACCAGGCGGTCCACAGTCAGTGCGGCTTTCTTTGCGCCGAAAGCCGCCTCCATCACAGTTCCGCCGGGACCGGATATGAGCTTCTCCGCCTCGCAGAACATGAGCTCCGTCCGAAAAACGGCCGACGGAAAGAGGCGCTTCGCCACGTCCTCGGAAGCGCAGAGCACGTCGTGTGCGGCACGCTGCCGCTCCATAAAGCCACGATCGAGCGCACAGGAGAAAACGAACTGAATGTCCTTTCCCTTGAGGCGCTTGAGCTCCAGTGCGAAAGCCTCCTCGTCCAGGAAAGCGGTCTCGCAGCGCAGGAAAGTGCTCAGGTCCTCCTGCTCGCAGTAAACCGTGACCGGGTAGGCCTTTTTTTCCAGTTCTCCCGCGAGAAAGAGCGGAAAGAGCCCGGAGCCGAGGATGGCGACGCTCTTCTTCTTTTTGGTACGAAAGACGCTCCCCAGCTTCGACTGCTGCCCGAGACGGGCGACAGCGGCCTCCACCTCGCGGATGGCGACGCCGTCCCCCCGCTCGCACAGGCGGCACTTCGCCTCGCAGGGGGCCTCGCAGCCGGCGGAGAGGATCAGCGGGAAGGGGGCGATCTTCTCATAGAGCTGCAGCGCCTTTTTGAAGTCGCCGGCAGCGGCGGCTTTTAAAAGGGCGCGCGTGTCCAGCTTGAGCGGACAGGCGGCGTTGCAGAAGGGCGGCTGCTCATAGACGCAGAGCTCCGCCATGCCGTCGATCTCCTCCTTGGAGATGCGGTTGACCTTATAGACGTGGGTGGAGCCGCGCTCCTGGATCTGGCTCATACGTCTCGCCTCCAATGTAAAACCGGGGATGCGGGTTTTCCCGCATCCCCATTATACCATGGTGATATGCTGTTTGAAAAGCCTTACTCCTCCAGCGCCTTGAGGGCGGCCAGCACCTTCTCGGGCAGAGCCGGGATACGGGTGATGCGCGCGCCGGTGGCGTTGTAGATGGCGTTCAGGATGGCCGGGTGCGGCGCATCCAGCGGGGCCTCGCCGCAGCCGGCGGCACCGTAGGGGCCGTTGGGACGGTAGGTCTCGTTGAAGTGCAGCTCGATGTC
>JAUNNH010000022.1 GCA_030531505.1 Eubacteriales bacterium
CGGACTTGCCCTTGGGGTCAAAGTCGGAGCCGCCCTTGCCGCCGCCCATGGGCAGCGTGGTCAGCGAATTCTTGAGGATCTGCTCGAAACCGAGGAACTTCATGATGGAGAGGTTGACGCTCGGGTGGAAGCGCAGGCCGCCCTTATAGGGGCCGATAGCGGAGTTGTACTGCACGCGATAGCCGCGGTTGACGCGGACATTGCCGGCGTCGTCCGTCCAGGGGACGCGGAACTCAATAACGCGCTCCGGCTCGACGAAGCGCTCGAGCAGGGAAGCCTTCTCCCACTCGGGATGCTTATCGACGACCAGCTCCAGAGATTCAAAGACTTCACGCACGGCCTGCAGGAATTCAGGCTCGTGAGCGTCGCGCTTCTCGACTTCGGCGTAGACGCGCTTCAAATACTCATTGGTAAGCATGAAATACCTCCTTAAATATGATGAAATATCCATTTTGTCACCGCCCTTCCCGGGCGGATCTTTCCTTAAAAAGTATAGCACCGATTCCCTTTTTTACAAGAACAATCGCGCAGGGGATTGCATAATTGGGCATAGTGCATTAAAATGAAGGAAAAGAATAGGAGGGATAACCATGATCACAAGCAAACCCTGGGGCGAATACACACTCTTTACACTGGATAACGGCACGATCCAGGCCGAGATCGCCGATCTCGGCGCGACTATCGTGAGTCTGAAATACAAAGGCAGGGAGCGCGTCATCGGCCACGCGACGCCGGAGGGCTATCTCACGCAGGGCGGCTGCGCGGGCGCGACCATCGGGCGCTACGCCAACCGCATCGGCGGCGCGGCTTTTACGCTCGACGGCGTTCGGTATCAACTCGTTGCGAACGAGGGGCGCAACCAGCTCCACGGCGGCAACCAGACCTATCATCATCTCCGCCGCTGGGCCTGCGAGGCCGACGGGGAGACGCTTCGCTGCACGCTCTTCTCCCCGGACGGGGACAACGGCTTCCCCGGCTGCGTCACCGCGACGGTGAGCTTTTCTCTGGACGGGAGCAGCCTGCGCCTGGACTTCGAGGCGGAGAGCGATTCCGACACCTATTATGCCCCGACGAACCACAGCTATTTCGACCTCAGCGGCGACGGCGACTGCCTGAAGGCGCTTTTCCAGGTGAACGCCGAGACCTATCTCGATATCGACGAGGAGAAGATCCCGGTCGCGGAGACGAGTGTGGCGGGCACACGCTTCGATTTCCGCAGCGAGCGCCCGGTGGGGGAGGACTACGACCACTGCTTCGTGCTCTCCGGCTCGCCCGCCTGCACACTGCGTGACGACGACACGACGCTCGAAATCTTCACGGATCTCCCGGCACTGCAGGTCTATACCGGCAGCGGCCTCAAGGGCGATTTCAAAAAGAACCAGGCCCTGGCCCTCGAGCCGGAATTCTATCCCGACACGCCGAACCACCCGGAGTATCCCAGCGCGCTGCTGCGCCCGGGTGAGACCTTCCACCGTTATATCGAGTATAAGTTTACGTAATTTGATTTACGTAATTCAAAAGAGCGCTGCCGGAGGTGTTCAGGAAATGCCGCCGGCAGTGTTTTTTTGTTGGGACTGTGTTAAATCATTATCTTTTCGGGATGCTGTGCAAAGTCGGCGGAATGGTGTATACTGTAAACAACGCATAGAAAAAAGGGGAGGGATTGTTATGAAACAGGAATACATCCTGATCGCAGTTGACCTGCAGAAGGATTTTATCGACGGGGCGCTCGGCACGGCCGAGGCCGTGGCCATCGTGCCCGCGGCGGCGGAGAAGATACGGACGGTGCGCGCGGCGGGCTGCCCGGTTGTGGCGACGCTGGATACGCACGGGCCGGATTATCTTATGGGCCGGGAAGGGCGTTTCCTCCCGGTCGTGCACTGTGTGAAGGGCACACCGGGCTGGGAGCTGGATCCGCAGATCGCACAGGCGCTGGGCGATGGTGTTCGGCTTGAGAAGCCGAGCTTCGGCAGCATGGAGCTGCCTGCACTGGTCCGGGAACTCACGGGCACCGAGGGCGCCGGGGCGGGCCTCACGATCGAGCTGATCGGCCTCTGCACGGATATCTGCGTGGTCTCCAACGCCATGATCCTCAAGGCCGCGTTCCCGGAGGCGGACCTTAAGGTGGACGCCGCCTGCTGCGCGGGCGTGACGCCGGAGAAGCACCGCGCCGCGCTTGAGACGATGGCGAGCTGCCAGATCGAGATCCGATAAGGAGGGGACGAGATGGACCGACTTCCCAACAATCCCGCCATGGTCATGGACCTCTATGAGCTCACCATGGCCAACGGCTATTTCCTCGACGAGGAGAGCCGCGGCACCCGCGTCGCCTTCGACGTGTTCTTCCGCCGCAACCCGGACGAGGGTGGTTTTTCCGTCTTCGCCGGGCTCGAGCAAATCGTGGACTATTTGGACAGCCTGCACTTCACGCCCGAAGATGTGGCCTATCTGCGTTCGCTCGGCCAGTTTGACGAGCGCTTTCTGCACTATCTGGAGGATTTCCGCTTCCACGGCGACGTCTACGCCTTCCCCGAGGGCAGCGTGATCTATCCCGGCGAGCCGGTCATCACGGTGATCGCGGACGTGGTCGAGGCGCAGATCATCGAGACGGAGATTCTGGCGCAGTTCAACCACCAGAGCCTGATCGCCACCAAGGCGCGCCGCATCGTGCAGGCGGCGGGCGGCCGCGCGGTTTCGGACTTCGGCGCGCGCCGTGCCCACGGCAACGACGCCGCGGTCTACGGCGCGAGGGCCTGCTACATCGGCGGCGTCGCCGGGACGGCGACGGTGCTGGCCGGGCAGCGCTTCGATATCCCCGTCAGCGGCACCATGGCCCACAGCTGGGTCATGCTGTATGAGGATGAGCTAACCGCGTTCCGCCGCTTTGCCGAGCGCTATCCGCACAACTGCATCCTCCTTGTCGACACCTACGACGTGCTGAGCTCCGGCGTGCCCAACGCGATCCGCGTCTTTCAGGAGATGCGCGAGCGCGGCATCGCCTCCCGCAGTTACGGCATCCGGATCGACAGCGGCGACCTCGCCTACCTGACCAAGCGCGCCCGCGCGATGCTGGACGAGGCGGGCTTCGCCGACGCGAAGATCATCATCTCCAACAGCCTCGACGAGTACACGATCACTTCGATTCTCGACCAGGGCGGGCAGGTCAACGCCTTTGGCGTGGGCGAGCGGATGATCACCTCACGCTCCGAGCCGGTCTTCGGCGGCGTCTACAAGCTCTGTGCCGTGAACCGCAACGGCGTGTGGGAGCCGCGCATCAAGGTTTCCGACACCGTGGAGAAGACCACCAACCCCGGCCTCAAGGACGTTTACCGCATCTACGACGCGCAGGGGCGCGCCGTCGCGGACCTCATCTGCTTGCACGGGGAGGACGTGGATCTCTCGAAGCCCTACCGCTTTGTGGACCCGCTGCGCCCCTGGAAGGTGCTGTATCTGGAAAACTGCACGGCCCGGAAGATGCAGGTCCCGGTGCTCAGGGACGGGCACCGCTGCTTTGAGACCGAGCCGCTCTCCGAGGTCGCGGGGCGGCTCCGGCGCCAGCTCGAGACGGAGATCTGGCAGGAGGAGCAGCGCTTCTCCAACCCCCACCGGCACTATCTGGACATGAGCCCCGCCTACTACGAGATGAAGATGGAGCTCCTGACCAGGACCCACAGCTGAGGAGGCACCGGTGATGAGCTATAGTTTTGACGCGGCCGCGGCCCGCGACCGCCTGGTGGAAGCGGTGCGGGAGCTCGCGGCGAGAGAGGGCTTTTCCCGCGTGGTGATCGGCATTTCCGGCGGGAAGGATTCGAGCGTCGCAGCGGCGCTCTGCGCCCGCGCACTCGGCGCGGAGAACGTGTTCGGCATCATGCTCCCGGACGGCGTGCAGAAGGATATCGCGGACAGCCGCCGGATCTGCGAGGCCCTGGGCATCCGGCACCGCGTGCTGAACATCGGCGCGATGCACCGCGCGCTGCTGGGCGAGGTCGAGCCGGAGCGGGACGCGGCGGCAGGAGAGTTCACGATTCCCTTCTCGCGCGAGAGCGATATCAACGTCGGACCGCGCCTGCGCATGACGGCACTGCGCTATGCCGCGCAGGCTCTCGGCGCGCGCCTTGTCGGAACGGGGAACCTCTCGGAGGCGACCGTGGGCTACTGCACGAAGGATGGCGACACCTCCTGCGACTTTGCGCTGCTCGGCTCGCTCACGAGCATCGAGGTGGTGGAGGTCGGACTCACGATGCCGGAGCTGCCGCCCGAACTCGTGCGCAAGACGCCGAGCGACGGGATCTCCGGCATGAGCGACGAGGAGAAACTCGGCCTCAGTTACCGGAGCATCCACGACTATCTGCGCCTCGGCACGAGCGGGGACGCGGAGACGGATGCGCGTATCCGGCAAAAGGAGGCAGCGAACGCCCACAAACGTCGGATGCCCCCAATCCTGTAAAATAAAAAAAGAACTCCCGGTCTGCGGACCGGGAGTTCTTTTGCATATGGCTACAGGTTTTCGAGATCCTTCAGGAAGAGCGCCGCCTCGCCGTCGGAGGGCATCAGGAAGCCGGTGCGCGGGGAGATTGTGAAGCTCTCGACCGCAGGGCCGTCCATCAGGCAGCTGCGCTTGAACTGCTGAGAGAAGAGCCGCTTGCACCAGCTTGTGAGCCAGCGCTTGAGCTCCTCGTCGCTGAACTCGCCTGCATAGGCGAGCTTCGCGAGCCGGAAGGTCTTGGACGGCGTGAAGCCGCAGACCAGGATGCAGTGCGTGAAGAAGTCCTGCAGGCTGTAGGAGCCCACGGCCTCCTCGCTCTTCTGCTCGATCTGATCGTCGTGGATGGGCAGCAGCTCCGGGGTGACCGGGCAGTCCAGCACATCGAAGAGCGCGGCCTTGAGCACGCGGTCCTCGGTGGTCTCGGCGATATAGCGGACATTGGCGCGCACCTGGGTCTTGGTGAGACCGAGGTTCACATCGTACATGCTGGTATGGTCGCCGTTGTAGGTGCACCAGCCGTCGATGAACTCGCTGAGGTCCTCGGTGCCGACGTCGAGACCGTTTACCTTGTTGGCGATGTCCATGAGGACCTGTGTGCGCTCGCGCGCCTGCGCGTTCTCATAGGCGATGGAGTAGTCGTCGTGGGCGTGGCCGATGTCGTCGAAGTGCTGATAGACGCTCTTGCCGATGTCGATGACGCGGACCTCCGCGCCCATCTGCTCGGCCACGATGATGGCGTTGGACTTGGTGCGGCTCGAGGTGCCGAAGCAGGGGAGCGTACAGGCCACGACATTGGTGGAGGGCAGGCCCATGCGCTTGACCGCCATGGCGCAGACCATCACGCAGAGCGTCGAGTCCACACCGCCGGAGATGCCGACCACGCAGTGGTCGAGATGGGCGTACTCCATGCGCTTGACGAGCCCCGAGACCTGGATGTCGAGCATACGGCGGCAGTAGCCGGGGAGCTCCTCGGCGGTCTTGGGCAAATGCGGGTGCATGAAGAACTTGCGGGTCAGCGCGGTCTCTTCGGCCACCTTACCGAAGGAAACCTCGCTGTAGCCGCTGTCGCCCGGGAAGGCGCCGGAGGCGAGGCGGAGGTTTTCCAGATGCTCCACATCGATCTCGCTCACGGCGAGGCTGTCCGCCTTCTCGCTTTGGGCGAGGATCTCGCCGTTCTCCGCCACGAGGCAGAGCCCGGAGTAGACGCGGTCGGTCGTGCTCTCGCCCTTGCCGGGTGCGGCGAGCACCATGCCGCAGCGCAGGCGGCGGGAGTCGGCGACAAGGCTGAGCATCGCATCGTCTGCGGACGTCACGGTCTCCGGGAAGGAGGCCATCTGTGCGATAAGCGTCGCACCGGCCATGGCGTGGTCCACAGCGGGCGGGCAGGGCAAATCGATGTCCTCGCCCAGCTCTACGGCTACCTTCAGCCCGGGCAGGGCGGCGTGCTCAAAGAGAATTTGCGTGTCGGCGTAGACACTGTCCTGCTCCGCAAAGCGGCATGCCCAGACCGTCTGCTCCGGCGCCGCGCCCTGCGGCACGACAGCCAGCAGTTCCCCGTCGTAAACGGCGGCGGCCGCGCTGACGACGCTTCCGTCCAGCACGATCGGCAGACCCACGAAGGCCAGCACGTCCGTCCCGGCGCTGGCGCGGACCACCTGCTCCAGCGCGCGCCGCGCGCCATCAAGCAGGACGCGGTGGCCGATCAAATCAAAGCAGGTCACGCCGGTGAGCGTGAGCTCCGGGAAGACCAGGACCTTGACGCCCTTGCCGTCCGCCTCCCGGATGCAGTCGATGACGCGTCCGGCGTTGTAGTCGGCGTCCGCCACCCGGATGACCGGCGCGGCCGCCGCCACTTTCACAAAACCATCTTTCATGTCGTTCTTCTTTCTTACAGCTTGATGCGCTCGGCAATGTAGCTCTTCACTTCGGTGATGGGGATGCGGACCTGCTGCATGCTGTCACGCTCGCGTACCGTGACGCAGCCGTCGGCCTCATCGGTCTCGGTGCCGACGGTGTTGAAGTCGAAGGTGATGCAGAAAGGCGTGCCGATCTCGTCCTCACGGCGATAGCGCTTGCCGATGGAGCCGGTCTCGTCGTAGTCGCACATGAAGTCCTTGCTCAGCTCCTGATACAGCTCCAGCGCGGGTCCGGTGAGGACCTCCTTGCGGCTGAGCGGGAGGATGGCACACTTGAAGGGCGCGAGCGCCGGGTGCAGATGCAGCACGGTGCGCACATCGTCGTTGCCCTTCTTGTCCTGGCCGACGACCTCCTCGTCGTAGGCGTCGCAGAGGACGGAGAGGACCGTGCGCTCCACACCCAGAGAGGGCTCGATGACGTAGGGGATGTAGTGCTCGTTCTTCTCCTGATCGTAATAGGTCAGGTCCTGGCCGGAGACCTCCTGATGGCGGCTCAGGTCGTAATTGGTGCGGTCCGCGATGCCCCAGAGCTCGCCCCAGCCGAAGGGGAAGAGAAACTCGAAGTCTGTCGTGGCCTTGGAATAGAAGCTCAACTCCTCGGGGTCGTGGTCGCGCAGACGGAGGTTTTCGTCCCGCAGGCCGATGTTCAGCAGGAACTGGTGGCAGAAGCTGCGCCAGTAGTCGAACCACTCGAGATCGGTGTCGGGCTCGCAGAAGAACTCCAGCTCCATCTGCTCAAACTCGCGCACACGGAAGATGAAGTTGCCCGGCGTGATCTCGTTGCGGAAGCTCTTGCCGATCTGGCCGATGCCGAAGGGAAGCTTGCGGCGGGTGGTGCGCTGGACGTTCACGAAGTTGGTGAAGATGCCCTGCGCGGTCTCGGGGCGCAGATACACGGTGTTCTTCGCGTCCTCGGTCACGCCCTGGAAGGTCTTGAACATGAGGTTGAACTGGCGGATATCGGTGAAATTGTGCTTGCCGCAGCTCGGGCAGGGGATCTGGTGCTCCTCGACGAAGTCCTTCATCTCGGTCTGGGAGAAGGCGTCAATGGGCTTTTCGAGCTGGTAGCCGCTCGCGGCGCACCAGTCCTCGATCACCTTGTCGGCGCGGAAGCGCTCATGGCATTCGCGGCAGTCCATCAGGGGATCGGAGAAGCCGCCCAGGTGGCCGGAGGCGACCCAAGTCTGCGGATTCATGAGGATCGCGGCGTCGAGGCCGACGTTGTAGCGGTTCTCCTGGATGAACTTCTGCCACCAGGCGCGCTTGACATTGTTCTTGAGCTCCACGCCAAGAGGACCGTAGTCCCAGGTGTTGGCGAGGCCGCCGTAGATTTCGGACCCGGCGAAGATGAAGCCGCGGTTTTTGCACAGGGCGACAATCTTATCCATCGTTTTTTCTGTATTTTTCATGCGTACTCCTTTTCCTGCGGCTGGCTGCCGCAGAGATGTATTTGAAACAGAAAAAGTATAGCACAGCCGCATAGTTTCTGCAACTGATGAAAAAATAAGAAAAATACGGTTTTCAGGGGAGCGGGGGATGTGTATAATGGACACAGGGATATATTTCAAGTCGGATGAAGGGACATTAAGGATAAAAATGGAAACGCAAAAGCTTGCGCAACGGCGGCGCCCCGGCCGGGCGGCGGCCGTCGTGGTGATCGTCCTGGCCGGATTGCTGCTGATCACGGCGGCGGTGCTGGCCCTGGATGCGCGGCACGTGCAGTTTTATATGTCCGGCGGGACAGAGATCACGGTGCCCCGGGGGGAGCCCTATGAAGAACCCGGTGTACGCGCCGCCGCGGTCGGTCGCCTGACGGGAGAGAGCGAAGAGGATCTGCCTGTCCTTGTCCGGGGCGAGGTGGACACCGGGACGATGGGGGACTATGTGCTGTGCTATGAGGCGAGCACGATGCTCTGCCGTTACAGCGCCGAGCGCATCGTGCACGTTGTCGACCGGACCGCACCGGAGATCACGCTCCTGCACAGTGAGGACTATATGCCGAGCTGGCTTGAGGGTTACCGGGAAGAGGGCTATATCGCACTCGACGATGTGGATGGAGACCTGACGGACCACGTTGAGATCGAGGATCGCGGCGACAGCCGTGTCTATACCGTGACGGACGCCGCCGGCAACCGTGCGAGCGCCGTACGGCAGCTCCCGTACAGCATCGGCAGACCGACCCTCCGCCTGAACGGCGCGGAGTCGCTTGCGATCGACGCCTCCTTCACCTTCCTCGATCCGGGCTTCACCTGTACCGACGCGCGCGGCAACGACCTGAGCGCCTATGTGCGCTGTGAGGGGGAGGTGGATCCCGCTGCTGCGGGGGAGTATACACTGCGCTACGGGATCGAGAACGCGGTCGGGGAGCGGGTGGAGGCCACGCGAACCGTGACGGTCCGGCCGCTGCGCAATCCCGACGTTGTGGATCCGGACGGCAAGCTGATCTATCTGAGCTTCGACGACGGGCCCGGCCCCTATACCGATCGGCTGCTGGATATCCTTGCACAGTATAATGTGAAGGCAAGCTTCTTTGTCACGTGTCTCTATCCGGAATACGCGGCTTGCATTGGGCGCGCGTTTCGCGAGGGGCACAGCATCGGCGTGCACAGCGCGAGCCATCAATACCGCCGTATCTATGCCAGTGAGGAGGCCTTCCTCGAGGACTTCGAGGCCGTGCAGGCGCTGATCCGGGAACAGACCGGGCAGGAGACCCGCCTCTTCCGCTTCCCGGGCGGCAGCTCGAACACGGTCAGCCGCTTCAACCGCGGCATCATGACCCGCCTGAGCGAGCGCATGAGCGAGGAGGGCTACGTCTATTTTGACTGGAATGTGAGCTCCGGCGACGCGGGCGGGACGAGCAGCACCGAGCAGGTGCTGCAGAATATTGTCGACGGCTGCTCGGCCCGGCGCGTTTCCGTCGTCCTGCAGCATGACGTCAAGGAGTTCAGCGTGGCGGCGGTGGAGCGGGTCATCATATGGGGGCTTACGAACGGCTACAGCTTCGCGGCACTGGACGAGACGACCGAGCCGGTCCGACATCGGATTGCCAACTGATACGGTTGGCAATGGAGAAGGGTAAAGTTTACATAAAATTATAGACATAAAACAAATAACATAAAACAATAAACATAAATTATTTTACATAACAGGAGATTATCCATGAACAGACCCAATATCCTGGTCGTGAACGACGACGGCATCGAAGCCGAGGGCATTCGCGTCCTGGCGGAACAGGCTTCCCGGATCGGGGACGTATGGGTGGCGGCCCCTGACCATCAGTGCAGTGCCATGTCCCAGCGCATCTCCATCTTTGAACCGCTGGTCATCCGGCGTGTCGACTTCCCTGCGCCGGTCAAGACGGCCTGGAGCATCTGCGGGACGCCGGCGGACTGTGTAAAGGCGGCGCTCGGTCACCTCCTGCCCGTCCGGCCGGACCTCGTGTTTTCCGGCATCAACAACGGCTTCAACACAGGCTTTGACATCGCCTACTCCGGTACGATCGGCGCGGCGATGGAGGGCCTCATGAACGGCATCCCGGCTTTTGCTTTCTCCAACTGCTATCGGGGCGATTTCGCGCTGATCGAACGGGAGCTTTTCCCGATCATGGAGGAACTGCTCGCCGAGCCGGCCGGCCCCGGCTTGATCTGGAACGTAAACTTCCCCGGCGGCGGGCTCGGGGACTTCCGCGGGATCCTGCGCGACAGGCGCGTGGCGCCGACACAGCTTTATCTCGATCACTACACGCTCGAGCCCCAGGCGGACGGGAGCCTTCACATGCACAACCGCGGCGTCCCCGCGGCTCCTGATCTGGCCCCGGAGGGGACGGATGTGCACGCGGTGCTCAACGGCTATATCTCGATCGGCCGCGTGCGCTGCAATGTACTGTGAGCGGAGCGGTGCAACGTGCGGAAGGAGCTGCCGCCTTTTTCAGTAAAAATAGAACGAGCTGCGTTCCTCGGATGAGAAACGCAGCTCGTTTATTCAAAGGCTTGCGTGTTTACTTGGCGTACTTGGGGACAAGGCCGCGCTCCTCGGCCGCTTTGCGCAGCGCCTTCCAGGCGGAGGCATGGTCGATCTCATAGCGCTGGCAGACCGTGTCGCACATGCCGCACTGGATGCAGCGGTACAGGCCGTTGGAGACGGCCTCCAGCACACGGTCGCTCTGATCATAAGGATCGAGGTGGCGGTAGTAGGTGGCGAGCATGAAGGCAGGGCCGACATACTTGTCGGGCATGGCCTGGAAGACGGGACATGCCGCGTTGCACATGCCGCAGCGCATGCAGTTGGTGTTGTTCCAGAGCGTCTCAGCTGTCTCCTTGACATCCCCTTCGACCTCGAACTTCTGCAGATCCTCTTCGTCGAGCTCGTCGACGCGGATGCGGTTGTAGAGACGGGAGAGATCCTCGTCGTAATCACGCTTGTCGACGATCAGGTCGCGCAGGACCGGAAAGCCCTTCAGCGGAGCAAACTCGTGATCGGCGTCCGTGATCGGGGTGGCGCAGGCCAGAACGGGCACACCGTCCATCATCAGAGAGCAGCGGCCGCACTGACGGCCGTGGCAGTTATAGTCGTGGGCCACATATTCCACGTTCTCATTGAAATAGATCAGCGCCTCCAGAACGGTCATCTTGTCCTTGAACGGCACCTCGCCGGAGACCAGGTAGGGGGCGGCGTCCACCGAGGGATTGTATTTCCAGATGGATATTTTCATAGTAACCTCCTGTTATTAACCTTATTCCTCGCCAAGCAGCGGATACTGTTTCTTCTCGAACACAGGGCCGTCCTCGGACCATCTGCCGACCAGCATGCAGTTCCACTCCTCGCCACCGGGTTCGGGGAAGTCGGGACGGAAGAAGGTGCCGTGAATGCTCTCCTCACGCAGCAGCGAGGCCTGGACCATCAGCTCGGCCGCGTCGAGCAGATTGTAGTTCTCGATGGCTTCTTTCCACTCGGTGTTGAAGGACTTGGTCTCATCGGCCAGGACCATCAGCGGCATCTCTTCCTTGCGGATGCGCTTGAGCTCGGCGAGTGCCTCCTCCATGTCCTCCTTTTTGCGGACCAGACCGCAGCAGTGGTCGCAGGCATTCTGGATCATGTGCCGGACCTCAAAGGGGCGCTTGCCGCCCTCGACCTTGCGGGTGCGGATCTCCTCGAGGCGGTTGATCTCGGCCTCGGCGGAGGAGAAGTCCATCGCGGCGGGGGCGTCGAGGTTCTTGATGTACTCGACAGCGCAGCGGGTCGCATAGGCACCGAAGGGGATGTTGAAGGTGGCAATGGTGCCGCCCATGGCGACGGAGGTGGTGCCGGCGCCGCGCGCGCAGAAGAGACCGGGGATCTCGCTCATCAGGTTGTCATCGATGCAGGGCTGGCCGCCGCGCTCGTACTGCTCGTCGTGGATGGGGATCATCTCGTTGATCGGGTCGATGCCGAATTTTTCAAACTGCTTGAGGTTGAGCTGGGCGAAATGGCGCAGACGCACCCCCTGGAGGTTCGCGAGCAGACCGCCGTCGTCGGTGGCCTTCTCCGGGTCAGTCAGCACCTTTGCAACGAAGGAGTTGAACTGGGCACGGTCGGAGGCACCGATGGCGATGATGTCCGCATCCTTCTCGCGGTCGAAGATATGGTTGCCGTTGCGGTCGGCATACGTGTCGGGCTCGAGGGAGTCCGGGTTCACAGCCATGGACCAGCCGTAGCCCATGCCGGTGGGGTAGGTGGAGATGAAGTCCATACCGCTCGACTCGGAGTGGCCGATGCCGGCACCGTGACGATAGGCAGCCATATCCGCATCGCCGGTGTTGTCCATGCCGTTGATGGAGTGTGCGCAGACGCCGGTCCAGCCGATGAAGGCGGTGGTGGCGCCGGTGGCGGTGATGGTGGCCTTGGCGCGGAAGACCTTGACCTGGCCGGTGGGGAGATAGAGGCCGACAGCGCCGCAGCACTTGCCGTCCACGATCAGCAGGTCGGTGATCATCGTTCGGTCAAAGATGGAGACGAGCGGGTTGGAGGCGAGAATGTCCTGACCGGTGCGGGCGAAGCAGCCTTCAACGTAGACGGTGGCGGGCGTCTCGGCGTAGTAAGCCTGTGTGCCGTCCTCGTTGCGGCGGGGCAGTACTTCACCGCGGCGAAGCTGTGTGAGCTCCTGGTTGATGTAGGGGTCGGTGGCGAGACAGTTGTTCCAGGCGGTGTTGTTCAGGGAGCGGTCGGTGCTGATGGAGGCCGCGTACATCATGATCTCCCGGCTCTTGAGGAAGGGGATATACAGGTCCCAGTTGTAGCCAGCCGCGCCGCCGTGGCGGTAGGGGCCCTTGTCCACAACGGCGACCTTCTGGCCCAGGGCGATAGCCTGGAACACGGCGGAGATGCCGCCCCAGCCGCAGCCGACGACCAGCAAATCGGTGTCGATGACCTCATAATCGACGAAGTTGAGTTTGCCCTCCGCCTGCGGCTCATCCGCCGCAGCGAGGGCCGAGCCGCCAAAGGCGCCGAGAGCGGCCGCGCTGAGCACGGAAGCCGCCGCACCCTTCAGGAAGGCCCGTCTGGTGATCCCGGCGGGGTTTATGTTGTTCGGCATAGTGTTTAACCTCCTGTTTTCTAAATTTCCCGGTATGGGTCTATCTTTATTATATAGGAAAAGCGCCGACCGTGGATTTCACTTTTTGAATTTCTTCCTTTCAATTTTTCGAATCGTGTTCAGACATTTGGCGGCAAACGTCATAATAAGAGGGAGGGACTTGCCGAAAAGAAGAAAGAATGATACAGTATAAAAAAGAGCGCCGAAAGGGGGTGGAGACGTGAAAATCGAGGATATCCAGATCTTTATGAAGCTCACGAAGACGCTGAGCTTTTTCTCCACGGCGGACGAGCTGTTCCTGAGCCCCTCGGCCGTGACCTATGCCATCAAGAATCTGGAAAAGCAGCTTGGCGTCAAGCTCTTCCACCGCAGCTCCCACGGCGTGACCCTGACAGAGAAGGGTGAGATCTTCTACCGCGACATGCGCGGAATGCTGGCGAGCTGGGAGATGGCGCAGGTCCATCTGCACGAGGAAAAAGAGGAGCAGAAAACGCTGCGGGTCGGCGTGATCAGCATGACACTGCAGCGGGATTTCTCCAACGTCGTCTCCCGCTTCATCGGGGAATACCCCTCGGTGCAGCCGAAGCTTTCCGTTTGCCCGGTCGAGGATCCGACCGCGCCGCTGCGCAGCGGCAGGCAGGATCTGGCCTTCATCTATCAGGATGCGATCATGGGCTATCCGTCCCTTTCGCACCGGCATCTGGTCTCGGCTCCGCTCTATTGCGTGATGAGTCCGGAGCATCCCCTGGCCGCGAAGGAGGAGGTCATGCTGGAGGACCTGCGCGGGGAGACCTTGTTTGTCCTGCCGCCGGAAGTCAACGCGACCGTATCCGGAATCCGCCGCCTGGGGGAGCGGATCGCCTCGCTCGGCGAGGGGGCGGTCACCAACATTATCTCCGACGACCATGACTACTGTATGGTCATGGCGGAGGACAAGCGCGGGCTGACCTTTGCGCCTGTGTATCCGCCCACCTGCCGGGACAGCGACCGGCTGGCCTACCGGCCTTTCCGCGACCCGGAGCTGCCGCTGGAGATCCACGTGGCGTGGAAAAGGAACCATCTGAGCCCGGAGGCCAAGAACCTGATCGAGATCGCCCTGCGCTACTTCGGCGCGGAGGAGAACGAATAGACTGCACGTGGGAGGAAGCGGGTGAGAGTCCCGGTCCTCCCGCGGTTTTTTATTGACAAAAAGGGCGGCGGGGACTATCATATCTCTGCGCCGCACCCGGCCCGATCGGGGCGACAGCAGAAAGGAAATGAATATGGAAAACAAACGCGTCAAGACCCGTACCCTGACGGGCGTGGCTCTGCTCACGGCCATCGTCGTCGTTCTGCAGTTCCTGGGCACCTTCATCCGCTTTGGCCCCTTCTCCATCTCACTCGTGCTGATCCCGATCGTCGTCGGGGCCGCTCTTTATGGACCCTGGGCCGGCGCCTGGCTCGGCTTTGCCTTCGGCATGGTCGTCCTGCTCGCGGGGGACGCTGCCCCCTTCATGGTCGTCAACCCCCTCGGCACGATCCTGACGGTTCTGGTCAAGGGAGCCGCCGCGGGCCTGCTCGCGGGGCTTGTCTACCGCGCCTTAGCGAAAAAGAACGGCCTGCTCGCCGCCGTCTGCGCCGCCGTCGTTTGCCCGGTCGTGAACACCGGCGTCTTCCTGATCGGCTGCCTGCTGTTCTTCATGCCCACCATCACCGAGTGGGGCACGGCCGCGGGCTTCCCCAATGTCGGCAACTACATGATCTTCGGGCTGGTCGGCGCCAACTTCCTGTTTGAGCTGCTGGTCAACGTCATCCTGAGCCCGGTCATCGTCCGGCTCATCAAGGCCGGCCGCGCCAGCAACAGCGAGAACCGCTGGGTCGGATAAGAAGGAGAAAAACCATGATCCTCGCCATTGACGTAGGCAATACCAACATCGTTCTCGGCTGCATCGAGGATGGGGAGATCCGCAACATCATGCGGGTGCACACCAACCTGGAGGCCACGGCGGCCGAATACGCCATCAACCTCAGCCAGATCCTGCAGCTCTACGGGATCGATACCAGAGCGCTGGAGGGGGCGATCCTGTCCTCTGTGGTCCCGACGGTGACCGAAGCGCTGAAGGCGGCAGTCCGGCAGCTCACGGGCCGTGAGTGCATGGTGGTCGGGCCGGGGATGAAGACGGGTCTCAACCTGCGCATCGACGATCCCGGCACGCTCGCCGGCGATCTGCTGGTCGGCGCGGTCGCGGCGATGAACTGCTACGGTTACCCCGCGATCGTGATGGATCTCGGTACCGCCACCACGATGACTGTCATCGACAAGGACGGGTGCTTTCGCGGCGGCGCGATCCTGCCCGGCGTGAAGCTGGGCTACCGCGCCCTTGCCGCCGGGACCAGCCTGCTGCCGGACATCTCCATCACGCCTCCGCCCAAGGCGGTGGCGAGCAACACGGTGGATTGCATGCGCTCCGGTGCCGTCTTCGGCACCGCCGCCATCCTCGACGGACTCGCGGAGCGTATGGAGGCCGAGCTCGGCTATCCCTGCCGCCTGATCGCGACCGGCGGACTCGCCTCGTCCATCACGCCGAACTGCCGCCGGGAGATCGTCTGCGACGACGATCTGCTCCTCAAGGGCCTCTGGGTCCTCTGGGAGAAGAACAAGAAATAAAACAGCCTTGACACAAAAGCAGGCACGGAAAACCGTGCCTGCTTTTGCTGTTTTGTTCTTTATTCGTCGATGCCGACCATCACTGAGGTCGCTTTCACAACGGCGTAGGCCTCTTTGCCGACCTCCAGGCCGAGCTCGTGGATCGCGTTCATGGAGATCGTGGCGCTCATGATGTTTCCGCCGCCGATATCGATCTTGACGATGCCGTTCACGGCACCCTCCTGGATGCCGACGACGGTGCCTTTGAACTGATTTCTGGCGCTGAGTTTCATAGTAAAACTTCCTTTCTTATTCGTAAAGCAGCAGGACATTGGCCGGGGCGATCCCGAGTTCTTCCGGGAAAGGCGAAGGCCGCTTGTCCTTGGTGAGCCGCCACCAGAGCGGGGGCGTGTCCTCCCGCTGCCCAAGGTAGCGGAACTGGATGATGGTCTCGAAAGGTTCCTCCATCTCCTCCACATAACGCACCGGGTAGCGATTCTGCCCGGCGGAATGGCCGAAGTAGTGTGCGCGCATGCCGACAGCCTGCAGCCCCTCGCGGACCTCCTGCGCGGTGACCAGGCGGATGCCCCAGTCCGGGACCTCCACCGTGTGCGCGTCGAGCCGACGGGCGGCAGCGATGTTTTTGCAGCCGGTCAGGATGGCGGCGGGAACGCTGCCGGGATCGGCGAACAGCTGCTTGGTGGGCTTCTTGGTCAGGATGCGGCCGTTCTCCATGACGGCGATCTCACGGCTCATGTTGTAGGCCTCGTCCCGGCTGTGAGTCACCATCAGCACCTCGCGGCCGAATTCCGCGAGCCGGTCGCGAAGTTCGATCTTCAGAGAGTCGCGAAGATGGCCGTCCAGCGCGGAGAAGGGTTCGTCGAGCAGAAGGAGCTTCGGCTCGCTCACCAGGATGCGCGCGAGTGCGACGCGCTGCTGCTGCCCGCCGGAGAGCTGGGCGGGGCGATGCTTCTCAAGCCCCTCAAGCTGCATCACGTGCAGCATCTCCCGCAGCCGCTTCTCACGCTGCGCCCGATCCTTCTCACTGTGCAGACCGCAGAGGATGTTCTGCCGCACCGTCATGTTGGGGAAGAGCGCATAGTTCTGGAAGAGATAGCCCACGTTCCGCTTCTGCGGAGGCAGATCGATATGCTGCGCGGAGTCAAAGAGCACCGTGCCGTCGAGTTCGATATGTCCTTCGTCCGGCCGCTCGATCCCGGCGATGCATTTGAGCGTCATACTTTTGCCGCAGCCGGAGGGACCGAGCAGGCAGGTGACGCCGTTTTCCGCTTCAAAGGCCACATTCAGCTCAAAGCTGCCAAATGTGCGGCGGATCTTCACGATCAGACTCATGGTTTCACCGTCCGTTTCTGCCGTGTCTCCAGCAGGTTTACCGTGAGCAGCACCACCGTGCTGATGGCGAGGTTCACGAGCACCCAGAACATGGCGCCCTTCTCGTCGTTGGTGCGCCAGAGCTGATAGACGGTGGTGGAGATCGTTGCGGTGCGGCCGGGCGTATAGCCGATGAGCATGCTGGTGGCACCGTACTCGCCGAGAGCGCGCGCGAAGGCGAGCACCGTTCCGGCGAGAATGCCCTGCCTGCAGGCGGGCATGCGGATCCGCCAGAAAATATAGGTGTTCGAGAGGCCGAGGGTCTGGCCGGAATAGGCCAGGTTCTGGTCGAAGCTCTCAAAGGCGCCGCGGGCCGTGCGGTACATGAGCGGAAAGGCCACGACCGCCGCAGCGAGCACGCCGCCGTACCAGGTCATGACGAACTTGATCCCGAAGCGCATCAGCAGAATGCCGAGCGGACGCTTAACCCCGAAAACGAGCAGCAGGAAATAGCCGCAGACCGTGGGCGGCAGCACCATCGGCAGCGTCAGGATCACGTCCAGCGCGCCTTTGATGCTGCGGGGCAGCCTCGCCGCGTAATAGGCGAAGAAGATGCCCGTGAAGAACACCAGTACACAGCTGATGGCGGCGATGCGCAGCGAGTTTAACAGCGGATACCAATCCAAAAGAACCAACTCCATCCGAAAGCAGGCAGCGCGTATTTACGCGCTGCCTATGCGCAGTATCAGGCGGCGGCCTCCTCGGCGGCCGGGACGGGCGAGAAGCCGACGGCCTCAAACACGGCCATGGCCTCCTCCGTGCTCAGATAGTCCAGGAAGGCCTGGGCTTCTTCGGGATGCGCGCTCACGTTCAGCACGGCGGCGGGGTAGATGACCTGCCCGCACATCTCGGCCGTGGCGCTGTCGACGACCTCCAGCTCAGCGGAGAAGGCGTCGGTGCAGTAGACCACGCCGCAGTCCACGCTGGCCTCTTTGACCTGCGTGGTGACTTCCTTCACGTTGGTGCCATAGGTGAGGGTGCCGGCGGCGGCCAGCGCATCCTCATCCAGATCATAGAAAGCGAGGATCTTCTGCGTGTACTGACCGACGGGCACATCGCTGTTGCCCATGGCCATGAACACATCGCCCGCCTTCAGCAGTTCGGCGAGCTGATCGAAGGACTCGATGCCCTTGGGGTTGCCCTCGGGGACGACCAGCGTGACTTTGTTCTCCAGCAGATCCAGGCGGCTGCCTTCGAGCACGAAGTCGAGACCGTCGGTGTTGACCTTCTCATCGGCCGTGATATCCAGCTGGTTCATCTGTTTCTGCCCTGCGGAGATGAACACGTCGCAGTCCGCGCCCTCCTGGATCTGGGTCTTCAGGGTGCCGGAGGAATCAAAGTTGTAAATGAGGGTGATGCCGGGGTTGGCCTCCTCATACATGGCCTTGATCTCGGTCAGGGTCTCGGTCATGGAAGCCGCTGCAAAAACGATCAGCTCCACGTCTTCCGCCTCCGCCTTGTCCTCGGCGAAGGCACTTGTTGCCGTCAGCGCGAAGAGCATGCTCAGCGCCAGCAGCAATGCCAGGGTCCTTTTCATGTGCGTTTCCTCCTTCCCGTATTTCAGGGAAAAATTTATATAAACACGGCTTTACGTGTTCATATACAACGCGCACTGTTCCGGGAAGCGCTTATACGCCTTTGCCGAAACCGCAGTTGGGGAAGTGGCAGACGGGACAGTTGAGGCAGAGCCCGCCGTTGCCGAGACCGGCCAGCCACTCCTTCGTGACCGGCGTGTCGGTCACAAGGTAGGGGAGCACCAGGTCAAAGATCGTACGCTTGGCGTACATGACGCAGCCGGGCAGACCGCAGACCGGGCGCCCGTCCGGCATGTAGGAGACGAGGAACATCGCCCCGGGAAGTACCGGCGCGCCGTAAGACACGATATCGGCTCCGGTGTTGCGGATGGCGAGGGGCGTCTTGTCATCCGGGTCCACGCTCATGCCGCCGCTGCAGAAGACGATCTCGCAGCCCTTGTCGAGCATGGCGAGAATGGCGGCGGTGATTTTCTCATGGTCGTCGTTGAGGATTACGTGCTCGGCCATTTCGCAGCCGAAGGCGCGCAGCTTTTTCTCGATCACCGGGGTGAAGCTGTCCTCGATGCGACCGTAAAACACCTCGTTGCCCGTGGTGACGACGCCGAACTTCCGCGGACGCACAGGGATCAGACGCATGATCGGCGTATCGCCCGCGGCCTTCCTGGCCGCCTCCATCCGATCCTTCTTGATGACAAGCGGGATCACACGGGTGCCGCAGAGCTTATCGCCCTTCTTAACCATGAAGCCCGAGGCGCGGGAAGCGATCATCATATCGCCCAGACGGTTGACCGCACGGAGCTTTTCGAGGTCGACGAGGAAGAGCCCGTCGCACGCGGCCGTGAGCTCGATCTTCCCTTCCTTCGGCTCGGAGGCGCTCATGTGCTCGTTGAGACAGAGATCGCGCAGGATATAAGCTGCGTCGTTCTCGTGGAGCATAGTCTCGTCGTTCTCCCAGATATAGACCGTGTCCTTGCCGACGCTCAGCAGTACCGGCACGTCCTCGGCGCGGATGATGTGCCCCTTGCGGAACACCGCGTCCTTTGTGACACCGGGAATGATCTGCGTGATGTCATGGCAGAGCACCTGACCCACGGCGTCTTCCGTCCTCATAAGTTTCATAGTTCCGTCCTCCTGCAGTTAGCTCCGTTGATGCATCCATGCGATTTGCAAATAAATACAACTCGTTACCTAATTAAAACCACATTTGGACTTTGAATGCAAGCGGCAAAGAAGAGGCCGGGGGAAAACCGGCAAACCGTACAAAAATAAAAGGAAAAATTAGACAGTTTGCCGGAGGAGACGGCTCCGCGGGAGAGAAACAGCGGCCTGCGCAGAGGCCGGGAATAAAAAAGCAAAAAAATGTGTGAAATGGTCTCGCAACTTGGAGAGAAGTATGCTATACTATTAAAAACCCAAGTTTTCCCTGAGGAGGATGCTGCGAAAATGAACAGACTAACTCGTAGATTTATCGCGCTGAGCCTGACGCTGCTGGTTCTGCTTTCGCTGGGCGCAAGCGCTTTTGCGGCGGCGCCTATGGCGAGCGGTGCGGAGGATCTGCGTCTGAACGCATACAGCTTCCCGCAGAACCAGTATTATGAAGCGGCCTCCGGCGACACCTATGTGCTGACGATCCAGATCGCGGCGGGCTACAGCCGGGACGGCGCCCAGGCCCGTGCAAACGAGCTGATCGCCAACGGGCTGGACGGCTTCGTGCTGCTGGATAACGGCATGTATTACGTGATGAGCGGAAAGTTCGGCAGCGAGTACGATGCGCTCTGCTATGGCGAGCTGATCCATACCGATCCGCAGGAGGAGAGCGCGTACTTGACCTCTGCCATGCTCCCGAAGGACGCGGTGCAGGTGTTCCAGGGCACCTTCTACCACGCCGTGCGCGTCAATCCCGACAGCCGCGTGATGGAGACCTTCTGGGAACAGCCGACGGGCGATCTCTTCCGTGCCGACGATGAGGACACGGTGGAGGTATACACGGTGCAGTTCTCCAAGGGCAGCTGCTTTCCCCGCTGCGAGTCCGTGCGTGACAGGCTGGAACGGTACGGCTATCCCGCTTTTGTTTACAAGGTCGACCTGAAGTATAAGACGATGACCGGCATGTTCCTGGACCGGAGCGAGGCCAAGGCCTACTGCAAGCTGATCCGGCGCAACACCAAGGAAAGCGATGCGATCGTGAAATCGGCCTTCGTTCCGAAGAGTGAGTACGAAAGCTTCGTCGAGTGGTGGAGCAATCAGTGATCCTTTAATCCACAAGTCGATCCGGCCGCACGGAGACGTGCGGCCGGTCGTTTGTATCAAGCTGTCAGGAGGTATTCAGACGTGAAGAAAACCCTTTCCATCCTGTTGATCCTGTCCCTGCTCATGACAGGCCTCGGCGCGGCGATGCCCGCGGAGAACGCCTTCCCCGCGCCCGGCGATACGGTCGAGGGCTTTGTCGTCCGCGAGGTACGGGATTTCCCGCTTGTGGGCGGGACGGCGGTGCTCTTTGAGCACGAGCGCACGGGCGCGCAGCTCCTGTACGTCGCCAACAACGACACGAACCGCGTGTTCGATCTGACCTTTTTCACCCGCGCCATCGACAACACGGGTCTGCCCCATGTCTTTGAGCACGCGACACTGAACGGTTCGGAGAAGTACCCCTCTTCGGCCCTGTTTTTCAACCTCTCTTTCCAGACATACAACACCTTCATGAACGCGATGACCTATCCGCTCATGACGACCTATCCGGTGGCGAGCCTCTCGGAGGAGCAGCTCCTGAAGTATGCCGACTTCTATACCGACAGCTGCCTGCACCCCTGCATCCTCGAGGATGAGAGCATCTACCGCGAGGAGGCCTGGCGGTATCGCCTGGCGTCCATGGAGGACGAGCTGACGATCGAGGGTACGGTCTACTCCGAGATGCTCGGCGCGACCGATCTTGAGAACGTCGCCTATCTCAATATGATGCGCGCGGCCTTCCCCGGCTCCACCATCGGAAACGAGTCCGGCGGCGACCCGGCCTATATCCCGGATATGACCTGGGATGCGCTTAAAACCTATCACGAAACCTATTACCATCCCTCCAACTGCGTTGCCTATCTCTACGGCGAGTTCGAGGATTACAGCGCTTTCCTGCGCCTGCTGGACGAGGCCTTCGCCCCCTATGAGAAGCGGGAGTTCCGCTTTGAGGACCCGGCCTATACGCCGCTCGGCGAGCCTGTCGAGCTGAGCCTCGGCTTCCCGATGGAGGCCGGCGCCGCGACGGAGGACCGCTCCACGGTCTATTACGCCTTCGTCTGCCCCGGCCTGAAGGCCGATCCGCAGGAGGAACTCGTGCTCAATACCCTGACCGATCTGCTGATCGCGGACGCCTCGCCTCTGATGCAGAGCCTGAAAAAGGCGCTGCCCTCCGGCTCCTTCGGCTCCTATTTCGAGGATGAGGGACCGGAGGACGCGATCCTCTTCTCGGCGGCGAACGTCGACCCCGAGGACGCGGCGATCTTCCGCGATACGGTGGACGCAGTGCTGGCGGAGGTCGCGGAGAAAGGCTTTGCCCAGGACCTGGTGGACGGCGTCATGTCCTCCCTGTCCCTGAGTACCAAGCTCACCAGCGAGAGCGGTGAGGTGGGCGTGAATCTCATCCCCTCCCTGGCCTACGGCTACGCCTCCAGCGGCGACCCCTTCAGCTATATGGATTACGTGGACGCGCTCGACAGCCTGGACGACTGGAACCGCGACAGCCTCTATGCCAAAGCGGTCTCCGACTGGCTGCTCGGCTCGGAGACCACCGCGCTCGTCTCGACCTATCCCGAGCCCGGACTGCGCGAGGAGCTGGACGCCGCTGAGGCGGCACGCCTCGCGGAGGTGAAGGCCTCCTTGAGCGAGGACGAGCTGCAGGCGATCATCGAGACGACCAACGCCGAGAAGGAGGAGAAAGACGCCTCCGCCTACGTGGCGCAGCTGCAGGCCGTCACGGTGGAATCCCTGCCTGAGGAGCAGCGGGAGTACACCGTGCGGGACGAGATGGGCGAGGACGGCGTGCGCCGTCTGAGCGCCGAGGCAGGTGTGGACGGTATCGGTCAGACGCTGCTGCTGCTCGACGCCTCCGGCATCCCGCAGGAGGACATCCACTGGTTCGCGCTCTACACGGCCCTGGTCGGGGAGCTCGACACCGCCGAACACAGCCGCGAGGAACTCGCCACACTCTCGACCCGCTACCTGTACAACGGCGAGCTCCGCCTCTCTCTGGTGGACCGTTACGGCACCGACGAATACCGTCCCTGCCTGCGCGCGGGCTGGATCGCCGCGGATGAGGATCTCGCCGCGGGTTATGACCTGGTGTATGAGATCCTGTTCGAGACGAAGTTTGACGACTACGAGACGATGAGCGGCCTGATCGGCCAGAACAAGGCGAGCCTCAAGAGCAGCATCAACGCCGACCCTTACAGCCCGCTGCTCTACGGGTCCCTCGGTGCTTCCAAGCCCTTGTATGCTTACTATAATTCGTTCAACAACCTCGACTTCTATCACTTCCTGGAGCAGGTCGAACCGCTCATGGAGAGCGACCCGGCCGCGGTGCAGGCGAAGCTGGAGGAGATCCAGGCCTATTTCCAAAACCGGACGAATGCCGTCAGTGCCTACGCGGGCAGTGCCTCCGGCATCGAGACCAATGCACCGCTCGCCGATGCCTTTCTCGCAAAGCTGGATGAACGCCCGATCGAGTCGGTGGAGTACGTCTTCGAGGCGCCCGCCCAGAGTGAGGCACTGATCGTGGACAGCTCCGTGCAGTATAACTGCCTTATCGGCGATTACGCCGCGATGGGCCTCGACGGCTACACCGCCGACCTCGATGCCGTGGCGAGCCTCGTGACGGACCTCTATCTCTTCCCGCAGCTGCGCGAGCAGTACGGTGTGTACACGCCGCTGCACGCCTATATCGACGATGCCGGCGTCTATTTCATCAGCTACCGCGACCCCAACATCCGCGAGACCTTCGAGGTCTATGAGGCGATTCCGGACTTCCTCGCCGGGGTGGAGATCGACCAGGAGACGCTCGACGGCTATATCCTCTCCAGCTATTCTCTCTACGCCATGCCGGAGGGTGAGCTGACCGGCGCGATCAACGCCCTCCTCGATACCCTTACGGAGACGCCCGCGGACCTGAAGCTCCAGTATATGCGGGAGCTCAAGGCCCTGACGCCTGAGCGCTTCGCCTCCTATGCCGACGCTTACGCCGCGCTCATGACGAACGGCCTGCGCGGCACGGCCGGCGGTGCGGGCGCTATCAACGCCAACGCTGAGCTCTATGACCGGATCGACAATCCCTTCGGCTCCGTGGACGCGAGCCAGGTCGAGATGGCCGATCTGCCGGAGGGCAGCGAGCACTATGAGGCCGTGCGCTTCGTCTATGAGAACATGCTCATGGCGATGCTGGATGAGGAGCACTTCGGTGTGGACGCCGAGGCGACTGTGGGCGATCTCGCCGGCGCGCTCTATGCCGCGATCGGCGGCGACGCCTCGATGCAGGACGACGCGGTGGAGACCCTCGCCTCCTACGGGATCCTCGCCCCGGAGAGCACGGCGGACGATGCGCTGACCGCGGCCGGGCTGGAGGAGACGCTCGCGTACTTCAGCGAGGCGGTCGGCGTGCCCTATGAGCCGGACGCCGCAGCGGACGAGACCGTGCTGAGCCGCGGCGAGCTCGCCGAGAGCGTTATGGCCTATATGAACGCACTCGAAGAGGGCTGAGAACAAGCAAACGAAAACAGACGGGGACCCTGCGGCCTTTGCCGCAGGGTCCCTTTTCCCGTATTGACACACCATGGCCGGAAACGTATACTGATCCCGAATAGAAAAGCGGGGAGGAACAGAAATGCAGTGGGGTTATTTTGACGATGAAAAGCGGGAATATGTGATCACCAGGCCGGATACGCCCCGGCCCTGGGCGAATTATCTCGGCTCGCCGGAGTACGGCGCTCTGATCTCGAATAACGCCGGAGGATACAGCTTTGTGCGCTCCGGTGCCAACGGCCGTGTCCTGCGCTATGATTTCAACCGCTTTGACGAGCCGGGACGCTACCTCTACCTGCGCGACGACGCGGACGGGGATTACTGGTCCGCCTCCTGGCAGCCGGTGGGGAAGCCGCTGGATACTTACCGGAGCGAGTGCCGTCACGGTCTCGGCTATACCGTGATTCGCGCTGCCTATGCCGGGGTCGAGAGCGAGGCGCTCTACTATGTGCCGCTGAACGGGAGCTGGGAGGTCTGGCGCCTCGCTGTCACGAATACAAGTGAGCGCGAGAGGGAGCTCACGGTGACGGCCTATGCGGAATTTACCAGTCACCCCAACTACGAGCAGGATCAGGTGAACCTGCAGTACTCGCAGTTCATCAGCCGCACGTTTTTCGACGGAGGCCGTGTCCGCCAGCAGATCCACGGCAACCTCGCCGGGACGGGGAACGAGGGCGAGCTGTATGAGCGCTTCCTCGGCCTCGTCGGGGCGGAGACCGTATCCTGGTGCGGCGACCGGGCGGCTTTTCTCGGCCCCTACCGTCGTTACGACGCGCCGATCGGTGTGGAGAGCGGCGTTCTCGGAGATGTGGCCGGCTATAACGAGAACAGCTGCGGTGCGCTCGCGGCGCGGCTTTGCCTTGCCCCGGGCGAGACGAAGACGCTGCTTTTCCTCCTGGGGGAGAAGGGAGACGCGGAGAGCCGGGAACTGCTCACGGCCTATGCCGATCCCGCACGCTGCGGGCGTGAGATGGAAGAACTGCACGCCTGGTGGGGAGAGAAGCTCGACCGTTTCCGCGTGAAGACGCCCTGCCCGGGCTTCGACACGATGATCAACACCTGGAACGCGTATAACTGCTTCATGACCTTCCTCTGGTCACGGGCCGCCTCTTTCACCTACTGCGGGCTGCGAAACGGCTTCGGCTACCGGGATACGGTGCAGGACATCCAGGGGGTGATCCATCTGGCTCCGGAGATGGCGAAAGAGAAGATCCGCTTCATGCTCTCTGCCCAGATGCACCACGGCGGCGGCCTGCCGCTCGTGAAATTCACACACAACGCAGGACATGAGACCGGACCGGAGGATCCCACATACAGGAAGGAGACGGGGCATCCGGCCTACCGGGCGGACGATGCGCTCTGGCTGTTCCCGACGGTCTACAAATACATTGCGGAGAGCGGCGATTGCGCCTTCCTCGACGAGAACGTCCCCTTTGCCGACTGCGGCGAGGGCTCGGTCTACGAGCATCTCAGACGGGCCCTGGATTTCTCTCGGGAGCATCCCGGCGCCCACGGGCTGCCTGCCGGGCTTCACGCCGACTGGAACGACTGCCTGCGCCTCGGCGCGCAGGGAGAGTCGGTCTTTGTGGCGCTGCAGTTCTACTATGCCTATACGATCCTGCGCCTCTTTGCGGAAGAGAAGAAGGACCGGGCGGAGGCCGTCCGGCTCATGGAGGAGCAGGCGGCGCTGCGGGAGAAGATCGAGACGCTCTGCTGGGCGGAGGACCGCTTCATCCGCGGCTTTACCGAGAAGGGAGAGGTCATCGGCTGCCCCGGCGCGCCGGAGACCGATCTCTGGCTCAACCCGCAGAGCTGGGCCGTGATCAGCGGGCTCGCAGACCGGGAGCAGGCGCTGACCGCGCTGGATCTGGTGCATGAGCGCCTGAATACGGACTGGGGCGCCGTGCTGATGGATCCGCCGTTCCGCCGCGGCTTCGACGGAGCGCTCGCCGTCATCTTTAACGCGGGTGTCAAGGAGAACGCCGGTATCTTCTCCCAGCCGCAGGGCTGGCTGATCCTGGCCGAGGCGCTGCTGGGCCGCGGAGAGCACGCCTTTGAGTACTTCAGGGAGAACGCGCCTTCCCTGCAGAACGACCGGGCGGAGATCCGCAGCATCGAGCCCTACTGCTACGGGCAGTTCACCGAGGGACCGGCCAGCCCGCATTTCGGCCGCTCGCATGTCCATTGGCTCACCGGTACGGCCTCAACGGTCATGGTGGGCTGTGTGGAGGGCATCCTCGGTATCCGGCCCGAACTGCACGGCCTGCGTCTCGCACCGGCCATCCCGCGGGAATGGAAGGAACTGGAGATCCGGAAGAGCTTCCGCGGCCGCGAGCTGCATATCACGGTCCGAAACCCCGACGGGAAGGAAAGCGGCTGCTCCAGACTCACGCTCAACGGCGCCGTTCTGCAAGACGCTTTTATCCCGGAGGAACGGCTCACGGAGCACAACGAGATCGAATTGACCCTCTGAAAGCGCAAAATGCTTTGAACAGTGAAAATAAGGGGTGAAATGTCGAAACGGATGGTGTATACTGGGAGCAGATGATCCCCATTCTTTCTATTCTGGAGGTTTGAAATGAGTTTACTGAGTATTCTGACGAAATCCCTGCTCTCGGATGTCGCCCTCAAGGCGCTGACCAAGAAGACGGGCCTCTCCTCCGCCAAACTGAAAAAGCTCCTCCCCCTGGCGGTACCCATGCTGCTCAAGGCGCTGACGAACAACGCCTCCTCCCAGTCCGGCCTCGAGTCCCTGCTCGGTGCGTTGACGCAGCACACCAATAAGAAATCCCTGCCCGAACAGATCCAGGACGCGGATACGACCGACGGCGGCAAGATCCTCGGGCATATCTTCGGCGCCGATTCCCACGCCGCGCTGAGCAGCCTCGCGCAGCAGTCCGATCTGAACGAGCAGGAGGTCGGCAGCGCACTCAGCAGCATCACGCCTGCTCTCCTGAGCGGCCTCTCCGCTGCGACGAGCTCCGGCGCAAAGCCCGGCTTCGATCTGAGCGACGGGCTTGATCTGGGCGATGTGATGGCGATCTTCGGCGGCGGCGCCCCGTCCGGCGGCGGTCTGCTGGGCGGCCTGCTCGGCGGCGGGAACAAACCCGCGGCGGGCGGCCTGCTGGGGTCTCTGCTCGGCGGGAACGCGGACGAAAAGGACGACAGCCTGAACGGTACGGCGCTGCTGAGCGCGCTGCTCTCGGGCAAAAAATAAAAAGGAGGACAGACCATGGCAGTTAAAAAAGTCGGCGAGCTCATCAAGGAAGCCCGCACCAACGCCGGCCTCAGCCAGGACGCGCTGGCGAAACTGATCGACGGCGTCTCCGGCTCAGACATCGGTAAGGCCGAGCGCGGGGAAAAGGATCTGCCGCAGGCCGCGCTGAAGGCGATCGCCAAGGCGACCGGCGTGACGCAGAAATCGCTCCTGGAAGCGCCGAGCGCGGTGAAGAAGACCGCGGCGAA
>JAUNNH010000023.1 GCA_030531505.1 Eubacteriales bacterium
TCCTCCATCTGGACATAGGCAGGCACGGCGTCACGCTCCAGCGCCCCCTCGCGCAGCCGCTTGGCAAGGCGGGTCTTGTTGCGGCGGATCTGCCGTTCGATCGCGGCGACGCCGGAATCGACGGAAGCATACATGTCGTTCGTAAGTTCGCTTGCCCTGTAGTACAGGCCGTTGTTGTGGATGGTGATCTCAGCCCGGAAGCGGCCGCGCTCCAGACTGAAGGTGACGATCGCCTCCGCCTCGGTCTTGAAAAAGCGGTCGAGCTTACCGATCTTGCGCATCGCATAGGCGCGCAGATCCTCGGAGGAATCCATCCGTTTCTCGGTAAAAGTGAACTTCATTGGTGCCAACTCCTTTCATGATCAGGGTCCAAAGAGTGGTACGCCACTCTTCTTGTCTATATCATACCACAGAGCCGGGCGGTTGAAAAGCCTTTTTCAGCAAAAACAACAAATCTTATTCCGGCAGCCGTACAGGCAGGCCGGTGAGCCAGCGGCGCATCATGTCATAGACGTGGTTGCCGGCCATGCGGCGGATGAAGCTGCGGGTCCGTTTTTCTCCCAGATGCAGCTCGCGCACATAGGTCTCCCCTTCCACGGCCATCGAGACGAAGACCGTGCCTACCGGATGCACGCCGTCTCCGTCCGGGCCGGCGAGGCCCGTCACGCCAACGCCGATATCCGCCCCCGTGAGGGCGCGCACACGCTCGGCCATGGCCTCCGCCACAGGACGGCTCACCGCGCCGTTTTCCTCGATCAGAGCCGGGTCGATGCCGAGGAGCCGAGCTTTCGCCTCGTTGGTGTAGGTAACGCAGCCGCCCAGAAAAACGCCGCTGGCTCCGGGGATCTCGGTGATGCGCCGGGCGATATCCCCGCCCGTGCAGCTCTCGGCCGCGGCAAAATGCAGGCCCTTCTCCAGCAGCAGCGGCAGCACCGCCTCTTCCACGCATTCGATGTCCATGCCGTAAACCACATCGCCCAGACGCTCCTTCACATGGGCGATCACCGGTGCCATCATGGCCTCGGCCTCTTCCTCGCTCTTTGCCTTGGCCGTGATCTGCAGCAGGCAGTCGCACTCCTTGGCATAGGGCGCCATGGTCGGGTTCTGCATATGGTCCATTTCATCGCGGAAGATCTGGTCCACCGCGCTCTCGCCGAGGCCGAAAATGCGGACGGCGTGTGAGACGATCTGCTCCTCCGAGAGTTTTTTGAGATAAGGGATCCCATAGCGCCGGAACATCGGCACGCACTCGTTCGGCGGACCCGGCATCATGACGACGATCTTGCCGTCCTTCTCGAAAGCGCAGCCCGGCGCCGTGCCCCAGAGATTGTGGAAAATCTCCGCCCCCTCGGGGATCAGCGCCTGCTGGAGATTATTCGGCGTGAAGTTTTTTCCGCCTTTAATGTATTCATAGAGCGAGGCGCGCTCCGCGGCGCTCTCCACCAGCGGCAGGCCGAAGGCCTCGGCCAGGGTCTGCTTGGTCAGATCGTCGCAGGTAGGGCCAAGGCCGCCTGTCGTGATGATCACATCGGCGCGGCTCTTCGCGATCTCGATGCATTCGCGCAGGCGCTGGGGGTTGTCCCCCACCACGGTGTGGTAGCGCACATTCACGCCGATCTTCGAGAGCAGCTCCGAGATGTCTCGCGCATCGGTGTTGGTGATATGGCCGAGCAGCAACTCCGTTCCGACGGAGAGGATCTCGGTATTATAGGCTTTCCTCACGGTTCAGTTCGATCCTTTCCAGGCCCTGCAGGGCCTCTTCGACCAGCGCGTCCACGTCGAGCCTGCTCTCTGCCGCGGCGACCTCGCCCGGCTTCGGACGTGTGCGCGGATGGCGCGGCGTGAAGACCGTGCAGCAATCCTCATAAGGCAGGATAGAGGTGTCGAAGGTCCCGATCCGGCGGGCCATCTGCACGATCTCCTCCTTGTCCATGCCGATCAGCGGCTGCAGCACCGGCAAATCCAGTACGGCCTGCGTGGAGGCCATGGCCTCCATCGTCTGGCTCGCGACCTGCCCGAGGTTCTCGCCGGTGACGATTGCCTTTGCTCCCGCATCCCGCGCGATGCGCTCGGCGATGCGCATCATGAAGCGGCGCATGACGAGCGTGAAATACTCCTCCGGGCACTTATCCCGGATTTCCTCCTGGATATGGGTAAACGGCACCACTTCCATGGTCATTTTACCGCAATACCGCGTCAGGATCCGCCCCAGCTCCACCACTTTGTCCTTCGCCTGCTGCGAGGTATAGGGGAAGGAGAAGAAGTGGACCGGGATCAGCCGCACACCGCGCTTGGCGATCATGTAGCTCGAGACCGGGCTGTCGATGCCACCCGAGAGCAGCGTCACCGCCACACCGTTCGAGCCGACCGGCATGCCGCCGGCGCCGCTGACGGGCTGGGCGTGGACATAGGCGGCGAGGTCACGCACCTCGAGCACCACGGTGAACTCCGGCTCATGCACGTCCACCTCGCAGTTGGGGTAGGCCTCCGCCAATTCCCCGCCGACGTACTGGCTCAGCTCGATCGAGGTCATGGGGAAGCTCTTGTCGCTTCGCTTCGATTCGACCTTGAAGCTCTTTGCGCGCAGCATATCGTCCCGCAGGTACTCGATGGCGCGCCGGGCGATGGCGTCCTTATCCTTCTCGCAGGCGACGGCCCGGCTGAGCTTCACAACGCCGAAGACATCCTGCAGCGCCTCAAAGGCCGCGTCGAGATCCGCGTCCTCGCTCTCGGCCTCCACATAGACCGTGGACTGCAGGCAGCTCACCTTGAACTTGCCGAGGCCGATGAGACGGCGGCGGATGTTGCCCATGAGCTTTTGCTCGAAGCTGCGGCGATTGAGGCCCTTGAGGACGATCTCACCGAGTTTTAACAGGATCAGATCTTTCATCGCGTTTCTTCCTTTCTGTTCTTCCGCTCCGGAAGCAGGAAGATGAATACCAGGGAACTGGCCAGCAGCAGGAACGGGTAATACAGCCGGGGGATGATCTCAAAGGCCGAGACCGGCCGGCCGAGGGCGTTGGCGGCGGAGATGGCCACCAGCATCTGCGCGCCGTAGGGAATGATCCCCTGGAACACACAGGAGAAGGTGTCCAGCAGCGAGGCCGTCTTGCGTCGGGAGATCCCGTAATTCTCGGCCATCTGCGCCGCGATGGGGTTGGCCATCACAATGGCGACGGTGTTGTTCGCCGTGGCGATATCCATCGCGCCGACCAGCAGACCCATGCCGAGCTGGCCGCCCTTTTTGCCGCGGAAAACCTTCTGGATCCACTCGAGCAGGGCCGTAAAACCGCCGTACTCCCGGATCAGCGCGCAGATGGCGGAGACGAGGATCGCCACCATGGTAGTCTCAAACATGCCGGCCGCCCCCGCGCCCATGCTCGACAGCAGCTCGACCGCCGGGATAGCCCCGGTGCCGAGCATAATGGCCGAGCCGGAGAGGATGCCGATGAGCAGCACCACAAAGACGTTGACGCCCGCGATCCCGCCGATCAGCACCAGCACATAGGGAATGATCTGCACCAGATTATAAGCCGGGAGCTCCATGGGCTGAATGTTTTCCCGCAAGCTCAGCACCAGGATCACCGCTAGCGTCAGCAGCGCGGCAGGCAGCGCGATGACGAAATTCTCGCGGAATTTGTCGCGCATCTCACATCCCTGCCCCTGGCAGGCAGCGATGGTCGTGTCCGAAATAAAGGAGAGGTTGTCGCCAAACATGGCTCCGCCCATGACCGAACCGATACAGAGCGGCAGCGAGACACCCGATGCGGTCGCCACCGCGACGGCGATGGGGGTGATGAGCGTGATGGTACCGACGGAGGTGCCCATCGCGGTGGAGACAAAGCAACTCACCACAAACAGCACCGCCACCGCGTAGCGCGCCGGGATCACCGAGAGCATGAAATACGCCACGCTCTCCGCACTCGAGCGGCCCACGACTCCGACAAAAATACCGGCGGCCATAAAGATGAGGATCATGGTGACAATGTTTTTATCCCCGATCCCGCGGCCCATGAGCACAAGCTTTTCGTCAAAGCTCAGCGCCCGGTTCTGCAGGCAGGCCACCAGCAGGGCGATCAGGAACACCACCACGATGGGGATGTTGTAAAAGCCCATGGGGATCTTCATGCCGTACTCAAACAGGATGCCGAGTCCCAGATATAATACCAGAAATACTCCTATTGGCAGCAGCGCCGCCGCATTTCCTTTTTTCATTTTCTCTTATCTCTTTCCTCAGATTTTCCCGCCGTTGAGGTCAAAGCTCCGGTACTGGATGGCCTCGGCGATATGCTCGGGGTCGATGCGCTCTTCTCCCGCGAGATCCGCGATCGTGCGCGCAACGCGCAGGATACGGTCATGACTGCGGGCGGAAAGACCCAGGGCCTCAAAGGCATCGCGCATGAGGCGGTCGCTCTCCTCATCCAGTGCGCAGAACTGCCGCAGCGCGCGGCTATCCATGTGGGCATTGATCATGGTCCCGTCCGCACCGAAGCGCCGGCGCTGGATCTGCCGGGCAGCGTTCACCCGTGCCTTAATCGCTGCGGAGCTCTCCGCAAGACGCCGGCCGCGCAGTTCCTCGTACTGCAGCGCCGGGACCTCTACGATCAGATCGATGCGGTCCAGCAGCGGGCCGGAGATGCGGCTGTGGTAGCGGCGCACTTCCTGCTCCGTGCACCGGCAGCGCCCGGAGGGGTGTCCGTACCAGCCGCACTTGCAGGGATTCATGGCACACACCAGCATGAAGCGGCTCGGATAGCACACCGTCCCCGCCGCGCGCGAAACCGTCACCTCCCCGTCCTCCAGGGGCTGGCGCAGCACCTCGAGCGCGTCGCTCTTGAATTCGGGCAGCTCATCGAGAAAGAGCACGCCCTGATGCGCGATGCTGACCTGGCCGGGTTTGGGGATCGTCCCGCCGCCGGCGAGGCCGACGGTCGAAACCGTATGATGCGGTGCACAGAAGGGCCGGGTCGAAACGAGCGGATGCTTCCGACTTGTGAGGCCTGCGACAGACCAGATTTCCGTCGCTTCGATCATCTCCTCCCGGCTCATGTCAGGCAGAATGCCGGGAAGGCGCTTGGCCATCATGGACTTTCCGGCGCCCGGCGGGCCGATCAGCAGGATGTTATGCCCGCCCGCTGCCGCGATCTCCAGCGCGCGGCGGACGTTTTCCTGCCCGAGCACGTCGGCAAAATCCGGTACCGCTCCGCGGTCCGTCTCCGGATCGGGAGCTGAGGCCGGTACGAGCTCCTCTTCCCCGCGCAGATGGCGCAGCAGCTGCTGAACATTCTCCACCGGGTAGACCGCGATCCCCTCGGCGAAAGCAGCCTCCCCGGCGTTCTCCGCCGGGACATAGAACTTCTTTACGCCCTCGCGCTGCGCCGCGATAGCCATGGGCAGCGCACCGGGTACGGGCCGCAGCTCGCCATTGAGCGAGAGTTCCCCGATAAAGGCACTCTCCTCCCCCGGCTGTCTGAGATCCCCGGACGCCGCGAGGATGCCGATCAGGATGGGCAGGTCGTAGAGCGTTCCGACCTTCTTCTTGTCCGCCGGGGCCAGGTTCACCGTGAGGCGGCTAACCGGGAAGCGGAAGCCGTTGTTCTTGATGGCCGCTCTTACCCGCTCGCGGGACTCGCGCACTGCCGTATCCGGCAGGCCCACGACCTCAAAGCCAGGCAGCCCGTTGGAGATATAGACCTCCACAGACACCGGGAAGCCGCCGATTCCGCTCACGCCGAAGCTGCGAATGGAGGACAGCATCGTCTCACCTCCGTTTTGTTCTGAAAAACGGGGCGGTCCAGCGGCCGCCCCGTTCAAAGGGTCTTATTCCTCGAGCTCGCCGACAAGGGCGATATGCAGCTCGTCGAGCTGCTGCTGCGTGACCTCGGAGGGTGCCCCCATCATCACGTCCTGCGCGCTCTTGTTCATCGGGAAGGGGATGACCTCGCGGATGCTGTCCTCGCCCGAGAGGAGCATGACCATACGGTCGATGCCCGGGGCAATGCCGGCATGGGGAGGAGCGCCGTAGCAGAAGGCGTTGTACATGGCGGGGAATTTCTTTTTCACATCCTCCTCGCCGAGACGCACCATCTCGAAAGCCTTGACCATGATCTCGGGATCGTGGTTGCGGACCGCGCCGGAGGAGAGCTCCACACCGTTGCAGACCAGGTCATACTGATCGGCGGTGATGGAGAGCGGATCGATCTCGCCCCGCTCGGCCTTGAGCAGCACCTCCAGCCCGCCGGCGGGCATGGAGAAGGGGTTGTGGCAGAACTCGAGCTCGCCGCTCTCCTCGCCGATCTCATACATCGGGAAGTCGACGATCCAGCAGAACTCATAGCGTTCCTTGTCCATATGACCGGGCACGGCCGCGCCGAACATCTTGCGCATCACGCCGGCGGTCTTGAGCGCCTGATCGTGCTTGCCGGCGGCGATGGCGACGAGCGTGCCGTCGCGCAGCTCCAGCTTCTCGCCCAGAGCGGCAAAGCGGTCGTTGAGGAACTTGGCGACGCCGCCCACAAAGGCGCCGTTCTCCACCTTCATCCAATAGGGCTTGGCCCCGGCCTGGACCTCAACGTCGGCGCAGATCTTGTCGATCTGCTTGCGGGTAAGCTCACAGCCGCTCACAGCGATCGCCTTCACGGTGTTGCCCGGCGCAAAGGGCCCGAACTCCGTCCCCTGCACGAGGGCGGTGATGTCCTCCAGTTCAAAGTCGATGCGCAGGTCCGGCTTATCGGAGCCGTACTTCTCCATCGACTCGAGGTAGGGGATGCGGCGGAAGGGAGCGGAGGAGGCGATGTTATAGGTGCCGTACTGTGCGAAGATCGGCGGCAGCACATCCTCCAGCACGGCAAACACGTCGTCCTGCGTGGCGAAGGCCATCTCCATATCGAGCTGGTAGAACTCACCGGGGCTGCGGTCGCCGCGGGCGTCCTCGTCACGGAAGCAGGGCGCGATCTGGAAATAACGGTCGAAGCCGGAGGTCATGAGCAGCTGCTTGAACTGCTGCGGGGCCTGCGGAAGCGCGTAGAACTTGCCGGGATGCTTGCGGGCCGGGACCAGATAGTCGCGCGCACCCTCGGGCGAGGAAGCGGTCAGGATCGGGGTCGTGATCTCCAGGAAGCCGTGCGCAAGCATGGCCTGGCGGATCGCCGCGATCACGTTGCAGCGCAGGATGATGTTCTTCTTCACGGCCGGATTGCGCAGGTCGAGATAGCGGTACTTCAGGCGCTGGGCCTCGTCCGCTTCGCGGCTGCGGTTGATTTCAAAGGGCAGCTCGTTGTAGCGGCAGCGGCCGAGCACTTCCACCTTCTCGGGGACGATCTCGACATCACCGGTGGGCAGCTTCGGATTCTTGCTCGCGCGCTCGCGCACCACGCCCTCGACGGAGATCGTGGATTCCTTGTTGATGCCCTTGAAGATCGCCATCATCTCGGCGGTTTCGACGACCACCTGGGTCGTGCCGTAGAAGTCGCGTACAACGACAAAGGCGAAATTGCTGCCGACTTCGCGGACATTCTCCATCCAGCCGACGATCTTGACTTTCTGCCCAACGTGCTCCAGACGGAGCTCGTTGCAGGTATGGGTACGGGATTGGAACATGTGGTTTCCCCCAGCTTTCTATATGAATTTGGTTAATCCAGGATCACCGCGCCGCCGTCTCTCTTTTCGATCTCGGCACGGATAAAGGCGGCCGCCTCGGCCGGCGTGAGCTTCTGCTGCTCGCCGCTGCGCATGTCCTTGACGGAGAGGACACCCTCGCGGACCTCGTCCTCCCCTATCAGCACGGCGAAGGGCACGCCGATCTTATCGGCATAGGCCATCTTGGCCTTGAACTTGCGCTTCTCCCCATAGAGCTGGGTGCGCACGCCGGCGCGGCGCAGCGCGGTGGCCGCGGCGACGGCGGGACCGAGCTCGTCGGTCATGGGCAGGATGAGCGCGTCGCAGGGCGCCGTAACCAGTTCCTCGGACAAAAGCCCCTGCTCGTTGAGCACGTAGAAGAGCCTTGTGAGCCCGATGGAGATGCCCACGCCCGGCAGCGCCTTGTCGGTATAATACCCGGCGAGATTGTCGTAGCGCCCGCCCGAGCAGACCGAGCCGATCTCCGGATGCTTCGTCATCTCAGTCTCATAGACCGTGCCCGTGTAGTAGTCCAGCCCGCGCGCGATCGTAAGATCGACGGCGAAGTTCTCCTCCGGCACGCCGAAGTCGCTCAGATAGCGCGTCACCGTGATGAGCTCGTCCAGGCCCTCGTCGAAGAGCGGATCCATGCCGCGGTAATCCTCAAGGCGGGAGATCACATAAGCGTTGTCCCCCTGGATCGCCATGAAGTCCAGCACGTTCTCGCTCTTGTCGGGGAACATCCCGACCTCGTCGATCAGCAGCTCCTTGACCTTCTGCGGTCCGATCTTGTCGAGCTTGTCCACCGTGCGCATGATATCTCCGGCTTTTTCGCTCATGCCGTTCATGGCGTAAAAGCCGTTGAGGAGCTTGCGGTTGTTGACCCTGATCTTGAAATTCTTCAGGCCCAGCTCCGTAAAGGTGCTGTAGATGATGGCCGGGATCTCCGCCTCGTTGAGGATGTCGAGCTTCCCGTCGCCGATGACGTCGATATCCGCCTGATAGAATTCGCGGAAGCGCCCGCGCTGCGCGCGCTCGCCGCGGTAGACCTTGCCGATCTGATAGCGGCGGAACGGGAACGCCAGCTCGCCGTAATGCGCGGCCACGTACTTGGCAAGCGGCACGGTGAGATCAAAGCGGAGCGCCAGGTCGCTATCGCCCTTTGTGAAGCGATAGATCTGCTTCTCCGTCTCTCCGCCGCCCTTGGCAAGCAGCACCTCCGCCGCCTCGATCACCGGGGTATCCAGCGGCGTGAAGCCGTAGCGCGCATAGCTGCGGCGCAGGATCTCCATCATTTTTTCAAGCTTCATCTGCTCCTTCGGCGCCAGCTCCATAAAGCCGGAGAGCGTCCGCGGGTTCACTTTTGGCATGGCTCTTTCTCCTTATTTAACAGCAAGGTGGCGCGGCAGATCCTGCCGCGCCGCCGTATCCCTTTGTATCCGCGTTCAGCGCTTCTGCGGGTTTACGATATTGCGCCAGTCCAGATCGCCGCGGCGCAGGCCCTGCACCAGCACCTCCGCCGTGGCGGCGTTGGTGGCAAAGGGGATCTGATACTGATCGCAGAGGCGTTCCACCTTGTTGATATCGTCAAAGCCCTTGGGGTTGGCCGGATCGCAGAAGAAAAGCACGAGGTCGATCTCGTTGAAGGAGATACGCGCGCCGATCTGCTGCGCGCCTCCCTGATCGGCGTGCAGATAGAGGGTGATCGGCAGGCCTGTTGCCTCCGATACCAGCTTACCCGTCACATGCGTGGCGCAGAGATTATGCTCGGACAAAATGCCGCAGTAGGCAATGCAGAACTGGACCATCAGTTCTTTTTTTCGGTCATGGGCCATTAAAGCGATGTTCATACCATTCTCCGTTCTCTTCGGTCTCTCGATTATCACATGATTAACAAAGTAATTATAAACGTTTCTGCTTCAAACTGCAACATTTAAAATATTTTTAGTAAGCGATCCTTCGACCTTATTTCAGGAGCGTCATCGTCTCCTCCGAGGTATCGCTGTAGCTGCGGATGTTGATATAGGCATCCATGACCTGCCGGGCCATGAACTGCGTGTTGGCACCGGCGCCGCCTCGTTCGACGACGACGGCGATGGCGACCTCGGGGTTGTCAAAGGGACCGTAGCACATAAAAATACCGTCGTTGGTAATGCCTTCGCCCTTCTGCGCGGTTCCGGTCTTGCCGGCGATGTCCCAGGCGCAGTCGGCCCACCACTTGGCGTTGGCCTCGTTCACGGACCAGTCATGCAGCACCTTGAACATGCCGTTGTGGATCGCGGCCCAGTTATAGTCGGCGGAATTGATCTCGCTGAGCACCTCAGGCGAGCGCTCGTATATCTTCTCGTTGTAGTCGAAGCTGCGCACACTCTTGAGGATGGCAGCGGAGTGGCGCTGGCCGCCGTTGGCAACGGTCGCGCAGTATTCCGCGATCTGCAGCGGGGTGAACACCGAGTCGGACTGACCGATGGCAGCCTGCATCGTATCACCGATTCGCCACTCGGTACCGGTGTAGTCGGCGTGGTTCCAGCGATTGGACATGTTGCCGGTGGCCTCCACGAGCTCAATGCCCGTCGGAACGCCGAGGCCGAGATCGTGGGCATATTCGCCCATCGTATCGACGCCGAGCTGCTCACCGATCGTGTAGAAGAAGTAGTTGCAGGAGTCACGCAGCGCGTCGGTGACGTTGTTCTCACCGTGCGTCAGGTGCTCGTTCGGGTTCTTGCTCGCACGCCAGATCCAGCATTCCGGCGCGTAGCCCTGGTCGGCGTACTTGGTGAAGACGCCCTGGCATTTGACCTTGAACTCGGTGTTGATCATGCCCGAGTCGAGCGCCGCGATCGCGACGCAGGGCTTGAAGGTCGAGCCGGGAGCGTAAGTGCCCATGAGCGCGCGGTTGAAGAGCGGTGCGTTCGGCGTGGCGAGATATTCGGCGTAGTTCTCGATGATCGTGCGCACGTCGAAGGTCGGCCAGCTCGCGATGGCGAGCGGCTCGCCGGTGCGGGTGTTCACGACGACGATCGCCGCCCCCGTGATTTCATCCTTCATGTCGGGGTTGTAGTCGCCGCGGCCGATACCCTCCTCGCGCTCCTGCTTGCGGTCGGAGACCATGATCTCCATGCCGTGGCTCAGGATCTTTTCCACCTGCTCCTGCAGGGCGAGGTCGATCGTCAGATAAATGTGGTTGCCGGGCTCCGGCTCTTCCTCGTAGACAGTCGCGAGGATCGTACCGGTCGGGCTGCGCGTCACGGTGGCCTTGCCGTCCTTGCCGTGCAGATAGGTCTCGAAGGTGAACTCCACGCCGTCCTTGCCGACCATGGCGTCGTTGGCGTAGTTCAGCAGCGAATAGCGCTCGAACTCTTCCTGCGTCATCAGGCCGACATAGCCGAGCAGATGGGCGGCATATTCCGTGCCGTAGTCGCGCACGTACGCGCGCTCGACCTCAATACCGGCGAGCTTGTTCTCCATGATGGAGCTGATGAGCCCCATGCTCGCGTCCTCGACGAAGAGGTAGTCCGCCGTGTTGACGGCATAGCGGACGTTGATGGAGTAGCGCACACCCGCGATGATGCGCATCTCCTCGGCGGTGTAACTGTTGTCGATGTTGTACCGGGTGCGCATATAGCTCAGCAGCTCGACCGCGGTGGGATTGACCGGGAGGCTTTCCGCCTTGTCGGCGAAATAGGCGTCGAGCATGGTCCGCTCGATGTCGGTCATGTCCTTGTCATATTCAAATGGCGGCTGGGCGCTGATGGGCAGGTCGTCGTTATAGTCGTCGCCGAAGCTCTGCACCATACGCACAAGCTCCAGAATGACCTCGTTGGGATCGCTGTTGGAGAAGAGCTTGACGTTGTCAACCTTGAGGTTGTAGCACTCCTTGTTGCTGACCAGCACGCGCCCGTAGCGGTCGAGGATATTGCCGCGCGCGGCGGTGATGACCGTCTCCTCGCTGGTGATACGCTCGGAGAGGCTGTAGTATTCCTCGCCCTGGATGATCTGCAGGTCATACAGAAAGTACATATAGATGATGAGAATGACGGACAGGAAGGCCGACAGCGCGGCCACGCGTCCGGGGGATACAAGTCTGTTCATTCCTTTACCTCGTCAGGAAAAAAGCCGGATCATTCCATCCAGCGGGCGGGCGGAAGATAGGCCAGGGCCGACAGGGGCAGAGACCAGAGCGTCTGAAGCAGGACCGTCGGGATCATGGACGCGGAGAAAGCGTCCATCGCCGCGGTACGCAGCATCTGCACGATGCCCGTGATCAGCAGAGCCCCCAGCGCTGCGCCCATAAAAGCGAAAAAGCGGCGGTTGATGAAGAATTGCGAAACGAAGCCTGACACGAAGGCCAGGGCCGGAAAGAGCACCGTGAAGGTGACGGTGTTTTCAATGAAGGCCATATCCGCAAAGATGCCCATTATCAGGCTGAAAACCGATCCCCAGGTCGCCCCCTCGAACATTCCGGCGGCTACGGCGACAGCCGGCAGCATCATCGGGCAGACGCCCAGGATGCGCACGCGGTTGAGCACCATCGTCTGCGCCAGAAGTGAGAGGAACATGTAGAGGGCATAGCGCAGCACGCGCTTGCCGTCGATGCGCGAGAGGAGCAGCTTTTCAATTGTATTGACAAGTCGTTCCATAGCGGTCCTTTATTACTTTGGGGCAAGCCGGCCTCCGGGTCTGGCTCACTCCACCACGTGATAATCCTTGATGATAAACACCTGGACAAGCGAGTCCAGATCGCAGCGCGGCTCCACGATTCCGTATTCGATCTGGCCGCCGGCTTCGTTCTGGACGTTCGTGATCGTGCCGATCACGAGGCCCGCCGGAAACGCGCCGCCGGAGCCGGAGGTCAGCACCTCGTCCCCCACGAAGATCTGCGCGCCGTCGGCAAGGAAGGTGAGCTTGGCGGTCTTGTTCTTCATGAGTCCGAACTCGCCGACCACCATGCCGGAACTGCCCGTCGCGCCCACAAAGGCGCCGACGCTCATATCGACGTCGATCAGCGTGGAGACCGTGGCCCAGTTGGTACCGAGCTCGGTCACCTGCCCGACGAGGATGCCCTCCTCGGTCACAACCGGGTCGTTGAGCTCGATGCCGGATGTCATACCTTTACTGATGGTGAAGGAGCTCGACCAGTTGGAGGCGGACCAGAGCACGACTTTGGCCGATTCCATCAGATAGTCCGTATGCTTCTCGCGCAGGTACAGCAGCTCTCGCAGGCGCTTGTTCTCCTCAGAGGCCTCGATACCGTCGCGTGCCGACTGCTGCGCCTCCGCGAGCTGCGCGCGCAGGGATTCGTTCTCCGCGAGCAGCGAGTCGTAGTCGTACAGATAGCCGTAGATCGTGTCGAACCAGTTGACTGTGGAGGAGAGCACTTTCTGCATCGGTGCCGTGAGGATGCCGGTCAGGTTCTGCACCACGCCGATCCGACCGTCGCGCGCGGCATTGCCGAGTCCGATCAGCAGGGCGGCCGCCAGTACGATGACCAGAATCCGTATCCCGTTTTTCTTCAGGTATTCTTTCAAAGAAGCTCCACTCCCTGTTTCCTGAGCATTTGCCCGAGCCGGCAGAGGGGCAGGCCCATGACGTTGAAGAAGTCCCCCTCGATGGCGCACACAAGCAGCGCGCCGCGCCCCTGCGCCCCGTAGGCTCCGGCCTTGTCCATCGGCTCGCCCGTGGCGATATAGCGGGCGATCTCCTCATCGGAGAGTTCCCGGAACCAGACCCGGCTCTCCTCGTATTCCACATCCTCTTCTCCGCCGTGCAGCACGGCGACCCCGGTATAGACCGTATGACAGTCCCCGGAGAGACGGCGAAGCATCCGGGCAGCGTCCTCCCTGTCGCGAGGCTTGCCGAAGGGATGCTCGTCCACCCAGACGATGGTATCCGCCCCGATGACGACGTCCTCCGCCGCACACAGGGCCGCAACCTCCCGCGCCTTGGCCAGGGCCAGTGCCTTGACCAGTTCTCCCCCGGAGGCATGTTCCGGCGGGATCTCCTCCCCGCGGGCGGGCAGGATCTTCAGATTCTCAACACCCAGCATCTCCATCAGCTCTCGCCGACGCGGAGAAGCGGATGCCAGCACGACATTCATAGTTACCTCGTTTGCGGTCGGGCGTCTATTCGACACCTCTATAGTATAGACCTCTTGTCAAGACGTTCGGCTTATAATCCGACAGACCCAGGTGGCTGCGTGCCACCTCGACGCACTCCCGGGGACTTTCCGTCGTAAACAGCAGGCGCAGCGCCCAGAGCCCTGCGGAATACAGGTCGTCCTTCTTGTCCGCAAGGTATAGCTTATGCGCGTTGTAGATGACATTCCGGCAGCCGTACTCCTTCACGACAGGGAACACGGAGCCCATCCGGTCCGCCATCTGGGCGGGCGTCTGGCAGTTGCAGTGGCCCGCGCTGTGGCGGATGACACACTGATCCGAGACCATGACGGGCAGCCGCCCGTAGATGATCGCCTCGGTATCCAGGGGCTTGGGCATGCTCTTGATCTGGCTCAGGCGCAGCTCAAAGGAGGCCGTGGCCGAGAGGAAGCCGGCACGGCTCAGCACGTCGAGCGTCTGGGCGTTGAACGCGTTGAGCCCGAAGTCGCCGCGCAGCTTCATGCCCGCGCCGCGGGCAAGGAAGATATGGCCGAGGTTTCCGACCAGCGCCTCATTCACGCCGGCGTCAAAGAGCTTCTCGAGCGCCGCGCGGACCGGCTCGATCTCCGTGTCCGTAATGATTCGCGGGAGCACCGCCACAGGCGTGACGCCATACTCCGCAAGCGGAAGGAGCCGTTCCGGCTCCGCAGCGATCTCCAGCGCGGGGATATACAGATAGTCCGGCTTGAGTTCCGCGAGCTCGCGTGTGAGCTGCTCGGCCGTGCGGACCTGGAAAATGATCTTCGGCTCAGCCGGCTGGGTGAGGTTTTTCGGCATGGGCGGCACCGTCAGCACACGCCGCGGAGGCGGCGCGGCCCGGTTTTCCGAGAGCTGGTTGATAAGCCGGCGCCGCAGCTCGTTGATGGCCGCGGCAGGCAGATACAGCCCCGGGTCCGTCTTGGCCTGGTTCTCCACGCAGTTGTACGGCGTTCCGCCGGTCTTGTACATCTGCTCGGTCAGGTATTCGCGTGTCAGTCCCTGGCGTTTGGCGCGCTCCGGCACGGGGCCGTAGGTCATGGCGCGATGGCCCTCGTCGTCAAAGGCGATGGCGCGGGCGGGCACGCCCTTTTCCACCACCGTGTAAAAATGCACCGGGACACGGCGGACCTCCCCCTCCCCGTACTCTTTGCGGGCGCGGGTGAAGACGGATTCGTCGGTCCGCTCGGTCGCGAGACGGGTGCCGAACATATCCTGCTTGTCACCGTCAAAGTAACCCTGTGTGAAACCCTCGCGAGAGAAGGCCTGCTCCAGCAGCTCCATCTCCTCCGCCGTGGGCTTGCGATGCTCACGCAGGGCCCGGGCATAGACGCCGGTCACGATGCCGGTGTACTCCGGCCGCTTCATGCGTCCCTCGATCTTGAGCGAAGCGACGCCCGCATCCTCCAGTTCCTGCAGGCGGTCCGCCAGGCACTGGTCCTTCAGTGAGAGCGGATAGTCGTCCATCCGCCCGCCGAGGCTGTACTGCATGCGGCAGGGCTGCGCGCACATGCCGCGGTTGCCGCTGCGCCGCCCGATCAGAGCGGACATATAGCACTGCCCGGAGTGGCAGAAGCAGAGCGCCCCGTGGACGAAAACCTCCGTCTCGATCGAGGCGTTTTGGGTGATGTAGCGGATCTGTTCGAGGCTCAGCTCCCGTGCGAGGACCGCGCGCGTGAGCCCCATCTCCGCCGCCGCCTCGACGCCCGCAAGATTGTGGATCGTCATCTGTGTGCTCGCATGCAGCGGGATATCCGGCAGAGCCGAGCGCAGGACCTTGATCAGGCCAAGATCCTGGATGATGATCCCGTCCGCGCCGAGATCCGAAGCCAGCCGGGCGGAGGAAACGGCGTCCTCGATCTCCCGGTCGTTTACGAGCGTATTGAGCGTGACGTAGACCTTGCAGCCGCGGATACGGCAATAGCGCATGGCCTTCTCAAACTCTTCCGCATTGAAGTTTTTGGCGCCGCGGCGGGCATTAAAGCCTTCGAGGCCCAGATATATGGCATCCGCTCCGTTCTGTACGGCGGCGATGACAGCCTCCGGCGAACCGGCCGGAGAGAGCAGTTCGATCATGATTCAGGCATACTCCCGGTTTTATTAGTCAGTAAATCACGTTATAGTATAGCACAGTCCACCCCCTTGCGGCAAGTCACTTTTGATGGTATAATACGGATTACTGTAAAATCTTTGTGAATTAGCGGAAAGCGGGCAGACTCATGCAGGATACGAGCTTCGACAATTTCACAGCGGCCGAGCGGCTGATCGCCGCCCACGACGGAGACGTCGCCCTGCTCTATATCTACAGCCGCCACACCGGCAGCCGGGATATCGAGAAGGCCGCCGGCGCGCTCTGCCGCACCCTGCAGGAGTTGAACGCGGCAAAGGAAAAGCTGCAGCGCATGGGTCTTTGGGAGGGAGAACCCTCCCCTGTCCCCACCGCGCCGCTGGCCCCCGCTTACGTTCCCCCTGCGGACGAGCTGCCGCAGTACAGCTCGCAGGAGATCGCGCGCTACGCGGCCTCCTCCCCCGGCTTTGAGGATATCCGCCTCGCGGCCACCGCGCTCAAGGGAAAGCAGCTGAACGCCAATGAGCTCGGTATTCTTGTCGGCATCGGGGATTATCTCTCTCTGCCTGCCGAAGTCGTACTGGAGCTGCTGCAGTATTGCGGGGAGAAGGCTGAAGCGCAGCGCCCCGGCAGCCGACCCGGTTTCCGCATGATCCAGCAGGAGGCCTTCCGCTGGGCCAATCTGGAGATCCTCACCTTCGAGCAGGCGGAGGCCTATATTCAAAGACAGCGGGAGCGAAGCAGCGCGCTCGGCCGGGTCCAGACCCTGCTCAATCTGCAGGACCGCGCGCTGACAAAGCGCGAGCGGGAAAACATCGAGGCCTGGCTCGGCATGGGCTTTGCCGACGACGCCATCCAGCTCGCCTTCGAGCGTACCGTCTACAACACCGGCGCGCTCAAGTGGCCCTATATGGACGCGATCCTCAAAAGCTGGCACGAGGCCGGTCTCCATGATAAAAAGGCTGTGGAGGCAAAAGAGCGTACGCGCAGCGGAGCAAGAAAGCCGACCGGGCGCCCGGCAAAGGCGCCGGATCCGGTCGACATCAGCAAACTGGAAGAATTTCTGAACAAAATGTAAGGAGGGATAGCGCATGGCCTATGACGGGAAACTGCTTGCCCGCGCGCGCGAGCGTCTGGAGCAGCAGCGCGAGGATAACCGGACCGAGCATCAGCGCCGTCTGGATCGGGTCTATGCCCTCGTCCCGGAGATCCGGGAAATCGACGCAGCCCGGCGTGGGCACATGACGAAGCTCGTGAGTCTGACGCTCTCCCGCCGTCCCGACGCGGCGGAACAGATCGAAGCGCTCAAGGAGGAGAACCTGGCGCTTCGGGCGCGGCGCGCCGAGCTGCTGGTCGGTCACGGCTGGCGGGACGACTATCTGGATGAAATCTACAGCTGTCCGCGCTGCCACGACAGCGGTCTGCTGGAAGGCGGGCAGATATGCAGCTGCGTGGAGCGTCTCTACAACGAAGAGCTCACGAAGGAGCTCAGCGGCCTGCTGCGCCACGGGGATGAGAGCTTTGAGCATTTCGATCTGCGCTTCTACAGCGAGGAGGTCGATCCCGCCCGCCATATCTCGCCCCGGAAGGCGATGGAGATGAATCTCGCCATTTGCCGGCGCTTTGCGGAGAGTTTCCCGAAGGTACCCGCCAATCTTCTCATGCAGGGCGGCACGGGTCTCGGCAAGACCTATCTCTCTGCCTGCATTGCGCGCATCGTGGCCGGAAAAGGCTTTTCCGTCTGCTATGACAGCGCCGCCGCCGCGCTCGACGCTTTTGAGCGGCAGAAGTTTTCCCGCGACGCTGCGGAGGCCGCGGCCGCCGATACACGCGTCAAGCGGATGCTCTCCTGCGACCTGATGATTCTGGACGATCTCGGTACCGAGATGATCACCTCCGTTTCCGTGAGCGCGCTGTACACGCTCCTCAACACGCGGCTCGTCGCCGGACGGCGCATCATTCTCAACACCAACCTGAGCACCGAGGATCTGGAGAAAAAATACGGGCCGCAGATCTGCTCGCGGCTGGCCGGGGAATTTCAGACGCTCCCCTTCCTCGGGCAGGATATCCGCAGATTGAAAAACGCCTAACAAAGTTTACAGCAAAACTCCGCCGGTAAAAAACCGGCGGAGTTTTTGACTGTATGTGTTCCCTCGCTCCGGGATCAGAAGATATCCTCCACGACCTTTGTGGGCGGAGTCTCCAGAATCTCAGGATGCTGGAACATGTAGCGATAGGCCTGGACAAGCTGGGCGTAGTAATGCCCGTCCACGATGCCCTCGTCGATGACCATCTTGGTATCGATGTACTTGTTCTCCACAAGCTCGCGTTTCTTTGTGATCTCGTATTTGTGATACTTCGCGCCGAATGCGATGAAGACCGGGAGCGTCCCGAAATTATAAATATGGTGATACACCGGCCCGATACGGAGGGAGCCGAGGTCGGTGATGATCATGGAGCCGTGGAAGGGGCTCGCCTCCTCGATCGCCTCGGGCAGCAGACCGTAGTAATCCAGCACGCGCACGATCGTCAGCGCGAAGCGAAGCAGGAAGCGCGGGAACTTTGCAAAGAAGCCGGCGACCTCCTCGGTGTTGTTGTCCTGCTCGGCGGTTTTGATCTCCTCGATCTTCTCGTTGAGCTTCCGATAGACGTCGAAGATCGTATCCGTGGGCTGAAAATGGACCTTGATCGTCGTCTCCGTGGCCTCCACCGACATACTGTGCTTGACCGTCAGCACGACAGCGATATCGTTATGCGCGTACACACGGCGCCCGGCGATAAAACGGTTCACACCGGGGAGCATAGATGCCGCGCGGATGTGACACGCGATCAGGAAATGCAGGATGCCGATGCCTTTATATCCGTCAACACGCAGCTTGCGCAAACGGCGGTCCACCGCGCTGACCTCAAAGCTCTCCTCATAACCCACCAGACGGTCGACGCGCTGGGGCATGATAAAGGGTATGAATTTACTGAACGGGTTCAGCGTTCGGATCAGGCGCCCGTCCTTCCGGTCGCCCATACGGCGTCTTGTCGAAGCCATGTCAGTCCCTCCCGGTGTTTTCAAATCTTTAACTATTTGATTATACAATGCTTCCTCGCCAAATACAAGATAAAGTTCTTTTTTTGACCTTTTTCCTTTAATTCCACTTTTCTCCAAAAGTTAGGAATTGCTAAGCTATTGAAAATCAATTAACGATATGATACAATTCAATTACTTGAAGGAACGGAGGTTCCCGTTATGCAGCTGCAGGAATCCGGAGAAATGTACCTTGAAGCGATCCTGGTCTTGTCCCAGCGTGGAAAGCCTGTCCGCTCCATCGATGTGAGTGAGTATCTGGGCTACACCAAGCCCAGCGTCAGCCGCGCGATGAGTCTGCTGCGCGGCGACGGCTACGTCGAGATGGATCGGAACAACTACCTCACGCTGACCGATAAAGGAAGCGAGGTCGCCGAACGGATCTATGAGCGGCACCGTGTGCTGACCAAGCTCTTCTCCGATCTCGGTGTAAGCGGCGAGACCGCCGCGGAGGACGCCTGTCGGATCGAGCATGTGATCAGTGAAGAGACTTTCCGTGCGATCAAGCGCCATTCCGAACAGTACGGTACAAAATCATCATAACGGCCGGTAAATGCCCCTATACGGCAGCGAAGAGGACTGTGACATTACAGTCCTCTTCGCTGTTTTTCTCTTTGATCTGTTCGGAGCGCGCTCACTTCTGGATCCGCTCGCACATCTCGTCGTGCGCAGCAAGCTCCGCCGCGTCGTCGAGCGCTTCCAGCTCCACCGCTCCGTATTTCCGCCGCAGCGCGGTGCTCAGCAGATAGTCGCAAAAGGCAGGGTTCTTGGGAAGCAGCGGCCCATGGCTGTAAGTCCCGAAGACGTTCCGGTAGCGCGCGCCCTCTGTCCCGTCCTCGCCGTTGTTGCCGAAGCCCGCGAGCACCATGCCGAGCGGCTGCACACCGGGTCCGAGCCAGGTCTTGCCGCTGTGGTTCTCAAAACCGACCACCACGCTCCCGCCCGATTCCGGGCCGCAGCGGAATTTGTAGTTGCCGATCATGCGCGTCGCGCTGCCCACGGTATAAAGATCCAGCGCCCCGATGAAGTCGCAGCGCTGCCCGTCATGGGTCTCGTAGTAGCTGCCGAGCATCTGATAGCCCCCACAGATTGTGAGGAAGGGCAGCCCGTCCTCCACCGCCGCGCGGATCTCCCGGTCTTTGCCGCGATGCAGATCCTCCAGCAGCACCTGCTGCTCGAAGTCCTGGCCGCCGCCGATGAAGACGAGATCGAACCCGGCGAGCTGCGCCGTCTCCCCGATGGGCAGTCGGGTCACCGTACTCTCGATCCCGCGCCAGGCGAGGCGCTGCGTCATGCAGCGTATGTTGCCCCCGTCGCCGTACAGGTTCAGCACGTCCGGGTACATATGACAGATCTTCAGTTCCATGTTCCGTCAGCCCTCCCAGAAATCCGTTCCGCCGCAGCGGTGCACGATCGTCTGCCGCAGCTCCAGCATGGCGGTGTAGGTCGGCATGATGTAGACCGGCTTTTCCTGTTCGCCAAGCCAGTCCACCAGCTTTCCGTAGTCCCGCTCGACACGGATGTGCTCGTCCGCGATACCGGCGTACTTGACTCTCACGCGCATATCCTCTGCGCGGTCACCCGAGACCACGACCTGTTCGATTCGACCAGCCATACGGGCCAGCCCCTCGAAGTCCGCGTCCCAGATCCAGGAGATGTCCGTTCCGTCCGCGCCGCGGTCGTTCAGGCAGATCACCAGAACGAAGCGGTCGGTGATGTCCTGCAGGAACTCAATGACCTGGTTGCAGCCCGCCGGGTTTTTCACCAGCATCATACGCGTTCCGGCCTTGCCGAGCTCAAACTGCTCCATGCGTCCGAACCCACAGTGGAAGCTCGCCAGGGCCTCGACGGCCGCCTTCGGTCCGAGCCCGATCTCCGAAACCGCGGCCACGGCCCCCACGGCATTATAGATGTTGTACATCGCCGGTAGATTCACGTCCACGAGCTGCTTCTCTCCGCGGATATCCATTACGACACGGCTGCCGCTTCCCCGCAGTTCCAGCACGTCCGCAACGGCATAGTCCGCCGCGTGGCGGCGATAGCCGCAGTGCGGGCAGCGGAAGCCGCCCAGATGCCCATAGCTGATATAGTCGTATTCGTACTCCGTCTTGCAGCGGATGCAGTGGGTGGCGTCCGAGAGCGCCGGCTTCTCCCGGCTCGGGGCCGCCCCCTTGTCGATACCGAAATACACCGCCGGGTTCGGAAGATCCAGCGCCAGCGAGGAGCACAGAGAGCAGTCGGCGTTCAGGCACAGTTTCGCCTCCGGCACCTTCCGGAGTCCCTCGCGGATGTTCTCGAGTGTGTGCGTCACCTCGCCGTAGCGGTCCAGCTGATCGCGAAACAGGTTCGTCACCACGACGACACGGGGCTTGAGCTGACCGAACACCGTGCGGGCAGCCGCCTCATCGCACTCGATGATCGCGTATTCCTTGTCCACATGGCCGAACAGAGTGCTGTTCATCACGAATTCCGTCGTGATCCCGCTGAGCAGGTTCGCACCCGAGCGGTTTGTCAGATAGCTCTTCCCCGCGCGGGCAAAGGCCTCCTCGATCATGCGTGCGCTCGTCGTCTTGCCGTTGGTGCCGGTGATGGCAACCGTCTTGACGTCCTTCGCCAGCAGCTCCAGCAAATTGGGACACAGCTTGAGCGCATAGCGCCCCGGCATGGCTGTCCCGCCCCGGTGCAGCAGACGGGAGATCCCGCGCAGCAGTTTACATAATATTATAGCCAATACGGCTCTCAGCTTCATATGCCTCTCCTTGATCGCTCTTCTGTCTGCAGGGTATGCGCCCCGCTCAGTCCATATACCTCGCCACGGGCTCCGCCAGGGTGCAGAAGCGAAATTCCTTCTCCAGCGTCTCGCGCGCCGCCTCGGCGCCGGTCTTGTCGTCGAACACACCGAAGACCGCCGAACCTGTGCCGGTCATCATTGCCCCGAGGGCCCCATGATCCAGCAGGACGCCCTTGATCTCATTCACCGTGCGCATGCGCCGGTCTGGCACATCCTCAAACACATTGTACATCCTTCGGCAGATTTCCCGCAGATTCCCCTGCCCTACCGCTTCGAGCAGCCCCGCCGTATCCGGATGGCGGCGCAGCGCGACGCTGTCAAGTTTACGGTAGAGCTCCGGCGTCGAGATGGAGAAATCGGGTTTTGCGATCACAAAAATGCAGGCCGGCAGCGCGGGCAGATCCTCCAGCAGTTCTCCGCGGCCACGCGCCAGCGCACTCCCGCCCGCAACGCAGAAGGCCACATCCGATCCGATGGAGCAGGCGAGCCCCTCAAGCTCGCGGCGGCTCAGCCGTTCGTCGAAAAGCCGGTTCATTCCGCGCAGCACCGCCGCCGCATCGGCTGAGCCGCCGCCCATGCCGGCGCCGACCGGGATACGTTTTTCCATACGGATATGGACGCCCCGCTCCTCCCCAACAGCGGCGAGATAGGCATGCGCCGCCCGGACGGCGAGATTTCGCTCGTCCGTGGGGATGAAGTGCAGGCTGCAGCTTGCGCTGACCGCGCCGGTGTCATTCAGGCTCAGTGTCAGCTCATCGCAGACCGAGACAGTCTGCATCAGCATCGCCAGTTCATGATAGCCGTCCTCCCGCCGCGCGGTCACATCCAGGGAGAGGTTCAGCTTGGCATAAGCTTTTTCCTGTTGCACTCTCATCCGTTTTCGTTCCTTACTTCTTTTTCGATCAGATAGACCCGCAGCTCATAGGGCCGGGTCGTAAAGCCGTTGGCAATGACGAAATTCACCTCGTAATTGCCAAGCACCGGCAGCGCCTTATTCAGCTCGATGCCCTCCGGCGCGTCGAAGCGGACCTGTTCGGCCGTGAAGGAGCAGATCACCAGGAGTCTTGTCCCCTCGTATTCCCGCTCGTAGATATACAGCTTCTTGTTCTTCGGTTCATATTCCCGATAGGTCCCGTAGAGCGCCACCGGATTATCCCGCCGGAAGCGGACCAGCTTCCGGTAAAAGTTCAGAAGGGAATTGGGATCCTGCTCCTGATCCGCCACGTTGATCTCCCGGTAGTTCTCGTTCACGCCGAACCAGGGCTCCGCCTCGCTGAAGCCGGCATGCTCCTCCGCCGACCACTGCATCGGGCTGCGGGCGTTGTCGCGCGCGCCGCGCTGGATCAGCTTGAGGACCTGGCTGCGCGGCAGCAGATGCGAGGCGATCCGCGCCGCGTTCTGCGTGGACACGTCCGGATACATCTCGACGCGCGGCAGGCGCAGGTTCGTCATGCCGATCTCCTGTCCCTGATAGATAAAGGGTGTGCCGCGCTGCAGCATATACATGGCGGCAAGCATCTTGCCGCTCTCCACACGGTATTGTTCACTGCCGTAGCGGGAGATGACGCGGCTGTGATCGTGGTTCTCGATATAGAGGGCGTTCCAGGCCTTTCCCTCGAGCTTGAGCTGCCAGTCGCTCATGGCGCGCTTGAGCTTGAGCAGGCTGAAAGGCCGGGGGATCATATCCGTCAGGATACAGTCGGCCTCCATATGCGAAAAGGCGATCATCTCGTCGAGCACCTGGTCCGGCCCTTCCTCGATATAGCGCAGCGCGGTCTCAGCCGTCGTATTGGGGCTCTCGCCCACCGTAAAGCAGTCGTAGTGATCCAGCACCTCACGCTTGAACTCCATCAGATAATCGTGCACCCGCGGGAGGTTGGAGAAATGCTCGAGTCCGTTGATGGCCGGGAGCCAGGGGTAGCTGTTCGGAAGCCCCGGGGTCTTGGCGATGAACGTCACCACATCCTCCCGGAAGCCATCCACCCCCATATCCAGCCAGAAGCGCATGATCTCCTTGAACTCCTGACGTACACGCGGGTTTTCCATGTTGAGGTCCGGCTGCTTTCTGGCGAAGAGATGCAGATAGTATTCGTCCAGCCCCTCGTCGTATTCCCAGGCCCCGCCCTCAAAATGGCTGGTCCAGTTGTTGGGCGGGGTGCGCCGGCCGCGGCGGTTCTTCCCGGGCCGCCAGTAATAGTAATCGTGATAGGGATTATCCCGGCTCTTGCGGCTCTCCTTGAACCAGGGATGCTCGTCGGAGCTGTGATTCATCACCAGATCCAGGAACACCCGCATGCCGCGCTTGTGCGCCTCGTCCAGCAGCTCCCGGAACACGTCCAGATTTCCGAAGTCCGGATGGATGTTCTTATAGTCGGAGATATCATAGCCGTAGTCCGCGTTGGGAGAGGGATAGATCGGGGAAAACCAGATCGCGTCCGCACCGAGGCTCTGGATATAGTCCAGCTTCTGCAGCACACCCCACAGATCGCCGATCCCATCGCCGTTTCCGTCACAGAAACTGCGCGGCCAGATATGATAAACACACATTTCTTTGTACCACTTGCTGTCCGCCATCGCTTGCCCCTCCCTTTATAATGAATCTATTAGAATAGTATATCACAGTTTCTTTGCTTTGTCACCCGTTTCCGCAGGAAAGCCGGTGGGGAATCCGGATCTTAAGAAGCCTTAAAAATGCTCCAGTTTTCCCTCAAACATTGACAAAATAATTGCCGGGTGGTATATGTAAGATACTTTCTCTTCGTTTGTGAACCACGTCCGTCCTGCTTAGGGGCGGGCAAGAGGTAGGATAATGAAAGCTCTTAAATCATCTCTCGCCGCAGTATTGTGCCTGCTGCTCCTGCTGGCGGCGGCGCCCGGCGCATATGCCGACATGATCTTCCCCGCTCCCGAACCGGTCCAGGCCGGCTCGGAGCTCAACCATCATGTCGCGACGCTCAACGCAGATGTACCGATCTCCGTTATGGAGGAGTCCTTCCCGGCCGGTGTTTCGCTCTACACGGAATTTGCGCCGGAGGGGCAAAACATTTATCTGAGGGGCGTGCCGCTCTATGCCGGCAATTACAACTGCATCTTCAGCGCCGGGGACGCGAGCCTGAGCTGCCCGCTCACGGTTGAACCGGCGTACCCCTTCATTCTCGGCACTTCCGGCGATGTGGACTGCGCTCTGAACGATCCGGTGCAGCTGGAAGTCAGCGCCTACACACTGGACGGCGGCGTGCTGAGCTACCAGTGGTATCTCGGTCAGTTCGGCTCCGGCGCGATGATCGGGGACGGGTCCCCTCTGCTCAGCGTCGGCACCACTGTACCCGGCACCAGCTACTACTACTGTGTCGTCACCAACACCAACAACGGCTTCACCGCCTCCACCGCCTCCCCTGTCATCACGGTGAACGTGGGGAATTCGTCGCAGATCAGCTGGGTCTCTCTGTATTCCCAGCCCTATAAAACGACCTACTCCGTCGGTGAAACGCTCGACACCACAGGCCTTCAGCTCAGCGTCGGCTATACTGACGGCAGCAGCGAGGTCATTTCCTCCGGCTTCTATGTGGATTCCGTCCAGCTCTCCGGGCCCGGTGTGTTTCCTGTCAGCGTCTATTTTGAGGGTTATTCCTGCTCCTTCAATGTGACCGTGGGCGAACAGGCGGAGGTCGTCTCCGGCATCGGGGTGCTGACGCTCCCGACCAAGACGCGCTATACCGTCGGAGAGACGCTGGACACCACCGGCCTCTCCATCCGCGCCTACAACAACTCCGTCGTCGGATACCGCGATGTCGGGCGGGAGTTTTTGACCTGCAGTCCCAGCGTGCTGAACACGACCGGCGAACAGGAGATCCTGGTCGTCTTCGGAGACAAGACCTGCACTTTCACCGTGAGTGTGGAAGGATATGAGCAGCCGGAGACGCTGATGGTCGCCACGATGCCGAACCGCGTCACCTACACCGTCGGCGACAGTCTGGACGCCACCGGGCTGGTTCTCAAGCAGATCAGCACTCGGCAGAACACCCAGCTGATTTATTCCGGCTATACCTGCACGCCTATTCAGCTGAACACCGTCGGCCGCCAGCAGATCACCGTGTACTACGGGAATCTGAGCACAACTTTCACGGTAACGGTGACTGCCGCTTCCGCTGTTGTGACCCCGTCACCCACCGCGCAGCTCCCTGCTGGCTCCGGCTCGGTCACGCCTTCGATGCCGACCTCGGTCCCGACCGCCCTTCCCTCTTCCGCTCCGACGGCCTCTCCCACAGTCATGCCGACGCTGACACCGACCATGCCCCCTCGTGCGTCCGCCCGCAGCGGGCACCAGAGCAATCTGGGCCGCAGCCTCATCAGCGTTATCGTGATCACTTCCGTGATCGCGCTCGCCGTGCTGGGCGCCTACGTGTTCGTGATGAACCAGGGCGGCCTTGAGGGCGCGGAACAGCGGCTCCGCGAGCTCTTCAGCAAGAGTGGGAACAAAAAGGACCGCCGACGCTGAATCAAAACATACCCATAGACCGGGACGGCCTCAGCCGTTCCGGTTTTCTTTTCTGCCGATCCAAACGGAAATGAAAAAGTTTTTTTGGGAAAGCTGTTGACATGACACCCAAGAATATGGTATTATCTCAAAGCTGAATGTGGAAGCGTCTCCTGCGGGTGTAGTTCAATGGTAGAACACCAGCCTTCCAAGCTGGATACGTGGGTTCGATTCCCATCACCCGCTCCAACCTGAGCGAGTGAGCGGATATGCGCCAATAGCTCAGCAGGATAGAGCAACTGCCTTCTAAGCAGTAGGTCGGGGGTTCGAATCCCTCTTGGCGTGCCATTCGTAAATAATATGTGCCTTGCACATTTTAGCGCAGCGTGAGTTGCGCATACATCATATGGTGGGATTAGCTCAGTTGGCAGAGCACCGGATTGTGGTTCCGGGTGTCGTGGGTTCGAGCCCCATATCCCACCCCACTTAAGAAGAGGCCGGTTCTGCCGGCCTCAGCTT
>JAUNNH010000024.1 GCA_030531505.1 Eubacteriales bacterium
CATGCCCGCAGATATACAAAAAAGCCTGCTGCCAAATGCAGCAGGCCTTTTATTTGGAGCGGGCAACGAGGCTCGAACTCGCTACCTCCACCTTGGCAAGGTGGCGCTCTACCGGATGAGCTATGCCCGCGTCAGCAAATGGTATTTTACCACAAATTGCTGACTTGTCAAGGATTTTTTTCCGCCTCATCCGAAATTTGCTGCGGCGTGTCCGTTTGAGCGGAGGAGGCCCGGAGGAGGTCGGCGCAACGCAGCGGTCCGGTGCAGTGCGGATAGCTGAAATAATCCCAGCGATAGGCACCCCAGGCGCTCTCGTCGTCAAGCAGGAAGCCAGCCTCAAGGCCGTCACGGTAGCAGGCGGCGGTGTCCACATGGTAATACGCCCCGTCGATCTGCACGATATTCCAGCAGTAGTCGGCCTGTTCATACTGACCCTGAACGAGTTCGCAGGAGAGCCCCAGACGGCGGCAGTAGGTCACATAGGCCAGCGCAAAGCCGCGGCTGTCGGCCTCACGGCCGATCAGCGCGTCGTAAAGGCTGTTCTTCGCCGGGTCCGCGGTGTAGCGGCTGCGCACGATCAGCGCGCTGCAGGCGAGCAGAGCGCGCTCCGCCTCCGAAAGACCGGAGACGTCTGTGCCTAGCAGAAGGTCGAGCGCAGCGATCTCATCCCGCCGGGCGACCCGCTCTGCCTCCGGAAGACCGTAATCAAGCTCCAGCACATAGAGACGCTGCGTGTCGGCGCCGCTGATCATGTCCACCAGGACCGTCGGCTCGAGCGGCGAAATGGCGGGATCCCTGCGGTAAGTATCCAGGACGAGATCCTCCATGCCCTCGGCCGTGTAGCTGCTGCGCTCGATGAGCAGAACGAGAGAGCGCTGCCCGGCCTCCATGGCATCATACAGGACCTCCGCCGCCTCGGCGGCGTAAGGCAGGTGCACGATGCTATCGCGCTCGGCCTCCGTCTTGCCGTAGTTCACGCTGAGGAGCGCCTCATAGCGGCCGAGGAGCCGCGTGAGTTCATAGGAGATGTTTTCCACGCAGTAGGCGCAGAGAGCGTCCTGCGTGCGGACCTGCCAGCAGGCGTTGGCGAGGTCGGCGCTCACGTCCCCCGCGTATACGGGATCGAAGCGAAGAAGGCGGCTTTGATCGCCCTCGGTCACCATCGAACGCAGGACGTCCTGAAGCTCGTCGAAGCTGGCGACGGCGGCGTCGTCCGGAGCGGCGACGGAGAGCTTGGCCGGAGGCTCATACCGTGTCTCCACCACGTATTCCTTATCAAAGAAGCTGCCGCAGCCGCAGAGCGTAACAGCCGCTGCGGCGAGGAGAAGGAGCGCTGTGAGCCGTTTTCTCATGGCTGCCTACCGGACCTCCGAAATGCTTTCAAAGCCGTTGCCGAAGACGTTTTTCGCATCGGTGACGATGAAGAACGAGCGCTCGTCCACCTGCTTGACCAGCCGGCGCATTTCCCCGATCTGGGTACGTTTGATGACGCACATGATGACGTGCTTGGTCTGGTGGGAGTAGGCGCCCTCGCCCTCGAGAATGGTGACGCCGCGATGGACGTGGCCGGAGATGATCTCCCGGGCCAGCTCCTCGCTCTTCTCGCTGACGATGTAGCAGAGGGAGGAGTTGTCGATGCCGTAGAGGGCGAGATCGACGACCTTGCTGACCACGTACATACCGATCAGCGAGTACATGGCGCTCTGGTACTTGTCGAGCACGAAGGCGTAGGCCGCGACGATGACCACGTCGAGGATCAGCACGATGGTGCCGAAATTGATCTGCTGGTACTTCTGCCGGAGCATTTTGGCCACGATATCGATGCCGCCGGTGGAGGCCCCGACATAGTAGATCATACCGAGACCGGCGCCCTTGATGACGCCGCCGATGATACTGCCGAGCATGGGGTCCGTTGTGGCAACGATCCCGGTGGAGGCGAAGAGGTCCACGCAGACCGAGGAAATCGCGGTGCCTACCAGGGAACCGATCAGATAGTCCGCGCCAAAGTGCCGCCAGGCGACCAGAAAGAGCGGGACGTTCATCACGAGCACCGTCATGCCGACCGGCCAGCGGGTGAAGTGGTTGAGGATCATCGCGATGCCGGTGACGCCGCCGGAGACGATATTGTTGGGGAACATAAAGTACTGGAAGCCGATGGCGTATATGACGCTTCCCAGCACAATCAGCAGATACTTGACGATCTGGCGGCGCAGCTTCGCACCGCAGGTGTTGCGGCTGTTATCCATGGCGTCCTCCCGGAATCAGTCGATCAGAGACAGCTGTTCCTCGCCGCGGTCCTCCGGCTTGAGCAGAGCGCCGGCGCCCGGCACACTGCGCACGCGGTAGCGGCTCACGTTCACGATGGGGGTCTCGCTGAGCGCCTCGGCGCGCAGCAGCGTCTTCTTGGCTTTGAGGCTCATTACGTTCACACCCTGGCTCGCGCGGCTGGTCTTGGTCTGCAGCAGCGAGGAGTGGAACACCAGGCAGCGCCCGTCGCTCGCGTAAAGCGCGATCTCTTTTTCCTCGTCGAGCACCAGGATCGAGCACAGCGGGCTCTTGTCCGAGTAGGCGCCGATCAGCTTTTTGCGGTTGGTCTTGGTCTCATAGGCGCTCATGGCGATGCGTGCCGCCTTGCCGTTTTCGAAGACATAGAGGATATCCTTGCGGTAGTCGCCCGGATCGATCATGGTCAGCACATTCTCTCCCTCGTCCATGCCGAGCTTGGTGGGAAGATAGGTGCCGAGCGCTGAGGCCTTGCCGTCCTCCATGTCGCGCAGGCGCAGCTTGTAGATCTGCTGGCGGTCGGTCACGATCAGCAGCTCGCGCCGGTTGGAGGACTCAAAGCTCACATGCAGGGCGTCGCCCTCCTTGTATTTCTGCTCGCCGCTCATGCGCAGGGACTGGGCGGTGATCTTCTTGAAGTAGCCCTCGCGGGAGAGGAAGAGCGTCACGGGGTAGTCCTCCACGATCTCCTCCTCAGGCGGCTCCTCGACGTCGGCGGCGTAGACGAGCGTGGTCCGGCGGGGGACGACGTACTTTTTGTTGATCTGCTGCAGCTCCGAGACCAGGATGGCGCGGAGCTTGCGGCGGTTGTTGAGGGTGCTCTCGAGCTCCTCAATCTCCTTTTCGAGATCGGAGGTCTCGGCGGTGCGCTTGAGGATATACTCGCGGTTGATGTTGCGCAGGCGGATCTCCGCCACGTATTCGGCCTGAATTTGGTCGATGCCGAAGCCCATCATGAGGTTGGGCACGACCTCGCTCTCCAGCTCGGTATTGCGGATGATCGCGATGGCCTTGTCGATATCCAGCAGGATCGCCTCAAGGCCCTTGAGCAGATGGAGCTTGTCGCGCTTCTTCTGCAGGTCGAAGTAGACCCGGCGGCGTACGCAGTCCATACGCCAGGCAATCCACTCCTCCAGGATCTCGCCCACGCCCATGACGCGCGGGTTGCCGCCGACGAGGATGTTGAAGTTGCAGGGGAAGGCATCCTGCAGGGTGGTCATGCGGAAGAGCTTCTGCATGAGCTTGTCGGGATCGGCGCCGCGCTTGAGGTCGATGGCGAGGCGCAGACCGCTCAGATCGGTCTCGTCGCGCATGTCGTTGATCTCGCGCACTTTGCCGGCCTTGATGAGCTCAGCCACTTTGTCAATCACGGCCTCGGAGGTGGTGGTATAGGGGATCTCGTAGATCTCGATGATATTCTCCTTCGGGAGGTAGCGCCACTTGGAGCGGACCTTGAAGCTGCCGCGCCCGGTACGGTAGATGCTCTCCATCTCGGCACGGTCATAGAGGATCTCGCCTCCGGTCGGGAAGTCCGGTGCGGGGAGGGTGGAAAAGAGATCGTGCTCGGGATCCTTGAGCAGGGCGATGGCGGTCTCGCAGACCTCGTTGAGGTTGAAGCCGCAGATCTGACTCGCCATGCCGACGGCGATGCCCATGTTGGCCGAGACCAGCACATTCGGGAAGGCGGTGGGCAGGAGGTTCGGCTCCTTCATGCTGCCGTCGTAGTTGTCGACCATGTCGACGGTGTCCTTGTCGATATCGCGGAAGATCTCCGCGCAGATCGGAGCGAGCCGGGCCTCGGTATAACGCGAGGCGGCATAAGACATGTCGCGCGAATAGACCTTGCCGAAGTTGCCCTTCGAGTCCACAAAGGGCGTCAGCAGCGCCTGATAGCCCGCCGAGAGACGCACCATCGTCTCATAGATGGCGGCGTCCCCGTGGGGGTTGAGCTTCATGGTCTGGCCGACGATGTTCGCGCTTTTGGTCCGCGCGCCCGAGAGCAGTCCCATCTTGAACATGGTATAGAGGAGCTTGCGATGGGAGGGCTTGAAGCCGTCGATCTCGGGGATGGCGCGGGAGACGATCACGCTCATCGCATAGGGCATGTAATTCTGCTCCAGCGTCTCGGTGATGGGCTGCTCGAGCACCTCGGCGTGCAGCCCGACGACGTTGGGATTGTCGAACTTTTTCTTTTCGGGAGTGTTTTTCTTTTTGGCCATCGTTATTTCTTCTTACCCTTCTTCGGCTTGTCGCCCGTGTAGAGGTTGTGCTTGCAGTTGGGGCAGGTGCTCAGCACGAGCACGCCGTTGATGATGCGCTTGCCGCAGTGCGGGCAGCGGCACTCGAGCAGCGCCACGACGATGACGGCGAGAATGAGCGCAGCGGCGAGCGCCACGCAGACCGTCTGCTGCATCGTCCCCTCATGGAAGAGCAGGAGCCCCGCGGCCCCGGCGAGCAGTGCGGCGACCATCAGGTAGCGCACGATTTTCTGGCCGCGGGCAAAGCTGCCAGTAAAGGAAGGTTTCATATCGCTTGCCTCCTCAGGAGATGTCCGCAAGGTCGAGGTACTGCGCCCCGACGGCGGCAATGTGGTTCTTGCGCCCATCCAGGTTGTCGCCGAGCAGCAGGTCGAAGACCTCTGCCATGCGCGCGGCGTCCTCGGGCATGACCTTGATGAGACGCCTGGTCTCCGGGTTCATGGTGGTCATCCACATCATGTCCGGGTCGTTCTCACCGAGGCCCTTGCTGCGGCTGATGGTGACGCGGGAACCCTTGAGCTTGTCGAGGATCTCCGCCTTTTCCCGCTCGGAGTAGGCGAACCAGGTCTTGTCCTTGCTGCCGATCTCATAGAGCGGGCTCTCCGCGATGAAGACGTAGCCCTCGCGCAGCAGGGTCGGTACGAGGCGGTAGAGCATGGTGAGAATGAGCGTGCGGATCTGGTAGCCGTCCACATCCGCGTCGGTGCAGATGATGATCTTGTTCCAGCGGAGGTTCGAGAGATCGAAATTCGAGAGATCCTTGGTGTGCTTGTCCTTTACCTCGACCCCGCAGCCGAGCACCTTCATGAGATCGGTGATAACGTCGCTCTTGAAGATACGCACGTAGTCGGCCTTGAGGCAGTTGAGGATCTTGCCGCGCACCGGCATGATGCCCTGAAATTCCGCGTCGCGCGAGAGCTTGCAGGCGCCGAGAGCGGAATCGCCCTCCACGATGTAGATCTCCCGCTTCTCCGGGTCACGGCTGCGGCAGTCGACGAATTTCTGGACGCGATTGGCGATGTCGATGGAGCCGGAGAGCTTTTTCTTCATGCCCAGGCGGGCCTTCTCGGCGGTCTCGCGGCTGCGCTTGTTGATGAGCACCTGTTCGGCGATGCGGTCGGCCTCGGGCTTGTTCTCGATGAAATAGACCTCGAGCTGCGCCTTGAGGAACTCCGTCATCGCCGTCTGAATGAACTTGTTGTTGATAGCCTTCTTGGTCTGATTCTCATAGGAGGTCTGCGTGGAGAAGCAGTTGGTCACCAGCACCAGACAGTCCTGCACGTCCTGAAACTTGATTGCGGTCTCGTTCTTCTGATATTTTCCGAGCTGCTTGATGTAGGCGTCGATGGCAGAGACAAAGGCGCTCCTCACAGCCTTGTCCGGCGCACCGCCGTTTTCCAGCCATGAAGAGTTGTGATAGTACTCCAGCGCGGTGGTTTTGTTGGAGAAGCAGAAGGCGGCGGAGATCTTCACTTTGTATTCGTTTTTGTCCTCGCGGTCACGGCCCTTGCGCTCGGCGGAGACGAAGTACGGCGCGGTGAGCGGCCCCTCCCCGGCGAGCTCGGCGACGTAATCGACGATACCGTTGGGATAGAGATAGTCCCGCGTCTCAAAGCGCCCGCCGCGCTGCAGCCGCAGCCGGAAGGTGACGCCAGCGTTCACGACCGCCTGACGGTGGAGGATATCGTCAAAATACTCCTCGGGGATAGCGATGTCCGTAAAGACCTCGAGGTCCGGCTTCCAGCGGATCGTGGTGCCGGTCTTTTTACGGTCGCTCGGCTCGATCGTGAGCTCCTGACCCTTCTTGCCGACAACCTTGCCCTTTTTGAAGTGCAGGCTGTACTTGTTCCCGTCGCGCCAGACCGTCACGTCCATGTACTCCGAGGCATACTGCGTGGCGCAGGAGCCGAGGCCGTTCAGGCCCAGAGAGTACTCATAGTCGCCGCCGGCGTCGTTTTTGTATTTGCCGCCGGCGTAAAGCTCGCAGAAAACGAGCTCCCAGTTGAAGCGCTTCTCCACAGGGTTCCAGTCCATCGGGCAGCCCCGCCCGAAGTCCTCCACCTCGATGGAGCCGTCCTCATAATAACTCAGGGTGATCAGACTGCCGTGCCCCTCGCGCGCCTCGTCGATAGAGTTGGAGAGGATCTCAAATACGGCATGCTCGCAGCCGTCCAGCCCGTCGGAGCCGAAAATGACGCCGGGGCGTTTGCGGACGCGGTCCGCGCCCTTGAGCTGGGAGATGCTGTCGTTGCCGTACTGTTCGGTCGCTTTGCTCATGTTTTTCCAAACCTCAACTTTTTGTGTCACAAACTTATCCATTTTACCTTATATAGTATAACACCCCGCGCCTGCAATTGCAAGGGCGCGGGGTGCGGAAGAGGAAAAAGCGGACCTGTGAGGTCCGCTTTCGTATGCTTAGGAATCCAACGGTACCGGCGTCTCCGGCACCGGGTCTGTCTCTCGCTCGCGCAGACCGCTGACCGCGGAGATCGGCAGCGAGAAGCAGATCGCCCCCGCCTCGGTCCCGGGGCCGGCCTGCTCGCTGATGGCGCGCATGATGGCGGCCTTCTCATCGCTGTATGCGACGATATAGACCATGTCCTTCTCATCGGCGATGTTCAGGCCGAAGAAGCGCTGGGCGCTTCCGCCGGCGGTGCCCTTGGCGTGCAGCACCGTGCCGCCGCCGGCCCCGGCGGAGCGGGCCGCGTCCATCACGCGGTCGGCGTGGCCCTCGTTCATGATTACAATGATGAGCTCGTGCTCGAATGTCATCTTCGGTTTCCCTCCTGTGCTGGTGTTTTCGGTCAGATAAGCCAGGGTGCGCCCCCCGGCCACGCTCTTGATCGGGATACTCATCATGATCCCGTTGCCCGGAATATCGATTTGCAGACTGTGGCGGGCGAGGCGGAAGAGCAGCGCGGTCTGCGCTGCATCGGCCACGCCGCAGGTGACAGCCTTCTCCGCGGACTCGAGGCCATAGAGCTCCAGATACTTACCGGAGGCGGTGCCGCGGGCGAGTGTGGTCAGAGTCATGTGCGCGCCGGTGGTCTCATAGAGACGGGAGACCCAGGCACCCTTGCGGCGATCGGTGACGGTGATGACGTAGTACAGCTCCATTCAATCCACCTCCCAGAGCTCGATGATATCCGTATCGGTGTAGGCGGGGACCGGTGCCGCTGCCCGGGAGCGTGTTGCCTTGACCACGGCGAGCAGCCCCATGAGCTGCACCGTGATGAGCGGCATCATGGCCACCAGGGCGACCAGCCCGAAGGCGTCGGTCATGGCGTTGCCGCCGATGGCCTCACAGGCGCCCATGGCGAGGGGCAGCATGAAAGTCGCGGTCAGCGGGCCGGAGGCCACGCCGCCGGAGTCGAAGGCGATGGCCGTAAAGGTGGGCGGCACCACGAGGCTCAGTGACAGTGCGAGCGCGTAGCCGGGGATCAGAAAATGAAGAACCGGTGCGCCGGTCAGCACACGCAGCATGGCAAGACCGTTTGCGGCCGCAACGGCCACCGAGAGACTCAGACCCATGGCGCGCGCAGAAATCGCGCCCGCGCTCAGATCCTCCACCTGGCGGTTGAGCACATGCACCGCGGGCTCGGCGTTGATAATAAACCAGCCCATCAGCATCGCAAGCGGAACGAGCAGCCAGCGCTGCGCGCTCCCGGCGATGGCCGCACCCAGAACGGAACCGAGGGGCGAGAAGCCCACGTTCACCCCGGTGAGGAAGAGCACGAGCCCGATGTAGGTGTGCAGCACGCCGAAGAGGATGCTCAGAAAGGGCTGTCGCCGCAGATGCAGAGACACGAGCTGGAATAGCAGAAAGAAGGCAAAAATCGGCAGCAGCGCCACCGCGACTTCTTCCAGATAGAGTGGCACGGAGGAGAGGTAGTGCCAGCCAAGCTCCGTCGAGAGCGTGAGATCCGGCAGCGCAGCGCTCTCTCCGGCGGCGGGAGCGGCGGGATAAAGAATGCTCAGCAGCATCACGGCTAGGATCGGCCCGACCGAGCAGAGCGCCACCAGACCGAAGCTGTCGGCTTTGGCGTTTTCGTCGCTGCGGATGGAGGCGATGCCGACACCGAGCGCCATGATGAAGGGCACGGTCATGGGTCCGGTGGTTACGCCGCCGGCGTCAAAGGCCACGGAGAGCATCTCAGGCGCCGTGAAGGCCGCACCGAGAAAGACCAGCGCATAGGAGATCAACAGAAGGCGCCTGAGCGGGATGGCGAAGAGGATGCGCAGAAGGCTCAGCGTCAGGAAGAGCCCTACCCCGATCGACACCGTCAGCACCAGCACGGTCTTATCGATGGTGGGGACATTCGTCGCCAGCACCTGCAGGTCCGGTTCGGCCAGGCTGATGGCCGTGCCGAGCAGCAGGCTCACGACGACGATCAGCCCGACCCGGCGCGAGCGGGTGAGCTGCGAGCCGATGCTGCCCCCGATGCGGGACATGGCCATGTCCGCACCGAGTGTGAAGAGCCCCATCCCGCCGATCAGCAGGAGAGAGCCGAGCAGGAAAGCCAGCAGAAGCCCGCTCCCGACCGGGACGAAGGCGAGGCACACCAACGCCACGATCACCGTGATCGGCAGCACGGAGGCCGCAGCCTCCCGCAGTTTTTCTTTCAGCGCGCGCAGCTTCATCCGTCCTGCTTTCTCCCTTCGGCCGTGTGAACAACGGCAGTAAACTTAAATATTTTATGCATTATAACAGAAACAGACAAATTTGAACAGAGCCCGAAAAAACTTTGTAAAAAGAAACACTGCACCACGCGCGACAGTCCGTCGAAAATAGCTCTTGACAGCGTCTCGTACACGTACTATAATTCACCATGATAAAGTGGTAAAGCGAGGCGGACTATGAGTAAGTGGCAGAACGAGGACACGCAGACCCTGTTTCGGGCCCTGCTGTCTCTGAATACGGAGGAGGAGTGCCGGCTGTTCCTGGAGGATGTGTGCACGGTCAAGGAGATCACCGACATGGCGCAGCGCCTGAAGGTGGCAAGCCTGCTGCGCGCCAGGACCAGCTATGCCGTCATCAACCAGGAGACCGGCGTCTCCACGGCGACGATCAGCCGCGTCAGCCGCTGCCTGGACTATGGGCCGGGCGGTTACGACCTGGTGCTGGACCGGCTCGCGGAGGAGGAAAAGGACGATGGATGAGCGGCTCCTGAAACGGGAGGAGCGGGCGGTCTTCGCTCTGCGCGCGCTCTATCGGCGTTACGGCTATCTCCCCTTCAAGATGAGCAAGTTCGAGACCTACGAGCTTTACGCCCGCAACCTCGACTTTCTGCCGAGCGACCGCGTCATCACCTTTACGGACGTGGACGGTCGCCTGATGGCTCTTAAGCCGGATGTGACGCTCTCCATCATCCGGCGGGGGGAGGATCTGCCCGGCGTGCGGCAGCGCCTGTGCTACGACGAGAGTGTCTACCGCCCTTCGGCCAGCAGCGGTCCCTTCCGGGAGATCACGCAGACCGGCCTTGAGTGCATCGGCGATCTCGACGCTTACGACATTGGGGAGGTCGTCTCCCTCGCGCGGCAGAGCCTCGCGCTGGTGGGGGAGGATTATGTCCTCGCGCTCAACCATCTTGGGCTGCTTACCGCCCTGCTGGACGCGACCGGCGCAGAAGGGGAGATCCGGCAGGCGCTGACGGCCTGTATCGCCGGAAAGAACGGTCACGACCTGCGCCGCCTCGCCGCGGAGCAGGATCTGGATCCGGCAGCGGTGGAGGTCCTCTGTGAGGCCGCCGCGGTCTATGCTCCGCTGGGCGAGGCCGTCGAACGCCTCCGCCCGCTCTGCGGCGGGGCCGCGGCCTGCGCCCTCGAGGAGCTGAGCGGACTGTATGCTATGCTCTCGCAGGAAGGAGACGCGGAGAAGCTGGTTTTTGATTTCTCGCTCGTGAGCAGCACACGCTACTACAACGGCGTCGTATTCCGGGGCTATCTGCCCGACGCCGCCGAGAGCGTGCTGGCCGGCGGGCAGTACGATGAGCTCATGCGCCGCATGGGCCGCCGCTGCCGCGGCATCGGCTTTGCGCTCTATCTGGACCGGCTCGGTGAGCTGGACACCGGAGAGCGCAGCTTTGACGTGGATGTGCTCGTCCTCTGCGGACCGGCGACCACCGCCGCCGCGGCACAGGCTGCGGCGCGCCGCTGCATCGAAAGCGGCCGCTCCGTGAGCGTGCAGCGCGCGATCCCACCGCGGCTGCGTTACCGTGAGCTGCTGGATCTGCGCGGAGAGGAGGGAGCGGGATGCTGAATATCGCCCTCCCGAAAGGAAGACTGGGGGAGAAAGTGCTCGCCCTGTTCGAGCGCGCGGGATACGACTGCCCGGCCATCCATGAGCCGGGGCGGCGCCTCGTGTTCGAGAACGAGCGCGCCGGCGTCCGCTATTTCTGGGTCAAGCCCTCGGACGTCGCGATCTATGTCGAGCGCGGCGCGGCGGACCTCGGCGTCGCCGGGCGGGACATTCTGCTTGAGTACGCGCCGGACGTCTACGAGCTGCTCGACCTCGGACTCGGCCGCTGCCGTATGGCCGTGGCTGCGCCGCGGGGCTTTCACGACGACGAGGAGCGGACGCTGCGCGTAGCGACGAAATTCGTGAACATCGCCCGCCGCTATTATGCCGGGCAGAGCCGGGATATCGACATCATCCATCTCAACGGCTCCATCGAGCTCGCACCGATCCTCGGGCTGAGCGATGTGATCGTGGATATCGTCGAGACCGGCGCCACGCTGCGGGAGAACGATCTCGCGGTGGTGGCGGAGGTGGTGCCGATCAGCGCGAGGCTGATCGCGAACAAGGCCGCCTACAGCTTCAAACACGCCGCGATCGACCGGATCGCGGACGATCTGAAAGGGATGGTGCAGATATGATCCCGATATGCCGATACGGCGAGGTGCCGAACGAAACGATCCTGGCGCGGCGGGATACCGCCTTCAATGTGCAGGCGCCGGTCGCGGCGATCCTTGCGGATGTGATCGCCCGGGGCGACGCGGCCCTGCGCGACTATACCGAGCGCTTTGACGGCGTGCGCCCTAAGCGCTTCGAGGTGAGCGAGGCGGAATTTGAAGAGGCGCTCGCCTCCGTGTCGCCCGCCTTTCTCGCGGTACTGAAGGAGGCGGCGGCAAACATCCGCGCCTATCATGAGAAACAGAAGCGCGAAAGCTTCGTCATGGCCGAGCGGGAGGGCGTCGTCCTCGGCATGAAGTATACGCCTATCGAGAAGGTGGGGCTCTATGTCCCAAACGGCACCGCTCCCTATCCCTCCACCGTACTGATGGATGCGATCCCCGCGAAGATCGCGGGCTGCCCCGAACTCATCATGGTGACCCCGCCCTCGCCGGACGGCAGGGTGGACCCCGGCATCCTCGCCGCGGCCCGCGTCGCCGGGATCGACCGGGTGTTCAAGGTCGGCGGCGCACAGGCGATCGCGGCCCTGGCGTACGGGACGGAGAGCATCCCCGCGGTCTATAAGATCGTCGGACCCGGCAACGCCTATGTCGCGGAGGCCAAGAAGCAGGTCTTCGGCCGCGTCGCGATCGACGTGGTCGCCGGACCGAGCGAGGTGCTGCTCGTCGCGGATGAGAGCGCCGACGCCCGCGTTCTCGCGGCGGACATGCTGGCCCAGGCCGAGCACGACAAAAACTCCGCCGCCATTCTGGTGACCGACTGCCTCGCCCTCGCCGAGGGCGTGCAGCGCGAGATCGAACGGCAGCTCCCACTCCTCCCGCGCGAGGAGATCGCCCGCGCCTCCATCGAACACAACGGCAGGATCATCCTCGCCCAGAGCATCGCGCAGGCCATTGAGATCGGCAACGAGATCGCACCGGAGCATTTCGGCCTCTGTGTGCGCGAGCCCTTCTCCTGGCTGGATCGGGTTCAGAGCGCGGGCTCCATCTTCCTCGGGCACAACGCCCCGGAGGCGCTGGGGGACTATCTCGCCGGGCCGAACCACACGCTGCCGACCGGCGGCATCGCGAAGTTCGCCTCACCCCTGGGCGTGGACGACTTCATGAAGAAGTCCCAGTTCAGCTATTACAGCCGCGAGGCGCTGGAGGCGGTCAGCGAAAAGATCGCGCTCTTCGCCCGCGCGGAGGGTCTGGAGGGGCATGCCCGCAGCGCCCGCGTGCGCTTTGACGAAACGATCTGAGGAGGGATGCTCATGAGCCGCTTTTTTACCGATCGCTACGCCTCCCTCGTTCCCTATACCCCCGGCGAGCAGCCGCAGAACCGGCAGTATGTGAAGCTCAACACCAATGAGTCGCCTTTCCCGCCCGCCCCGGGTGTGGTGGAAGCCGCGGCGCGCGAGAGCGCGAACTGCCGCCTCTATTCCGACCCGGAGAGCCGCGCCGTGAGCGAGGCCTTTGCCGCGAGCCTCGGGCTTGACGCCTCGCAGGTGCTGGCCGTGAACGGGTCGGACGAGGCGCTGAACTTCGCCTTCATGGCATTCGGAAAGAAGCTCGCTTTTCCAGACATCAGCTATGGCTTCTACCCGGTCTTCGCCGCGCTCAACCACATCCCTTATACCGAGATCCCGCTGCGCGAAGATCTGCGCCTTGCGCCGGAGGACTATTTTGGGCTGCACAGGATGATTGTGATCGCAAATCCCAACGCGCCAACCGGCATCGCGCTGCGCCGGGACGAGGTGGAGGCGATCGTTGCAGCGAACAGAGATGTTGTGGTGCTGATCGATGAGGCTTACGTCGACTTCGGCGCGGAGAGCGCGGTGCCGCTGCTCGCGCACTACGACAATCTCCTCATCGCCCAGACCTTCTCCAAGTCCCGCTCCCTTGCCGGAGCACGTCTGGGCTTTGCCATCGGGAGCGAGGCGTTGATTCGGGATCTCAACACCATCAAGTATTCTACCAACCCCTATAATGTCAACCGCATGACGGCCGCGGCCGGGATCGCCTCCCTCGCAGCGGATGAGTATAACCGCGCGAACGCCCTCACCATCCGGGAGAACCGTCGCTTTACGACGGACGGCCTGCGCGCCCTGGGCTTTGAGTTGCCCGAGTCGAGTGCCAATTTCGTGTTTGCGCGCCGGCCGGGCCTCCCCGGGGAGACGCTCTACCGGAAGCTCAAGGAGCGCGGCGTGCTGGTGCGGCATTTTTCCAAGTCGCGCATCGAGGACTATGTGCGCGTGACCATCGGCACGCGCGAGCAGATGGAGATCTTCCTCCGGGAGACGGAGGACGTGATAAAGGAGGTCATGGCATGAGACAGGCGGAGATCCGGCGGGAGACCGCCGAGACGAAGATCTCGCTCTCCCTGGACCTGGACGGGAAGGGCGGCGGCGAGATCCGGAGCGGCGTCGGCTTCCTCGACCATATGCTGACCCTGTTCGCCCGGCACGGCGGCTTTGAGCTGAGTGTGCGCTGCGAGGGCGATACCTGGGTGGATGACCACCACAGCGTGGAGGATATCGGCATCTGCCTCGGGCAGGCCTTCCGTGAAGCCTTGGGCGACAAGAGAGGAATCCGCCGCTACGGACAGCGCATCCTTCCCATGGATGAGGCGCTGATCCTCGCTTCCGCGGATATCTCCGGCCGCGGCGGATGCTACTATGCGCTGGATATCCCGACCGAAAAGGTGGGAAGCTTTGACACCGAGCTCGTGGAGGAGTTCTTCATCGCCTTCACGCGGGAGGCGGGTGTGACGCTCCACCTGCGGCAGATGGCCGGGAAGAACGCCCACCACATCATCGAGGGAGCATTCAAGGCTGTGGCGCGCGCCCTGCGCGAGGCGGTGAGCCTCGATGAGCGCGAAGCGGACCGCGTGCCCTCCACCAAGGGAGTACTGGGATGATCGCGGTCGTGGACTACGGCGTGGGGAATCTCTTCTCCCTGCGCTCCTCGCTGCGCTTCCTGGGAGCGGAGAGCTGCGTGAGCGCGGATGCGGCGACGCTGCGCGCGGCGGACCGGCTGATCCTGCCGGGCGTCGGCGCCTTCGGGGACGCGGCGGAAAAGCTGCGCGCGAGTGGACTCGACCGCGTCGTGATCGAGGAGGCGGAGCGGGGCAAGCCCCTGCTCGGCATCTGCCTCGGGATGCAGCTGCTGTTTGAAAAGAGCGAAGAGTACGGCGAACACGCGGGCCTGGGATTGCTGCACGGACGCGTCGTCGGCATGGAGGGGCGGCTCCCACCCCAGCTCAAGATCCCGCACATCGGCTGGAACGCCCTGCATATCGTGAAGCCCTCGCCGCTGCTGCGGCGGGTTCGGGAGGGCGAGTGCGTCTATTTCGTCCACTCCTTTTATGCGGAGGACTGTGCGGACAGCCTCATCGCCACGGCGGAATATGGGCGGGAGCTCACGGCCGTGGTGCAGAAGGGGAACGTGATGGGCTGCCAGTTCCATCCCGAGAAAAGCGGCGATGTGGGCCTGCGGATCCTGCGGGCCTTTTGTGAGGAGAGTCTATGAAGCTGTTTCCGGCCATCGATCTGGTGGATAAAAAAGCCGTTCGGCTCTATAAAGGCGACTACGCGCAGATGACCGTCTACAGCGAGGACCCCGTCTCCGTCGCCCGGGACATGGAGGCGCAGGGTGCGCGGTACCTGCATCTTGTCGATCTCGAAGGCGCGCGCTACGGCGGTACCCCGAATCTGGAGATCGTCCGCCGCATCACCGCCGAGACCGGGCTTTTCGTCGAGGTGGGCGGCGGTGTGCGCAGCCGTGAGACGATCGAGACCTATCTTGCTGCGGGCGTTCAGCGTGTCATCCTCGGCACCGCCGCCGTGCGGGACGAGGCGCTGCTGCGCGAGGCCGTCGCGGCCTACGGCGCGCAGATCGCCGTCGGTGCGGACGTGCGCGACGGGTGCATCGCGGTCAAGGGCTGGCTTGAGCGGACCGACTGGACGCTTGACGCCTTCGTGGACCATATGCAGGCGCTCGGTGTACAGACCCTCATCTGCACCGATATCTCGCGCGACGGTGCGATGCGCGGCACGAACCGGGAGCTGTACCGGGAGCTGAGCCACCGCTATACGGTTGACATAACAGCATCCGGCGGCGTCGGCAGCCTGGAGGACATCCGCGCCCTGCGGGACATGGGGCTCTATGGTGCCATCGTCGGCAAGGCTTACTACACCGGGGCCATCCGGCTCCCGGAGGCATTGGAGGCGGCGCGATGATCACCAAACGCATCATCCCCTGCCTGGACGTGAAGGACGGCCGGGTGGTCAAGGGGGTCAACTTCGCGGGCCTGCACGACGTGTCCTCGCCCGTGGAGCTCGGGCGCTATTACTCCGACAGCGGCGCGGACGAGCTCGTCTTCTACGATATCACCGCCTCTGCTGAGGGCCGCGCTCTTTTCACGGACATCCTGCGGCAGGTGGCTGAGACCATCTTCATCCCGCTGACCGTGGGAGGCGGCATCAACCGCATCGAGGACTTTGACCGCGTGCTGAAATGCGGTGCGGATAAGGTGAGCGTGAACTCCGGCGCGATCCGGGACCCCTCCCTGATCGGGGAGGCCGCCCGCAAGTACGGCGACCAGTGTGTCGTGCTCTCGGTCGACGTCAAGCGCGTGGATGGGCAGTTTCGCGTCTTCGCCAAGGGCGGCCGGGTGGACACCGGCATGGAGGCCATCGGCTGGATCAAGCGCTGCGTCTCGAATGGCGCGGGTGAGGTCGTGGTCAACTCCATCGACACCGACGGCGTGAAGCGCGGCTTCGATCTGGAGATGCTTGCCGCGGTCCTGGACGCGGTGAGAGTGCCGGTCATCGCCTCGGGAGGCGCCGGCGGGATCGCGGACTTCGTAGAGCTCTTTCAGACCCTCCCGACGATCGACGCGGGACTCGCCGCCTCGATCTTCCACTTCGGAGAGGTTACGATCCCGGAACTGAAACGGGAACTAAGTTTACATAACATTAATGTGAGGCAGACGCTATGATCGACATCGAGGAACTGAAATTCGACGAGAAGGGGCTGATCCCCGCTATCGTCGCGGATGCGGTCAGCAAAAAGGTGCTGACCCTCGCCTATATGAACCGCGAGAGCCTCGCGATTTCTCTGGAGAAAGGGCTGACCTGTTTCTGGAGCCGTTCGCGGCAGGAGCTCTGGCTCAAGGGTGAGACCAGCGGGAACTACCAGCATATCGTCTCCGTCACGGCCGATTGCGACCGGGACGCGCTGCTCGTGCTGGTGGAGAAAGACGGTCCGGCCTGCCACCTGGGGACCGACTCCTGCTTTTCCTACCCCCTCTGGCAGAGCGCGGAGCGCAGTGAATTCAGTCTGCGAGGGCTCTTTGATCTGCTGGAGGAGCGGAAGGCGACCCGGCCGGAGGGCTCCTATACCAGCTATCTCTTCGACAAGGGACTCGATAAGATCCTCAAGAAGGTGGGGGAGGAGTGCACTGAGGTCATCATCGCCGCCAAGGCCGAGGACCGGCGCGAGACAGTCTATGAGATCGCGGACCTCTGCTACCATGTGCTGGTGCTGATGGCCCAGCAGGGGATCACGCCGGAGGAGGTACAGGCGGAGCTGGCCTCCCGCCACGTGATCGACCACAAGGTCAAACAGGAAAAAATGACATGATGCGCCCTTCTGCGGCATATTGCCGCAGAGGGGAAGGGGCTTGCAGCCTGCTGCGCGCACTCGCTTGCGTGAGACGCTCGCACACTGGCAGGCTGAGAAGAGTATTTCCCGAGGCACATGTCCCCGGGAAAAACGTTTTTTTATTTCTTTTTCGCGCTGCGGCGCGAAAAACTCTGCGAGGCTCTGCCCGGCACCCGATGCGCCGGATGCACGGGCTGCCTTGCGCGATAGACGATTGAAAGCGGAGCAAGTCATGAATCTTTCCAATTACCACACCCATTCCACGTTCTGCGACGGTGCGGACGCCCCGGAGGAGATCGTGCGGGAGGCGATCCGCCGCGGCTGTCCGGAGCTCGGCTTCTCCGGCCACTCACACATCCCCTTCGACGACTGCTGCATGAGCGTTGAAGGGACCGAGGAATACAAGGCGGAGATACGCCGCCTGCGGGAGAAGTATGCCGACCGGATCCGGATCTGGCTCGGCGTCGAGCAGGACATCTTCGGAGATCTGCCCACCGACGACTATGACTATGTGATCGGCTCGGTGCACTTCGTGTTCCGGGACGGACGTTATCTGAGTGTGGACGAGAGCCGGGAGAGCTTCCTCGATCATGTCGCGCACTTTTACGGCGGGGATATCCTCGCCTTTGCGGAGGACTATTACGCTCTGGTCGCGCAAGTCTACGAGCGGACGCACTGCCGCATCGTGGGGCATTTCGACCTCATCACCAAGTATAACGAGGACGACTGCCTCTTCGACACGGGCGATCCCCGCTACCGCGCGGCGGCGCTGCGGGCGCTGGACGCCCTCGCGGACAAGCCCGTCCTCTTTGAGATCAACACCGGTGCTATCTCGCGCGGCTATCGGAGAACGCCCTATCCGGCCCCCTGGATCCTGGAGGAACTGCAGGCACGCGGCGCGGGCCTGATCCTCTCTTCGGACTGCCATCGCAAGGAGGACCTGCTCTGTAAGCTGGGGAACTACCGCGGGCTTCCCGGCGTGCGGGAGACACTATTCTGAAAAGACAAGGGCTTTTTGGGAAAAACTACAAAAAGCCCTTGCATTCTTTTGTGCACTGTGCTATAGTGTTAACACATTAAAGTTCATATCCGAGGAAGTTCTCAGGATCGGACAGAGACTGGGAACGGAGAAACTCTGGAGAATCCCGCTCAGGCGGGTGCCGAAGGTGCAAGGTCGCGAGGCCGAATCTCTCAGGCAAAAGGACAGGGTGAAGCAGTCGGCTCGACGCGGATGAGCGTAGGGCGGCGCTTCAGTTTCAGAGTTGTTCCTCGGAACAGCTCTTTTTTGTTACTACGGCGCATAGGATAAAGACCATCGCAAAGAAAGGGAAGGATGAACATGGAAAACCTGATCGCAAAAATCGAAGCGATAAACGGCGCGGTCAACAGCTTTGCCTGGGGCCCGCTGATGCTGCTGCTTCTGGTCGGAACGGGCGTTTATCTCACAGTCCGCGTGAAATGGCTGCAGGTTACGCACTTCGGCCGTATCCTCAAGAACACGGTCGGTACGCTCTTTGAGAAAAAGAGCGATCGGGATCACGGCGCGAATATCTCGCCTTTCGAGGCGGTCTCCACCGCCCTGGCCGGCACCGTCGGCACCGGCAACATTGCGGGCGTCACCGGCGCGATCTTTACCGGCGGTGCGGGCGCTGTGTTCTGGATGTGGGTCGCGGCCTTCTTCGGCATGGTCACCAAGTACGCTGAGATCGTGCTCGCCATGAAGTACCGTGTTAAAGACGAAAACGGCGTCTATCACGGCGGCCCCATGTACTATATCGAAAACGGCATCGGCAAGAGCTGGAAATGGCTTGCGGTCATCTTCTGCCTGCTGGGCGGCCTCGCCTCCTTCGGCATCGGCAATATCGCCCAGAGCAGCGAGATCGCCGGCGCGCTGAGCGATCTGTTCCATCTGTCGCCGCTGGTCACGGGCATCCTGCTCGCGGGTGTGGTCGCGCTCGTTACACTCGGCGGCATCAAGCGCATCGGCAAGGTCACCTCGCTCCTGGTGCCCTTCATGTCCGCTTTCTATATCCTGGCCGGTCTTGTCGTCATCATCCTGCGCATCACGCAGATCCCGGCGGTCTTCGGCCAGATCTTCGCGGGCGCCTTCTCCTTCAAGAGCATCGGCGGCGGCCTCTTCGGTTATACCATCATGATGGCCATGAAACAGGGCTTCGCCCGCGGCGTCTTCTCCAACGAGGCAGGCCTCGGCTCCGCGCCTATCGCCCACGCCGCTTCCTCTTTGGAGGAGCCCTGCGAACAGGCGATCTGGGGTGTGTTCGAGGTCTTCATCGACACCATCGTCATCTGCTCCATCACCGCCTTTGCGGTGCTGCTCTCCGGCATCCTGAACGCGGAGGGCGGGCTCGCCGCCTTCACCTCGAAGGGCGCGGCGGCCGCAGCGGCTTTCAACACGATCCTGCCAGGCACCCTCGGCGGCAAGATTATTGAGCTGAGCCTCCTGTTCTTCGCCCTCTCCACGATCCTCTCCTGGGCCTATTACGGCGAGAACTGCTGGGGCTATCTGACGAACAACAACACAGTAGTCGTGCTGCTCTACAAGATCATCTTCGCACTCGTCTGCGTCGTAGGCGCGGTCGGCTCCGGCACGCTGATGTGGGACATCGCGGACACGCTCAACGGCCTCATGGCGATCCCGAACCTGATCGCGCTGCTGATGCTCTCCGGCGTGGTCGCGAAGCTCACGAAGGACTACTTCGCCAAGCATATGCTGAAAAAGTAAACGATCAAAACCGAAAGCGGCCTCCCATACGGGAGGCCGCTTTCGATTTTCTGTCGTCACAGTTTTACCGTGAACACGATCGTATCGTCCTCGTAGTGCGCGCCGATCTCACCCTTGTGCTGCCGGACGATGGCCTGGGCCGCGGAGAGTCCGATGCCGAAGCCGCCCTGTTGATTGCGTGAACTGTCGGAGCGGTAGAAGCGGTCGAAGAGCCGCGTGAGATCGGGACGCTCCTGGCCGACGGTGTTGGAGACACGCAGGATCGTCCGATCCTCCTGCCGGAGCCGTAAGCCGATCTCACCGCCCTCGGGGCAGTATTTCACGGCGTTGTCGAGCAGCGTGGAGAGCAGCTGCTGCAGCATGGTCCGACTCCCGCTTACCGTGACGCCTTCCGCGATGTCGGCACACAGGCGAATCTGCCGCAGCTCCGCCGGCGCGCGAAACATCTCCGCGCTCTCGCGGCAGAGCTCCGAGAGGGAGAGGGGAGCGGCGTCGGGCAGGGCGGCATTCTCGTCGATGCGGGCGAGGGTGAGGAGGTTCTGCATCAGACCGCTCAGTCGCGCGGCCTGGCTGCGGATGTTGCGGCTGTACTTGCTCTCCTGGCCCGTGAGCTCCATGGCGTCGAGATTGGCGAGGATGATGGCCAGCGGCGTTTTGAGTTCGTGCCCGGCGTCGGTGACGAACTGTCGCTGTCGCTCAATGTTCTCCGCGATCGGGCGGATCGCCCGGCGGGAGAGCGCTGCCACAAGCACAAGCATCGCGGCCCAGGCGAGCAGCCCCAGCAGCGCCGAGAGCGCCGCCACACGCAGCAGCTCGAAGCGCTGATTGCTTACATCCAGGAAGACTACGGTTTTACAGTCCGGTGCGGGTTCCACAATACGGTATTTCCGTTCACCGAGCCGCCCGCTGCCCTGCCCGGCCGCAAGCGCCTCCTGCGCGAGGGACACGGCCTCCTCCTCCGTGAGGGAGGCGATGCGCGTGAGATCGACGCTCTCGGCTTCGCCCGCGGCGTTGAAGCGCACGGAAAAGCCAAGCGCTGTCCGTCGGTCGTCCTCGTCCGGCGTGCGCAGAAAGAGCCCGCGGTGGTCCGCCATACGCCCCGGGGCATCCGGGGCCTCCGGCCGCCCCTGCGGCGCCGGACCGAAGCCCTCCAGCGCGGCGAGCTGCTCGAGGAGCTGATCGCTCTGGCGGGAGGAGCTGAGGTAGTTGAAAACGTTGATGGCGCCGAGCAGCACCAACAGCAGCACGGTCACGGCGACCATCGCCGTGACGATGAATTTCTTTTGGAGCGTCCGTATCATTTCGGCGCCTCCAGGGTATAGCCCACGCCGCGCCGCGCCTTGATCTCCACCTGTGAGCCGAGCGCCGCGAGGCGCTTGCGCAGATAGGAGAGATAGACCCAGACAACCCCGATATCCGCCTCGGTCTCATAGCCCCAGACTTTGACCAGCAGATCCTCGGTAGAGAGACAGATCTCCTGGTTGAGCATCAGCAGCTCCATCAGCTGGAACTCCAGCTTTGGCAGCACGACGGCCTTCTCTCCGCAGCGCAGCGTTGCATTCTGCTGGTCGAGCTCCAGATCGCCGCAGACGAGACGGTTCGGTGTGAACTCCTCCCGCCGCCGCAGCATCGCACGTACACGGGCGAGCAGCTCCCCCATCGCGAAGGGCTTGGGCAGATAGTCGTCCGCTCCGGCATCGAGCCCCTCGATCCGGTCCTCCACCTCGCTCTTCGCGGTCAGGAGCAGCACTGGCGTCCGGCAGCCCGCCTGCCGCAGACGCTGCAGCACCTCAAGCCCGCTGAGCTTCGGCATCATCACGTCGAGGATGATCCCGTCATAGGTCTCGCTCAGCGCGTAGTCGAGCGCATCCCGTCCATCATAAACGGTGTCGACGCTGTATTTGTGATAGCGGAGGATATCGGTCACGGCCTCGGCCATGGCCGGCTCATCCTCGGCGTATAAGAGCTTCATGCATTTCCCCTTTTCTGAAAAGCAAAAAAGGAATGCCGGCGGCATCCCCTTTTTACGAGCTTGTTTACTCTTTCGGATTGTTCTCCAGATAATCCCGGATCACATCCATGACCTCGTCGGCGTCCAGGCCGTGCACAGCGCAGGCCTCTTCGAGAGACTCGCCGATGGAGGAGGGGCAACCCACACAGTGCATGCCGCACTGCATCAGGATGTAGGCGATCCCCATATCGTATTCGAGCATTTCGCCCATCGTGGTTTGCTTGGTCAGCTTCATGGATCGGGCTCCTTTCCAGTATTCGTGCACATTTTACACCATCATACGCTAATATGCAAGAGGCGAGTGTTGGCGGGATGTCTCGGATAATAGTAAAAAACTGGTAATTATGACAAGAGTTCCCGGGAAAAATTGGGTGAGTTTGCCCTATTGCCAAGAAATGGGATACGTGATAAAATAAAGCAAAATTGTTATAATATAGTACTATGGTGAATTGTATTCATAATCAAAACACAGGCTGCGCCGCCTCACCCCCCCTCTCCCGAAAGGAACGATGATTCATGTACTTGACAAAAAATGAACTCGAAATCATGGACGTGCTGTGGAAAGAAGGACGTGCGCTCGCGCGCGGCGAGATTCTGACGCTGTCTGAAGACAAGAGCTGGATGGACAGTTCGGTGCATATCCTGCTCAACAGTATGCTGAGAAAAGGCGCGATCCGGGAAGCCGGGTTCGTGAAATGCGGCAAGACCTGCGGGCGGGTCTACGAGGCGGCGCTCAGCTGTGAGGAATACTATGTGAGCACGCTCGACTCGACACATACCCGGCCGGATATTGTCCGGTTGCTGGATGCCTACCTCACGCACATCGGCGTGAAGGAGGAGGAGCGCGACGCGCTTCGGAAGCTTTTGGACAAATAGAAAAGCTCTGTATAAGACAGTAGCGGAGTGAATGTATATACGAGAAAAGACGCAGTGAAAAACTGCGTCTTTTTTTACATTTTGCATCAAAAAGAAGCGCCTTTGCATTTTTTCAGTGTACATCTTGCATATTTTTTAACCCTGTGTTAAAATACAGACGATAACATAGCGTACTGCGCCTACAGGACGTTCAGAGGGGGGAAAACTATGGAAAAAGCTGCCAAGATTATCACGGTCGCAGGCAAGGGCGGCGTCGGCAAGACGTCGATCTGCGCGTGTATCGTCCGGCTCCTCGTCGAGAACTATCCCGACAAGAAGATCCTGGCGATCGACGCGGATCCCGCGGTTGGCCTGTCCGTTGCTCTTGGCGTGGATGTAAAGCTGACGCTGGATGATATTCGGCAGAGTATCGTGGACAGCGTGGAGAACGGGGAGACCCGGGAGGCGCTGGAGCTTCTGAGCGAGGCGCGCTTCCGCATCTTCGACGCGCTGGTCGAGATGCCCGGTTTCGCTTTTCTTGCCATCGGGCGGCCGGAGAGCTCCGGCTGCTACTGCAAGGTGAACTCCTACCTCAAGGAGGTCATCGGCATTCTCTCCAACAGCTTTGATTACGTTGTCATCGACGGCGAGGCGGGGATCGAGCAGATCCAGCGCCGCGTCATGGAAAAGGTCACGCACCTGCTGCTGATCACCGATCAGAGCAAGAAGGGCGGCCAGGTCATCACCACTATCAAGCAGGTGGCGGACGAACTGATCTCTTACGAGAAGGTCGGCGCCATCATCAACCGCGTCACGAATCCGGAGCTCGTCGGCCTGATGGAGTCCCCGGTGCCGGTGCTCGCGGTCATCCCCGCGGACGACGCTTTTGCCGCCAACGACATTCGCGGCAGGAGCGTGCTGGAACTGCCCGCGGATTCCGTCATGCTCTCGGGAGTGAGGGACGCACTCCGGAAAATAGAAATTCTTTAAAAGAGGTGTGTAACATTTGAAAGATCTTAAGCATCTGATCTACTTTGAGAGCCTGCTTGAGAACGCCAACAATGAGCTGATCCAGAAAGCTCAGGCCGACGGCCAGATCTGTCTGGGTTACACCTGCTTCCATATCCCGGAAGTGCTGCTCAACGTGGACAACTGCTTCTCGACCAGACTGCGCGCCCCCAACACCGGCTCAATCGATATCGCTACCTATTACATGTCCAACTACACCTGCGAGTATGCGCGCGCCTTGCTCGAGCGCGCCATTGAGGGCGGCTACCAGTATCTCGACGCACTGATCGGCGTGGACGCATGCTCCATGATGAACCGTTCGATGGAGCACTTTGAGATCCTGCATGTGAACGACAAGCCCAACTTCTTTGTTACGCATACCGATATGCCCTTCAAGATCACCGACTATACGATCGAGGGCTATCGCCGCCAGATGCGCGTGCGCGTGCTGGACCGTCTGACCGAGGTCTTCGGCGTCGACACGTCCGATGACGCGCTGCGCAAGGCCGTTGCCGAGCACAACGAAATGTGCTCCATCATCACCGAGATCGGCGAGATGCGCAAGGCGGACAACCCGGTCGTTACCGGCTATGAATTCCATGTCATCAACCTGGTCAGCTACGTATGTCCCACCGGCCTGATCCTGCCGTATCTGCGCGAGACGCTGGAGGAGCTCAAGACCCGTGAGCCCGACGTCAAGTCTCCGTTCCGCGCCCGCGTCGCCATCGTCGGCAGCGAGATCGACGATCCGAACCTCACCAAGCTCATCGAGAGCGTGGGAGCGCTGGTCGTGTCCGACCGCTTCTGCTTCGGCTCCAAGCCGGGCCGCGAGGTGATCGAGCTCAACGACGAGGAGGATGTGCTGACGCAGATCTGCCGCCATTATATGGAGGTTTCCGAGTGCGCCCGCTACATCTCCGACGAGAAGGTGCTCCAGCGCCGCGAGACGTCCGACCGCCTTGCCAAGGAGTTCAAGGCGGAGGGCATCATCTACGAGCAGATGAAGTACTGCGATTACTGGGGCTTCGAGCGTGCGCTTGTGAGCCACATCATGCACGACGAATATGGCTGGCCCGTCCTGTCCATCGACCGTCTGTACAACAACGGCAACTCCGGTCAGCTCCGGACCCGCGTGCAGGCCTTCGTCGAGTCGCTGGAGATCAAACGTATCCACAAAGAGGAGGGTAGACAGTAATGGCGAAAGTTCAATTCCCCAACCCTAAATTCTGGAAAGCGAAAGACAATATCGACTGGAAGAAGCAGGGCGAGAACCTGAAGGAAGTCCTCGGCATCTTCGGCGATATGCTCAAGGAGACCGACTGGAAGCAGTTCGGCCAGGACACGCTGAATGTCCTGAAGGCCGACGGCGAGCGCATCAAGGGCGAGTATAAGGACTTCATGGCCCTCCCGAAGGATGAGAAGATCGACCGCATCGTCAACGGCGAGCGCAGCCTCGGCCGTCTCTACCGCAAGGGCGCCATGGCGACTGTCCGCCGTGAGTGGCGCGGCGTCAAGGATACCGCCTACGATTTCTGGGAATGGGCGCGCATGTGGGGCATGCTGCTCATGACCTTCTCCAAGGACCTGATCCCCGCTATGAACAGCGCGCTGTGGTATCGCTGGATGATCTCCTATTTCTGCTGCCACGGCTTCATGGATAAGAACATCCTCGGCCTGCGCGGCTCGAACCTGCGCATGAGCCACGAGGTGACCTATCAGATCTTCCGCTATGTGGCGGAGAACCTGGTCTTCCTCTCCAAGGCCGACCGCAAGAACGGCAACAGTGACGAGCTCAACAAGATGCTCTTCACCTTCGACGAGATGACCATGGGTCAGATCGCCGCCGGCTTCCCCGATCTGCTCAGCATCCCGCATCAGCTGCTGCCGATGTTCCTGGTATCCGAGATCGACCAGCTCGTCTGCATCCCCTACATCGATGCGGTCGAGAGCTACGGCCTGCCCTCCGATACCTGCCCGGTGCCCTCCTCCGAGTGCGGCGCGCTGGTCATCAACGCGCTGCCCGACATGGGCTCGCTCTTCATCTCCAGCTCCATGCCCTGCGACGGCTCCACCATGGCTTCGTCCTACTTTGCCCGCCGCTTCCCGAATACCCCGGTGTTCCATCTCTGTTTCCCCGTCCGCTACATGGATGAGGAGACCGTGCAGATGGGCGCGGACGATATCAAGGCCTGCATCAAGGCCATCGAGGACACGACCGGTGCCAAGTGGAACTGGGAGCACTACTTCAACTGCATGAAGCGCTTCAACCAGGAGACCGACCTCGAGCTGCAGAAGTGGGAGATCAACAAGTCCGCTTATCCGCAGTTCATCGGACCGAGCTATGAGCTCTTCCGCAAGTGGAACTACGAGATGGACGGCGGCATTGACCCGCGTGTCCTCCCCTCCATGCAGAAGGTCAACAAGATGCTCATGAAGGCTTACGAGAACCGCGAGACTGCCTGGCCCGCGCGCAAGATGAAGTACCGTGCGATCGTGTGGTCCTGCCCGGCTCACTACTATGCCAACTTCTCCAACTGGCTTGCCAACTGCTGGGGCATCAACGTCCTGGTCGAGATGGAGTCTCTGAACTTCACCAAGCACCTCGAGACCGAGGACAAGGAAGAGGCGCTGCGCGACCTCGCTCGTCTGTACGAGCGCATGGTCATGCGCCGTCATACCAACGGCGGCTATCAGAACGTCGTCGACGAGTGCTGGCGTCAGGTCGAGGCCTGGAACGCGCCGCTGATCATCATGTATCAGAACGTGGCCTGCAAGAACATGGCGACCGTGCAGGGCATTCTGGACGAGCAGGGCCGTCAGCGCGGCTATGACCTGATCTGGGTCGAGCACGATCTGATGGATCCGCGCACCGTCTCCCGCCGCA
>JAUNNH010000038.1 GCA_030531505.1 Eubacteriales bacterium
TCGACGGTCTTCAGGCCGTGCTCCATGGCCGCCTTCGCGGCAGTCTCAGCGGCGGTCTGAGCGGCAAAGGGAGTGGACTTCTTGCTGCCACGGAAACCGAGGCCACCGGCGGAGGCCCAGGAGATCGCGTTGCCCTGGGTGTCGGTGATGGTCACCATGGTGTTATTGAAGGAAGAGCTGATATGAACCTGGCCCTTTTCAATGTTCTTGCGCTCTCTGCGGCGAGTTCTGACTTTCTTCTTAGCATTAGCAGCTGCCATGTTTCATATCCCTCCTTACTTCTTCTTATTCGCGATGGTGCGTTTCGGGCCCTTGCGGGTACGCGCGTTGGTCTTGCTGCGCTGGCCGCGCACGGGCAGGCCGCGGCGATGCCGCTGGCCGCGATAGCAACCGATCTCGGTCAGGCGCTTGATATCCAGTGCGGTCTGACGGCGCAGGTCGCCCTCGACGATGTAGCCGTGGTCGATGCACTCACGCAGCTTGGATTCTTCCTCATCAGTGAGGTCTTTCACTCTGGTATCGGGGTTGATCCCGGTCTGCTCCAGGATCTTCTTCGCGCTGGTTCTGCCGATACCATAGACATAAGTGAGACCGATTTCGATTCTCTTGTCCTTGGGCAGGTCAACGCCGGCTATACGTGCCATAATAATACATCCTTTCGATTTTTTTCCGCATTCAGCGGATACGGGGGCTTAATCCCGCCGGAGGGAGCCCCTGATCCATGCGGGAATTGAATATTGGGACAAGCGATTACGCTTTGTCGATAAAGTGGTGTGCGATCAGCCCTGACGCTGCTTATGCTTCGGGTTCTCGCAAATGACCATGACTTTACCCTTGCGCTTGATGATCTTGCACTTCTCGCACATGGGCTTCACGGAAGGTCTGACTTTCATTTTTTTACCTCCAAATCAGTTCGTCTCTCCTGGGAGGGACGGCAGGCGGGGCCGGTGCGGCGAGCGCACCGCTCATTTGCTTCTCCAGGTGATTCTGCCGCGGGTGACGTCGTAGGGAGACATCTGGACCGTGACCTTGTCACCGGGCAGGATACGGATGAAGTTCATCCGCAGCTTGCCGGAAATATGCGCCAGGATGATATGGCCGCCGCCAATATCCACCTGAAACATGGTGTTGGGAAGGGCCTCGACTACGGTGCCCTCGAGTTCGATAACGTCGTCTTTTGCCAAAACAGTATTCCTCCAAAGTCTGTGTCAGAGATCCTCGGCCATGGTCAGGATCTCGGGTTCCCCGTCGGTGATCAGAATGGTGTTCTCATAGTGGGCGCCGAGTGAATGATCCACTGTAACGACCGTCCAGCCGTCCCGCTTCACGTCCACGTGCCAGTCGCCGGCGGTGACCATCGGCTCGATGCAGATGGTCATGCCCTTGACCAGGCGCGGATTCGAATGGAACATGTGCCGTTCCGGCCGGTAGTTGGGGACCTCGGGCGCTTCATGCATCCCGCGGCCGATCCCGTGGCCCACGTAATCACGCAGGACGGAAAAGCCGTGTGATTCCACATAGTCCTGTACGGCGCCGCCGATATCGAATACGCGATATCCGGGCTTCGCGTACTGCAGCCCTTCAAAGAAGGCCTGGCGGGTGACCTCGATCAGCTTTTTCGCTTCCTCGCTCACCTCGCCCACCGGGTAGGTCCCGGCGCAGTCGCCTACAAAGCCCTTGTAGGTGGCGCAGAGATCGATGCAGACGATATCGCCGTTTTGGACGATCCGTTTGCCGGGGATGCCATGGATGACCTCATCGTTCACGGAGACGCAGGCTGCAGCCGGAAAGCCCTCGTAGCCGAGGCAGCTGGGCTTCGCGCCGCTTTTGACAATGAATTCATGCACGGCTTTGTTGATCTGCTTTGTTGTCATGCCGTCCCGGACGGCCTGACGACCCATCGAACGCGCACCGGCCGCAATCTTGCAGGCCTGACGCATGATCTCGATTTCGCCGGGGGATTTGATCGTGATGGTCTCGGACATCTTAAATACCCAGTGCCTCACGGATCACAGCCGTCGTGGCTTCCACGCCGGGCTGATTGTCCACCGACTTGAGTTTGCCGCGCTCGGCGTAGAAGGCCTTGAGCGGCTCAGTCTCGCGGTGATAGGTGGCCAGACGGGCCTTGACCGTCTCAGGCGCGTCGTCCTTGCGGATCGTGAGCTCGCCCCCGCAGTTGTCGCAGATCCCCTCGACTTTCGGGGGGTTCGAGACGATGTGGAAGGTCGTGCTGCAATCCTTGCAGGTACGGCGGCCGGACATGCGGTCGACGATCACCTGGTCCTCCACCTCGATGGAGAGCGCGCAGTCCACCGCGACGCCCATCTTCTCCATGGCCTCAGCCTGAGGAATGGTGCGGGGGACGCCGTCCAGGATGTACCCGTTGGCGCAGTCGGGCTCAGCCAGACGCTCCTGGATAATGCCGATGATGACCTCATCCGGGACGAGCTTGCCGGCCTCGACATAAGACTTGGCGGCGAGGCCCACGGGCGTGCCATTTTTCATGGCCGCCCGCAGGATGTTGCCTGTGGAGATGGTGGGGATCTCCATCAGTTTGGAGAGGATCTCCGCCTGAGTGCCTTTTCCGGCGCCGGGGGCGCCTAACAGAACGAGCCTCATAGTCTCCTCCTCCGCTGTCTCAGGACAGGAAGCCCTTATAGTTGCGCATCATCATCTGCGCCTCGAGGGCACGGACGGTTTCAAGCGCAACGCCGACAGCGATGATGATGGAGGTGCCGCCCAGGGAGATACCGGTCAGGGCCTTGGCATTGCTGAAGTGTGCGACCAGAATGGGCACGCAGGCAATGATGCCCAGATAGATGGCACCGAACAGGGTGATCTTGTTCAGGACCTTCTGGATAAACTCGCTGGTGGGCTTGCCCGGACGGAAGCCGGGGATATAACCGCCGTTCTTCTTCAGGTTGTTCGCCACTTCGATGGGGTTGAACTGGATGGTGCTGTAGAAGTAGGCGAAGAAGAGGATCAGCAGGAAATAGATGATCGCGTAGGCGATGGAGGTGGTGTCAAACAGCTTCATGAACCAGCTGTCGGACTTGGAGCCGGCCAGCGCGGCGATGGTCGCCGGCAGGGAGGCAATGGACTGCGCGAAGATGATGGGCATGACGCCGGACATGTTGACCTTCATGGGGAGGAAGGTGCTCTGCCCGCCGTACATCTTGCGGCCGACGACGCGCTTGGCGTACTGGACCGGAAGACGACGCTCGGCATCGTTCACGTAGACGATGAGCACGATGATCGCGAGGAGCATCAGCAGCACCAGCAGAGCCAGCCACCAGCTGAGCTCGCCGCTCATGATGTTGCGGATTGAGGTCACGATGTCGTTGGGGAAACGGGACACGATGCTCGCAAACAGGATGATGGAGATGCCGTTGCCGATGCCGTGCTCGGTGATCTGCTCGCCCAGCCACATGATCAGCGCAGAGCCGGAAGTGAAGGTCAGAATGACCACGATCGCGACAGCGACCGCGCCGGCACCGCTGGTGGCGACCTCAGGGGAGAGGAGGCCGTTGTTCTTCATCAGCATGTAATAGGCAAAGCCCATCAGCAGGCCGATGCCGACAGTGGCATAACGGGTGATGGAGGCGATCTTCTTGCGGCCTTCCTCGCCCTCCTCTTTGCTCAGCCGCTCCAGAGCCGGGATGGCGATGCAGAGCAGCTGAATAATGATGGAGGCGTTGATGTAGGGCTGAATGGACAGCGCAAAGATCGTCGCGGTGGAGAAGGCGCCGCCGGACATCACGTTGTACAGACCCAGAACGGTATTCTGCAGCTGCGTGAAGTAGTACTGCAGCGCGGGGACGTTGACGTAGGGAACAGGGATGGCGTTGCCGAGACGGTAGAGGAGGATGATGACCAGCGTGAAGAGGATCTTCTTACGCAGCTCTTCGATCTTCCATGCGTTACGCAGTGTCTGAAGCACTTAAACCACCTCTGCCTTTCCGCCAGCCGCCTCGATCTTCTGTTTTGCGGACTCGGAGAAGGCAGCAGCTTTAACCGTCAGCTTCTTGGTGACCTCGCCGTTGCCGAGGAACTTGACGCCGTACTTGACCTTGGAGAGGACACCGGCATCCAGGAGGGCCTGGGTATCGACCACGGCACCGTCCTCAAACTTGTCGAGGACCGCGACGTTCACGCCGTCCAGAGGCTTGGCAAAGATATTGTTGAAGCCTCTCTTGGGGATGCGGCGAGCCAGAGGCATCTGGCCGCCTTCGAAGCCGATGCGGACACCGCCGCCGCTGCGGGCCTTCTG
>JAUNNH010000025.1 GCA_030531505.1 Eubacteriales bacterium
GCCCAGGCCAAGGCCGCCGCGCTGCAGCCCGGCCAGATCATGCTGCTTGAGAACCTCCGCTTCGCCAAGGGCGAGACCAAGAACGATCCCGCTTTCGCCAAGGCACTGGCCGACATGGCCGAAGTCTTCGTGTCCGACGCGTTCGGCACCGTGCACCGCGCCCACGCTTCCACCGCCGGCGTCGCCGCTTACCTGCCCGCCTACTCCGGTCTGCTCGTGCAGAAGGAGCTGAGCATCATGGGCAAGGCGCTCGACAATCCTGCCCGTCCCTTCGTCGCTGTCCTCGGCGGCGCCAAGGTCTCCGACAAAATCAACGTCATCAACAACCTCCTCGAGAAGGCCGACACCATCATCATCGGCGGCGGCATGGCCTACACCTTCAAGAAGGCCCAGGGCTATGAGATCGGCAAATCCCTGCTTGAGGCCGACCGTCTCGACTATGCCAAGGAGATGATCGCCAAGGCCGAGGCCAAGGGCGTGAAGTTCCTGCTCCCCGTCGACAACGTCTGCGCCAAGGAGTTCGCCGCTGACGCCGAGCCCGTGCTCGTCGAGGGCGACATCCCCGCCGACATGATGGGCATGGACATCGGTCCCAAGACCCGCGAGCTCTTTGCCGAGGCCGTCAAGGGCGCCGGCACCATCGTGTGGAACGGACCCATGGGCGTGTTCGAGTTCGATAACTTTGCCGTTGGCACCAAGGCCATGGCCAAGGCGCTGGCCGAATCCGGCGCTGTCACCATCGTCGGCGGCGGCGACTCCGCCTCCGCTGTCGAGAAGCTCGGCTTCGCCGACAAGATCACCCACATCTCCACCGGCGGCGGCGCCTCCCTCGAGTTCCTGGAAGGCAAGGAGCTGCCGGGTGTGGCCTGCCTGCTCGACGCGTAATTCGGCTTTATAATCAGGAAGGAAGTTTGCAAACATGAACAGAAAATATCGCAAGACCGTTATCGCCGGCAACTGGAAGATGAACCAGCTCGCCTCCACCATCAAGCCCTTCATGGAAGAGCTGAAAGCCAACCTTCCCAAGAACAAGAGCTGCGACATCGTGCTCTGCACCCCCGCTGTGATGGTCCCCGCCATGATCAAGGCCGGCAAGGAGTGCAAGGTCGCCGCCGGTGCCCAGGACGTCTCCAAGTACGAAAAGGGCGCTTACACCGGTGAGATCTCCGCCGACCAGCTGGCCGATATCGGTGCCAAGTACTGCATCGTCGGTCACTCCGAGCGCCGTCAGTACCACGGCGAGGACGATATGCTCGTCAACGCCAAGGCCAAGGCCCTGCTCGCCAAGGGCATCGTCCCCATCATCTGCGTGGGTGAGAGCCTGGAGCAGCGTGAGATGGACCTCACCATGGAGTATGTCGCCTACCAGGTCAAGGCCGCCCTCAGCGGTATCGACGCCACCCAGCTGCGCCACTGCATCATCGCCTACGAGCCCATCTGGGCCATCGGGACCGGCAAGACCGCCACGGCCGAGCAGGCGCAGGAGGTCTGCGAGGGGATCCGCGCCGTCATCCGCAAGATCTACGGCGCCCGTCCCGCCCGTGCTGTCAGCATCCTCTACGGCGGCAGCATGAACGCCAAGAACGCGGCCGAGCTGCTCGCGCAGCCCGATATCGACGGCGGTCTGATCGGCGGCGCTTCCCTGAAGCCCATCGACTTTGCCACCATCGTTGCCGCTACCACGCAGGAATAAGCGCCATAATATGGAAGAAATGGAGCGATGCATAATCGCTCCATTCTCCGATTGAAAAGGATAACAAACTATGAAGAAAGCAGTCTTTATCATCATGGATGGCTTCGGCATCGCCGCGCCTACTTCTGGCAACGCCATCGCGCAGGCCAAAAAGCCGAATCTGGATAAGCTCTTTTCCTCCTATCCCTGCACCCAGCTGCAGGCCTCCGGTCTCGACGTCGGTCTGCCTGAGGGGCAGATGGGCAATTCCGAGGTCGGCCACACCAACATCGGCGCCGGCCGCGTCGTGTTCCAGATCCTGCCCAAGATCACGCAGGAGATCCAGAACGGCAAGTTCTTCCAGAACCCGGTCTACATCAAGGCCATGGACGACGCGCAGCAGAACGGCAAAGCCCTGCACATCCTGGGCCTGCTCTCCACCGGCGGCGTGCACAGCCATCTCAACCACATCTTCGCTATCCTCGACATGGCCAAGGCCCGCGGCCTCGAGAAGGTCTATGTCCATTGCTTCCTGGACGGGCGCGACGTGCCGCCCCGCAGCGGCGCCGGCTTCATGGCCAAGCTGCAGCAGAAGTGCGAAGAGCTTGGCAACGCGAAGATCGCGACCCTGCAGGGACGCTTCTGGGGCATGGACCGCGATAAGCGCTGGGACCGTGTCGAGGCCGGCTACAACGCCATCGTCTGTGGTGAGGGCGTGCAGGATCCCGACGCCGTTCACGCCATCGAGCAGAGCTATGCCGAGGACGTGACGGACGAATTTGTCAAGCCCACCGTGGTCTGCCCCGAAGGCGTCATCAACGAGGGCGACAGCGTGATTTTCATGAACTTCCGCCCCGATCGCGCCCGCGAGATGACCTGGGCGCTGAACCTGCCCGGCTTCGACGGCTTCGAGCGCAAAAAGACCGTCTATCCCCTCTCCTATGTCTGCACCGCGCAGTACGATGAGGCGCTGACGCTGCCCATCGCCTATCCGCCCGAGGTCATCGAGGACACCCTTGGCGATCTCATCAGCGCGAAGGGGCTCAAGCAGTTCCGCGTGGCGGAGACCGAGAAATACGCCCACGTCACTTTCTTCTTCAACGGCGGCGTTGAGAAGCAGTGCGAGGGTGAGGATCGCTGCCTGGTGCCCTCCCCGAAGGAGTTCCCGACCTATGACCTCATCCCGCAGATGAGCGCCGAGAAGGTCTGCGACAAGGTGGTCGAGGCCATCGCTTCCGAGGAATATGCGCTGATCGTCTGCAACTTTGCCAACTGCGACATGGTCGGTCACACCGGCGTCATGGACGCGGCTGTCACCGCCGTTGAGACTGTGGACGCCTGCATGGGCCGCATCGTCGCTGAGGTGGAGAAGCACCCGGATGTCGTACTGCTCGTCACCGCCGACCACGGCAATGCCGACTGCATGTACGACGAGAGCGGTAAGGTCAACACCGCGCACACCACGAACCCGGTCCCCTTCTGCGTCACCATGAAGGGTGCCTCTCTCAAGCCCGGCCGTCTGGCCGATATCGCTCCCACGATCCTGCACGTTATGGGTCTGGAGCAGCCCGCCGCCATGACCGGCGAGTGCCTGCTGAGCGAGTGAGCAATCCGATAAAGGGGCTGTGTTCCGCCACAGCTCCTTTTCTTTTTTTCGTATTCAAAGGAGGATCGCCCGTGAAACGTCTTCTGCGGCTTCTGCTGTGCACGCTCTGTCTGCTTCCGCTTTTCGGTGAGGCGAAGGCGCAAGCGGATTATGACGTGATCGTCGCGAGCGACCTGCACTATATTGCGCCCTCCCTCACCGACGGCGGTGCCTATTATCAACGCGTACTTGAAAACGGTGACAGCAAGTACATGCCCTGTATTGAGGAAATCACCGACAGCTTTTTCCAAGCTGTGATGGAGGCAAAGCCGGAGGCCCTGCTCCTCACCGGCGATCTGACCTTCAACGGCGCCGTCATCAGTCACGAAGCGCTGATCCAAAAGCTCTGCGCCGTTGAGGCGGCCGGTATTCCCGTGCTGGTCACGACCGGCAACCACGATGTCTACAACCTCAACGCCGCGCGCTACCGCGGCGACGCCTTCACCCGGGTCCCCTCGGCCACGACCGCGAGCTTTGCCTCGCTCTATGCAGACTTTGGGCTGAACGAGGCGCTTTCCCTGGCGCCGGATTCCTGCAGCTATGTCTATCCGCTGAACGCCTCCACACGCGTGCTGATGCTGGATCTGAATACGGAGCACGATTTCTGCGGCATCTCGGAGAGCGATCTGCGCTGGGTCGGGGAGCAGCTGCGGGAGGCGCGGGAGGCTGGCGTGCATGTGCTTACCGCCGGGCACCAGAATCTCTTTCCGCATTCGATCTTCCGCGGAGGCTATGTGATTGCCAACGCCGATCGCCTTGCTGCACTCTTTCGCGAAAACGACGTGCCGTTCTATCTGAGCGGACACCTGCATATCCAGCATATCGTCACCGCCGACGCTCTCACGGAGATTGCCACCTCCGCGCTCTGCTCCTACCCCTGCCAGTTCGCCCATGTGTGCGAGACGGAGGATGCGATCCGGTATGAGACGCGGCGCGTGGAGATTCCGGGGCATCCCCAGTTTGCTGCCGAGGCCGCAGCCTATATGACCGCACATTTCAGCGGTACGGCGCTCATGCCGCCCACGGCGGATCCCGTCCGTTGGCCGGACATGGCCGCTTATTTACAGGCGCTGAACCTCGCCTACTTCTCCGGCGATCTGCGGAATGTCGACGCGCTAGACCCGGACGGCTCTCTCGCCGCGCTCTGGCTGGAGCCGGGGGATCTCACCTCGCTGTATGTCGGTTCCATTCTGGCGTCGGCTGGGCAGAACTACAATATCTGGGACTGCAAAGCTGGGAACTATTGACATTCCCGCCGTGTTGACTATAATGTATGAGCGTGGGTCCCTGCAGACTGCTCCGCGCGGGACCTGTTTCACGCCGCCGCCCGATTCCGGGCAGCAGGCGAGATCTTTGAATAAGAGGAGAAACCTATGCCTACCAAGAAAAAAGCAAACGAAAAAGCTGAGATCGCTGATATAGAGAAGCCGGCCGCTCCCGTCGAGAAGGCCGCAAAGAAAGCTCCGGCCGCGAAGAAGCCGGCCGCCGACAAGACTGCGGTCAAGACCGCCGAAAAGCCTGTCCGCAAGCCGGCGGCGAAGAAGACCTCCCCAGTGGAGAAGCCGGTGGAGGAGCCTGTCAAGAAGGCAGCCACCCGGAAGAGCACACCCAAGAAAGCCGCGAAGAAGGAAGAAACTGTTGTCTCCGCCCCTGTTGAGGAGAGCGCTCCCGTAAAGGAGACGACTCCTGTCGAGGTTCCCGCCGCGCCCGTTGAGGCCCCTGCCGCCCCGGCGGAACCTGTTGAGGCCCCCGTTGAGATCGAAGTTGCTCCCGTCGACGGCGATCTTCCCCAGCCCCGCCGGAGCGTCGCCTTCATCGGCTCGGAGTGCTATCCCTTCGTGAAGACCGGTGGTCTGGGCGACGTCATGTACGCTCTGCCCCGTGCGCTCACCAAGCAGAACTGCGATGTGAAGGTCATCCTCCCCCGCTATAAATGCATCCCCTGGAAGTATCAGGAGAAGATGGTCTACCGCGGAGAGTTCTATATGGATCTCTGCGCCGACGGCCGCTCCTTCTATGTCGGCATCATGGAGTACGTCTGGGACGGCGTGGTCTATGATTTCATCGACAACGAGGAATTCTTCAGCGCCGGCAATCCCTATATCAGTCTGGTGGATGACATCCCCAAGTACTGCTTCTTCGCCAAGGCTGCGCTCGCGGCGCTCAACTACATGAACTGGATCCCCGATGTGATTCACTGCCATGACTGGCAGGCGGCGCTTGTGCCGGTGTATCTGCGCACGCTCTTCGCCGGGACGCCGGTCGGCAGTGCCAAGACGATGCTGACCATTCACAACCTGCGCTTCCAGGGCATCTACAACATCCCGACGATTCAGTACTGGACCGGGCTGCCCGACTACGTCTTCAATATCGACGTGTTCAAGCAGGGCTATCAGGATGCGAACATGCTCAAGGCAGGCCTCGCCTACGCCGACATGATCACGACTGTGAGCAACACCTACGCCGGCGAGATCCAGACTCCCTTCTATGGGGAGAACCTGGATGCGCACCTGCGCCATCACAGCTACAAACTGCGCGGCATCGTCAACGGCATCGACGTCGAGCTCTGGGACAGCAGCAAGGATGAGCTGCTGGATGCCTCTTACAGCCGCAAAGATGCGCTTGAAAAGAAGAAAGTGAACAAGAAGGCTCTGCAGGAGCGCCTCGGCCTCGAGCAGGATGAGGGCAAATTCGTCCTCGGTCTGATCTCCCGCCTGACGGATCAGAAAGGCCTCGACCTGATCACCGCGATCCTGCCGGCCCTGATAGACGGGAACACCCAGGTCGTCGTCCTCGGTACCGGCGACGCCCGCTATGAGGATGCCTTCCGCTGGTTTGAGAACGAGTACAAGGGCAGTGTCTGCTCCAATATCATGTACGACGAGAGCCGGGCGCACGCGATTTACGCCGGCGCCGACGCGCTGCTTGTCCCCTCTCTCTTTGAGCCCTGCGGCCTGACGCAGCTCATCGCCATGCGCTACGGCACGATCCCTGTCGTGCGCGAGACCGGCGGCCTTAAGGACACCGTGCAGCCCTACAACCAGTATGTCGGCGAGGGCAACGGCTTCACCTTCGACCGCTACGAGGCCGGCCTGCTGCTCGACGCCGTCAACCGCGCGAAGACCGTGTACTTCACCGAGCGCGAGAGCTGGGACGCGATGGTCCTGCGCGACATGGACAAGGACGTCTCCTGGGACAACTCCGCCAAGCAGTATCGCGCTCTGTACCTCGAACTGAAGCCCTGAGCCGAAACACTCAACCGACCGGGACGCTGTATGCGTCCCGGTCTTTTCTTGTCCCGTCAAACATTCGCGTTTTTTCTATACACTTAAGGCATGTTGTCGTATTTCCCGCCATGATTCTTCTCCGCTTTTGTCTAATTTGGCAGGATTTCATTGACATTTGACCGCAGAATCGCTAAACTGAAAGTTAGATCAAAACGTCGTCAAAAACGGCGTAAAGGGATCGATAAACGAGGAGGGAGTTTTTTGGAAGTCCGAGAGAATCTGATCAGACTATGCGAGAAGATCAACGGCGGGCATTATAAAATCACGCCGGATTGCGCGGAGTATAAGGTCTTTGAGAAGTGGATCACCGACGAGCAGATCACCGTCATGCTGGCTCTGACCGATATGAAGCCGGCCTTTATTCCCGTGATCGCGCGCAAGGCGAAGATGAGCATGGAGCGGACCAAGGCGATCCTGCACGAGCTCTATGACATCGGCCTGGTCGTCCAGGTCGTCGTGCCGAAAGTGGGGCTGGAGATCTATCTGTTGCCGCCCTACACCCCCGGCATCTTTGAATTCCTGCTTATCAATGAGAAATTCTGCATTGCGCATCCCGAGATCGCGTATGCCTTCCACCAGCACGCCACCACCAGCCAGATCGAGCATGCACCGAACACACCCATGGGAGCCGGCATCATGCGCGTCATCCCCGTGGAGAGCGCTATCCCGGCCGACGCGGTCGCAATCGACAATGAGAAATGCAGCAAGTACATTGAGGACAACGAGGGCCACCTGAGTGTCACGCCCTGCCAGTGTCGCCGTGTCCGCCGCATGATGGGCGAGGGCAGCGGAGACCTTGACGAGGGGCTGTGCATCTTCATGGGCCATGTGGGCGATATGTTCAACCGCTCCGGCAAGGGCCGTCCCGTGACCGTGGAAGAGGCCAAGGCGCTGGTGAAGCTCTGCGACGAGCGCGGCTGCGTCCATCAGATCACCACCCTGCATCAGGGCGAGACCTTCGCTATCTGCAACTGCATGCCCGAGAGCTGTCTGGCCCTCGGCGTCACACAGTATTACAACACCCCCGCCACCTCCCGCAGCAACTACGTGGCGGAGATCGACCAAGAGAAGTGCGTTGCCTGCGGCCAGTGCACAGACCGCTGCGCCAACAACGCCATCCAGATGGGTCAGAAACTCTGCGCCAAGACGCCCATCGTCCACGCGCACAAGGAACTCCCCGATGATATCGAGTGGACGCCGGAGCACTGGAACCCCGAGCACCGCACCAACCGCGAGTATATCGCGCCCGAGGGCACCGCGCCCTGCAAGACAGCATGTCCCGCGCACATCGCGGTGCAGGGCTATCTGAAGCTCGCCGCCCAGGGTCGCTACCTGGAGGCGCTGGAGCTCATCAAGAAGGAAAACCCGCTGCCCGCCGTCTGCGGCCGCATCTGCAACCGCAAGTGTGAGGACGAGTGCACGCGCGGCTGCATCGACCGCGCTGTCGCTATCGACGAGGTTAAGAAGTTCATCGCCGACCGCGAGCTGGACCGCGACACCCGTTTCGTTCCGAAAAAGCTCTACGACTACAGCGACAAGAAGATCGCCGTGATCGGTGCCGGCCCCGCCGGCCTGAGCTGTGCGTATTTCCTCGCGGCGGACAACTACCGCGTTACGGTTTTCGACAAGAACGAGCAGCCCGGCGGCATGCTGCGCTATGGCATTCCGAGCTTCCGTCTGGAGAAGCCCGTGCTCGACGCGGAGATCGACGTGCTCAAGGAGCTCGGTGTGATCTTCCGCTGCGGTGTGGAGGTCGGCAAGGACGTCACGATCGCCGAGCTGCGCGAGCAGGGCTACGACGCCTTCTATCTCGCCGTCGGCGCGCAGAAGTCCGCCTCTCTCGGCATTCCGGGCGAGGAGCTCGCGGGCGTCTGGGGCGGCATCGACTTCCTGCGTGAGGTCAACGGCGGCGCCCGTCCGGCGATCGGTAAGAAGGTGGTCGTGATCGGCGGCGGCAACGTGGCCATGGACGTGGCTCGCACGGCCGTGCGCCTTGGGGCGGAGGTCACCGTTGCCTACCGCCGCAAGGAGAGCGACATGCCTGCGGATCCCGCTGAGGTTGCCGAGGCCCGGGAAGAGGGCGTGCAGTTCCTCTTCGAGCACAAACCCGAGAAGATCGAGGGGCGCAGAGGCAAGGTCGCCGCGCTCGTCTGCGAGGGCGACAAGCGCGTGGAGTGTGACGCGATCCTCGCCGCCATCGGCCAGCGCATTGAGCTCGACGGTTTGGATCTCGGGGCGCTCTGCTGCGATGAGAAGGGCCGCGTCCAGGCGGACAGCGTCACCTATCAGACCGCGCAGCCCGATATCTTTGTCGGCGGCGACGCCTACACCGGCCCGAAGTTCGCCATCGACGCGATCGCACAGGGCAAGCAGGCGGCCATTTCCATCCACCGCTATGTCCATCCCGGCCAGAGCCTCGTGATCGGCCGTGACCGTCTGAGCTATCACGCCTTTGACAAGGAGAACGTGGACTTTGACAGCGTCAAGCGTGACTATGACGCTTCCGCGCGTCAGGTTCCCGATAAGGATCCGGTGAAGGCCTCCAGCTTCAAGGACGACCGCAAGACCTTCACGGAGGAGCAGATGAAGGCAGAGACCGCACGCTGCCTCGGCTGCGGCGCCTCCTTTGTCGATCCCAACAAGTGCCTCGGCTGCGGCGTCTGCACCACGCGCTGCAAGTTTGACGCCATCCATCTGCGCAAGCGCACCTTTGACGAGAGCATCGATTACTTCGATCGGCCCAAAGTGCTGCCCGCGTTCATGGCGAACCGACAGGATAAGATCCGCATCCGCCGGCGCAAAGAGAGCCAGAACCAGCAGTAAGCACCGTATACGCAATCAAACCCGGCGATTCGAATGGATCGCCGGGTTTCCCCGTTCCATGGCACGCAAAAACAGCCTGTCACCGCGGTGACAGGCTGTTTAGCATATTATAGGGAGTTCAATGCGAGTTTATGTAGGCGATGGCCGTCGTGTCCGTCAGCACGGCGTCGCAGTGCCCGGCGAACAGATACTCGAAGCACTGGGTCGTACCGCCGGCCAGACGCATGATCTGTCCCAGGCGGCGCTCCAGCCGCGGATCGCGCTTGAGCGCATCCATCGCTTCCTGGGTCGAGCACATCGCGAGGCTCTTGCCCTGCAGCATAAGCTTGTTGAAGAGCATATTGCCGTTTCGTGTGGCGACCACGATATCGTTCTCCACATAGGGTCCATAGCGCAAATAGAGTCCCTGCTGGACCTCCTTCGGATCCAGCGCGATCCCGCCCCAGGCACAGTCGATGTTGCCGGAGGAGAGCTCGACATACACGTTCTCTTTCTCGATCGCCTGGATTTTCAGATCCCAGCCCAGCTTCTCTGCTACCGCGATAGCAAGCTCGATATCATAGCCCCAGTAGCTTTCGTTCGAGACATAGGCCATCGGGAAGGAATTGATGTCCACCCCGATGATGAACTCCCGCGGGAAGTTCTCCTCCGTGACCTCGTCAAGCGCTTTCGCGTTGGCGTCGAAGTCGATCATTTTGCTGCCGAACCATTTGACGGCGAGCTCGTCCACTTTCCCCTCTGCCGATAGGACCTCCAGCGCTGCGATAACGAAGTCAGCCGTCGGATCGTTGATGCGAAAGGCCAACGAATAATCCTGCTCCACCAAGGTCTCGATAGTGTGTACGCCATAGGCGCTGCCGCTCATACGGCCGCAGGCTGTCGTACTAAGACAGAGCACGAGGATGAGCAGGATGCAGATCGATCTCTTCATCGTTCGCCCTCCTCAGCGGCGGCGCAGACGCCGCAGCCCGATGAGAAGCAGGACGGCCAGCGCAATCACGGTTCCGGTCAGCACGAAGAGCCGGCTCCTCTGGTTTTCTCCGTTGATGTTCGTGGGCTCCTGCAGCACCGTGAGCGGGCTGATATCCACCGCCTCGTCTGTCAGCTGGTCCGGCAGAGTACTCGCCGTCTCCGGCAGAGGCTCCGTCTCCGTGCTCACCTCTTCCGCCGAGATGACAGCGGCCTGCTCGGACGCAAGTCGTTCCTCCTCGAGGCGGCGTGCCTCTTCCTCGGCCGCGAGGCGCGCGGCCTCCTGCTCGGTGCGGTAGCTCTCCAGCTTCTCATCCAGCTGGAGGGCATAGCCTGTGAAATACTGCGCGAGTTCGCCGATCGTGATCTCCGGCTGCGGGACATCCTGTGTCATAACCGTCAGAATGATCGGGTTCGGCGTGTAGATGAAGCCCGTGGTGTGATTGAAGTCGCGGTTGGAGTAATCGCGGAAGCTGCCGTACTTCTGCGCGATCTCATAGTCCTTGACATACAGGCGGAAATAGTGATCCGGCTGCGCCGGCAACAGGCACTCGATGATATTCGGAAAACGCTCCGGATCGTTATAGAGCGTCGTCATCACCTGAGTCATGAAACGCGCGGTGAAGTAGCTGTAATCGCGGAAATCCGAGATATAGTAATCATCGGGCAGATCGACGTATCTTTTATACAGCTCTCGGCAGTCCGGTTCGGTATCCGCGACGACGCTCATCATCAGATGCGCATAGTCGTTATGCGAATGCGTCAAAATGATCTCCTCGGCGTAGCCGAGCGTCAGGCCCTTGAGGCTGGTGTCACGTGTGATCTCGCCGTTATACTCCTTCTCCGCGAGGATCATCATGAGCGGGACTTTATAAATGCTCGCGCTGTAGTACCAGAAGTCGGGATTGTAATACCAGGTGTCGCCGGTGGCGGTGTAGACGAAACCGACGCTGAGGTGCTCGGGATTGATGCCGTGATCGCTTATGTACTTCTCAATGTAGCTCTGCAGCTCCGCCTCATCGAGAATGCCCGACGCTCCCTCGTCCGCAAAAGCCGGGATCGAAACGAGCAGGCACAGGCAGAGCAGAAGCGGCAGGATATGGCGCAGGATATGTTTCATGCCTTGTTCCTCCCGTCCCGAATCGTGATGGTCTCGCCCTCGACATGCAGGCTGCTCGCGAAGAAGTGCGCCGCTGCCCGGCACAGCCAGCTCGTATCCAGCGTACCGGCCGTCTCGTAGCTTGAGTGCATGGCGAGCTGGGCAAGGCCGATATCCAGCGAGCGCACCGCGACCTGCGCCAAGCTGATGTTCCCGAGCGTCGAACCGCCGGGCAGGTCGGCGCGGTTGGTATAGCTCTGCACCGGGACCTCCGCGCGGCGGCAGATTTCCCGGAACACCGCGGCGCTCACCGCGTCGGTGACGTAGCGCTGCGCAGCGTTGAACTTGAGGACGATACCCTTGTTCATCGCGGGGCGGTCCACCGCGTCCGCATACTCGGGGTGGTTCGGGTGCACGGCGTGGGCATTGTCCGCCGAGACGAGAAAGCTCTGGGCGAGCAGACGCGGCAGCTCGCAGCCAAGCCCGGCGGCGATGCGCGCCAGGGTCCGCGAGAGGAAGTCCGCAGCCGCGCCCTGGCGGGTGGAGCTTCCGACCTCCTCGTTGTCAAAGCAGCAGAAAACAGGGATGCTCCCACTCTCGGAAGCAGCCAGAAATCCCTGCGCGCAGGCGAAGACGCACTGCAGATCGTCCAGCCGCGGAGCGGAGACATACTCCCCCTCCGCGCCCCAGATCGTGCCAGACGTGCGCGGATAGAACTGCAGCTCGGCGGAGCAGATGTCCTTCTCCGTCGTTCCCGCCGCATCAGCGATGAGCCGGCGGAAGCTCTCCGCACTCGTCCCGCTCCCGATCAGCGGGAGCATGTCCGTCTTGAGGTCGAAGGCCTTGCCCTCGTTCACGCTGCGGTCCATATGGATCGCGACGTTCGGGATCAGCGCGACATCACGCTGCAGATCCACGAGGCGCTCCACAAGCTTATCCCCTTCGCGTACGACGAGCCGTCCCGCGACGGAGAGAGGCCGGTCCAGCCAGGTGGAGAGAATCATCCCGCCATAGCGTTCGACCGGCACCCGGGCATAGAGCCCCGCGGCCTCTGCGGTCGCAAGCTCCTTGAGGCGCAGGCAGGGCGAATCCGCGTGCGCGGCCATCATCATAAAACCGGCCGGCGTCTCCTCCGGGATGCGGAAGGCAAGCAGGCTCGAGCTGTTCCGGCGCACAAAGCAGCGCGCGCCCGGCTTGAGCGGCCAGGCCTCTTCCTCCCTCAGCTCCGTATAGCCCTCTTCGCGCAGGCTTTCGGCCAGATTCTTTACCGCGTGCCAGGCCGTCGGACTCTTCTCGATAAAAGTCAGTAATTCTTTGTTGATCCTCTCGTCCATTCTTCTTGCTCCAAACGGCAAAAAAGGCAGGTCCTGCCGCCTTTTTTGCCGGATATGATCTCAACGTTCGTTGGTAAATTCGCAGAGGTAGCCGATCTGGCCGCCGTAGACGCCGGGGTCCGCCATAACGGGATCGTTGCGGCAGTCGATATAGGTCCAGCCGTCGCCGGTATTCCAGAGCATGATATAGTCCTCAGCCGCTCCGTCGCGACTGTCGGTATAGGAGGGTTCGTTGTTCGCCCAGCTCATATTCGCAACCGGCTCGGCATTCTCCCAGACAAGGTATCCGCCCTCGCGGTGACAGCCGACCCAGACGCCGCGCACACCGGACTGCTGCGCCAGCTGCGTCACCATCGTGAATTCATCGGTCGTATTGATGACGGCCAGCGTACCGCCCTGCTCGGTGCAGGCGTTTTTTGCAGAGGTCCAACTGATGTCCTCCCGGAAAACCTGATAATAGGACGGGCGCACCGTCGGCTCCTGCAGATGTTCAAGCTCCTCGGGCGTGATGAACGCATCATCCTTGCTGATCGCGCTCTCCCCGACCTCGGGCATGGCAACGTTTTTGCCGCGTCCTTCATCCGCCCATTCGTAATCCCGCAGGAAATGATTGGCTACAAGCGCCGCAATGATCAGCAAACCGCAGAGGATCAGCACCACGCCCAGCGGGCGTGTGCGGCGCTTCTTGACGTTTTCGGTGATCTGGCGGTTGCGCTCCTCATTCTTGCTGTATTGGACAGGCGTCCGCCGGCTCGGGGTGACCGGCGCCAGCTCCGGATTCTTCTCCTCTGTCAGGATCGGGATGGGTTCGTGGTCCTTCCGCATCTTTCCTGGCTTGTAGACGCGCACGTCCTCCTCCGGCTTCGGGTCCTTCGGGATAACAGGCTCCGGCTCCGCCGGCTTCTCCGGCTCGCCGAACACTTCCTCCACCAAAGCCTTTTTCTCGGCTTCCAGATCGCGCTCCTCCGCCTTTTCCGGTGCGTGCTCGGCGAGGATCAGTTCCTCCGCTTCCTCACGGCTGAGCTGCGGCTGGGCAGGAGGCTCCGCCGGCTCCTCCTCAACAGAGGCATCGCTCTCCGCCTCCCCGGCGGTCTCCCCGCCGATGATGGAGAGCATCATGCGCTCGGCCTCGCTCAGCTGCGCCTCGTCCTTTTTGAAAAGCTCCGCCCCACTCTCGAACTTGTCGTCCAGACAGCTCTCCAGCATGACAGCCAGCTCCTTCGCATCCGCATAGCGGTCCGCCGCACGGAAGCTGCAGGCTTTCAGCACGATCTCCCCCAGGCGCAGGCCCGCGCCGGCAGGAGCCGGGAACTCTTTTCCGCTCATGCGGCTGAGCTGCGCGGCCGGACTCTCCCCCTCCAGAGGCAACCGTCCCCCGCTCAGGCCATACCAGAGCAGCAGGCCGAGGGAATACACATCGCTCGCCGGGCCGCAGTCCCCGTCCCAGTAGAGCTCCGGCGCCACATACTGCAGCTCCTCACTCCCCCAGTCGCTGATGGCGCCCGGCCCGATCGCGATCGCGCCGTTCTCATCCCGGCTGATGTTGCCGGGAAACAGGCCGCCGCAGTAGCCGCTCTCGTCGGCCTTCTCGCTCACGACGCCGCAAAGCGCGATCACAAAACGGCAGAGCTCCTGCCTGTCCATCTCCGCGATGCGCTTTCCCAGGGCTTTCGCCGGTTCAAATGTCTTCTCACTCATAGTCGTTGTCTCCATTTCGGACTATGTCGTTCCTATTTAAGTTATGTTAACACAGCCGAGCGGATTCGTCAATCTTCGATTTGCTCTTTGACGCCTTATTCAGCGCTCCATTTTATCCGCGAGGCGCGTAATCGCATCCGCATATCCCGCAAGCTCCTTATTGGCATGCCCCTCGAGCCCCTTGGCGATGCGCAGCAAGCGCTCCGCCGCCTCGATCAGGCGTGTAAAGGCGGGACTGGTCTTGCGCTGCTTCCCGCCGCCTGTCTTCTCGACGGGCTTCCCCTCCGGCATGCGCACGAAGCTGCGGTGCAGCAGATCGTAACATGCGCCGCTGTACGGTGCGTAGGCGTGATAGCCGAACTCATCGTTCAAGGAGGCGGTAAAGGCGTCCGCTGTCTCGGGATCGCCGTGGTTTATAAAGACCAGCTGCGGCTTCTCATCAAAGCCGCCGAGCCAGCGCAGCAGCCCGGCCTTGTCGGCGTGGCCGCTGATGCCGGGGAGCGTATCGATCTCGGCCTCGACCTGGATATCCTCGTTGAAAAGCTTGACGTGCTTCACGCCGTCCACGAGCACGCGGCCAAGTGTACCGACCGCCTGATAGCCCACGAAGAGCACCATGCACTCCGGCCTCCAGAGATTGTGCTTGAGGTGGTGCCGGACGCGGCCCGCATCACACATGCCGCTGGCCGAAAGAATGATCTTCGGGGTCTTATCCTCGTTGATGGCGCGGGATTCCTCCTGCGAGACCGCGAGCTCCAGCCCCGGAAAGACAATGGGGTTCACGCCCGAGCGGATCAGGCGCCGCATCTCCTCGTCAACAAACTGGGTATCGCACTGCAGAAAGATGCTTGTCGCCTCAATGGCGAGAGGGCTGTCGATGTAGACCGGGAAGTCCCCGTGGCCGGTGATGAGCCCGCGCTCCTTGATCTCACGGATGAAGTACAGCAGCTCCTGCGTCCTGCCCACCGCAAAGGAGGGGATGATCATGTTCCCGCCGCGGTCCAGCGTCTTCTGGATGCGGGCGGCGAGCTCGGTCACGTAGTCCACGCGCTCCTCACTGTGGAGTTTGTCGCCATAGGTGGATTCGAGCACCAGGTACTCGGTGTCGTGCACGAACTGCGGATCGCGCAGAATGGGCTGGTTCAGATTGCCGACATCCCCGGAGAAAGTGATCTTGCGCGTCTCACCACCCTCACGCAGCCAGACTTCGATCGCCGCCGAGCCGAGCAGATGCCCCACATCGGTCAGGCGGATCGTGACGCAGTCGTTGACCTGGATCTCCTCCCCGTAACTGCAGGGGCGCAGCTGCCCGATGATTCCAAGCGCGTCGTCCATATCGTAGAGAGGTTCCACGTCCCCTTCGCCGCTGCGCTTGGATTTGCGGTTTTTCCACTCCGCCTCCGACATCTGGATGTTCGCGCAGTCACGCAGCATGATGTCGCAGAGCGAACAGGTGGCGGCGCTGGCATAGACCGGACCGCGATAGCCGTTTTTATACAGCAGAGGGAGGCGGCCGCTGTGATCGATATGCGCGTGCGTCAGCAGTACGAAATCCAGAGAGGCCGGCGAAACGGGCAGTTCCTCATTGACAAAAAGATCCTTGCCCTGCTCCATACCGAAATCCACCACGCCTTTTTTGTCACCGACTTCGATATAGGTACAGCTGCCGGTCACCTCATGCGCGGCGCCGAGAAACGTGATCCTCATTATGGTTTGCTCCTTCCCCGAAATTATCCCTTTCTTCTATATATTGTACACCAGCTTCCCGCAATGCGCAATTGTTGTTTGGAAAAGTTAAGGTTTTCCAATCTCGCGCAAATTGTCAACCTGATTCCAGAACTATGGTTGACACTTCAGTTGCTTCGACGTATACTGATGCTATCATCCCTGGAGGTAACAACATGCATCAAACCAAACTCGCGGCACGGGATCTCTGCTATATCGCCATCGGCGCCGCGCTGATCACCGTCTGCTCCTGGCTCTCCGTTCCGGCAAGCGTCCCTTTTACGCTCCAGTCCTTCGCCGTCTGCCTCATTGCCGCCCTGCTCGGTCTGCGCCGCGGTACCTTCTCAGTGCTGATCTACATGCTGCTGGGCGCAGCCGGCCTGCCTGTCTTCTCTGGATTCAAGGGCGGACTTGGCACCCTGCTGGGCGCTACCGGCGGCTATATTCTCGGCTTCCTGTTCGTGGCGCTCGCTGTCGGCTTCGCCGCGGACCGCTTCCCCGGCCGCAAGCTCCCTCTCGCGCTGGGGATGCTGCTGGGAATGCTGCTGTGCTATACCTGCGGGACCGCCTGGTTCATCGCAGTGTATTCCCGCAGCAGCGGCGCCATCGGCGTGCTGAGCGCGCTGAGTCTCTGTGTCTTCCCCTTTTTGCTGCCGGATGCGCTCAAATGCGCGCTGGCGCTCCTTCTCGCTCTGCGGCTGCGGCCGTTCATTCGCTGAGGAATCAGGCTCTACTTATCACACTGAAGAAAGGATAGGGTGATCCCATGCGTGTCCGTGACGCGGTTCTGGCAGAACTTCTGCAAAAGCGCGGACAGTATCTCTCCGGTGAGGAGCTGGCCGCTTCTCTCTCTGTAAGCCGGAACGCGGTGTGGAAAGCCATCGGGCAGCTGCGCTCCGAGGGCTATTCCATCGAAGCCGTCACAAACCGTGGATACCGCCTGACCGGCGGTGACGTACTGAGCCGTGAAGGTATCCGGCGTTATCTGCAGACGCCGGAGGTCGACGTGCATGTCTACAGCAGCACCGGCTCTACCAACACCCTGCTCAAGGTCTGGGCGGAAGACGGCTGCTCCGAAGGAACGACCGCTGTCGCCGAGGAGCAGACGGCCGGGCGCGGCCGACGCGGGCGGAACTTCTACTCGCCGCGCGGAACGGGGCTCTATTTGAGCATCCTGCTGCGGCCGCAATCCAGCGCCGAAGCCGCCCTCGCCATCACGACCGCCGCCGCCGTGGCCGCCGCGGAGGCTATTGAGAGCCTCTCCGGCGAAGAGGCGCAGATCAAATGGGTCAACGACATCTATCTGCGCGGCAAAAAGGTCTGCGGCATTCTGACCGAAGCCTCTCTCGACGTGGAAAGCGGCAGTCTGCGCTACGCCATCGTCGGCATCGGGATCAATGTCCTGCGCCCTGCCGGCGGCTTTCCGGATGAGCTGCAGGATATCGCCGGCGCGATCTTTGACGACTGCTCGCTGCCCGACCTGCGCTGTCGGCTCACCGCCGCGCTGCTCGACCGCTTCTTCGCGCGCTACCGCGACCTCGGGAGCGACGAATGCTTTGAGGCCTATCGCAGGCGCTGCCTCGTGCTGGGACGCCGCGTCACGATTCTGTCCGACGGAATCGCCATCGGGGAGGGCACGGCGCTGGAGCTTGAGCGGGATTACAGTCTGCGCATCCGCTGTGACGACGGTACGGAACAGCTGCTCAATTCCGGGGAGGTGAGCGTACTGCCGTGAGAAACACGACCCTCTGCTATATCGAACGCGGGCGGGAATATCTGCTGCTGCACCGCAACAAGAAACAGCATGATGAGAACAAGGACAAATGGGTCGGCATCGGCGGCAAGTTCGAGGAGGGTGAGAGCCCGGAGGACTGCCTGCTGCGTGAGGTGTGTGAGGAGACCGGTCTGCGGCTGACGCGCTGGCGCTACCGTGCGATCGTGACCTTTGTGTCCGACGAATGGGGCACGGAGTATATGCACCTCTTCACCGCGGACCGCTGGAGCGGAGAGCTGCGCACCGACTGCGAGGAGGGCGAGCTCGCCTGGCTCGACAAAAAGGAGCTGCTCAAGAAGCCCATTTGGGAGGGCGACCGTATCTTCCTGCGCCTGCTTGACACCGGCCGGCCCTTCTTTTCCCTCAAGCTGCGCTATCGGGGCGATCGCCTTGTCGAAGCGGTGCTCGACGGCGAGGCGCTGCCGCTCTGAAAAAGCAACATGAGCTTCCCATCCGGGAAGCTCATGTTGCATATTCCGTTATCGGATAAAAAGACCGGAGATTACTCCTTCACCGTGCCGTCGGCGTTGAAGAGCGGCAGGGGCGCCAGCACGATAATATCGTCGCGCTTCGCAGCGTCGCCCTCGGCGAGGACGGCCATGCGGCCGGCCACGATGCCGCCCGCGGCCTCGACCAGCTGCTCCATCGCATGAAGGCTCTCACCGGTGGAGATCACATCGTCCAGGATCAGCATGCGCTTGCCCTTGATGAGCTCCGCGTCGGCGGTGTCGATAACCAGCTTCTGAACGGCCAGCGTGGTGATGGACTTGACAGAGACCTCAAAGACGCCGGACATGTAGGCCTTGGGACCCTTGCGGGCCAGGAAATACTTGTCCGCGCCGCTCTGACGCGCCATTTCGTACAGCAGGGGGATGGACTTGGCCTCCGGGGCGATCAGGTAGTCATACTCCGGGGCGAGCTTGAGCAGCTCGGTCGCGCAGTGGACGGTAAGCTCCACATCGCCGAACATGACAAACGCGCCGATGTACAGATCGTCGCTGACCTTGCACAGAGGCAGTTCCCGCTTCAAGCCGGCGACGTCGATCTCATAAGTCATGATAGTTCCCTCCAGAACATATTCAGATTATTGACGTTCCCATTTTACAGGAAAACGGCAAAAAATCAAGAGGCATTTCACGAAAAAGAGCCCGCCTTCCGGGGAAGGCGGGCTCCGCTTGGTTTCATTCGGTCATATCGTCGAGCCAGGCGGCGATCTTCTTCTCCTCCAGGCCCAGGCCCGAAGCGAGGAAAGCGGCCATCTCGTTGAGGTTCAGCGACTTCATGCGCTCGTAATTGGACAGGCCCTTCACGTTCTCCACAGCACGGCCCTCGATATAGCCGCAGTTATAGCACATATTCAGAGGGATCTTGCGATGGGAATCCAGGACCATCTCACTTCCGCAGCGGGGGCATTTCATGTTTTCTTCCTCCTGTCGGCTTATAGAATGCGGATCTCCGTTAACTGTATCGTAACGCAAAGCGGCGTATTTTGCAAGAGGAAAGACAGATTTTTAACAAAAAATCTCACAGCAGCCTAGCGGAGTATCCCGTACTCTTTCAGCAGCTGCACACGCCGGTTCCCGATCCGCACAGACTCGGCCGGGCTGACCGACCTCTCCCCGCCGCGGTGTGCCAGGTATTTCCCGATGCGCTGCGCCCAAGCGAGCGGCAGCAGCCAAGGGTGCTTTTTCACATAACGGAAATGCCTCTCCATATATGCCCTTGAGGGAAACAGAGAAGACAGCGCACCTCTCGGTCGGCTCCCCTGCCTCTGCGCACTTACCGCGTTGAGCGTGATCGTACTGCTGTGCTGGCGATTGTCATCCGAGGCGCCATAGACGCCTCCCGTCAGGATATCCGCAAGCAGCGGCAGTTCATCGATATCCCCGTCCGCAAAGCATACCGGCGAACGCAGACCGAGATGTTTATCCGCAATGGCATACATCGCCTTCACCAATTGTTCCAGGTTCAGCCGCTCACAGACATTTTGCAGCACTTCCCAATCGATCTCCGTCTCATACCGCAAAGAGAACAACGCGATATCGCAGATCTGCCGGATGCCAACGCCGGCGTGAAGAAAATGCTTGTAGGCATGGCAGATCAGATAGAGCAGATGGTCTGTCGGTGCGAGCGTGCGGATCGGCGTCCCCTCGATCGGAACGGTCACGGTCCGGGCCAGTGCCCCGGAAAAGAGCGCGTTCAGGTCTCCGTAGGCCCGGCTGTCCGGCGGAAAGAGGCTGGTGTGCAGCTCGATCCGAAGCGCTTCCCCATCGGTGTATGTGATCTCATGGACAGGCTCAGCCGGGAGCTCCGGTGTGTCGGTCGTCAGCCCGGCGGACAGGAGAAAGGCATGGACCGCCTGCAGCTCAGCCGGATCGATGAGCAGGTCCTCATCGCCGGAGGGACGCTGGTCCGGCTGTGGATAGAGCGAGCGGCAGATCGCGCCCTTCACCACGACCGGTTCATGCCCGGCTGAGCGCAGCTTTTCATAGAGGGCCAGGAAGGCTCTGGTCCGCAGCGTCTGACGGATCACGATACTCATGGACGCCGCCTGTGCCTGCCCAAGCAAAGCCCCGGGCAGGCCGGGGCATGCATACGCCGCCTCCACAATCATAGGCAGCACATGGTGCTTTTGTGCAAGCTGGAAAACTGCTTTCCAGTCTGTATCTTCTGGTGCTACTCCGCTTTTCCCATGCAGCGCAACACGAAGGAGAGAGAGGAAGACACGCTCATGCGATTTCAGGTATTCACTGCTTCTCATGCTTCAAGGCCCTTTATGGTCTTCTCAAGAATCTCGACCGCTTCAAAATCCGGCTTGCAGCGCAAACAGATCACCGGCACACTTTCGGTTAAATCCTGTACCAGATCCATTCCTTTTTCCAGGAGAAGCGGTTCCCATGTTGGATACTGCAGATATGACATCACTCGGAAAAACGCCTCGATTCCGGACAGCCGAACGGCTTCATTGACTTCGCCGCGTTCAAGGGCAACGATGGCCCGGATGGGGACAGCGCGATTCATATACTCTCCAGAGGTACCACACCAGGGAATGCCGAACGCAGTCCAACCATTTTTCTCTTTTACACAACTTGCCCGATCCCCGTTGATGATAATAGAATGTCGGTAATCTCGCCATAATCTGGCATGAGTTGTTTTCCCAATCCCGGAGTCGGCGCAAATCAGAATCCCTCGCCCGGAATCTTCGAGCAAGACACCATGAAGCTGAACAATAGAATGCTTCAGGAAAACGCTCGGAAGCATCCTGGACAATAGTTCAAAAGGCAGTTGGCCATTGCTGTAAGAATAGTCTTCCAGCAACTTGATCTCTGTCCATTCCGGGGAGATAAAAAAGGAAGCGATCCGTTGTTTTTTTGCCGGGCGGTCCATGCACCAGAACAAGGATCCATCCGGTGCCTGATAAATGGTGTAGGTATAAAATCCGTTTTTCTCAGAAAAAACCACCGGTAAACGAATTTGCCCAATTTTGTCTGTTCCGCTCTCGTGAGAAAAAACAACGCGGACATCCGGGGCCGCACTTACCGGAGCACATTGAAACGGATCCAGCTTCCAGCGCCAGAATTGCCATTCAGGATCGGGCTCGAGCGAAATCTCCATTATCAAATTGTGAAGTTGGAGCTGCATGATAATGGCCCTCTTCTTCAAATGGCTTGTTCTAACGTTTCCACCGGCGGATTTTTCCCCAGGCACGGATCAGCATTCCGCGAAAAGGAAACAGCAGACTCCAAAGCTTGGAAAGAAATCGATACCACGGATCTGAGCACGGAATGGTCCTGCCTTTCCTAACGATAGCGGATGCTCTTCCCACAATGCTATCATAAGGGAAGAGTCCGTCCCGAAACGAATTCCGATCCCCGGTCGTCTCGAAACCGTCTTCTGTCAGTTTGGTGACCCGGTGGAGCATATAACGGTCAGGAAGAGGCTTAAACAAAAGGATATCTCCTATACGAGGCTTCCGGGTTCCCAGATGCTCTACAATGACGGAATCTCTTCCAGATACCAGGAAAGGATACATGCTGTATCCCATGACAGTGAAAGATGCTTGCCGGCCTTCGGCAAGCATCTTTTCAATTTCTGAGAACAGTATTTGATTGTCGATTCTTTCAACAAAGCGTTTTGACTCTTCGTGCATGAAACCTGTTCAGCTCATGCCGTGGGGGTCAGGCGGAAAATCATCGCTAAAGCCCTTATAACTGGACCCGCCGTTGGCAATTTCTTCAAATCTTGTACGGAAGGCAACTGCGAATTCCGAAATCGCTGCTTGTGCCGCTTCCGGGGTCATTTGATCGCAAGGAATACCTTGCTCATTAAGCTGGCAAGTGTATGTGGCATTTTCTTCAGCTGAACCATCCCAGTGTTTACAATTCGGTGCATTAACAGTAAACTTTACAAAGCCATGCCCTGTTGAATCATAATAATGGGTAACGTTACCGCTCTCACCCCAACACTGATCAGCAACAGCTTTGTTACTCTGAACCGCAACACTCTCCATCATCGGTTTTACATAAACTCTCATTTCTTTCATGATGACAGCTCCCTTTCTATTCACATTAATAATCTGCCAAACTCTTAAGATATCGTGCTTCCGCACAGGCGTATTCCGGAACTCCGGATAGATCTCCTGTTTCCGCATAGCGGCTTGCATAACAGGTATTGCAATACTCTCGGTTTTCACACATGAGGCATTGAGGGTTCCTATCCGGCAGACTTACGCAATAAGGATATTCTTCCCAAGCCGACAAAAAGCCGTCTTTTACTGCATCCGTTGAAAACATCCCCAGCAATTGGCATCCCAAAAGCTTGCCGGAATATGAAACAGTATAGGAATCCATTCCGGCATGGCACCCAAATAGCGAGTAAACGGATGGGCTCTCACGATCACTTGTTTTCTGCGAAACTCTTAGCAGCAATCGATCCTCATCAATGAAATCCCCAAAGTCATTTTTAATCTCCCGAATAGTGTTTCGGAACAACAAATCGATATATTCCGAAGGCGGGAGTCTGCAGGAAACCGCGTCCGCACAGCCCCCCCGTACCGGCTGATGGATTCGGAACGCAAACGACACAAGATGGTCCTCACCGAATTCCCGATGCACCATTTCCTCAATCTCATGGACATCGTTCGCATTATCCCGAATGATGGTCATTCGAAAGACCATCTTGGATGGGAGTGTTATCAGTTCTCGTGCACCCTGCAGCGCAAGCTCAAAGGCTTTTGCACTTCCTGTGACTCTCTCATATGTTTCAGGATTAGAGCCATAGAATGTAATTCCGATCCGGTGCGGCGGGTATTTCCGCAGCGTTTCCATGATCTTGGGGGTAACCAGGGTCGCGTTGGTGTAGAGCGTGATGACGAAGCCCTGTTTGTAGATGCCTTCCCAGATCTCACAGAAATCCGGGCGGAGCATCGGCTCGCCGCCCGTGATCAGGAGGCTCAGCGTCCCGGCCTCAGCGACCTGGCGCGCCATGTCGATCCACTGTGCGGCCGTCAGCTCTTTCGCCATGATCTCGGCGTTCTCGCTGTCGTCGTGCCGGAAGAGACACATCTTGCAGTGGAGATTGCAGCGGATCGTCAGCTCAAAGGTCCCGTCTGTCGGGTTGCGCTCCGGCATATGGTCGAGCACGCGGACACATTCATCCATCCGCGCTCACCATCTTTTCTTCCACCAACTCCCCAAGAAACTCCTTCACATCGGCCGCGGCCTGCTCGGCGGAGACCTCAAACTCGCCGATGAGAGCGGCACACAGCTCTTCCTCCGTTTTGGGCGAGGACAGCTGCTGCCACAAAAAAGCGGCGGTCTCGTTGAGCTGAATGTAGCCGTTGAAGTTCGCGATATTCCCGCCGACCGAGATGAGCACGTCATTGCCCGCGACGGTCCTATGGATGAAGTTCGAGCTGGCCCGATAAGAGACCGCGCTGCTGTTTTCCATTTCCGAAGCTGTCCTTGTCCTTTCTCCGCTGTTCGTTCGATCGCCGCCAGCCGTCCGAAGCACTGTCCCGTAATATCCTGTGCCGCAGACATGGCCGGTCATCTGCCGTCTACGACATAATGATTCTGTCGCGAAACGTCTGGCATCTTAATAATGATCAGTATCATTGTAAGCATTGTTTCCCGTTTTGTCAATGGTAACTTCCGGTTTTTTCCCAAAAAAGTTTGCCAATATCAACCTTCGTGTTCTATTTTTTAACGAATGCAGGGAGCGGGTTTTGATTTCCGGGAAAAAAGGGAAAGATAATCCAAGCCGTCCTTTTCCTTCATCCGTCATTTTATCAGACTATAACATACTATTAAAAAGCATCTTTTACCCAATCGGAAACTACCGCCTCCTTCCCTGTCAAAAATATGCATATAACAAAAACTCTCAGCCGAAGCTGAGAGTTTTTGTTATATACGGTTTCGTTCAGTTATCTTCACCGTCATCGCAGATCAGGCCGTAGCCGCCCTGTTTCCGCTTGTAGACGACCGCGATCGCACTCTCCGCATCCATATTCCGGAACACGAAGAACTCATGCCCCAGCAGGTTCATCTGCAGGATGGCCTCCTCAGCCGACATGGGCTTGATGGAGAAGCGCTTGCTGCGCACGATCTGGAAATCCTCGCTGTCGGCGTCGTCCTCCATCTGGACATAGGCAGGCACGGCGTCACGCTCCAGCGCCCCCTCGCGCA
>JAUNNH010000008.1 GCA_030531505.1 Eubacteriales bacterium
ACGTGGAACACGCCGGGCAGCAGCTCGCCCGCGATCTTGTACATGTTGGGGATCATCAGCAGCAGGCCCTGGGAGGCGGTGTAAGTGGTGGTCAGGGCGCCCGCGTTCAGAGAGCCGTGGACAGCGCCGGCCGCACCGGACTCCGCCTGCATCTCCTGCACCTTGACGGTGGAGCCGAAGATGTTCTTCCGGCCCTGGGCAGCCCACTGGTCAACATAGTCGGCCATGGGGCTCGACGGGGTGATGGGATAGATCGCGGCGACTTCGGTGAAGGCGTAGGATACATGGGCGGCAGCATTGTTGCCGTCCATCGTTTTGAAGTGTCTCTGCATGTCTTCTATCATCTCCATACAAAAAATACTTTTGCGCTCACAGCCCCCACGGACGGTGGGCGCTATCGAACAACATAATTGTATCATTTTCCGACCCGCTTGTAAACACATTGTCCGGCCTTTTTTTGAAAAACCCCACCGCAGCGGGCTTGCGGGCAGGAAGAAAAAAGAACTTGTGCTTTCCGGCGAACTATACTATAATAGTATAATCGGTATGTATGCGTATCGTATATGCCGGTTTATCAGACGCGATTCTCTGTGAAAGGAGCTTTTCGTATATGGTGAAGATAGTCAATGAGATCGGCAGGATCCGGATCACGAACGAGGTGGTCTCCAACCTCGCCGGCGACGCGGCCACGAGCTGCTTCGGCGTAAAGGGCATGGTCGGCCGCAGCCAGGGCAGCGGCCCCTTCCAGCTGCTGCGCCGCGAGTCCATGTCCAAGGGCGTGGAGGTGCACAGCAACGAGGACGGCAGCGTCTCGCTCGAGCTGCACATCGGGGTGGACCAGGGTATCAACATCTCCGCCGTCTGCCGCAGCATCATAAAGGAAGTGCGCTATAAACTCCAGAAAGCCACCGGCATCCCTGTCCAGTCCGTCGACGTCTACGTCGACACCATTATCGGATAAAGATAGAGGTTCACAAACCATGAGAGATTATATCGATGCCGCCGCCTTCAAAGAGATGATCCTCTGCGCGGACGCGGCTCTGCACGCCAATATCCAGGCGATCAACGATCTGAACGTATTTCCCGTCCCCGACGGCGACACCGGCACCAATATGGGGCTGACCATCAACAACGCCGTTGTGGAGCTGCGGAAAAAGGACTTCGACACGGTGGCCGCCGCCGCCGAGTGCGTCGCCGGCGCGATGCTGCGCGGGGCGCGCGGCAACTCCGGTGTCATCCTCTCCCTGCTCTTCCGCGGTATCTCCCGCCGCCTCAAGGGGCTGGAGACCGTCGGCGCGGCGGAGTTTGCCGGCGCGATGAACGACGGCGTCGAGGCCGCCTACAAAGCCGTTATGAAGCCCGCCGAGGGCACTATCCTCACGGTCTCCCGTCTCGCTTCCGCCGCCGCGGTCAAAGCCGCCGGCAAGGGTGCGGATCTGGAGGCGGCCCTCGCCTCCGCCATTGAGGCGGGCGAAGAGGCTCTGGAGGACACCGTGAACCAGAACCCCGTGCTCAAGAAAGCCGGCGTCATCGACGCGGGCGGCAAGGGCTACATGGTGATCCTGACCGCCATTCTCGCCTCCCTGCGCGGGGAGATTCGCTCCGAGACGATGAGCACCGACTCCGCCGCCGTGCGCGAAGCCGCCTGGGGCGCCGGTGAGGTCGAGGTCCCGGAGAAGAACATCTTCGACACCGTCTACGTCGTGCGCAAGAACGATCCCAACGTGGATCTTATGCCGCTGCGCCTCTATCTCGACAGCATCGGCGACTCCCTCGTCATCAGCGACGACGATGAGATCTTCAAAGTGCACGTGCACACCGACATCCCCGGTGCCGCCCTGACCGAGAGCCAGAAGTACGGTGCGCTCGACATCGCGAAGATCGAGAACATGCGGCTGCAGGCCCTTGATCTTCTCGGCGGCCGCGCGGCCAAGAGCACCGATGATCTCGCCGCGATCGAGGATGAGCTGGAGGCCATGGAGGGCACCGCTCCCGCCGAGCAGGCGGACGGTGCCGTGGCGCCGGCGGAAAAAGAGTACGGCGTGGTCGTCGTCTGCGCGGGCGCCGGTATGGAATCCATGTTCCGCGATCTCGGCGTCGACGGCATCGTCACCGGCGGGCAGACCATGAACCCCTCCACGGACGATATCCTGCGCGAGGTCAACCGCACCCCCGCCTCCACCGTTTTCGTCTTCCCCAACAACAAGAACATCATCATGGCCGCGGAGCAGTGCATCCCTCTGACGGAGAAGCACGTCGTCGTCATGCCCTCCAAGACCGTGCCGCAGGGCATCTCGGCGCTGCTGAACTTCTCTCCCGACGAGAGCGAGGAGAGCCTGGTCGGCGCGATGGGCGAGGCCATGGGCAAGGTCCACACCGCGATGGTCACCTACGCCGCGCGCGACTCGGACTTCGGCGGCCACACGATCCATGCGGGCGAGTATCTGGGCCTGCTCGACGGGGCGCTGCTCGGCAGCTACACCGCGCTTGACACGCTGTTTGCGGATCTGGGCAAAGCCTGTGAGGACCTCAACCCCGAATTCGTCACCGTTTTCTACGGTGCGGACGTCACGCAGGAGGACGCCGAGGCGGTCGGCGCATCGCTGACCGACGCACTCCCGGAGGCCGAGGTGAGCGTCGTGGACGGCGGACAGCCCGTCTACTATTACATGATCTCCATCGAGTGACCGGCGCTCCCCGGTCCTCCCCAAAAAGGGAGCGGGCACGAAACGCGTATCGTGCCCGCTCCCCTTTTCTGTTTTCGCTTAATACCCGTTTTCCCGGCTCAGCTTTTCCATAACCTCTTCCCTGTCCGGAATCGAGGCGGATGCGCCGCAGCGCGTGATGGCGATGGACGCAGCCGCAGACGCGGCATACAGCGCCCGCTGCGTGTCAAAGCCGTTCAGCGCGCCGGCCAGGAAAAAGCCGGCGAAGGTGTCGCCCGCGCCCGTGGTGTCCACCGGCTCCGTCGGGAGCGCGGCCTGTGTGAAATCCCCGGTCTCCCCGGAGAACACCGAACCGGCCGCGCCGAGGGTGAGCACCGCGTTTTTCACGCCGAAACGCTCCCGCAGCTCCCGTGCCGCGGCCAGCGGCGCCTCTTCTACCGGGTGCCCCAGCAGCGCCCCGGCCTCCAGCTCGTTGAGGAAGAGATAGTCGATAAGCTCCAGCGGCAGCTCCTTCACCGCCTCGTTCATAGGCGCGGGCGTCAGCGCAACGCGCATGCCCCGCTCCACGGCCGAGCGGATCAGGTGCTCCAACTCCCGGATCTCGTTCTGCACCGTGAGCACATCGCCCTCCCCGAAGCAGCTCAGCACACGGTCGATCTGTTCGCGGCTCGTGCTGTGGTTCGCCCCGCCGAAGACAAGGATGCAGTTGTCGCCCCCCGCGTCGTTCTGGATGATGGCGTGGCCCGTGCGCACGCCGGGCAGCACGTCGACATGCCGTGTATCCACCCCGGCGCGGTGCAGCTCGGAGAGCAGGAAACGGCCGTCCTCCCCGATGGCGCCCGCAAGCGACACGTCCAGCCCCGCGCGCGAGAGCGCGATGGACTGGTTGAGCCCCTTGCCGCCGCCGAAGAGGCGCAGTTCCGTGCAGGCGAGGGTCTCCCCCTTCTGCACAAAATGCGGTACGGAATAGGTGTAATCGATATTCAACGATCCGAAGCACAGAACTCTCATGCCCGGGCTCCTTTCCACAAAAAGCCATTTCGTGCTCCTATTATAAAACAGCTTTTCCTCCCGCGCAAGGGAAACCAGGCTGTCGGACGGTCTGTTTCCCGCAGCGCGGCGCAATTGAAGATTGACATTGCCCGTAAAAGAATATAAAATGCCGGTAATCCGTGCCGATGAACGGAACAAATGGAGCCGCCATAGGATAGAGAGCGGGAGGGCGCATTCGTCCCTTCGGCCGGTGCGGTCTCCCGCCGCGCCGGACTCTCCGGCGCACGGATCGGCCCGGAATAATCGATAAAGGAGTTTCCATGAAAAACCTGTTGTTGCTGTTCGGAGGCCAGTCGTCCGAGCATGTCGTATCGCGCAATTCGGCCGGTTCGCTGCTCCCCTCGGTCTCCCGTGACGAGTTTAACATTATGACCGTCGGTATCACCCGCAGCGGCGCCTGGTATCTGACCAAGGCGACCCCGGAGCGGATCGCCTCCGGTGAGTGGGAACACGATCCCGAAAACCGGCCGGCCTTTCTCTCCCCCAACCGCGCCATGCGCGGCCTGCAGGTCGTCACCGACAAGGGGCTCGTCTCCATGCCGGTGGACGTGGTGTTCCCCCTGATGCACGGCGAGCTCTGTGAGGACGGCGCCATCCAGGGGCTGCTGGAGATGTGCGGTCTCCCCTATGTCGGACCGGACGTCTGCGCCTCGGCGTGCTGCATGGATAAGTCCGTCACCAAGTTGGTCATCGCGCCGACCGGCATACGACAGGCGAAGTACGTGCTCGTCACCAAGGCGGATCTGGACGCCGATGCGGCTGCGGCAGCGGAGCGGGTCGAGCATGAGCTCGGGACCGGCTACCCCATCTTCGTTAAGCCCGCCTCCGCCGGCTCCTCCGTCGGCGTGACCAAGGCGCACGACCGGACGGAGCTGCTGCTCGCCTTTGAGAAGGCGGTCAAGGTCTGCAAAAAGATCCTGGCCGAGGAGGCCATCACCGGCCACGAGGTCGAGGTGGGTGTGCTCGGGAACGCGGATCCGCAGGCCTCCTGCGTCGGGGAGATCCTGGCTGCCAATGAGTTTTACGACTATGAGGCCAAGTACGAAAACGAGGCCTCCCGCACCGTGATCCCGGCAGAGATCCCGGAAGAAGCCTCCGAAAAGCTGCGCAGCGCGGCCGTCACGGTGTTCCGCGCTCTCAGCTGCGAGGGCATGGCCCGTGTGGATTTCTTCCTCACGCCGGACGGCGAGGTCGTTTTCAACGAGATCAACACCCTGCCCGGCTTCACCCGGATCAGTATGTATCCCAAGCTCTGGGAGGCCCGCGGGCTCTCTTACCCCCGACTCATCTCCCGGCTCTGCGAGCTCGCCGTCGAGCGCGGCAACCGGATGCCTTAAACAACGATCGAAAAAGGCCCCTGTGCAGCGATCCGCTGCACAGGGGCCTTTCTTCTCCTGTAAACCGAAAAAAGCCCGTCGTTTTCGCACGACAGGCTTTGGTCGGGTAATATAAGATCGATATTACACAGCGCGGGTGACCTTGCCGCTGCGCAGGCAGCGGGTGCAGACGTAGACATGCTTGGGGGACCCGTCCACGATGGCCTTGACGCGCTTCACGTTCGGCTTCCAGGTACGGTTGGACCGTCTGTGAGAATGGCTGACCTTGATGCCGAAAGCCAAATCCTTGTCGCAGAACTGGCACTTTGCCATGGCTTGAAGCACCTCCTTGCTCGTGATTCTTGGATTTACTGAGTAGACAGCTCATATATAATAGCAGAGCAAAAACCGAATTGCAAGCTTTTTTTATCGGAAAATACAGAAAAGATCGGCACGGCTCCTTTACACCCGGCTGCGTGTAAAAACTGTTGCGAAACGCAGGCGGAACGGGTATTATAAGGATAAGAACTTCGATTCGTCAAATACGGGAGGAAACGGGCATGAAGACCAAATACACCGTCAAGCTCAAAACCATCGTGGAGGAGCATAAGCTCACCATCCTGCACGCCTCCAAAAACTATGAGACGGCCCTTTTGACCACGGCGGATCTCAACCGTCCCGCCCTGCAGCTGACCGGGTTTTACAACTACTTTGACCCCAAGCGCCTGCAGATCATCGGCAACGTCGAGAGCACCTATCTCAACACGCTCTCCCATGCGGAGCGCCTTGCCACCTACGAGCGCTTCATGGCTTACGACATCGCGGGCCTCGTCCTCTGCCACGGGGTGAAGCCCTCGCCCGAGTGCCTGGAGATGGCCGAGAAATATGACCGCAATCTCTTCCGCACCGATGAGGACACCTCCGATTTCCAGGCCAGCGTCATCATGGCCCTGCACAACTACCTCGCCCCGCGCCTGACCACGCACGGGGTGCTGGTGGAGATCTACGGTGAGGGCGTGCTCCTGACCGGTGACAGCGGCATCGGTAAGAGCGAGACCGCGCTCGAGCTCATCAAGCGCGGGCACCGGCTCGTTGCGGACGACGCAGTGGAGATCAAGCTCATCGGCAAGGACACGCTGATGGGCAGCGCCCCCGAGCTCATCCGCTACTATATGGAACTGCGCGGCATCGGCGTCATCAACGTCCGGCACATCTACGGCGTCGGCGCCATCAAGCCGGAAACCGCGATCGACCTCGTCGTGCACATGGAGCACTGGGTACAGGGCAAGGCCTACGACCGGCTCGGTCTCGAGAGCGAGAGCGAGACGATCCTCGGCGTGAATCTGCCGCGCGTGACCATCCCGGTGACGCCCGGGCGCAACCTCGCCGTCATCCTGGAGCTCGCGGCCATGAACAACCGCCAGAAGAAAATGGGCTTCAACGCCGCCGAGATGCTCGCCGCCGAGCACGATCTGCTCGTGAACAGCGGCACCACCTTCTAATACTAAAACCGGTAAAGGAATTCAGCCTGTATGGAAAATCTGGAACTTGCGATCGAACAGATCAAGAAAGAGCTGCCGGGGATGACCCTGCTCGAAAACGAGCCGCTCGCCGCCCACTGCTCCTTCCGCATCGGCGGCCCGGCGCGGGCCATCGCCGTTCCCGCGGACAGCGCCTCCCTTTCGCACGTCTGCTGCATCCTCAAGGAACACAAGCTCGCACCCCTGATGCTCGGCAACGGCACCAACATCCTCTTCCCGGATGAGGGGCTGAAGGACGTGCTGCTCATCAGCACGGAAAAGCTCACCCGCCTCTTCCTCCTGCCCGATGGCGCTCTCTACGCCGAGGCGGGCGTCTCCCTCTCACGGCTTGCGAGCTTTGCGCAGCAGAATGGCCTCGCCGGGCTGGAGTTCGCCTCCGGCATCCCGGGCACGCTCGGCGGCGGCTGCCGGATGAACGCCGGCGCCTACGGGGGCGAGCTCAAGGACGTGATCGAGAGCGTGGTCTGCTACTACCTGCCCGAGCAGGCGCTCTATGAGCTGAGCGGCGAGCAGTGTGCCTTTGCCTATCGCGCAAGCCGCTTTTCCCGCATCGGCGGCTTCGTGGTGCTGAGCGCTGTCCTCCGCCTGCAGCAGGACGATCCGGAGGCGATCGCCGCCCGGATGCGCGAGCTCAACGAGAAGCGCCGCGACAAGCAGCCTCTGGATCTGCCCTCGGCGGGCAGCGCCTTCAAGCGGCCGGAGGGCCATTTCGCCGCGAAGCTCATCGAGGACTGCGGTCTCAAGGGCTATCGGGTAGGCGGTGCGCAGGTCTCGGAGAAGCACGCGGGCTTCGTCGTAAACACCGGCGGCGCCACCAGCCACGAGGTCTACGATCTCATGATGCATGTACGCAACACCGTCTATCAGCAGACCGGCGTCCAGCTCGAGCCGGAGATCATCCTCCTCGCGCCCGATTACAAGCTGGAGGACAAGGGGCCCGCCATCCCGCGGCATCACGTCACCGTCAACGACTGGAGCGCGGCGCCGGACGCGGATGGTCCGCAGGATACAAAGGAGAACTGAGATGGAATTTCTGATCATCACCGGCCTCTCCGGCGCCGGAAAGAGCCGGGCCGCTGATGTGCTGGAGGATCTGGACTACTACTGCGTGGACAATATGCCCGTCGCGCTGATCCCGCGCTTTGCGGAGCTGTGCATGGACGCCCGCGGCCGCTATGAGCGCGTGGCGCTCGTGACAGACGTGCGCGAACGCGAGGGCTTCGGGCAGCTCCCCGGCATCCTGGAGGATCTCGAGGCCATGGACTGCACCGTGCGCATCCTCTATATGGACGCCGATCCCCGCACCCTTGTGCGCCGCTATAAAGAGTCGCGCCGCCCGCACCCCCTGGCCGGGTCCGGCGTCTCCATCGAACAGGCAATCCACCGCGAGCAGGAGCTGCTTGCGCCGATCAAGGAGCGTGCCGATTTTGTCGTCAACAGCGCCGGGCTCACGCTCGGCATGCTGCAAAACCGTCTCTTCGGGCTTTTTGCCGGCGACGGAAAAAAGCGGGAGATCGAGGTCACGGTCATGTCCTTCGGCTATAAGCACGGCATCCCGCTCGACGCCGATCTGGTCTTCGACGTGCGCTTCCTCCCCAACCCCTTCTATGTGGAGGATCTGCGTCCCCTCTGCGGATTGGACCGGCCGGTCAGCGACTTTGTGTTCAGCTATACGCAGACCCGCGTTTTCATGGAGAAGGTCGAGGAACTCATCGACTTCCTGCTGCCCTATTACATGGAGGAGGGCAAGCTCGGCCTCACGATCGCGATCGGCTGCACCGGCGGCCGCCACCGCAGTGTCGCCATTGCCGCCGAGCTCAACAAGTATCTCAACGTCAAGGGGATCGGCGCGGTCAGCGTGCACCGGGATATGGAGCGCTGAGCCATGTCCTTTTCCTCTGACGCCAAAGCGGAGCTCTGCCAGCAGCGGCCCGACAAGAAGAGCCTCGCCCTGGCCGAGTGCTACGGAGTGCTGCTCTACGGCCACAGCTTCTCCGCGAGGGAGATCCGGCTCATCACCGCCAGCCCCGATTTCGCACTGCGCCTGCCCAAGCTCTTCAAGCGCGCCTTTTCTCTGAGCTTCGATCTCTGTCCCGAACCGGGGCAGAGCGGCAAGCAGCGCTTTCTGATCCGGGACCCGGACAAGCTGCGCGTGATCTTTGAGGCCTTCGGGGCGGATCCGGAGGCCACGCTCTCCCACCATATCAATTTCGGCGTGCTCGAGGACGAGGGCGCGCCGGAGGCTTTCGTGCGCGGCGCCTTCCTCGCGGGCGGCAGTGTGACCGATCCCGAAAAGCGCTTCCATCTGGAGCTCGCCACCGCCCATCAGAGCGTGAGCCGCGAGATGCACACCGTGCTGCTCGACCTCGGCTTTTCGCCCAAAGAAGCCGGCCGTGGCGGCAGCGCCCTGCTGTATTTTAAAAAGGCCGACGCCATCGCGGATTTCTTCACCGCGCTCGGTGCGCCCGTGACCGCCATGGGTGTCATGACCGCGAAGGTCGACAAGGAGATGCGCAACACCGTCACCCGGCAGATCAACTGCGACTCCGCCAACGCCGACAAGACCGTCGCCGCCGCGCAGGAGCAGCTCGACGCCATCCGCCGCTATGTGCGCGTCTATGGCCTCGACGCGCTGCCCGAGCCGCTGCGCGACACAGCCCTGCTGCGCATCGCCAATCCCGCCGCAAGCCTCGCCGACCTCGCCCAGCTCTCCGACCCGCCCGTCACCAAGAGCTGCCTGAGCCACCGGCTCAAGAAGATCGTGAGCATCGCCCCGAAGGAATAGGAGAAGACCATGTCCTTTGTCCATCTCCATGTGCATACCGAGTACTCCCTGCTCGACGGCGCCTGCCGCATCGACCAGATCGCAAAGCGCGCCAAGGAGCTGGGGCAGACCGCGCTCGCCGTCACGGACCACGGCGTCATGTACGGCGCCGTCGCTTTCTACAAGGCCTGTCTCGCCGAGGGGATCAAGCCGATCATCGGCTGCGAGGTCTATGTCGCACCGAAGAGCCGCTTCGACCGGCAGCCCGGCCCGGAGAACAAATACTCCCACCTGATACTCCTCTGCCGCAACGAGACCGGCTACCGCAACCTCTGCTTCCTCGTGAGTGCGGGCTTCACCGAGGGTTACTATCTCCGCCCCCGGATCGATTGGGAGCTGCTGCACGCGCACAGCGAGGGGCTGATCTGCCTCTCCGGCTGCCTCGCGGGCGAGATCCCGCAGGCCCTCGTGCACGGTGACTACGAGGCTGCGAAAGCCCGGGCACTGGATCTGCGCAGTGCCTTCGGAGAGGAGAACTTCTACCTGGAGATCCAGAAGCACGGCATTCCGGAGGAGGACGAGGCCGCCAAAGGCCTGATCCGCCTGAGCCGGGACACCGGCATCCCCCTGGCGCTGACCAACGACGCGCACTACCTCGAGCGTGACGACGCGCGCTATCAGGACGTGCTGCTGTGCATCCAGACCGGCAAGACCCTCGAGGAGCCCAACCGCATGCGTTTTGAGACGCAGGAGTTCTATCTCAAGAGCGAGGAGGAGATGCGCGCGCTGTTCCCGGAACTCCCCGAGGCGGCGGACAACACCGTGAAGATCGCGGAGCGCTGCGCCTATGACTTCGAGTTCGGCCATTATCACCTGCCGCGCTTCAAGCTCCCCGCCGGAGAGACCGACAGCGCTGTCTATCTGCGCAAGCTCTGCGAGCAGGGCTTTGCCGAGCGCTTTGCCGGGAAGCCCGAGGTGCATGCGCAGCTCGAGTACGAGCTTGGCGTGATTGAAAAGATGGGCTTTGTGGACTATTTCCTCATCGTCCAGGATTTCATCAACTTCGCCAAGCGCAGCGGCATCCCTGTCGGCCCCGGCCGCGGCAGCGCCGCTGGCAGTGTCGTCTCCTACTGCCTGCACATCACCGACGTCAATCCCATCCAGTACTCGCTCTTCTTTGAGCGTTTCCTCAACCCCGAGCGCGTCTCCATGCCGGATATCGACGTGGACTTCTGCGTCAACCGCCGCGGTGAGGTCATCGACTACGTCAACCGTCTCTACGGCGCCGACCATGTGGCACAGATCGTCACCTTCGGCACCATGGCCTCCAAGGCCGCGGTGCGCGACGTCGGGCGCGTCATGAACATCCCCTACGGCGAGTGCGACGCCGTGGCCAAGGCCATCCCGCTCGCCCAGGCAAAACCCCTGAGCATCGAGCAGGCAAAGCAGCTCTCCAAGCCCTTCCGGGAGCTCTATGAGAGCGACCCGAAGCTGCAGAACCTGATCGACACCGCGCAGGCGCTCGAGGGCATGCCGCGCCACGCTTCCACCCACGCCGCCGGCGTGGTCATCACGGAGAGACCCGTCTACGAATATGTCCCGCTCGCGAAAAACGACGAGAGCGTGGTCACGCAGTACACGATGACGACCCTTGAGGAGCTGGGGCTCCTGAAGATGGACTTTCTCGGCCTGCGGAACCTCACGGTCCTCGAGGACGCGGCTCGCCTCGTCCGGCGGCATACGCCCGGCTTCCGCATCGAGGACGCGCCGGAGGACGACAGCGAAACCTTCCGCATGCTCGCCGAGGGCAGGACCGTCGGCGTGTTCCAGCTTGAAAGCGCGGGCATGACGGGCGTGTGTACCGGCATCAAGGCCAAGAGCATCGAGGACATCACCGCCATCATCGCCCTCTACCGCCCCGGCCCGATGGACTCGATCCCCCGCTTCATCGAGTGGTCGCAGCACCCGGAGAAGATCCGCTACAAGCATGAGAGCCTGCGTCCCATCCTGGACGTGACCTACGGCTGCATCGTCTACCAGGAGCAGGTCATTGAGATCTTCCGCTCGCTGGCGGGCTTCTCGCTCGGCCAGGCGGACAACATCCGCCGCGCCATGTCCAAGAAAAAGCACAAGGTCATCGACGCCGAGCGCGTGGCCTTCGTCCACGGCGACCCCTCGCGCGGCATCGTCGGCGCGGTGGCCAAGGGCATCCCGGAGGACGTGGCCAACAGCATCTACGACGAGATCCTGGACTTTGCCAGTTACGCCTTCAACAAGGCCCACGCCGTGAGCTATGCCGTCGTGGTCTACCGCACGGCCTACATGAAGCGGCACTACCCGCGCGAGTACATGGCCGCGCTGCTGACCTCCGTGCTCGAAAACAGCAGCAAAATCACCGAATACATCGCCGAGTGCCGCGACATGGGTATCCAACTCCTGCCGCCCGACGTGAACGAGTCGGACGCCGATTTCACCGTCGTGGGCGGGAACATCCGCTTCGGCCTCGTGGCCATCAAGGGCATCGGCTGGGGCGCGATCGAGCAGCTCGTGCACGAGCGCGCGGAGCATGGGTCCTTCACGGATTTCGAAGATTTCTGCCGGCGCATGTCCGGCAAGGATCTCAACCGCCGCGCCGTGGAGAATCTCATCAAGTCCGGCGCCTTCGACAGCATGGGCCACCCCCGCCGCGCGCTGCTGCTCATCGCCGGTCAGGTGATCGACAGCATCGCCCAGGCCAACCGCGACAACATCTCCGGCCAGCTCGATCTCTTCGGCGCACTGGACGAAGAGGCTGCTGCTCCCGTTGCGATCCCGATCCCGGCCATTCAGGAGTTCAACCGGCGTGAGATCATGACCATGGAGAAGGAGACCACCGGGCTCTATCTCTCCGGCCACCCCATGGACGAATACCGCGAACAGGCGCAGCGTCTCGGTGCCGTGTCCATCGGCGCGGTGATGAACGACTTTGCGGCCGAGGACGGACCGCAGCGTTTCCATGACAACCAGTACATTACGCTCGCGGGCGTGGTCGAATCCTACAAGACGCGCGCCACCAAAAACAACTCCCTCATGTGCTACATCCAGTTCGAGGATGCCAGCGGCTCCATGGAGCTGCTCGCCTTCCAGAAGGCGCTGGAGACCGGCGCCGGCTACCTCCAGCCCAACGCCGTCCTGCTCGTGCGCGGGCGCATCTCCGTCCGGGATGAGAAAGCCCCGCAGCTCATGGTGGAGAGCATCGAGCCGCTGTCCGAGCTCGGCGCCCGCACCCATCCCGAGCCGCCCCGCCCCGCCGGGGAGCAGAAGCTCTGGGTCAAACTCCCGAGCCGCTACGATCCCCTGCTCAAGCGGATCGAGCTCGTGCTCAAGATGTTCCCGGGCGAGCAGCAGATGGTGATCTGGTGCGAGCGCGAGAAGAAACGCATCGGCGCCCGCTGCCTGCTCCACGAAGGCCTGCTCCTCGAGCTGAAGGAGATGCTGGGCGAGGAAAACGTCGTCGTTAAATAGCCGAATATACAGGAAAGCGAAAGGAGCGAAGACATGAGAAAAACCAAGATCATCTGCACCATCGGTCCTTCCAGCGAATCCCCCGAGGTCTTCCGGGCCATGTGCCTGCAGGGCCTCAACGTGGCGCGCCTCAACTTCTCCCACGGCACGCACGAGGAGCACCAGAAAAAGATCGACATGATCAAGGCCGTGCGCGAGGAGCTGGATCTGCCCATCGCCATCATGCTCGACACCAAGGGTCCCGAGTACCGCATCAAGACCTTCCGCGACGGGAAAATCACCCTGCAGGACGGCGACCGCTTCAGCTTCACGACCCGCGAGCTGATCGGCGACGAGCACATCGTCTCGGTGAGCTACGCCGGGCTGATCGATGACCTCTGCGTGGGAGACCGCATCCTCGTCAACAACGGCCTCGTCATTTTCGAGGTCGAGGAACTGGTCGGGGACGAGGCCCGCTGCCGCGTCGTGACCGGCGGTGTACTGAGCGACCGCAAAAGCATGAGCTTCCCCGGCAAGGTGCTGCACCAGGCCTTCCTCAGTGAGCAGGACAAAGCCGATCTGCTCTTCGGCATCCGCAACGGCGTGGATTTCGTCGCCGCCTCCTTCGTCTCCTGCAAGCAGGACCTGCTCGATCTCAAGGGCTTCCTGCACGAAAACGACGGGGACGGCATCGACGTGATCGCCAAGATCGAGAACCAGTCGGGCGTGGACAACATCGACGAGATCTGCTCGGCCTGCGAGGGCGTCATGGTCGCCCGCGGCGACCTCGGCGTGGAGGTCCCCTTCACGGAGCTGCCCGCCATCCAGAAATATCTCATCACCAAGTGCCGTCTGCTCGGCAAGCGCGTCATCACCGCGACCGAGATGCTCGAGAGCATGATCTCGAACCCGCGGCCCACCCGCGCCGAGATCAGCGACGTGGCCAACGCGGTCTACGACGGCACCAGCGCCATCATGCTCTCCGGCGAGTCCGCCGCAGGCAAATACCCTGTGGACGCGCTGCGCGTCATGGGCGAGATCGCCGCGGAGACCGAGCGGCACATCGACTACAAAACCCGCTTCCAGACCGAGGCCTTCCATATCCACAACCGCGTCGACGCGATCTCCCATGCGGCCTGCACCATGGCCATCGACCTCAACGCCTCCGCCATCGTCGTCACCTCGCTCAGCGGCCTGACCGTGCGCATGGTCTCCCGCTTCCGCGCGCCGACCGACATCGTCGGCATGGCCACGAGCCGCGCCGCCTGGTACAAGCTCGCCCTCTCCTGGGGTGTGCTGCCGGTGCTGACCGAGCACTTCCCGAGTATGGAGGTGCTGAACTACTATGCTCTGCGTGCCGCGCGCGACGCGCTGAAGCTCCACGCGGGCGATACCGTGGTCATGACTGGCGGCGACACCAGCGGCGCCAGCGGCAACACGAACGTCATCCGCATCGAGACCGTGCCCTGACCGCTGTCCCTAAAAAAGCACCGCAGCCCCTCATGTAAAGGGGCCGCGGTGCTTTTTTCAACTTTGTATCGGGGCCTGCCGGTCCGCCCGTGCGTTCATCCACACGAGCAGCAGGAGGAAGGCTCCCATATAGAAGGGATAAAGCCGGATGGTGACGGTGCCGGCGAGCAGGCCGAAGAGCGGCGGGACAAAGGTGCTGCCCACATAGGCGCTCGCCATCTGAATGCCGATGACCGCCTGGGAGTTTTCCGCCCCGAAGCGGAAGGGCGTGGCGTGGATGATGGAGGGATAGACCGGCGCGCAGCCAAGCCCGAAGAGCAGAAGGCCCGCGAGCGCCGGCAGCGGGGTCCGGAGCGGCAGCGCGATCAGCAGCACGCCGAGCCCCATCCCGGCTGCGCCGATGCGGATCAGGCGCCCGTCGCCCAGCCGCTCGGCTGCAAAGCCGTTGAGGAAGCGCCCGAAGGTGATGCCCAGATAAAAGAGCGAGGCGAAGCCCGCGGCTGTCTGCGCCCCGACGCCCCGCGCCTCGACGAGATAGCTGCTGGCCCAGAGCCCGGCGGTAGTCTCAGCACCGCAATAGGCGAAGAAAGCGAGCAGGACAGCCGGCACTCCGCGGATGCGCAGTGCGCCCCGAAGGCCGAGGAGAGGCCGCGCCTCCTCTTCCCCGTCGCTGCTCTGCACCGTGCGCCAGAGCGGCAGAGAGAGGAAGAGCAGCGCCGTCAGCACCACCTGGATCAGCGAGACGGCGCGGTAACCGAGCTCCCAGCGCCCGCTCAGGTGCAGCGCGGCGCTCATGATATAGGGGCTGATCGAGGCGCCCACACCCCAGAAGCAGTGCAGCCAGCTCATGTGGCGCGAGCGGTAATGGAGCGCGACATAGTTGTTGAGCGCGGCGTCCACCGCCCCGGCACCGAGCCCGTAGGGCAGCGCCCAGAGGCAGAGCACGGGCACATTCGGCGAGACGGAAAAGCCAAACAGCGCCGCTGCCGTCATGGCGACGCTCACCGCTGTCACACGCCCCGCGCCGAAGCGCCGGGTCAGCCGCTCGGACAGCAGACTCGAGAGGATGGTGCCCCCGGCGATGATCATGGAGATCAGCCCGGCGAGCGGAAGCGGCGCGCCAAACTGGAGTCGCATGACGGGCCAGGCCGATCCGAGCAGCGAGTCGGGCAGGCCGAGGCTGATAAAGGCCAGATAGATGATCGCAAGCAGCAGAGAATACATCGGCACACCTCAAATGAAACGGAGTGTAGTGGAACGATTATACCATCCCCGCCGGGAAAAGGCCACCCGCCGCGCTTTACTTTTGCGTGCGCGCATGATACACTTTTTAAAAAAGATCGGAGGTGGCCCGGTATGGACGCGCTCGAGCGGATCCGCAGCATGGAAGAGATCCTGCAGGGGGCGAAGCCTGTCCTCGCGCGGCTGGATGAGGCGCTGGAGGACTATGCCGCGCTGACCGACGCGCTCGGCGCGCTGGAGTGCTATTACGGCAGCGAGGCCTGGCGGGCCGATCTTGCCCTGGACGAGGCCGGACTTCTTCCGCCGACGCTGCGGCGCGGCGTGCTGTCCGAGGACGAGGTCTACGATCTGCTGTGTGACGAACGGCGTATCCGGGAACAGATGCGCGGCTTATTGGACAACGACACGGAAACGGAGGAAAACACATGAATCCCTGTATCGAAAAACGAAACGCCCTGCTCGCCCAGAAGGTCATCAAGGGCCTGCAATCCCGCAACATGTCCGGTTACTACGCGCCGGATAAGGAGGCCGCGCTCTCCCTCGCGCTCTCGCTGATCCCCGCCGGCAGCAGCGTGACGATGGGCGGCGGCATGAGCGTGCATGAGATCGGCCTCGTCGACGCGCTCAAGAGCGGGGACTACCGCTTCATCGACCGCGACGCCGTGGAGGACAAGCGCGCCGCGATGCTCGCCGCCTACGACGCGGACGTCTTTCTCGCCAGCTGCAACGCCATCACGGAGGACGGCGTGCTCGTCAACATCGACGGCAATTCCAACCGCGTCTCCGCCATCGCGCAGGGCCCCAAAAAGGTGGTCTTCATCGTCGGCATGAACAAGGTCTGTCCCGACCCGGACGCCGCGCTCAAGCGTGCGCGCAACGTCGCCGCGCCGACCAACGCCCAGCGCTTCGGGCTCTCCACGCCCTGCGCCAAAACCGGCTCCTGCATGGACTGCAAGTCGCCGGACACGATCTGCTGCCAGTTCCTGATCACCCGTTTCTCGCGCCACAAGGACCGCATCCATGTGATCCTCGTCAACGACAGCCTCGGCTTCTGAGTCGAAACACTTATACCGGCGCCCTCCCAAAAGGGGAGGGCGCCGCTGCGTTTCTCAGGTCTTTCTAAGCTTTCCCTGTTAGGATGCGCGTGAAAGGACGTGACCAAATGAAACGCTTTCAAAGAATATATACCTTTGTCTTCGCGCTGGCGCTGATCGGCTTTTCGCTCTACGCGGTGCTGGACACCTTCACGATCAGCCGGGTCTACCGTGTCGTGGAGCCTGAGGCGGTCTCCGGGACCGACGCCAAAGCGCCGGAGACGGAAGTCTCTGTCGTCACGCAGCCGCTGGAGAGCTATCGGCCCCGCACCAACCACCGCTCAGGCGGGGAAAAGGACCCTTCTCGCCCGGGGCACAGCTCGTCCTCCGAGCAGCAGGCGGAACCGTCCGAACCTGCCCCGGCGGAAGGGGATACGCCGGTCGAAACGGCCGCCGATCCCAGCCGCTATGAAGCCGAGGACATGACGATCGAGATACAGACGTACCGGCAGAATGACACCACGCTCTATGTGGCCGATATCCGGGTCTCCTCCCCCACGCAGCTGAAGACCGCCTTTGCCCGCAGCAGCTACGGCCGGAACGTCACGGCCGCGACCTCCGCCACGGCGGAGAGCGTCGGTGCCGTCCTCGCAGTGAACGGCGACAACTACGGCTCCCGTGAGCGCGGCTACGTGATCCGAAACGGAGTCCTCTACCGCGACACGGTGGCGAAGGACCAGGAGGACCTGGTCATCTGGGACGACGGCAGCTTCGAGATCATCCGCGAGGACGAGGTCAGCGCCGAGGAGCTTCTGAAGCGCGGCGCCGTGCAGGTCTTCTCCTTCGGTCCGGGCCTTGTCGAGAACGGAGAGATCATTGTTGACGCAAGCGATGAGGTTGACCGCGCCATGGCCAGCAACCCGCGCACCGCCATCGGCATCCTCGAAGAGGGGCATTACGTGCTGGTCGTGTCCGACGGGCGCAGCGGTGAGAGCGAGGGCCTGAGCCTCTACGAGCTCGCCTCCTTCCTGCAGCAGCTCGGCGTGCAGACCGCCTACAACCTCGACGGCGGCGGCTCCTCCACGCTCGTGTTCGGCGGCGAGGTCCTGAACGAGCCCAGCGGGCGCGGCGGGGCCGAGCGCGCCGTCACCGACATCGTCTATCTCGCCTGAGGAGGGAACGCCATGACCATGAAAATCGCCCGTAACCGCTGGCTTTGGGCCGCGGCCTTCACCCTGCTTTTTGCCCTCGTCTACGAATACTTCAGCCACCGGGTCTATTCCGGCTTTATGCTCCTCGCCTTCCTGATCCCGCTGCTCGGCGGGGCGCTGCCCTACGCGCTGCTCGCGCGCTTGCCGCGCCGCATGCAGCCGGGCATTCTGAGCCGCTGCCTCTATGACTCCGGTCTCGCCGCGCTGACCGCCGGGAGCGTCTTCCGCGGCGTCCTGGATATCTATGGAACCACCAACCGCCTCGAGGCTGTGTACTGGATCTGCGGCACGGCGCTCTGCCTCTTCGGCCTCGCGGTCTACGGCTTCTGCCGGGCGGTCATGCTGCCACAGAACCGGGCGTGACAAGCGGTCCCCCGTCTGCTATAATGGATATATGGATCGAACTGTCGTCGGGCGCTTTGCGCCGAGCCCCTCGGGCTATATGCATATGGGCAATCTCCTCGCCATGCTGCTGGCATGGCTGGATTGCCGCGCCCTCGGCGGGGAGCTGATCTTCCGTCTGGAGGATCTGGACCCCGCGCGCTCCAAGCCGGTCTACATCGACGCGCTCGCGGAAGACCTGCACTGGCTGGGGCTGGACTGGGACCGCGGCTGGCCGGAGGAAAGCTACGCACAGTCGCGGCGGACGGCGGTCTACGAGGAGGCCTTCGCGTATTTGCGTGAGCGCGGGCTGGTCTATCCCTGCTGGTGCACACGCAGCGAGCGTCTTGCCGCCGCCTCCGCGCCGCACCCCGGCGAGGCCGAGCACGACAGCCGCTGCCGCTGTGCGCATTTGAGTCCGGGAGAACAGGCGGCGCGGCTGCAAGCAGGCGGACGGCCGCCGGCCTGGAAGCTCCGCTGTCCGGATGAGTGCATCGCGATCACGGACAAGCATTATGGCCTCTTTACGCAGAACCCGGCGCGCGAGGTCGGGGACTGTATCCTCCGCCGCGCCGACGGCGTCTTCGCCTATCAGCTCGCCGTCAGCGTGGACGATATGCGCATGGGCGTCACGCGCGTCGTACGCGGGCGCGACCTGCTCGCCTCGGCGCCGCGGCAGAAATGGCTGATCGAGACGCTTGGCGGCACGCCCCCTGTCTATTGTCATACCCCCCTTCTCCTCGGCGGAGACGGAAAACTCTCCAAACGGCTGGGGAGTCTCAGCACCCAGGCGCTTCGGAAAGAGTGCCGGCCGGAGGAGATCCTCGGCCGGCTGGCTTTCCTCTGCGGCCTGCGGGAGCGCGACGAGCCCGCCTCGGCCCGGGAGCTGCTCACGGATTTTTCCTGGGCGCGCATCAAAACAGAAGATATCCCGATCACATGAGCGGGTCAGCGGCGCAGGGGCGCTGCCGGCCCGCTGCTTTTTAGACAATTTTGATAATTATGTACAAATCCGCTTGGGGGTTTTTCACAATTTTTCAACAGGTTATTTTACGCTTTTAATAAAAATGCCGGGGCTTATTGATTTCAAAACGCGAAATTGTTAAAATTGAGGCGCAATAGAGCGTCTGAACGGAGCGCCGGGTTGGGAGAGGAAGCCGGGATCTCCGTACTTTTTATCAGAATGGGGGGAATATACTAAACATGAGAGATCTGAAGCATCTGCAATACTTCGAGGATCTGCTCCAGCAAGCCAACAATGCGCTCATCGCGCAGGCAAAGGCAGACGGAAAAGTCTGCGTAGCCTATACCTGCGAGAACGTGCCGGAACCGCTGCTGAATCTCGACCGGGCGGTCTCGATCCGCCTGACCGCGCCGAACACCGGTTCCATCGATATTGCCACCTACTACATGACCAACCTCCTCTGCGAACCCAGCCGCGCTCTGCTCGAGCGTGCGGTCGAGGGCGGCTTCAGCTTCGCCGACTGCGTCATCACGCCGGACGGCTGCACCATGATGAACCGCGCCGTGGAGAACATGGAGCTTTTGCAGACCATGGGGAAGGACAACCCGCATTTCTTCCATGAATACATGGAGATCGCCTTCAAGAACACCGAGAACGATGTGCGTCTCGCCGTGCTGCAGTGCACGAACCACATCCTCAAGCCCCTGCACGAGAACTACGGCATCGACGTATCCGACGCGGCCATCCGCAAGGCGGTCGAGGACCACAACCGCCTCTGCCGCCTGATCCACGCGATCGGCGATTTCCGCAAGGAGGCCAAGCCCCGCATCACCGGCTATGAGTTCCACGTGCTGACACTCGCGAGCTATGTATGTCCCAAGTACCTCATCCTCGACAAGCTCGAGGAGACGCTTGAGGAACTCAAGACCCGCGAGCCCGACGAGCGCAACTACCGTGCCCGCGTGCTGCTGGTCGGCTCCGAGGTGGACGACAGCGGTTTCGTGAAGCTCATCGAGGAGTGCGGCGCCTTCGTCTGCTGCGACCGCTTCTGCTTCGGCTCCTACCCCGGCCGCACCGAGATCGTCCTCAACGACGAGGAGGACGCCCTCACCCAGGTCTGCCGGCACTATATTCAGAACTGCCAGTGCCCGCGCATGATGAGCATGGACAAGGTCTACGGCCGCAAGCAGTATGTTGCCGACCTCGCGAAGGCGTACGGCGCGGACGGCATCATCTACCAGCAGGTCAAGTTCTGCGACCCCTGGGCCTACGAGCGCACGCTCGGCTCTTCGATGCTGCAGCACGACTTCGGCTATCCCGTCCTGTCCGTCGACCGCCCCTACAACATCGCCTCCGCCGGCGGCCAGATGCGCACCCGCGTGCAGGCCTTCGTCGAGAGCATTGAGATCAAGAAGATTCAGGGAGGTGGGAAAGCATGAAGACGGTCGAAAAAGTCGTCAATCCCGTCAAGCGCGCCGGCGAGCAGTCGCCCGGCAAGATCTTTACCGACAGGCTGAAAGTGCGCTCCCGCCGTGAGTGGCGCGGCGTGAAGGACACCTTCTACGATTACACCCGCTGGCTCTACCTGATGAGCGTGCTCGGCCGCTTCATCATCGTCCCGCGCAACATCAAGGGCTTCTTCCGCTATCGCTGGATGATGAGCTATCTCTTCGTCCCGCACGGCATGGATAAGTTCACCATCGGCCTGCGTGACGAGGCGCTGCGCATCGCGCATACCTCCTTTAACTTCGTCATCGCCGACGTGACCAAGGCCATCGGCAACTGCTTCCGCGGCGACCGCCGCGTCGGCAACGACAAGGCCTATTCCGACAAATGCGTCATCACCGACGAGAACTCCATGGTCACCTTCATGATGGGCTTCGATACCGACAAGGTGCACACCATCCTGCGCGAGGTGCCCACGATGTTCGCCTCGAACATCTTCCACCAATTCAACGTCATGCACTATCTGGATGTGGCTCAGCTCAACGGCATCCCCGGCGACGTCTGCCCGATGCCCGAGGCCGAGGCCGGCATCTCCATCGACGACGACTTCTGCGTGCTCGGCTCCTGCGCCGTGCAGAACAACACCACCTGCGACGGCTCTCTGATGGGCAACGGCATCATCGCCAAGCGCCTCGAGCGCGAGTACGGCATCCCCACCTTCCAGCTTGCGACCCCGCTGCGCCACAAGGAGCCGGACGTCATGGACTACGCCGCCGAGGAGATCAAGAAGGCCATCGCCTTCGTCGAGGAGCACACCGGCGAGAAGTGGGACTGGGACGTGTACTTCGCCGCGGCCAAGCGCGTGAACTACGCCACCAAGTGCCGCATCGCGCAGATGGAGATCAACTCCACGCCCTATCCGCAGTTCTTCGGCGCGGCCTTCAGTCTCTACAACGACACCAACTACATGGGCAACTCCGGCCGTATGCCCGAGTTCGTGAACGTCGACAAGAAGCTGCTTGAGCTCGCGGAGCGCGGTTACAAAGCCAAGCGCATGTACGCCAAGGAGTACCGCCACCGCGCCATCGTCTGGGGCGTGCAGCCGCAGTATGTGATCGATATGCTCTACTGGCTGGTCCAGTGCTGGGGCGTCGTGCCGCTGACCGACATGCTCTCGGTCATCAACACCGACATGATCGCCGAGGAGGATACCCCGGAGAACCGCGAGCAGGCTTACCGCGACATGGCCATGCTGAACATGGAGATGATCATGCGCAACCACACCCACGGCGGCTACAAGGTGCTGCTGGACGACCTGTGGGAGCTGTGCGAGAAGATGAACGCCGACATGGTCATGATGTGGGAGCACATGAGCTGCAAGGCGCTCACCGGCATGCACGGTATGTTCGAGGAGCAGGCGCGCGAGCGCGGCATCCACATCATGTGGGTCTCGCACGATCTGTGCGATCCGCGCGTATTCACGCGCCAGGCCATCCGTGAGCAGGTCAACAAGTATATGCGCACGGTCATGCGGGAAGAGCCGCTGGATCCCTCGCTCGAGGATCTTCCCGACAGCGAAGCGTGGTAAAGGAGAAAAAACATGTCGAAAATTGCTAAGATCCCCCTGATCCTGTTGGGCATCGCGCTCGGCTTCTTTGTGGTCACTTTCACGGTTTATATCTTCAATCTGGATATGAAGGCCACCTCCCTGATCGCCCCTCTTCTGGAGAAGTGGTACGACCATCTGGAACACAAACAGTATCTGTAAACGTACAAAAGAGACGCCGGAGGCAAAGCCTCCGGCGTCTTTTGCGTATAGCCACAATCAGTTCTTCTCCGCCTCGTAGTCGAGGATCTGCCTGAACTGCGTCTCGTAGAGCTCTCGGTAGGTGCCGCCGCGCTCGAGAAGTTCCTCGTGCGTCCCCTGCTCGGCGATGACACCGTCCTTCACCACGAGGATCCGGTCGGCCTTGAGGATCGTCGAGAGCCGGTGGGCGATCACGATGCTGGTGCGGCCCTCCATCAGCGCCTCCAGCGCGTCCTGGATCGCGTTCTCCGTGATCGAGTCGAGCGCTGAGGTCGCCTCGTCGAGGATCAGGATCTTCGGGTCCTTCAGGATCACGCGCGCGATGGACAGGCGCTGCTTTTCGCCGCCGGAGAGTTTGAGGCCGCGGTTGCCGACCATGGTCTCCAGCCCCTCGGGCTGGGCAGCGATGAAGTCGGAGAGGTTCGCGATATAGCAGGCCGCCTCGATCTCCTCCGGCGTGGCCTGCTCGTTGGCGTAGAGGAGGTTTTCGCGGATGGTTCCGTTAAAGAGATAGCTGTCCTGCGTCACGACGCCGATCTGCTCGCGCAGGTATTCGAGGTCGAAATCCCGCACGTCGACGCCCGCGATCGTAACGCGCCCGCCCAGCACATCATAGAGCCGGGGGAGGAAGTTCACGACCGTGGATTTGCCGGAGCCGGAGGGCCCCACGATGGCATACATTTTCCCGGCCGGGACCGTGAAGTCGATGTCGGTCAGCAGGGGCTTTTCCGGGTCGTAGGAGAAGGAGACGTGCTCATAGCGGATATCCCCGGCCGCCACGTCGGGCTTCGCGCCGTCGGCAGGCGACTGGATGGGGTTGGGCAGGTCGAAGTAATTGAAAATGCGGGTGAAAAGCGCGAGGGAGCGCGTGAAGTCCACGTGGATGTTCAGCAGGCTCTCCACCGGGCGATACAGCCGGTTGATGAGCGAGACCGTGGCCGTCACGGTGCCGACGGTCAGCGCCGGATCGTAGCGGGAGATGATGAGCCAGCCGCCCGCAAAGTAGATGAGCAGCGGCCCCACCTGGGTGAACATGCCCATCAGTACCCGGAACCAGCGCCCGCTGTTCTGCTCCCGGAGCGAGAGCTGCGTGACCTCCTCGTTCACGGCCACGAAGCGCTCATATTCCCGTCTCTCGCGGGTGAAGAGCTTGACCAGCAGCGAGCCGGAGACCGAGAGGGTCTCGTTGATGAGCTGGTTCATCTCATCGTTCTTGGCCTGCGCGTCGGTTAGGATCTGATAGCGCTTTTTGCCCACGCTCTTGGTGGGCAGGATCAGCAGCGGGATCACCACGATGCCGACAAGAGCGAGCTTCCAGCTCATCGTGAAGAGTGCTACCAGCGTGGTCACCACCGTCGCGACGTTCGACACGATGCTCGAGAGCGTCCCGGAAATGACGGAGCTCACGCCCGAGATGTCCGTGTTCATGCGGGTGATAATGTCGCCCTGCTTCTCGGAGGTGAAGAAGGCGTGCGGCATGTGCTGCAGATGGTCGTACATCTGGTTCTTCATGTCGAAGATGATGCGCTGGGAGATCCAGGCGTTGATATAGCTCTCCAGCACGGAGATGACCTGCGAGACCGTGAGCGTCACAAAGGCAAGCAGCAGGAGCTTCACCAGCAGCGCCATGTTCTGCCCCACCAGCGCCTCGTCCACGATGCGGCCGGTGATGATGCTCGGCAGCAGGCCCACGACCGCCGAGAGGAGGATCGTCAGAAAAACCAGAAGGAACTGCAGCGTATACGGGCGCAGATAGGACAGGATACGCAACAGCAGTTCCCGGGACACGGTGGGGAGGCTCTGCTTCTCCTCGTCTGTCAGGAAGCCCCGGGGGCCCAGAGGGCGCATGGGACCCGCCACAAAATCACATCCTTTCGCCTTGTTTTTTCCATTTTATTTCAAATTCCGCATCGCGTCAACAGAAACCATCCTTCAGGGAGGCGGGAGGCTCCCGCCGTTTTTTCATTTTTGGATTGAGCTTTCTTCCCAAAAATGGTATATATAGGGAGGAGAAAACGCCGTGCCGGAGGGTCCGTCTCTCCGCAGCAGGAGGGTTGTGCATGGAAGACAGAACAAAGGATTATACCATCGAGCAGCTGGAAAACGAGCTGAAGCGGGAAACGGCCCGGAAGCAGCGCAGGTACCGCCGGCGCATCGTGTTCCGCCTTCTGCTGGCGCTGCTCGTCGCCCTGGTCGTCGCGGTTGCTCTGTTTGCGCCGATCCTGCGCATCAGCGGCGATTCCATGGCCGACACCCTGCAGGACGGGGACATCGCCATCGGGCTGAAGCTCCCGCGCTACGCGCCGGGGAGCGTCGTCGTCTTTCGATACAACGGCGGGCTTCTTGTCAAGCGTGTGATCGCACACGGGGGCGACTGGGTCGAGCTCGATCGGGACGGCCGCTTCTTTGTCAACGGCGGGCGGCTGGAGGAGCCCTATGTCGCCGAGCCCGCGCGCGGGAACTGCGATGTCGAATTCCCGCTCACCGTGCCGGAGGGCAGCTGCTTCGTCGTCGGGGACAACCGCCCGCTCAGCATCGACAGCCGCAGCTCCGTTATCGGCTGTGTGCAGGAGGAGGCGCTCGTCGGACGCATGCTGTTTCGTATCTGGCCGCTCGAGCGCACCGGGCTGATCCGCTGACCGCAACCCGATATTTGATCTGCCGCTTTCGCGGCAGATTTTTTTGCAAGTTTTTTCTGGGAAAAGAAAGGGAAATGCGGATCGGCGTCGTATAGAATTAATAGCATCAAATAGAAAGGCGGTGTGTCGGCATGAGCTGCCCGAGGATCGAACGGGAGGCGCTGGAACATCAGATCGTCGGCCCCTTCGGTGTGCTGGCGGAGAACAGCCGGGGCCGGCTGCACCCGGAGGAGGAATGCGCCATCCGCACCTGCTTCCAGCGGGACGTGGACCGGATCACCCATTCCAAGTCCTTCCGCCGCCTCAAGCACAAGACCCAGGTCTTCCTCCAGCCGGAGGGAGATCACTACCGCACACGGCTGACGCACACGCTGGAGGTCACGCGCCTTGCGCGGACTGTGGCACGCGCGCTGCGGCTGAACGAAGACCTGGCTGAGGCCATCGGCCTGGGCCATGACCTGGGCCATACACCCTTCGGCCACGCGGGCGAGCGTGCGCTGAACCGCATCCATCCCGGCGGCTTCAAGCACTATGAGCAGAGTCTGCGCGTGGTGGACGTGCTCGAGCGGGAGGGCCGCGGGCTGAACCTCTGCTATGAGACCCGCATGGGCATCCTCCACCACACCCACGGCGCGCCGGACGACACGCCGGAGGCCGTCGCCGTGCGCCTGTGTGACCGGATCGCCTACATAAACCACGACCTGGACGACTCCATCCGCGCCGGCATCCTGACAGCCGACGAGGTCCCGGAGCGCATCCGCCGCACCTGCGGCGAGCGCCACAGCGAGCGCATCAACGCCTTCATCGCTGATCTGATCGCCAACAGCCGGGACGGTGTGCTGCAGATGTCCCCCGCCATGCAGGACGTCTTTGACTTTTTTCACAGCTTCATGTTCTCCGACGTGTATACCAACCCCCTCGCCAAGGGCGAGGAGAGCAAGGTCGAGGGGATCCTCGAACGGCTCTACGGCTATTACACGGCCCACCCCGAGGCGCTGCCGCCGGACTACGCCGGGGTGATCGAGCGTGAGGGACTGGACCGCGCCGCCTGCGACTATATCTCCGGCATGACCGACAGCTACGCCATGGAGAAATACGGCGAGCTGTTCATCCCCTTTGCCTGGTCCGTAAAATAATAGCCGTTCTCCGGCGAAGAGGCAGGAGGTGAGACTGGTGCCTTTTCCGGAAACCTTTCTGACAGAGCTGACCGAGCGCAGCGACATCGTGGATGTGGTGTCGGGCTACGTGCGGCTGTCGAAGCGCAGCGGTGCGAACCTCTTCGGTCTCTGTCCCTTCCACAGCGAAAAGACGCCCTCCTTCTCCGTCTCGCCGGACAAGCAGATCTATCACTGCTTCGGCTGCGGCAAGGGCGGCGGCGTCATCAATTTCATCATGGAGATCGAGAATCTCTCCTTCCCCGAAGCGGTGGAGTTCCTGGCCAAACGCGCCGGGATGGCGCTGCCCGAGGAGTCAAACGACCGGGAGAGCCGCAAGCGGAGCCGGATGCTCGCCCTGAACAAGGACGCGGCGCGCTTTTTCTATGAGCAGCTCTCGACTCCCGCCGGCGCGCCGGCCCTCGCCTACATGCAGCGCCGCGGGATCGGCCCGGTGACCGCGAAGAATTTCGGCGTCGGCTTTGCGCCCGACACCTGGGACAGCCTGGTGAAGGCCATGCACGCCAAGGGTTACGCCGATCTCGAGCTCTTTGACGCGGGGCTCGCGCGCCAGGGCAAGAGCGGCGGCTTCTACGACACCTTCCGCAACCGCCTCATGTTCCCGGTCATCGACGTCCGTGGAAATGTGATCGGCTTCTCCGGCCGTATCCTCGGCGACGGAGAACCGAAGTACATGAACAGCCCCGAGACCCTGGTCTTTAATAAAAGTCGGAACCTTTTTGCCCTGAATCTGGCCAAAAAATCGAAAAGCGGATATATTATTCTCGCTGAGGGTAATATAGACGTGGTATCGATGCATCAGGCGGGCTTCGATTCCGCCGTCGCCTCGCTCGGCACCTCGCTGACACCGGAGCAGGCGCGGCTCCTCTCCCGCTTCACCAACGAGGTCATCATCGCCTACGACAACGACGGCGCCGGAAAAAAAGCGGCGCAGCGCGCCATCGGCATCCTGGAAAAGCTCGACCTGAAAGTGCGCGTGCTCGCCATGAACGGCGCCAAGGACCCGGACGAGTTCATCCGGACGAAGGGTCCCGCCGCCTTCCGCAACCTGCTGGAGGGCTCGGAGGATCAGGTGGACTACCGCCTGCGCGGCGTGCTGGAGAAATACGATCTCAGTCAGGATGCGCAGAAGGTCGCCTTCCTTCGGGAGGCCACGGAGCTGGTGGCCCGGCTCCCCGGCTCGGCCGAACGGGAAGTCTATGCCATGCGGGTGGCCACGCTCGCCGGGATCCCGGCCGACGCGGTGACCGCCGAGGTCAAGCAGCGGCGCAAGCGGCTTTTGCGAAGCGCGAACCGCGAGACGGAGCGGAAGCAGACCCGCCCCGGCCGCATCACAGAGACGCCGGGTGTCAAGCGCTATGAGGACGAAGCCTCCGGCATGGCCGAGGAGGGCATCGTCCGCGTACTGCTGCTGGACGGCGCGCTCGCCGGCTCGTCTGCCCTGCCGCCGCCCGAGGACTTCACCGTCCCCGAACTCCGGCACATCTATACCGAGATCCTCGCGCGGCTGCGCGGCGGCGGCGAGATCTCGCCCGCGACGCTGGGGGGCGTCCTGAACGGGGAGGAGATGTCCCTGCTCATCCGCCTGCAGGAGGCGCCGCTCGCCGCGGCCAACAGCGAACGGGCGCTGAACGACTATATACATAAGCTATACGAATGCAAGGAGCTCAGGCAAAAGCCCTCCGGTCCCGAGGACCTGCTGGCGCTGCAGCAGAAGCTCAGAGAAAGAAAGGGGTATTGATCCGCTATGAACGATGAGATGAAATTCACCGAGGAAGATCTGGAGAGCATGGCCGACAAGCTGCTGGAGCAGGCCTCCGCCAACGATATCGCCTCCCAGGACGAGACGGAGCTTCCGAAGCCGCGCAAGCGCGCCGCCAAGAAAAAAGAGAGCGCCGAGCCGCCCAAGCCGCCCGAGCAGGTGCTCCAGGAGCTGCTGGATAAGGGCAAGAAGGCCGGCCGCCTCTCCGTCAAGGACCTCACCGTGCTGGAGGATCTGAGTCTGGATCCCGAAGTCCAGAACAAGTTTTATGAGACGCTGGAGCAGGCGGGCGTGGACATCGACGTCGGCGGCGACGACGCGCTGCCCCCCATCGAGGACGATATCCTGCCCGAGGTGGAGGATCTGGCCGAGATCGAGGAGGTCACCGAGGAGGAGATCAGCGACACCGACGCCCTGATGGACAGCTTCTCCACCGACGACCCGGTGCGCATGTACCTCAAGGAGATCGGCAAGGTGCCCCTGCTCACCCCGGAGAAGGAGGTCGCGCTCGCCATCCGCATGTCGGAGGGCGACGAGGAGGCCAAACACCGCATGACCGAGGCGAACCTCCGTCTCGTCGTCTCCATCGCCAAGCGCTATGTGGGCCGCGGCATGCTGTTCCTGGATCTGATTCAGGAGGGCAACCTGGGCCTTATCAAGGCCGTGGAGAAGTTCGACTACACCAAGGGCTACAAGTTCTCCACCTACGCCACCTGGTGGATCCGGCAGGCCATCACCCGCGCCATCGCCGACCAGGCCCGGACCATCCGTATCCCCGTGCATATGGTCGAGACCATCAACAAGACCATCCGCGTCTCCCGCCAGCTCCTGCAGGAGCTGGGCCACGATCCCTCCGCCGAGGAGATCGCCGCCGAGATGGACATGCCCGTGGAGAAGGTGCGCGATATCCTGAAAATCGCGCAGGAGCCCGTCTCGCTCGAGACCCCGATCGGCGAGGAGGAGGACTCCCACCTCGGCGACTTCATCCCGGACGAGGACGCCTCCGAGCCCTCCGAGGCCGCGTCCTTCTCCCTGCTGCGCGAGCAGCTCGAGGAGGTGCTGGACACGCTCGCCCCGCGCGAGAAGAAGGTGCTGGAGCTGCGCTTCGGCATCGTCGACGGCCGCACCCGCACGCTCGAGGAGGTCGGCAAGGAGTTCAATGTCACGCGTGAGCGTATCCGTCAGATCGAGGCCAAGGCCCTGCGCAAGCTGCGCCACCCCAGCCGCTCCAAGAAGCTGCGCGACTTCCTGAACTGAGTGCGCGCCGCAGTCCCGATATCGCTTTTCGGCAGATATACAACGCGAAACCGCACAGAGGATTTCCTCTGTGCGGTTAGTTTATCTTCTTGTTTTAGTACGCGCCGAGCAGCGCCAGGTCCCGCTCGAAGAGCGTTTCGTTGATCTCATCGATGTCGTAGTTCCCGCGCCGGATAAAGGCGGCCACGGTCCGATCCAGCTCAAAATACGGCGTCAGCGTCATACCCGCGCGCATCAGCAGATCCTGCGTCTGCTCATAGTCCAGCCGCAGCCCGATCGCGCAGGCCAGCACGTTCGTTTTCCGGGGCGCCTGCTCCGGGTGGTGCTTCATATTCCAGAACATGGCCTTGTTGATGTTCGCCGCGACATAGAATTCCTTTTTGCTGATTCCCTTCCGGCCGCACCACCACTCGCACATCTCGGCAAAGGAGCGGTCCTGGTCGGCGTAGCTTGCCTCTTCCTCTGCATCCTCCCGGCCCAGCGGCGCCGTCAATGCGCTATCGAAGCACGATACCGCAAAGGCCTCGCGCCGGGCCGCATTCGGTGCCGCGGTCGGGCGCGGGGCGGCAGCGAGCGCCGCTCTCTTCTCCTGTGGGTAGGAATCCGGTATGCGCGCCTCCACTTCGCCGTCGATCCGGCTGCTGTACGCCACCGAGCGGCGGTCGAAGAGGACCAGATAGACCATGATGTCCTCGTCTTCCGGCAGTTCAAACAGGAAGGCACGGATGGCAGAAGTCGCGATCCGGTAGGCTTCCTCCTTCGGAAACCCGTAAGCCCCGGAGGCGATGGAGGGGATCGCGACGGAGCGGCAGCCCAGCTCACGCGCCCGGGACAGGATGCTCTGATAGCAGCGGCGCAGGATCCTCTCCGCGGCGCGATCGCCGTTTCCGTAGCGCGGCCCCGCCGTGTGGATGATATAGCGGCAGGACGGGATATCGAAGGCCTCCGTGACCACCGCATCGCCGAGCGGGCAGTGCCCGATCGCCGCGAGCGCGGCCGCCAGGCGCGGTCCGGCGGCGGCATGGATGCTGGCGTCCACACCGGTTCCACCCACCTGAAGTCTTTCGTTGGTGGAGTTCACGATGGCATCCACCTTCATCTTCACGATGTCGTCGCGGACGATGGTCAGCGCCATTCCCTATCCCGCCTTCCTTCTGTTTATGCCGCCATTATACCTTACTTCCGGCGCTTTTGGTAGTCCTTGTCTGCGTCCATGCGCCACGAGGGATCCCCATCGAGGCTGCCTCCGCAGCACAGATTGTTCAGCGCTCGTCCCATTGTTTTGTAGGCCAGGTCCGTCCCGCCGCCATCCGGCATATAGTCCACGGCGCGCGAGGCGTCGATGCCATAGCGGGCCGCCGTCTCCACCGCGTCGATATTGGCCGCGAGAAAGACGAACTCCCAGCCGTATTTCTCCTTCTCATGGCGGATCTTCTCCCGGATCTGCTCGGCCCCGTACTTCCGGCTCGCGTTTTCCATCCCGTCGGTGGTGATGACAAACAGCGTGCGCGCGGGGATATCCTCCTTCCGGGCATAGCGGTGTATGCCCGCGATGTGGTCGATCCCCTCGCCGATGGCGTCCACCAGGGCCGTGCATCCGCCCGCCCGGTAATCCGCCCGTGTCATGCACGGGACCCGATCGATCGGAAGGCGGTCGTGGATCATGACGCTCCGGTCGCTGAAGAGGTAGGTCGTGACCAGGACCTCTCCGCCCTTCTCCGCGTGCTCTTTCAGGATGCTGTTGAAGCCGCCGATCGTGTCGTCCATCAGGCTCTCCATCGACCCGCTCCTGTCCAGGATAAAAACCAGTTCTGTCTTGCTCATGTGCTGCGCTTCCTTTCATCGTTGTATTTCGAGATCTCGATAAGAGTATAGCGCAGGCACGCCGCCCTGCGGTCAAGTAGCGCTTAGCCTGATGGCGCCAATCCGAACACGCCTCTCAGCGGCCTTTTTCGGTGCTTTTTGCCTTGTCCTCCTCGCCTTGCGCCAGCAAGGCTTCGTCGTCCGCAACAAAAATCCCTCGAAAAATTCTCGCTGAGAGGTGCCTTGCAGTTTTGACGGAGCCAATTTTCGTCAAGACAAGGAAAAGGGCGCAGAGAATACTTTGTGTATTGTCAAGTCCTTTGACGCGGAATTGGCGGAAATTGGCCCGTCAAAACCGTGTTCGAATTGGCGCCATCAGGCTGACCCGACAGCGCGACGAACTCACCCTCCTGTCGTGGTTTTCCCAGCTGCATAGTGCGTGGCGGCTGACAGCAAGACGGAGGAACAGGCTAAGCCTGCTCCTCCGTTCGTTCCTTTTTACTCAAGGCGGACGATATTCGCGTCACTCATGAAATTTCCGATGCTGTACAGGATCAGGATCTGATCAAAGCCCTCGTCGAGCAGCTCGGATACCGGGCTGCGGTAATAGCGCAGATCCACCAGCACAACTTCCTCATAGGCATCCGCCAGGAAGCAGCCGAAGCAGTTGGCAAAGGAGTCCCGGATGACCAGGATCTTCCCCTGCGCGGCGGGATCGGTGCTGCGGACGCGGACCAGGGAGTGATTGCCGTCGAGATACACGGGATACTTGTCGTCTTCCGCCAGATGCTCCCGGTAAAACAGGCCGGCGTGCTCGCCCTCCTGTTCCCGGATCTCCACGCGAAACTCCCGACCGCTGTCCCAGAGCTCTATCGGTTCGGCCGGAAGGAACCAGAGCGCGGCGCGCGACCAGGTGCTCCCGCGAAAACCCTCTTCCGTTATTATACGATACTGCCCCCGCGGCGGCCCCTCCCGCCCCACCGTATCCAGGTATCGCGCCGCGGCACAATAGGCGCCCTCGGCGGTCCAGTGGTGATCGGTGCGGTAATAGAGCGCTTCGCGGTTTTCCGCCGCTTGAAAGAGCGGCAGCAACGGAACGAAGCGAAGCCCGTCCCCGGCATCTGCCCGGACAGCATCCAGGATCTCCGCGTCCCGATAGGGCTCCGCCAGCGCCGGAAGATCCTCGGGCAGCACGGAGCCGGCCGATGGGACCAGCATCAGATCCACCGGCTGGCCTGCCCGCTCAGCGAAGGAGCGGATCGCCGCCATATCGCGCGCGAGCTTCTCCTCATCCCAGATGACAGGTGCCTCCAGAAGCCGTCCGTTTCTCCCGAGCCAGACCGTATGGGTGCCCTGCCGTCCCGAAGCGAGCTCAAAAACGGCGTTCAGGCCGACGAGGAAATCCCTCCCCGGCAGATGGTCTGCGGCATATGCCTCCGCCTCTTCCGCAAAGCGGCCGGAAAACAGGTTTTCCGTATTCAGAGCCGGAGCCGCGGCCAGATACCGTTTTTCCCGCGCGGCATAGTCCGTCTTCGGCAGCAGCCAGAAGAGGAGCGGCATCGCTGCGAGGAATACGCAGAAGAGCCGGCATATCCATTTGTCTGTTTGTCTCATGTCCATATTCAAAACCGGAAATAGATGAAGGGGTTGTAGCTCTGGCTGGCCAGCGCCGCCAGACACAGCAGCAGGAGCAGCGCCGGGACAAGGACGCGCAGCGCCCCGCCCGCCGGGCGGGACAGGACCCTCTGCGCCCAGCGGCGCAGAAGCGGCGTCGCCGCGAGCGCGGCGAAGAACAGCAGCGGCAGATAGGCCAGCAGCTGGTATCGGGTGTGAAGCGGCGTAGTGTCCGGCCGGAACAGCCGTCCCAGGAACGCCAGCAGCTCCGGCATGCTCTCAAAGTAAAAGAGCATCCAGCCGAAGGAGACGATCAGAAGCAGCCCCAGATGCCGCAGCGGGCGCCAAAGCCGCTCCGTGATGCGTCCGCCGAGCAGCTTCTCCCCCATAAGCAGCAGCGCGTAATAGGCCCCCCACAGCACGAAATTCCAGCTTGCCCCGTGCCAGAGCCCGGTCAGCATCCACACGATCAGCAGATTCAGCAGCTGGCGGGGAAGTCCGCGCCGATTCCCGCCCAGCGGGATGTAGAGATACTCGCGGAACCAGGTAGACAGGGAGATATGCCAGCGGCGCCAGAACTCGGTAACGCTCCGGGCGATATACGGGTAGTTGAAGTTCGGGAGGAATTCAAATCCGAACATCCGGCCCAGCCCGATGGCCATGTCGGAATAGCCGGAGAAATCGAAGTAAAGCTGCAGTGTGTAGGCAAACATCCCGGCCCAGGCGCTCAGGCAGCCGGGCTGTCCCCGCATCGCCTCCCAGAGCGCGCCGATCGGGTTGGCGATCAGCAGCTTTTTGGACAGGCCCAGGATGAAAAGCGTCACGCCCGAGGCGAACTGCCCGCTTGATTCCCGCCGCCCCTCAAGCTGCTCCGCGATATCCCGGTAGCGGACGATGGGTCCGGCGATCAGCTGCGGGAACATGGACACATAGGTTCCAAAGCGGAGGATATTTTTCTGTGCCTGCGTATCTCCCCGGTATACGTCGATGGTATAGCTCAGCGACTGAAAGATGTAGAACGAGATGCCGATCGGCAGCGCGATCGCCGGGACGGGCAGTGCGCCCAGGCCCGGCAGCAGCCGCAGCGTGCGCGCCAAAAAGCCCGCGTATTTGAACCAGGCCAGCAGTCCCAGATTCAGGACCACTGCCCAGGCCAGTGCGGGCTTTGCGCTTTGTCCCTCCGCTCTCCTCTGCGCGATCCGGAGGCCGAACACATAGTTCAGCGCGATCGTGAAGAGCATCAGGAGCAGATATATCGGCTCTCCCCAGCCGTAAAACACCAGGCTCTCAAGAAGCAGCGCCGTGTTGCGGTGGCGCCTCGGAGTCAGATAGTAGAGCGCAAGCGCGCCCGGGAGAAAGAAAACGAGAAATATATTGCTTGAAAAAACCATATCCCTCAGTGAAAGGCTTTCGTGAAGATATCCGCCATCTCCTTCGCATCGGGGGAGATGAACAGTGCGACGGAGCTGCCGACGCGAAGCGCCTGCGCATCCTTTGCCACGGCATATTGTTCGGGCAGATAGTCCTGCGTTTCCCTGCAGACCTGCTCGATCCGAGACCGGGCGGCCGCCAGCAGCTCTTCGGCGGATTTTTCATCCCCCGCCTCGATCAGCCAGATCTCATCCACTCGCAGTCCATCGTCGCTGACTGCGAGGATACACTGCCGGCAGCTCTCCGGGTCGATGCCGTAATAGTTTCGGATTCGCTGCTCGTTCAGCACCAGCATCTCGGGCAGCTCCACATGACTTCCGAGCCCGTCGTATACCTGCTGCAGATCGGCTGTGCCGGCGCTTTTGTTCCCGCAGCCCGGGAGCAAAAGCGCAAGCACGAGCAGCAGCGGCAGGATTCGTCTCTTCCATCCCGACATATCAGAAGCTCCTCGGGTCGACGGAGTAGTTGTCCGGGTTCTTCAGTTGCTGGACCCAAACCTCGGTCGCCTCATAGGTGACATGGACGTACTGATCGGAGGAATACTGCGCGGCCATGCCGTTGTTCTCGTCCTTGAAATAGTGGGCGAGGTCCACATAGACGCAGTCATTCTCCTGGCAGAACTCGATCAGGCGCTGGTTGTATTCATCCACGCAGTCATTATCCAGACCATCATAATGGATGGTGTGATAGACCGGCAGGCAGGATTCGATCACGATCGTGATGTCAGGGCTGGTGCTGCGGATGTTGGCGACAAATTCCGCCCACCGCTCCATCGTCCGGTCGATCTTGCCATAGAGCGCGATGTCGTTGACGCCGAACATGCAGAAAATCTTGTTAACCCCGGTCAGCGGCAACACATCCTGCGGGAAGTATTCCTCCCCCTGATACCAGACCTTCACCTTGCCGGAGACCGCGTTGCGCACGCCGAAGCTGTTTTCGCAGAGGAAGAGCGCGCCGCCCAGCTCGCCGGTCTTGGCGCAGTGCCGTTCAAGCGTCACCGAAATGGAATCCCCAAAGAAGGCCGCGTCGTCGAACCAGGAATCCGGCAGCTCAGTCAGATCCCAGTCATGCGCCACGGGAGCGGCCGCCGTCTGGACAGGCGCCGTCTCCTCGGTCGCGGTCTCTCCCGCCGCAGGCTCTTCCGCTTCGGGCTCTTCCGCTGCCGCAGCTTCGATTCCGGCCTCCTCCGCGGGCTGCTCCTCCGCCTCGACCGGAGCAGGCGTCTCCGTCGGTTTCGGAGCGGGCGTCGGCGTCGGGATGGGTGTAGCGGCAGGGTGCGGCCCCGGCATGACCGTGAGACGCGCGACCTGCGTGTCGACGGTCCCCTCGTCGTTGCCGCCGCGGCAATACGCGCCCCAGCCGTCCATCTCGATCGGGATATTCGTCAGCTCCAGGACGTCCCGGTCTCCGTGGCGGCATTTCAGCGCCGGGAAGCGCTCCAGTGCCTGCTCGAAGCTCAGATCTTCGCTCCCGTCGGGACTGACGAAGCGCCACGCCAGCGTCTTGGCGTCGTGGATATGTATGATAAAGTAGCATCCGCCCGCCTCGATGACTGTCTCATCCGTCGGATCCTTGGTGATAACGGGGAGCTTGTCCGGATCGACCGGCTTGGGAGTCGGCGTGGGCTCCGGCGTCGGCGTAGGTTCGGGCGTGGGCTCCGGCGTCGGGGTGGGTTCGGGCGTGGGCTCCGGCGTCGGTGCGACTGTGGGCTCCGGGGTGGGTTCCGGTGTCGGCGCAGGCCGGCCGGGAAGCTTGCTGCAGCCCGCCAGTACGATCAGCAGCAGCGCCAGCGCCACGACGACCAAGCGTTTCCAATGGTTTTTCATGAACACTCCTCCTGTCGGGAAGACTTCCGGCCAAAGCCGGGATACATGGAGATTACTTCTATTTATATTATCACAGGCCCTCCCCATTTTACAAGTCCTCTTCCGTTCTTTTGCCCGATTGACAGGCGCCGCGGGCGCGTGCTATAACTAAGCACAGTATCTTGGGCGGTGCGTCCGCCTGCGGAAAGCCGGGCTGTCCATGCGTGATCTCAATCAAAAAACCGATTTTCTCTCGACCGCTGGAGGCATCGTCGCCGCCGCCGTGCTGGCGAATCTGCTCTGGGGCAGCGCCGCGCCCTGCATCAAGCTGGGCTATCGCTTCTTCGGCGTGGAGAGCGCCGATGTGATGAGTCAGATCCTCTTTGCCGGGGTCCGCTTTACACTCGCAGGCGTTCTGACCATCGTGTTCGCGAGCCTCCTGCGCCGGCACCTCCTGCTTCCGCCGCGCGGTTCCGGCGGCATGATCCTGACCCAGGCGATGGTCCAGACCGTGATTCAGTACGTTCTCTTCTACATCGGGCTCTCCCACGCCCCGGGCTTCAAGGGCTCGATTCTGTCCCCCACCAGCACCTTTTTCGCGCTGCTCTTCTCCGCGTTGCTCTTCCGGCAGGAGAAGCTGACCACGCACAAGCTGCTCGGATGTCTGATCGGTTTCGCGGGCGTCGTGCTAGTGAGCGTCGGCGGCTCTGTCGAGGGCGGCTTCCGCTTCGTCGGAGACGGCTTTCTGATCCTCGCGGCCGCCTCCTATGGTCTCTCCTCCGTGCTCATCAAGCGCTTTTCGACCCGGATCGATCCCGTCGTCCTCAGCGGCTGGCAGTTCGTGCTGGGTGGCGGATTGATGATCCTTTCGGCGCTGCTCGGCGGCGGACGGCTGCGCGCCGTCTCATCCGGCGCCTGGCCTTTGATGCTGTATCTGTGCTGCCTCTCCGCCGTGGCCTATACGATCTGGTCGCTGCTGCTGCAGCGGCATCCGGTCTCGCGCATCACGGTCTTCTCCTTCCTCAATCCGGTCTTCGGCGTCGTGCTCTCTGCGCTGCTGCTGGGCGAGGGGAAAGCACTGGATCTGCCGCGCTGTCTGCTCGCGCTCGTTCTGGTCTGCCTCGGCGTCTGGATCGTGAACCGGCCCGCTGCCGATAAAGAAACCGCGTGAAGCCTCTGCTTCACGCGGTTTCTTTAATCTAATCCGCTCAGGAGACCTTGATCTCCCAGCATTTGCCCTCGCCGAAGCTCTCCTCCATCGCGGCACGATAGACCGGGAAAAAGTCCGTCGGCATCAGCGCCTGCACACAGCCGGCAAAGCCGCCGCCGTGCACGCGCCACGCGCCTTTGCCGTTCAGGAGCTTCTCGCTCTCCTCCAGGCCCTGCAGGAGCTTCGTATCCCCCGTCGCGCTGGTGACGATGTTGTTCAGGAGCGTCTCGGAAGACCGGCCCGAGGCATTCATCAAGCGCATGTATTCCTCGCCGTCACGCCGTTTGAGGGCGTCGCGCATCTGCGCGACCCGCTCATTCTCATCGAAGAAATGCATCGCCCGGCGCACGGGACGGTTGGCCGGGTCCCATCCCTTGGCCCGGAACTCCGCCGGATCCACATCGCCCAGCACGCCCTTGTCGAAAAGGTTGGCGATATACACCATATCCGCCGGGATACGGGCATAGGAGGTGTCCAGCCCGGCATGGCTCCCGCCCGTATCGGTCAGGCAGAGCGTCAGGCCCATGGAGCCGAAGTCCGCCTTCACGGGCTCGATCTCGCGGGTCTTAAAGTCGATATACAGCGTCTGGCCCAGCGCGCTGGTGAGCTGGCTCATCAGGCCGCAGGGCTTGCCGAAATGGCGGTTCTCCGCGGTCTGGGCGACGCGCGCCAGGACGATCGGTTCGATCTCATCGTTATTGTAAAGGCGATTGAGGATACGGCCTATCAGCACCGAAAAGGCCGCCGAGGAACTCAGCCCCGCGCCGGAGGGCAGGGTGCTGCGCAGCGTCGCGTCGAAGCCGCCGATCGCGAGTCCCAGTTCCTGAAAGGCCGCGAGCACCCCGCGCAGCAGCGCCTGAGGCGTCCCGAACTCCTGTGTGCGCACGGCCAGCTGGTTCGTCCGCACCGCGATCTCCGGATAGCCGCGGGAGCGCAGACGGACGACGTCCTCCCCGTTCGGCTGCGCTTGCGCATAGATCCCCCGCACGGTCGCCGAGCCGAGCACACGCCCGTTCTGATGGTCGGTATGGTTACCAGCGAGTTCCACTCTGCCGGCGGCAAATATTTCCTTTTTCATATAAAAACTCCAAAAATCTGAACTTGTTAACGTATTATCTTACATATAAAGAATAACGCAAGCGCACCGCAAAGTCAATTGAGTTTTGCTCGGCTTAAAACAGATTTAACAAATGCCTTGTCATCTTTTCGTGCCGACGGTATAATACTTACGCTTCTCCGTGTTTGTGGTATCATACACTTTTTTTCTCAAAATGCAAGGGGGTTTTTCATTTGCTTCCCAAAAACAGTCTGGCCTGGGGTCGGAGCAAGAGCTGTATCCGCGAGCTCGCTGCCTACGGCGCGGCCCGCAAGGCCGCGATCGGCACCGACAAGGTCTTTGATTTCAGTATCGGCAATCCCAGCGTGCCCGCGCCGCCGCAGGTTGACGAGGCAATCCGCGCGCTCCTGTGCGAGACCGACAGCACCGCCCTGCACGGCTATACGCCCGCTGCGGGACTCCCGAGTCTGCGCGCCGCCGTCGCGGCGGATCTGCGCGCGCGTCTCGGCGCACCGGTCTCGGCCGACGGCGTCTACGTCTGCTGCGGGGCCGCGGCGGGCCTTGCCGCCTGCTGCCGCGGCCTGCTCTGCCCGGGCGAGGAGGCGCTCACCTTTGCGCCCTTCTTCCCGGAATACCGCGTCTTCGTCGAGGGCGCCGGCGGGGTGCTGGGCGTCGTGCCGCCCGCAGCGGGGCTGCAGCCCGATCTTAACGCGCTGGAGCGCTTCATCACAGAAAAAACAAAGCTGCTCATCGTGAACACACCGAACAATCCCTCCGGCGTCGTGCTCTCGGCCGAGAGCCTGACACGCCTCGGCGAGATCCTGCGGGCGGCGGAGCGGCGCTACGGCCACACGATCTACCTCGTCTCGGACGAACCCTACCGCGAGCTGGTCTATGACGGCGCGCTGCCGCCCTCCGTGCTCCGCTTCTACGACGACGCGATCCTCTGCTACTCCTTCTCCAAGTCCCTGTCCCTGCCGGGCGAGCGTATCGGCTACCTCGCCGTGAGCGACCGGATGGCAGAGCGGGACGATGTCTTCGCTGCCCTCGCCGGAGCGGCCCGCGCGAGCGGCTATGTGAACGCACCGAGCCTGATGCAGCGCGTCATCGAGCGCTGCCTCGGTCTGACCTCCGATCTCTCGGTCTACCGTGAGAACCGCGATTTGCTGTACGGGGGGCTACAGGAGCTCGGCTATGACTGCGTCTATCCCGACGGGGCCTTCTATCTCTTCGTGAAGAGTCCGGAGCCGGACGCCAAGGCCTTCTCCGAGCGGGCCAAGCAATTCGAGCTGCTGCTCGTCCCGAGCGACGACTTCGGCCTCGAGGGCTATGTGCGCCTGGCCTACTGCGTCTCCGGCGAGATGATACGCCGCGCGATGCCGGCCTTCCAGGCGCTGGCGGAAAGCTATGGGCTGACGTGATGGGGAAATCGGCCGACTCCAAGCTGCGCCTGCTGTATCTGTTGCGCTATCTGCTGCGGCAGACCGACGAGGCGCATCCGGCGGGGATCGCGGACATGCTCGCCGAGCTCGAGCGCTATGACATCACCGCCAACCGCAAGACCGTCTACGACGATCTGGAGGCGCTGCGTCTCTTCGGGCTGGACATCGTCACGACCAAGAGCCACGCGACCGGCTATTACGTCGCATCGCGGGACTTCGAGCTGCCCGAGCTCAAACTCCTTGTGGACAGTGTCCAGTCCTCCAAGTTCATCACGCAGAAAAAGACCCTGAGCCTGATCCGCAAGATCGAGGGCCTCACCAGTGTGCACGAGGGGCAGCTCCTGCAGCGGCAGGTTTACGTGCACAATCGCGTCAAGACGATGAACGAGAGTGTCTATTATAATGTCGACGAGATCTCCGGCGCCATCTCCCGCGACCGCGGCATCCGCTTCCGCTACTTCGACTATGCGCCGGACGGCTCGCGGCTCTACCGCCACGACGGGGCGTTCTACCAGGTGAGCCCCTTCGCGCTGATGTGGGACAACGAGAATTACTATCTGCTCGGCTGGGACGAGGAATCGGAGGAGCTGCGCCACTACCGCGTGGACAAGATGGAGCGCATCGCCGCGCGCAGCGAGCCGCGGCGGGGGCGGGACGATTTCGCGAAGGTGGACATGGCGTCCTATTCCCAGCAGGTCTTCGGCATGTTCGGCGGCGCGGTGCAGGCCGTGCGGATGCGCTTCGCCCGGCACCTCGCGGGCGCCGTCATCGACCGCTTCGGGCATGGGCTGATCCTGGCCCCGGACGGGGAGGCGCATTTCACCGTGACCGCTCCGGTCGCGGTGAGCCCGCAGTTTTACGCCTGGCTGCTCGGCTTCGGCAGCGAGGCGGAGATCCTCGGGCCCGCCGCGGTGCGCGAGGGGCTGAAGCGGCATCTCGCGGAGGCCGCAAAGCTGTATGAATAACGAGTAGGGACCGCTGCAAAGGCTTGCAGCGGTCCCTGTTTTTATGTCTCCAGGAGGATATCCACGTTCTCCGTGCTGTATTCGATCTGCTCCGACCAGCGCCTGAGATGCTCCGCCGTGTCGCCGTCCCGCGCGCTCTGCAGGAAGATGAAGGTCGTGCAGCGCCGCGCGTAGTCCAGCAGAGTCGGAAGTCCGCAGTCCTCCAGCCGCTCGAGCTGCCGGTAGAGGATATAGCCGAGGATGCGGTCATAGCGGGCGCGATCATAGCGCCCGGCGTAGCCGCGGGCCGCGGCCAGTACCGCTTCCGGCTCCCGGGAGAGCTCTGCAAGCTCCTCCATCCAGGCCGCGTCGATCGGCTCGGTCCGGGCGAAAGCCGCAAGCAGCGCGGTATACTCTTTGTGCGATACCTGCGGTATAAAGCGCAGCTCCTCGTCCGCACAGGCTGCACCGAGCCGGGTCAGCAGCGCCGGCAGCGTGAGGATCTCATCCTCCGCGATAAAGCGCAGCGGCGCGTCCGTTTCGAGCAGCAGCGCGCTCACCGCCTCGCAGCTCAAACCCAGCCCGGCGAGCTCATATTCCCCGCAGGCGGCGTAGAAGCGCGGATGCAGCGCGCAGATGTCGCAGAGCACGTCCTCTCCGAGCTCGCAGATCAGACGGCAGAGGCCGTCCCGCCGCAGGAAGGGGCAGCGCTCCTCCGCGTCCAGCCTGAAATGCCAGCCCTCCATGTCCTCCGAGAGAGCGGCGCGCAGCGCGTTCCCGAGATCTCCGGGCAGCGCCCGGTAGTACGCGGCGCTCGCATCGTCCACGTCGATCTCCCAGCCGCGACAGCAGGAGTGGCGACAGTGCGCGGCCCGGCAGGCAAAGCGCGCGTAAAAGTCCGGTCGAACTTCTATCATCGCTTACAGGTCCAGCTGAAAGAAGTAGGTCTTCTCAACGGGGCTGTCGTTGTAGCAGGGGATCTCGTAGAAGCCGAGACCGCGGTACATGCGCACCGCGCTTTCAAGCGCGGGGAGCGTGTCCAGCAGGATGGTGCGGTAGCCGATCTCCCGGGCCTCGTCCAGAATCCGCGCGACCAGCGCCGAGGCGAGACCCTGCCCGCGGAAGGCCGGGCGCACATAGAGCCGCTTGAGCTCACAGCGCTCCGCGTCCAGCCGGTGCAGCGCGATGCAGCCCGCAGGCGTACCGTCCTCCGCCAGCGCGAGGTACAGCCGTCCCTCCGGCTCGCCGTACTTGACACGCAGGTCGCGCAGTTCCTCGTCATAGTGCTGGATCTCGAGATACGCGGCAAAGCTTTCGTCTGTTCTCACCAGCATGTCGGTATACTCCGTAAAAAGCGCGAGGATCTCCTCCCGCCGGTCATAGCCCGGCACGATCGCAAAACGCATGGCGGTCCCTCCTTTCTTTTCCAACAGTATACCCGCTCTTCCGCCCGGATGCAAGGGAAAGCGGCTTCTCCCGCGTACTGTCCGTTATATGGGACAGTGTGTTATGTATACTTAAGCCATCTTAATCAAGGAGGTCATCCCCATGAACGAAAACATCCAGACCACCACCAGCACACCCGCCCAGCAGGTCATCGGCGCCCTGTATCTCCTGGCCCTGCTCGCCGCCCTCATCCTCATTCTGTTCTGAAGATAATCATTGACGCGGGAGGCTTTGGGGGATAAAGTATAGGTATATATCCCGGAAAGGAAGGGAACGGCGCCATGAAAGTCGTTTTACAGAATCTGACCAAACGCTTCCCCAACCGCAACAAAAAGATCAAGGAGGACGTGATCGCCGTCAACGATTTCAGCTTCGAGATCCCGGACGGCGAGCTGATCGGCCTGCTCGGCCCCTCCGGCTGTGGCAAGAGCACGATGCTGAACCTGATCTGCGGCCTGCAGAAGCCGACGAGCGGCAGGATCTTCTTCGGCGAGGACGACGTGACCGCGCTGCCGCCGGAAAACCGCGGCGTCGGCCTGGTCTTCCAGAACTATGCCCTTTACCCGCACCTGACGGTGCGGCAGAACATCCTCTTTCCGCTGCAGAACCTCAAGGGCGCGGCGCGCCCCTCGAAGGAGGAGATGCTGCGCCGGGCGACAGAGGCAGCGCATCTCGTGCAGATCGACACGCTCATGGACCGCAAGCCCTCCGAGCTCTCCGGCGGCCAGCAGCAGCGCGTGGCCATCGCCCGCGCGCTGGTAAAGATGCCGCGGGTGCTGCTGCTCGACGAGCCGCTGTCGAACCTCGACGCGCGGCTGCGCCTGCAGACCCGCGAGGAGATCCGCCGCATCCAGCGGGAGACCGGGATCACGACCGTGTTTGTTACGCACGACCAGGAGGAGGCCATGAGCATCTCCGACCGGATCGTAGTCATGAAGAGCGGTCTCCTGCAGCAGATCGGCCGCCCGCAGGAGGTGTACGACGACCCTGTGAACCTCTTCGTGGCGAAGTTTCTCGGCACGCCGCCCATCAACGTCTTTGAGGGCGAGGTCCGAAACGGCCGACTCTGGATCGGTGAGGATGCCGTGCTGAAGGCCGATCTGTCGGACCGGAAGGTCTGGGTCGGCGTCCGGCCGGAGGGCTTTCTGCCTGAGCAGGCCGGCCCCCTGCACTGCACGCTGCGCGCCGTGGAGGTCATGGGACGCGACATCAGCGTCGTCGCCGGGCACCCGGCCTGTACGGGCGAGACCATCCGCGCCATCATCCAGGCCGAGGACCGGCCGAATGAGCAGGCCGAAACCGTCCGCTTCGCGCTCAAGCCGTACAAGGTCTTCCTCTTCGACCGGGAGAGCGAGGAGCGGCTCGACGCCGCGCTGAGCTGAGGGTGCGCCATGGAACGTAAAAATGCCAAGGGTTGGCTCTATCTGCTGCCCGCGATCGCCTTTCTGGGGGTCTTCCTCGTCTACCCGCTGGTGGACGTGTTCGTCTACTCCTTTGAGGAGGGCTACAACTCCGCATCCCAGAGCTTCTTCGGCGTGGGGCTCTACAACTACTCCTATGTCCTGCACGACCCCTATTTCCTGCAGGCACTGAAAAACACCTTCGTTCTCGTCATCATCACGGTGCCGCTCTCCACCGGGCTTGCGCTGCTGATCTCGGTCGGTCTGAGTTCCATTCAGAAGCTCAAGGACCTCTTCCAGACGATCTACTTCCTCCCCTATGTGACCAACACTCTGGCCGTCGGTCTGGTCTTCATGATCCTCTTCAAGAAGACCGCCTACACGGACGGCCTCGTGAACCTGATGCTGCACTGGTTCGGCGCGGGTCCGATCGACTTCATCGACGGGCCGCACTGGGCCAAGATGTTCGTGCTCTGCTTCTACACGGTCTGGGTCGTGCTGCCCTTCAAGATCCTGATCCTCACCTCAGCGCTCGCCTCGGTGAACCAGGACTACTACAACGCCGCAAAGATCGACGGCACGAGCCGGCAGCGCATCTTCTTCCGCATCACGCTGCCGATGATCTCGCCCATGCTCTTCTATCTCATCATCACCGGCTTCATCGGCGCCTTCAAGGCCTATTCGGACGCCGTCGCCATCTTTGGCGTGAACCTCAACGCCGCCGGGATGAACACCATGGTCGGCTATGTCTACGACATGCTCTACGGCGACAGCGGCGGCTACCCCTCCTACGCCTCGGCCGCGGCAATCCTGCTCTTCGTGATCGTCCTGACCATCACCTTCATCAACCTCCTCATCAGCCGCAAAAGCGTGCATTACTAAGGGGGTGAGGATATGAACTACGATTCGATCGAACGCCGCGCCCGCCGCAGCGAGCGCATCCGCAAGGGCTTTACCTATTTCTGCCTCACGCTCTGGGCGCTGATGGTGCTCTTCCCCTTCTACTGGATGCTCCTCAGCTCCGTCAAGAGCTACAGCGCCTATAACAGCGAGTACGTCCCCCGCTTCTTCACGCTCCAGCCCACGCTGCAAAACTATGTCGACGCCTTCACGGCCGTCCCGCTTGCGAAATACTTCCTGAACACGCTGATCTTTACTCTTGCGACGACGGCGGTCATGCTTGTCGTCATCACGCTCGCGGCCTTCGCCTTTGCTCGGCTCGACTTTCACGGCAAGGATCTGGTCTTCACCTTCTTCCTCGCGCTGATGATGATCCCGAACGAGCTTGTCGTCATCACGAACTTCGTCACCATCACGGACTGGGGTCTGCGCAACACCTTCCTCGGCCTCATCCTGCCAAGCGTGACCTCGGTGTTTTACATCTATCTGCTCAAGGAGAACTTTGCCCAGATCCCGGACGAGCTCTATTACGCCGCGAAGGTGGACGGGACCTCCGATCTTAAGTATCTGCTGCGCGTGCTGCTGCCCATCTGCCGCCCGACGATGGTCACCATCACCATCCTCAAGGTGATCGAGTGCTGGAACAGCTACGTCTGGCCCCGCCTCATCACCGACGACGCCAACTACTTCCTCGTCTCCAACGGCATCCAGGAGATCCGTGAGAACGGCTTCGGGCGGGAGAACATCCCCGCCATGATGGCCGCCGTCGTGGTCATCTCGGTGCCGCTGATCGTGCTGTTCCTGCTCTTCCACAAGAAGATCATGGCCGGCGTTTCGAGAGGAGGGACCAAGGGATGACGCGACGCCTCTCCTCCCTGCTGCTCGCCCTGCTGATGCTCCTGAGCCTCCTCACGCTCACGGGCTGCCATGGCTCGCGCGAGCGCATCGCCTTTGCCGTGCCGGAGAGCTTTGACACCGCGAAGCGCTACGAGATCAGCTTCTGGGCAAAAAACGACACCAACAAGACCCAGACCGCGATCTATGAAAAGGCCATGGCGGACTTCGAGGCGCTCTACCCGAACATCGATGTGACCATGCGCCTCTATACCGACTACAGCCGCATCTACAACGACGTCATCACCAACATCGCCACCAACACCACGCCCAACGTCTGCATCACCTACCCCGACCACATCGCCACTTACCTCACCGGAACCGACGTGGTCGTGCCGCTCGACGAGCTCTTTGCCGATCCCCGCTTCGGCTTCGGGGGAAGCGAGCTGCGCTATGACGGCCCCGCGCAGGATGAGCTGATCGGCTCCTTTATCGATGAGTGCCGGATCGGCGGCATCCACTACGCGATCCCCTTCATGCGCTCCACCGAGGCCTGCTATGTGAACCGGACTTATGTGGAGAAGCTCGGTTACACGCTGCCCGAGGTCCTGACCTGGGATTTCGTGTGGGAGGTCTCCGAGGCCGCGATGGCGAAGGGGCCGGACGGGAATTTCGTCCTCAACGGCCAGAAGGTCATGATCCCCTTCATCTACAAATCCACCGACAACATGATGATCCAGCTGCTCAAGCAGAAGGGCGCGGGCTATTCCACCCCCGCCGGGGAGATCGAGATCTTCAACGACACGACGGAGGAACTCCTCTATACCATCGCCTCGCATGTCAAAAACGGCGCCTTCTCCACCTTCAAGATCTCCAGCTATCCCGCGAACTTCCTCAACGCCGGCCAGTGCCTCTTCGCGGTGGACTCCACCGCCGGCGCGACCTGGATCGGCACGAACGCGCCGCTGCTGGACATCAGCCCAGACAAGCTGGTGGAGTTCGAGACCGCCGTGTTCCCCGTGCCGCAGTTCGATCCCGAAAGCCCGGTCATGATCTCCCAGGGACCCAGCATCTGCGTGTTCAATAAGACCGACCCGCAGGAGGTCCTCGCCGCCTGGCTCTTCGCGCAGTTCCTGCTCACGAACGAGGTGCAGATCGCCTACGCCGAGACCGAAGGCTATATGCCCGTTACGGCCAAGGCGCAGAACGACCCGGCCTATCAGGACTACCTGAGCCGTGAGGGCGAGGACAACAACGCCCACTACGCCGTCAAGATTCAGGCCACGAAACTGGGACTGGAGAACATCGGCAACACCTTCGTGACCCCCGTGTTCAACGGCTCGGCCTCCCTGCGCGACGCGGCCGGCCAGCTCATCGAGGACGTCACCAAGTCCATCCGCCGCAAACAGACCGTGGACGAGCGTTATATGCAGAAGCTCTTCGCCGATACGACCGCGCTCTACCGTCTCGATCAGATCAGCGGTTCGGCCGCCGGCCGAGCGGATCTCGGCCCGCTCCCGCACGCCGCCGTCGTCCTGCTCACGACCCTCGCCGTCACCTGGGTCCTGATCGGGCTCTACGCGCTGCTCGACCTGCTCAAACGCAAACGGTCCCGCCGCTGAAACCGCATCCGGGCGCCTGTGTTCCCACAGGCGCCCGCTTCTTTTTGTGGGAATCGCCAAAATTTTCACAATTTGTCACTTTCCCTTGCTTTCTCTTGTTTTTCCAGTATAATAAAAGGCGTTTCAAGCCATACTTTTCAACAGCCACATCAATGAGGAGGACAGACATGAAAAAATTGATCGCCCTTGTTCTCGCGTTGGTCATGGTGTTCGCGCTGGCCGCCTGCGGCCAGACGGCCGCCCCGGCTGCGACGGAGGCTCCCGCCACCGCCGAGCCCACGGTCGAGCCCACCGAAGAGCCGACGCCCGAACCGACCGAGGAACCTGCACCCGAACCGACCGTCATGAGCTATGAGGAGTTCGCGGCGGCCGAGCTGGACAGCGAGGTCACCGTCGAGACCTATGTCCAGGCCAAGCAGTCCTGGTGGGAAGACAAGGCCACCTTCTATACTCAGGCGGAGGACGGCGCGTACTTCCTGTACAACATGGCATGCTCCGAGGAGGAGTTCAACACGCTCGTCCCTGGTACCAAGATCCGTGTGACCGGCTACAAATCCGAGTGGGCCGGTGAGATCGAGATCACCGATGCGCAGTACGAGATCCTGGAGGCCGAGCCCTTCCTGGCCGAGGCCAAGGATGTGACCGAGCTGCTCGGCACCGACGAGCTCGTCGAGAGCCAGAACCAGCTCGTCGCCTTCAAGGGCCTGACCGTCGAGCCCTATGACGAATCCGGCGCGGCCTTTGCCTACAAGAACGAAGCGGACAAGACCGACGACCTGTATTTCAAGGTCTCCAAGGACGGCACGACCTATGAGTTCTGCGTGGAATTCTATCTCTGCGGCCAGGATACCGAGGTCTATCAGGCTGTCGAGGCCCTGAACGTGGGCGACGTCGTCGACCTCGAGGGCTTCCTCTACTGGTACGAGGGCCCCAACCCGCACATCACCGCTCTGACCGTTGTTGAGGCCGCGCCTGCGGCCCCCGCGGTGATGAGCTATGCCGAGTATGCGGCCGCCGAGCTGGATACATACGTCACGATCGAGACCTACGTCCAGGCCAAGCAGTCCTGGTGGGACAACAAGGCCACCATCTACACCCAGGATGCCGACGGCGCGTACTTCCTGTACAACATGCCCTGCTCCGAGGAGGAGTATGAGCAGCTCGTTCCCGGTACCAAGATCCGTGTGACCGGCTACAAATCCGAGTGGTCCGGCGAGGTCGAGATCACCGATGCCAGCTTTGAGATCATCCCCGACGCCGACACCTTTGTGGCCGAGCCCAAGGATGTGACCGAGCTGCTCGGCACCGACGAGCTCATCGAGAGCCAGAACCAGCTCGTCGCCTTCAAGGGCCTGACCGTCGAGCCCTATGACGAGAGCGGCGCCGCCTTCGCTTACAAGAACGAGGCGGACAAGACCGACGACCTGTATTTCAAGGTCTCCAAGGACGGCGCGGTCTACGACTTCTGCGTGGAGTACTATCTCTGCAACGAGGAAACCGACATCTATCAGGCTGTCGAAGCCCTGCATGTGGGCGATGTGATCGACGTCGAGTGCTTCCTGTACTGGTACGAGGGTCCCAACCCCCATGTCATCGGCATGGGCGTCGTGGAGGCCGCTCCGGCTGAGGAGCCCGCCGCGGAGGCTGAGGAAGCCGCTGCCGGCGAGCCCCAGACCCTGACCGCGAAGGCCCCCGGCGTCTTCGGTGAAGACGTGGTGGTCGAGGTCGTCGCGGACGCGAACGGCATCTATTCCGTCGAAGTGACGGAGAACAACGAGACCCAGGGCATCGGCTCCATCGCGGTTGCCGAGCTGCCCGCCAAGATCGTGGACGCGCAGAGCGTCGAGATCGACGGCATCGCCGGTGCGACGATGACCTCCAACGCGATCAAGACGGCCGTCGCCGCGGCGCTGGCCGAGGCCGGCATCGACCCTGCGAACTTCGCCGCCCCCGCGGAGGAAGAGGCCGAGGCCGAACCCGCCGCCGAGGAGCAGAACTATGAGGTGGATGTGGTCGTCGTGGGCGCCGGCGGCGCCGGCATGACCGCGGCCATCACCGCGCACGACGCGGGCAAGACCGTGCTGCTGCTCGAGAGCCAGGCGATGGTCGGCGGCAACTCCGTGCGCTCCACCGGCGGCATGAACGCCGCCAAGACCGAGTGGCAGGACGCCAACGAGTTCGATCAGGCCGCGGGCGTCGAGGCCACGCTGAAGAAGGTCCCGAACTATCCCGACAACGAGGAGATTCAGGAACTGGCGAAGATCGTTGAGGAGCAATGGGCCGCCTACCAGGCCGCTCCCGAGGGTTACTTCGACTCCACCGAGCTCTTCCGTCTCGACACTATGATCGGCGGCGGCGCGATGAACGATCCCGCCCTGGTCAAGACCCTGGCCGAGAACAGCGAGGCCGCCATCACGTGGCTGGGCGAGCTCGACCCGCAGGTCATCCTGCATAACGTGGCCGCCTTCGGCGGCGCGTCCGTGAAGCGTATCCACCGCCCGGTGGACGCAGACGGCAAGGTCCTCTCCGTCGGCGCCTATGTAGTGCCGCTGCTGAAGGAGAACGTGGACGCGCGCGGCATTGAGGTGCTGCTGAACACCACCGCCACCGCGATCGTGCGTGATGCGGACGGTGTCTGCGGCGTTGTCGCGGAGGGTCCGAATGGTGAGACTGTGAACGTGAGTGCGAAGGCCGTGGTCATCACGACCGGCGGCTTCGGCGCGAACAACGACATGATCGCCTCCATCCGTCCCGAGCTCGACGGCTTCATTACCACCAACGCCCCCGGCATTCAGGGCCAGGGCATCGTGATGGCCCAGGCCGTCGGTGCCGACACGGTGGATCTTGAGCAGATCCAGCTGCACCCGACCGTACATGTCGAGGGCCCGAACGCCGTGCTGATCACCGAGGGTCTGCGCGGCGACGGCGCGATCCTGGTGAACCAGGAAGGTCAGCGCTTCTTCGACGAGGTCTCGACGCGCGACAAGGTGAGCGCGGCGGAGTTCGAGCAGACCGGCGGCTACGCCTGGCTGATCGTCGACAGCCGCATGAGCGACGCCTCGAACGTCATCCAGGGCTACATCAGCAAGGGCTATGCCGTGAGCGGCGAGACCTATGAGGAGTTGGCCGAGGCGATCGGCGCGCCGGCGGACGTGTTCGCCGCGACGATGGCCGACTGGAACGCCAAGGTCGAGGCCAAGGAGGACGCCGACTTCGGGCGCGTGAGCTTTGCCAACCCGCTCGACCAGGCCCCCTTCTATGCGATCAAGGTGCAGCCGGGCATCCACCACACGATGGGCGGCATCAAGATCGACAGCGCGGCCCAGGTGATCGACACCGAGGGCAACGTTATCGCGGGTCTCTTCGCGGCCGGTGAGGTCACCGGCGGCGTGCACGGCAACAACCGCTTGGGCGGCAATGCCGTGGCCGACTTTACGATCTTTGGCCGCATCGCCGGCCAGAGCGCTGCCGACTACGTCGGCTGAACCCGTTTTCTGTAAAAACTCCCTGCCTGCGGGCAGGGAGTTTTTTTGCCGCTTGACGCCGTCCCCGGCGCTTGATAGAATAACGCGGGCACGGTCTTATACCTGCCGCGCCGCAAAGGAGAGAGTATGGACAAGTTTATCGTCAATATCATCCACCGACCCGAGATGGTGCCGGAATATGCCGAAAAAGTCACCGGCCAGGGTAAAGCTGAGGACCTGGGCCGCAAGGCGCTGCTCACGGAGAGCCTGGATATCTTCAAGATCCAGCAGGCCTGTGCTCACAAGAACGGCTTGAAAACCACCATCCAGATGACCTACGCGAGCCTCTTCAACGCCGAGGCCGTCGCGCTCGCGAAGGAGCACCACGAGACCTTCGGGGACGAGATCGCGCTGAGCCTGCTCGGGCTTCCCTGCGAGCAGTTCCGGGAGAAGTACAAGACCAAAGACTTCTGCATCTGGATGTTCTCCATGGAGGACAAGAAGGCCATCGTGCGCGACGTGTTCGGGAAGTTTTACGAAGCCTTCGGCTTCTACCCGGCCTCCACCGGCTCTTATTATATGGACGCCGACCTCATCAACTTCATCAAGGCGGAGTATCCCTCCGTCAAGTGCGCCGTCGCCACCTGCTGGGAGGAGGGGCCGAAGGCCTATCACACCTGCAACAACTCCTGGTACACCTTCATGGACGGCGGTCCCTGGGCGCCCTGGATCCCCTCAAAAGCCAACACGCACGCCCCCGCTGCGAACGCGGAGGAGGACAGCGGCATCGTCGCCATCCCCCATCTGAGCCGGGACCTGCTCGCCTGCTACGACGGCAACGGCTCCAACTTCGGCACCCACCCGCAGAACGTGCTGCGCGGCATGATCTACGACACCTCCACCTGGGAGTACCCCTATCTCTATAACCTCATCGACCAGTATCGCTCGCTCGCCAAGTTCAACAACAGCTACGCCTACAACATGATGTTCGTCGGCCCGGGCTGGATGAACAAGATGGGCCGCTGGGAGCAGCCCTACGAGCTGCTGCTCAAGTCCTACGAGGACGGCTGCGCCTACTACGGCAAGCTCAAGAAAGAGGGCAGGCTCGAGGATATGACCATGAGCGAGTTTGCCGACTGGTACCGGGAGAACCGGCACTACACCGAGCCGGAATGCGCTCTGTGGCGGGACATCCTCTACGGCAGCGACAAGCAACTCTTCTGGTACTGCGACCCCTACATGCGCGCCTGCGTGAACATGGACCAGGGCGGCGCGATCGTCGACCTGCGGCCCTACGCTGCGAAGCTCGAGTGGCCCGTCGGCATCGGCACGCCCCATGTGCAGGATGCGAGCTACCCCTTCCTGATCCAGGAGAAATACCGCGCGGGCTACTTCACCCACTACGCCGGGGAGGGCACCGTGCGCAGCGCAAAGCTCTGCTACCGCGGTGAGGAGGCGGATCTCTGCCTCTGCCGGACCAAGGCCCACTTCTCGCAGGAGGGGACGGAGCGCGTGCTGACGCTCGACCCGGTGGAGATCGTGTTCCGGGACATGCGCCTCACGCTCCAGACCGTGATCCGCTTCCCCGAAGGGGGCAGCGGCGTGCGCATCGAACGGCACGTGCTGGAGATGAGCGATCCCGCCGCGGAGGTCACGCTCAACGAGTACATGGTCGGCTGCTACGGCACGACCGAGTACGCCGAGGACATGACGAGCCTGACGCTGCGCGTCGAGGCCGGGGAGGAGAGCGAAGAAATCGCCTACGCCTACCGCTGCCGCGAGGCCTCCGCCGTAAACGCGGAGCGCGTGAGCTGCTCGCTCCCGCCGATCAAGACCCGCGTCACCCTCGAGGCCGAGGGCCGCGACAAGTGCGGCTATGTCCGGGAGGGCTACGCCTTCAGCCCGATGTTCACGCTCGGCTACACCGGAACGCTCAGAGAAAAGGAGGTCTTTGCCACATGGCTCAGGCTGGAAAGGGAAGACTGAACTACCGCTGTCCCTCCTGCTTCATGCGGGATCTGGACATGGACATGTTCTACGATAAAGACAAGGACGAATACTACTGCCTGCGCTGCCAGTACCGGGGGAACGAGGCGGATGTGCTCGCGAAGAACGAGCTCGCACGCTTTCGCTACGGCGCGATGAATAAGCGCTTCACCGACTTCGAGGATTTCGGCAAATGAAGGCCTTTCTCCGCGGCGCCGATCTCTCTTCGCTCCCGGAGGCGGAGGCCTGCGGCGCGCGCTTCTTCGACCGGGACGGCCGGGAGGACGACGCGCTGCGCATCCTCGCGCGCCACGGCGTGGACCTGGTGCGCCTGCGGCTCTGGCACGACCCGTACAGTGAGAGCGGCGAGCCCTACGGAGGCGGCACCTGCGATCTCCCGTGCGTGACACAAATGGCGCGGCGTGTACGCGCGCTGGGGCTCGACTGGATGCTGAGCTTCCACTACAGCGATTTCTGGGTGGATCCCGGCAAGCAGACCATCCCCAAGGCCTGGCGTCTGTTTTCACCGGCGGAGCTCCAGCAGGCGGTGTACGACTACACGAGCGCCGTCCTCACAGCACTGCGCGCAGAAGGCCTCTCTCCGGCGATCGTCGGCGTCGGGAACGAGATCACAAACGGCCTCCTCTGGCCGCACGGTCAGGTCCCCCACTGGGAGAATCTCGTCCGTTTCGTGGGGGCCGGGATCCGCGCTGTGCGCGAGACGACGCCGGAAGCGAAGGTCCTGCTCCATCTCGATAACGGCGGCAATGCCGCGCTCTACCGCGACTGGTTCGATCACTATTTCGCACAGGGCGGAGAGGACTTCGACTGGATCGGCCTGAGCTATTACCCCTATTGGCACGGCAGTCTGGCGGACCTTGAAGGAAATCTGCAGGCCCTCGCCGCGCGGCACGGCAAGTCCCTCCTCGTAACCGAGACCTCCGCGGGCTTCACGCTCGAGGACTACGCAGCCCACGAGGGCCTCGCGGGCAAGCCCCGCCGCGGCATGGCCGCGACGGCGGAGCGCGCCTCCGCCGTCCCCTTCCCCATGACGGAGGAGGGGCAGCGCCGCTATCTCACGGAGCTCGCCGCCCGGATCCGGCGGACACCGGACGGGCTCGGCCGGGGCTTCATCTGGTGGGAGCCCGCCTGGATCCCCGTGCCGGGCAGCGGCTCGGGCGGCACGGCAGGCTGGGCCTATGCCGGCGAACCGGGCCCCGGCGGCAACGAGTGGGCCAACCAGGCCTGGTTCGACTACGAGGGCCGGGCCCTGCCGGTGCTGGACACGCTGCCGGATCTTTGACGAAAAACAAAACCGCCGCGGAGCTCTCGCTCCGCGGCGGCTGTCTTTTCGGCTCGCGCCGGTTTTACTTCTCCACGATGTGGACGTTGACGTGCTCGTAGCTGAACTTGACGCCCTTCTCGGCGAAGGCCTCGCGCACGTTCTCGTTGAGGTTGAAGTACACATCCCAGTAGTCGGCGTTCTTGCACCAGACGCGGACCACATATTCCACCGTGCTGCCCTTGTACTCAAGCAGACGGACGAAGGGAGCGGGATCGCTGAGGATACGCTCGTCCTTCGAGATGGCGGAGGCGATGGCGGCCTTCACGTCCTCGGTCGGGCACTCATAGGAGGCGGTGAAGGTACGGTCGACGCGGCGCAGCGGCTCGCGGCTGTAGTTGTTGACGGTGCCGGCGGTCACGTCGCTGTTGGGGATGGAGACCGCGATGTTGTCAAGGGTGTCGAGCTGGGTGTAGAAGAGGCCCACGGCCTTGACAATGCCGGTCTTGCCCGCGACCTCGACGAAGTCGCCGCTGGAGAAGGGCTTGGCGATCAGCAGGGTGATGCCGGAGAAGAGGTTGGACATCACGTTCTGCACGGACAGGGACAGAGCCAGGCCGGCTACGCTGACCAGCGCGACCAGCGAGGTGGTGTTGATGCCCAGGGCATTGGCAACGATGATGACGGCGAGGATCCACAGGAGCGTCCGGACGCCGGAGCTGATGTAATGGCGGAGCGTGGCGTCGAGCCTGGGGCTGCGCTCCAGGAGACGGTTGACGATGTTGGTGATGATCTTGATCGCGATGATGCAGATGAGCAGTGTCACGAGCGCGGAGACGAGCGCGTTCACGGAGCTGATGCCCATGGCGGAGAGGACTTGATTCATAGGAAAGGCTCCTTTCTTATTTGAGATGTTTCTATTGTAAACGAAAGGTCCGGCCTTGTAAATGACTTAACGAGGTTTTTTTCGGGGAGAATGAGATATCCTTTCTCCGATCGGTAGATATAGGGTGAGACAGAAAGGAAGTGAGGCGCTTGGACGATCGACAGATCATCGCGCTCTTCAACGCGCGCTCGGAGCAGGCGATCGCGGAGCTGGAGAAAAAATACGGCGGCGCTATCCGGAAGACGGCGGGGAACATACTCGCCGACCGGCAGGATGTGGAGGAATGCGTAAACGATACCTATCTCGGCGTCTGGAATACGATCCCGCCCCAGGAGCCGGATCCCCTCTTCAGCTACGTCTGCCGCATCGCCCGCAACCAGGCCGTCAAGCGCTACCACCGTGAGACGGCGCAGAAACGGAACCGGCAGTACGACCTGGCGCTGGACGAGCTGGCGGAGTGCATCCCCTCCACGGTCGACGTGGAGATGGAGCACGATGCCCGGGAGCTCGCGGACGCGGTCAGCCGCTTTCTGGCCTCACTCCGCTACGAGGATCGCTTCTGCTTCCTGCGGCGCTATTTCTACGCCGATGCCGTGTCGGACATCGCCGCGCAGCTGCGCTGGAGCAGCCACCGCGTCTCGGTCCGTCTCAGCCGTGTGCGGGAAAAACTGCATCACACTTTGAAGGAGGAGGGTTTGCTGGAATGAAACGGGAAAACCTGTCGGAGATCCTCGGCCTGCTCGATGAGGGGCTCATCGCCGAGGCGCGCGTCTTTGATCCGTCCGCCGGCGGCCGCTCCCCGGAAAGGATCAGACCCATGAAAAAGAAACGCATCGTCACCCTCGCACTGGCAGCGGCCCTGCTGCTGTCGCTCAGCATCGCGGCCTACGCCGCCTACGCGGCCGTCGGCACGCCGCAGGCCGCGGAAAAGATCGCCCTGGAGCAGATCGAGCGCTGGAAGGAGCTGGGGCTTCTGTCCCCCGGCTTTGCGCTCGCGGACAAAGCCTACGATATCCGCGAGAGTCCGGAGCATGTCGGCAGCGACTACTGGTTCGGGCGGATCTTCACGCACAGCTACAACCTGTACTTCCGCCCCGACCTCGAAAACGGCGGGCGATACAGCGCCTTCCTGCGCGTCGACACAATGAGCGGCAGGATCACGGAGGCCAGCCTCGACGCCCGGGCGGAGGCGGGCCGGGAGCCGGTGTCCGAGATCCGCGGGACGGATGAGAACGGGGCGGAGAAGAGCTGGTACTACTACGATAACTACGAGGACATCTTCCCCGCCGACATGACCGTGGACCGCTTCTGCTCGCTCCTCGCGCAGTACTGGGGCTTTGGCGGCTACACGATCGCCGATACCGACGATACGGAATACTATCACGAGCACTGGGAGGCCGTCGACGGTTCGACGCTGCTGCGGGACCTGTCCTCCATCAACGCGAACTACTATCTCACCGTCTTCTTCGACGGCGATCAGACCGGCGTCCCCATGTATATCCAGCTGCATTCCTTCCCGGGCGGCTATGTGAATCTCATGCTCGGGACGAACCACGGCATCGGCTAATCCCCTGTCGAACAAGCGCCGCGGAGCTTTTGCTCCGCGGCGCTTGTCTTTTAAATCCGATCACAGGCTCCCCAGGTAGCCCTCGAGGATCAGGCTCGCCGCCACGGCATCCACGCTGCGGCGGTGCTGCCTCTCCTTTTTCCCGTTGGCGTGCAGGATGGCGTGCGCCTCGATGCTGCTGCGCCGTTCATCCCACAGGATGACCGGCAGGCCCGTATCCCGCAGCAGCAGTTCCCGGAAGGCGCGGCTCTTCTCGGCGCGCGGCCCTTCGCTGCCGTCCATGTTCCGCGGCAGCCCGAGCACCAGCGTGCCCACCTCGCGCGCCTTCGCCTCCTCCGCGATGCGCCGGGACGCGCGTTCCATATCCCACTCCTGCATCGTCCAGGCCTCGCCGCAGAGCATGCCAAGCAGATCGGACACCGCCAGGCCGATGCGCTGATCGCCGTAATCGATCGCCATAACTCTCATGCCGCTCACCTCAATACAGCTGGAAGCAGGCACGGACCGCGCCCGCCATATAGAGCGAGCCCACCGCGCAGACCGCGCCGTCCGGCCCGGCCTGCTCCATTGCCGTGCTTACGCCCTCGGGGATGCCGCCGCAGACCGTGACGGGCTTTCCGAAGCGCGCCAGTTCTTTTCCCAGATCCGCCGCGGGCAGCGCCCGATCGGAGTCCGGCGTGACACACACCCAGGCGTCCGCGGCCGGCGCCAGGATCTCCGCAAGGCGCGGATAGTCCTTGTCGGCGAGAACGCCGATGAGCAGCACGCGTTTTTGCTCCGGGAAATAGTGCAGCAGGTTTTCCACCACCGTCTCGGCGCATTGAGGATTGTGCCCGCCGTCAACGATGAAGGCCGGCTCCTCGTGCACGAGCTCGAAGCGCGCGGGCCAGCTCACGGCGTATAGCCCATGCTCCACGGCGTCTTCTTCGATCTGCCAGCCCCGGGCTCGCAGCACTTCGACCACCTCGAGCACAACGGCGGCGTTACGCCGCTGATGCGCCCCGAGCAGCGGGATCACGCAGGGGGTACCGCGGTAGGTGAAGACCTGCCCCTCAAAGCTGTCGAACTCCGGCTCGATCTGCCCGAAGTCCGCGGTGTGAAGCCTCGCCCCGAGCGCTTCGCAGCGCGTGCGGACCACCTGCTCGACGCTCTCCGCCTGCTGATAGAGCACGACCTCGCAGCCGGGCTTGATGATCCCGGCCTTCTCGAAGGCGATCTGCTCCACCGTGTCGCCGAGGACGGCGGTGTGATCAAGGCCGATGTTCATGATGACGGCGGCCTCGGGGCAGTCGATGATATTGGTCGCGTCGAAGCGGCCGCCGAGCCCCACCTCGAGCACCACGATGTCCGCCTTCTCCCGGGCATACCAAAGCATGGCCAGGGCCGTCATAATCTCGAACTCCGTGGGATGCTCCTCCATCGCGTCGGCGATGGGCGCGATCTCCTCCACGAGCGCGGCCAGAGTCTCGTCCGGGATGAGCTCGCCGTTGAGCTGCATGCGCTCGTTGAAACGGAAGAGATAGGGCGAGGTGAAAAGCCCCGTCCGGTAGCCCGCCGCCTTGAGCACCGAGGCCGTCATGGCCGCGCAGCTGCCCTTGCCGTTGGTGCCGGCGATGTGGACGAATTTCAGTTCTTTCTGCGGATCGCCCAGCTTCTCAAGCAGCGCGCCGACCCGCTCCAGCCCCGGTTTGGAGCCGTACCAGTGCAGCCCGTCGATATAGGCGAGCGCTTCCTTGTAATCCATGTAATCGCTTCCTTGTCGTTTGTTTTCTCCTGCATGATAGCATCGTTTTCCGCGATCTGCAAGCTTTACAGGCGGGAACGGGCGTACTATAATGGTCGTAACTTGTCGTGGAGGGGATAAACCGTGATCAAAATCGTTTCGCGCCGGATCATCAAGCCGGACTGCATCGAACGTTTTCAGACCCTGGCAGGCGAGCTTGCGCGTGAGTCGCGCAAGGAGCCCGGCTGCCTCGGCTATACCGTCAACCAGAGCCGTGACGATCTGCGGCTGCACGCCTTCTTTGAGTTCTGGGCTGACCAGGCCGCGCTGGATGCGCACGGCACGACGGAGCATTTTCAGCGCCTCGTGCCGCAGTTCGTCGCCCTGACGGAGGAGCGCCCGCCGGTGGAATACTATCGGGAGTTGGAGGTCTGAGGCGATGTGGGCCAACTTCGTCGCCTGCCTGGACGCCGTGCTGCCGATCTTCGGTCTGATCCTGCTCGGCTACGCGGCCAAATGCATGGGCCTTCTGGACCGGAACGACGTGCGGAAGATGAACAAGGTCTTTTTCCGCTTCTTCCTGCCCGTCATGCTCTTCTACAGCCTCTACACCTCCGAGCTGAGCACGGCGGTCCAGCCCTCGCTAATCGCCTATGCGCTCGGCTGCACGCTGCTGATCTTCTTTGTCTCTCTTGCCCTTGTGCGGCATGTCGAGCCGGAACGCAGCCGCCGCGGCGTGATCGTGCAGGGGCTCTTTCGCTCCAACCTCGTCTTCATCGGGCTGCCGGTCGTTGAGAGCCTGATGGGCGCGGAAAACCTCGGTCCCGTGGTACTGCTGATCGCGACCGTGGTGCCGCTTTTCAACATCCTCGCCGTGGTCGTGCTGGAGTACTACGGCGGCGAGCGGACGCGGCCCGGCAGGCTCGTGCTCGACATCCTGAAAAACCCGCTGATCATCGGGTCGGCCGCTGGTTTTCTCTTTCTTGTTGCCGGGTGGAAACTTCCTCTCCCGCTCGAGACGCTGGCGCGGCAGATGAACCAGGCCTGCAGCCCGGTCATGCTCTTCCTGCTGGGCGCCTTCCTGCAGCCGGAGGGGCTAAAAAACGACCGTCGGGCCGTACTCTGGGTGAGCTTCGGGCGGCTGATGATCGTGCCGGCCGTGACGCTGCTCCCGGCGGTCCTGCTCGGCTGGCGCGGCGTCGCGCTCGCGTCTCTGCTCCCGGTCTTTGCCTCCTCGACGGCGGTGAACTCCTTCACCATGGCCCAGCAGATGGGCGGCGACGCGGAGCTCGCCGGGAACATCGTGGTCGCAACGAGCGCGCTTTGTGCGCTGACGCTGTTTTTCTGGTGCTTTCTGTTTAAAACACTCGGCCTGATCTGACGGCAAAAACCAAGCCCTCTCCCGGGAGAGGGCTTGGTTCTTTTTTACAGAAACGAATACACCGCGAATTCCGCTGCGACGGCGGCGAGCACGCACAACAGCGCCGGCTTCCGGAAGAAGGCCGGGATCGCCGCAGCCGCCGCGCCGACGAGCCCGACCCAGGGCCGTCCGGCATCCACGCTGAGGACGCCCGGGAAGATAAGCGCGGCCATGGCCGTGTAGGGGATCAGGTTCAAATACTTCTCCACGCGCGGTCCGAAACGCAGCCGCTCCAGCCAGATCGCCGGGATCGCGCGGGGGACATAGGTGACGAGGGTCATGCCCAGGATCAGAAGCAGCACCTTGCTGTCAAGCATCGCGCGCCTCCTCTCCCAAATCCACAAAGAAAAGCCCGAGGAAGGCGCAGAGGAGCGTTGAGACGATCAGCGCCCAGCTCGCCGCCATGAGCTTCCCGAGGCCCCAGTTGCAGAGCGCCGTGAGCAGGACGAGCAGCCCGAGCCGGGCGTTGCCGTGCAGGTGCGGCAGCAGCAGCGCAATGAACATCGCGTAAAGCGCGATGCCGAGGCTCGCGGAGAGGATCGCCGGCAGCAGATCCGTCACAAATGAGCCGACCAGGGAGCTTGCTGCCCAGGCGCCATAGGCCCCGAGTGCCATCCCGAGGTAGTATCGGATGTTGCACTTTTCCGGCGCGGCGGTGGTGAACACCGCGAAACTCTCGTCCGTCACCAGGCCGGAGCCCAGCATCCGTCCGCCGAGGCTCGCCCCGCGCAGGCGGTTGTTGACGCACAGCGACATGATGAGGTGGCGCAGGTTCAGCAGAAAGGTCGCGAGCACGATGACCGGCGCGGCCGCGCCCTGCGCGAGCATGCCCGCCGCCATAATCTGGCTCGCCCCGGCATAGACCAGCAGCGACATGAGGACCGTCTCCACCGTACTCATCCCGCCCTGCCGCGCGATGATCGCGTAGGCGATCCCGATCGGGACATAGCCCAGCATAATCGGCACCGCGTCGCGCACGCCTTCCCGGAACGATCCGCTTTTCGCTTCCTTCACCGTCCTCACCTCCGAATTTTTACCAATTATAGGCACGAATCCGCTTTTTGTCAACGCCCGCTTCGCCCTTCTTCTCACCGCCCGCGGCGTATGCTCGTATCAGGAAAGCCGGTACCAAGGAGGAACGATCGATGCAGGCATTAAAAACACGCCCCGGGGCGCGGCGGGGCGGCATTCTCTATCTGCGCACCGAGGACATCGAGCCGAGCTCGGTGCAGCCGCGGCAGGTCTTTGACGACGAGGCGCTCAAGGAGCTCAGCGAGAGCATACGCAGCTATGGGATCCTGAACCCGCTGACACTGCGCCTGCGCGGCGGGCGCTACGAGCTCGTGGCGGGAGAGCGGCGGCTGCGCGCGGCCAGGCTCGCCGGGCTGCAGGAGGTCCCCTGCATCCTGCTGGATGTGAACATGGAGGACGCAGGGCTCATCGCCCTGGTCGAAAACCTCCAGCGCAAGGATCTGGATTTCATCGAGGAGGCGGTCGGCATCCGCCAGCTCATCCACATGTTCGGTCTGAGCCAGGAGGAGGCCGCGCGGCGGCTCGGGCGATCGCAGTCCGCCGTGGCGAACAAGCTGCGCCTGCTCCGTCTCCCGCCCGACGTGCTCGAGGCCCTGCGGCAGAACGGTCTGAGCGAACGCCACGGGCGCGCCCTGCTCCGTCTCAGCGGCGAGGATGCGCAGCGCACCGCGCTCCGCTATATCCTCGAGCACGACCTGACGGTCGCGGCGACAGAGGCCTACGTGGAGAACCTGCTCGCCGCACCGGCGGCTCCGCCCGCGCTCCCGCCGCGGCGCAGGACCTTCGTGCTCAAAGACGTGCGCCTCTTTCTCAACAGCCTCACGCGCAGCGTGGAGATCATGAAGCAGGGCGGCATCGACGCCGGAATCCACCGGGAGGAGACCGCCGAGGCCCTGATCGTGACCATTTCCATCCCCAAGGCCCGGGAAACGACATAAACACAGTCTCACCCCCGTATACATGGGTATACGGGGGTGATCGCTGTGATCCATTTCTTTTCGGAGCTGCGCTACAAGGAGGTCATCGACATCCACTCCGGCTTTCGCCTGGGCTATGTCTGCGACGCGGAATACGACGACGCCGAGGGCCGTCTCCTCTCTCTGGTCACGCCGGGGCGGGCAAAGCTCTTCGGTCTGCTCGGCCGCGAGGACGACTATGTGTTGCCCTGGAGCTGCATCGCGCGCGTGGGCCGGGACATCATCCTGGTCGACACAAAGGAGGGGCCCGCCCGCCGGAAACGCAAAAAGCCCGGGCTGTTCTGAGTGTTAATTTCTTAGCGCCCTCTTAACGTTCTTCCTGCTATAATATGTATAGAAATAAAGATTTTTACGGGGGCTGCCATGGATATCCACACAAACCGACCGGGCTGGAAGCGCTACTTCCCTCTTTCGCTGCACGGCTGGCTCATCTATCTGGTCAGCATGGGGCTGGCCTCCGTTTTCTGCGTCCTCCTGCGGCAGGTCAGCTCCTCCGATGTCCACGTGCCGCTGATCTTCATTCTCGTCGTGCTGGTGGTATCGCTGCTGACAGATGGGTATTTCTACGGCCTGCTCGCTGCGCTCACAAGCGTCTTCACCGTGAACGTCGCCTTCACCTATCCCTATATGAAGATGGACTTCTCGGCCTACGGCTATCCGCTCACCTTCCTGACCATGGCCGCCGTCGGCCTCGCCGTCTCGACCCTGACGGCGCGCGTCAAGGCGCAGGAGCAGCTGCGGCGGGAGAGCGAACGGGAAAAGGTGCGGGCCAACCTCATGCGCGCGGTGAGCCACGATCTGCGCACGCCCCTGACCTCGATCAGCGGGTCCATCAGCGCCGTGCTGGAGGGCGGGCTGCCGCCGGAGCAGCAGCGGGAGCTGCTCGAGGACGCGCGGCAGGACGCGGACTGGCTCTGCCGCATGATGGAGAATCTGCTCTCCGTCACGCGCATCGACGCGGACAGCACCGCCGCGCTGCACAAGCAGGAGGAGGCGCTCGAGGAAGTGCTCGGCGCCGCGGTGCTGGCCTTCCGCAAGCGAAACCCCGCCGTCGCCGTCACGGTCTCCGTGCCGGAAACGCCCCTTTTCGTGCCGATGGACGCCGTCCTCATCCAGCAGGTCCTGCAGAATCTGCTCGACAACGCCGTGACCCACGGCGAGCGCACGAGCGCCGTCCGGGTCTCGGCCCGGCAGGAAGGCGCCGAGGCCGTGGTCTGCGTGGAGGATAACGGCGTCGGGATCGACCGCCGCCGGCTCGAGCATCTCTTCGACGGCACGCCGCACGCCTCCGCCGCGGTGTCCCCGGACGCTTCGCGCGGGCTCGGCATCGGCCTGACCGCGAGCCGGACTATCGTCGAGGCGCACGGCGGCCATATCAGCGCCCGCAACCGCCCCGAGGGCGGCGCGGTCTTCACCTTTACTTTGCCGATGGGAGAGACAGAACATGACCATCCGTGACAAGATCCTCGTCGTCGAGGACGAAAAAAGTATCTCCAGCTTCATCCGCGCGATCCTGAATTCCAACGGATACGACGTGATCGTCGCCCACACCGGCAGCGAGGCCTTCTCCATGATCAGCTCCCACTGCCCGGACCTGATCGTGCTCGACCTCGGGCTGCCCGATATGGACGGCATGCGCATCATCGAGTCCGTGCGCCAGTGGACGCAGCTGCCCATCCTCGTAGTGTCCGCGCGCACGCATGAGCGCGACAAAGTCGAGGCCCTCGACCGCGGCGCGGACGACTATATCACCAAGCCCTTCGGCGCGGCGGAGCTGCTCGCCCGCGTGCGCGTCGCGATCCGCCACACGCGTCTCAGCCTCGGCGGGGACGGGCTCGCGAACGCCGGGCGTTTCGTTGCGGGCGATCTCACCATCGACTATGACAAGCACCAGGTTCTGATCGCCGGGGAGAACGCGCACCTGACGCAGAACGAGTACAAGATCGTCGCCCTGCTCGGCAAATGCGCGGGGAAGGTTTTGACCTACGACTTCATTCTGAAGGAGCTCTGGGGGCCACAGAGCCGCGGCAGCAACCAGATCCTCCGCGTCAACATGGCCAACATCCGCCGCAAGATCGAAAAGAACCCCGCCGAGCCGAAGTATATCTTCACGGAGATCGGCGTGGGCTATCGGATGGTCGAGGGCGATTAAGGCCCTTAACAAAAAGGACGGGTTCTTAGCGCGTTTTAGCGCTTTCCCGTCCTTTTTTACCCGGCTTTAATGATCTTCCATGCTACGATAGACGCATCCAGACAAGGGAGGATATGTTTATGGATGTGTTGATAAAAGAGCAGCTTGCAGAGGGCGAGAGCATCATCTGGCAGGGGGTCCCGGAGCCCTTTGAGACGCTGGACAAGACCAACAAGAAGCGCTTCTGGATCACCCTGGCCGTCTGCATCGCGGCAGCGGCCGCCCTGGTGGTGCTCTACCTGGCCAACATCAAAGGGGAGCCCAAACCCGCTGTGCTCGTCATCATTCTGGTCCTGTGCGGCTTTGCCCCGGTACGCCGCTTTCTCGACGCCGCCGCGGTGCGGAAGCTGCGCTATCTGGTCACCGACCGGCAGCTGCTGATCGTCTCGAATGAGGTCAAGCGCGTCGCGCTCGCCCGCATTCCCGCATGCGCACTGCGCAACGATGCGGACGGGCATCTGAGTTTCCTGGCCGGCGCGCACGCGCTCAAGGCTCGGCCCAGCCACTGGCGCGACCTGGCCCTGACCGGCCAGCCCAACACCGAGCCGGATGAGCCGGTCGACTCCTTCGCCTTCTATGCCGTGGCCGACAAGGCCGGCCTGCGCTCCGCGATCCGCCGGGTTTTGCCGAACGTGCAGATGTGACCCCCCGTTTCCTCTCGACATCACGCTCCTTTTGTGCTATAACGTTCATCGTACAGCGCATAAGGGGCGTGATTTGTATGGAAATGACCGAGAAGAAACGGATCCTGGACGCGATCTGCGCGGCGGAACGGGAGGCGGCCGGGCTGCTTCTGCACGCGCACGGCGTACTGGCTGAGTGCAAGACCGGCCACCGCGACGTGGTGACCGCCTATGACCGACAGGTGCAGGATCTGCTGCTCGAGCGGCTGAGCGCGGCCTGTCCGGGCGCGCGCTTTTTCTGCGAGGAGAACGACCGGCACGACGATCTGAACGCCGAGCATCTCTTCATCATCGATCCGATCGACGGCACGATGAACTTCGTGCGCGGGCTGAACCACAGCTGCATCTCCGTCGCCTACCGGCACAGCGGAACGCTCGAGGCCGCGGCGGTCTGCAATCCCTATGTCAATGAGCTCTTCACCGCCCTGCGCGGCGGCGGCGCTTTCCTGAACGGGCGCGCGATCCACGCCGACCCCGCCCCGCTCTCCGAGACCCTCGTCTGCTGCGGCACCTCCCCCTATCGGGAGGATCTCACCGCGGAGACCTTCCGCCTGATCGAGGCTGCCCACCGCGCGAGCCTCGACGTCCGGCGCCAGGGCTCGGCAGAGCTCGATCTCTGCAGCGTGGCGGCCGGGCGCGCCGGGGCCTACTTCGAGCTCTCTCTGAGTCTCTGGGACTACGCGGCGGGCTGCCTGATCGTGCAGGAGGCCGGCGGCCTCTGCACGCAGCTGGACGGCTCCCCCCTGCCCTTCGACGGCAGCAAACCGGCGGTCCTCGCCGGCGGGCCGCAGGCATGGGCGGACTTCCGCGAACACATCGTCCGCTGAGGACAGCACACAAACCCTGCGAGAATTTCGCAGGGTTTGTCATTTTCACGCCCTTTTGGCGTGTATAGGGGTGAAAGGAGAGGATGATATGGACGATGCCGCCATCGTCGCGCTGTTCTGGGCACGCTCGGAGAGCGCGATCCGGGAAGCCGACAAGCGTTACGGCCCATACTGCACAGCCGTAGCCGGGCGTATCCTGCCGGACCCCGAGGACACCCGCGAATGTCTCAACGACCTGTGGCTCGCCGCGTGGCGCTCCATCCCGCCCCAGCGCCCCGGGAACCTCCGCACCTACCTGGGGAAGCTGATGCGCAATCTCGCTCTTACGCGCTGGCGGGAGACACACCGCGAAAAGCGGGGCGGAGGTGAGGCCGCTCTGGCACTGGAGGAGCTGGCCGCCTGTGTGGGCGGCGGGCCGGAACCTGAGCGGGCGCTGGACGCACTGGCGCTGCGCGAGGCTCTCAACCGCTGGCTGGCCGGGCTGCCGCTGCGGGACCGGCAGCTCTTCGTGAACCGCTATTTCTATGTATGCAGCGTGCCGGAGCTCGCCGAGAAGGCGGGCATGAGCCGCGAGAACGTGAACAGCACGCTGTATCGGCTGCGGAAAAAGCTGCGGGACTATCTGGAAAAGGAGGATCTGCTATGAACGCGCTGCGCTTATTTGAAGCCGTCGGCGGGATCGAGGACCGCTACCTCGCCGAGGCGGACGCGCTGCGGCCCGCCGTACGCAAACGGCGCTGGCTGCGCGTCACGCTGATCGCCGCCGCCCTTACCTGCTTTTTCAGTATCGCCGCCTATGCCGCAGGTTGGTTCGGTCTGGGGGCGCGGGTCACGCCTGCGCAGGATCTGAGCCTGAGCGGCCTTCTGGGATCCGAAGAGGCGCAGGCCTATGCCGAATGGGTAGCCTTCCGGGACCCGTATTTCGAGCAGTTTCTCGACACGCAGGGCGACGGGCCCTTTGACTCGGACTGGACGGAGGAGAGTCCGGAGCTGCAGGCGGCCGCCGCGCTCTACGGCGCTATAGACCGCGAGAGCGCGGAGCGGCTGCTCGCGATCGCCGCGGCGCACAGACTGACGATCCATACCGACGCGCTCCGCTTCTCGGGCCGGAAAAACTTTCTCCGTGCAGCGGGTGTTCCGGCCTTTGCCGGGGACGCCGCGGATTACCGCGGCCTTGTCTATGAGGACGGGAGCTACGAGGCCGCGCTGACCCTCCCCCTCGACAGCGGAGAACAGCCTCTGACCCTGCAGCGCCATTTTGCCGGCGTCCTGCAGCCGACCGGCCTGGAACGAACGCTGGTTGAGACCGAGAACTTCATTGAGTGGAGCTACCGGAACGCACACGGGCAGGAGCTTTCTCTGGCGCTCTCCACGGCGGACGAGCATCTCTTCGCGAGCGGCAGCGAGCACGTCACCTCCACCGCGGATGCGCGTTTCCCCTTCTTCCTCCTCTACTCCCGCCCCGGCCAGACGCTGACCGCCATGGGCAATCTGTACGGGGACGGCAGCGCTCTCGAGGAGGCCAGCGCACGGGCGCGGCTGGAGGCGATCGCGGACGCCCTCGACTTTGAGGCCGCCGCGGCGACCGAAAACGACACCGCATATTATCGGCCTTATACGCCCGTCTCCGCACCGGCAAACGGTGCCCCCGACCTCGCCTCCTTCCTCACCGTACCCGAGGTGCAGGCCAGTCTGGCTCTGCAGCGGGAGCTGGCAGAGGCCGCCGGGCTGGAGATCGGCCGCGGGGCAGAAGCGGCCGTGCACGGCGGCGGCGATCTCGATCTCCTGCGCAGCGGCGACGCGATCCCGGGCACGCGGATCGACGCGCTCCTGGAGGAGCTCGCCGCACGGTATGCGCTGCGGTATCCAGGCGCTTATAGCCGTCTCGCCGAGCCGGGCGCCTTCGGCGGCGAGATCCGCTACCGGCTCGACAACGGCGCGTTCGGCGGCTTTGACGAGGAGCGCTGTGAGTTCCTCTATCTGCCCCGCGGCAGCTTCTTCGCCGCGTCACTGCTCTACGCGCTGCCCGAGGCCGCTGAAAGCCCCGGCTGGTTCTACCAAAACGCAGCTGGCGACACAGTCTGGCTGTGCCGGACGGAGGGAGACACGCGCGTCGGCTATCTTCTCTACGAGAGCGAGGGCGGCTGGTTCCTGCTGCTCGTGAACAGCCCGGAGCTCTGGCAGCTGGAGGAGGCCGCCGAGCGGCTGCGCCTGAGCGAGCTGGGATAAAAAAACAAGACCGCCGCAGGCGTGATCCTGTGGCGGTCTTATTCTGTTTTTGTCAGCTCTCCAGCATCCGGATGTAGTCCGGCAGCGCGAGCTCAAACTTCACGCCGTACCAGTGCTCCGGGTCCCCCTGCGTGAGCTCGATGCAGCGCACGGTGTAGTCCGCCGCGAGCGCGGCCGCCGCATAGGCGTCCTTCCCGTTCAAAAGCGCGCCGACAAAGGCCGCGGCGTAGACGTCGCCGGTGCCGTGACAGCCCTTGGCGATCTTCCGGTGCTCGTAGTAGCGCGTCTCGCCCTTCTCCCGCACCACGACGCCTGTGCGCCCCGGCGCGTAGCCCACACCGGTCAGCACGATCGTCTTCGCACCCGCCGCCGTCAGCCGGTCGAGCAGCGCTGCGATCCACGCCTCGTCATAGTCCTCGCGGTAGGGTGTGTCCGTGAGGAAGCAGGCCTCCGTGATGTTCGGCAGGATGATGTCCGCGCCGAAAGCGAGGCTCTTCATGGCCTCCACATAGGCCGCGTCGAAGGCGGGGTAGAGTTTCCCGTTGTCGGCCATGGCCGGATCCACGATCGTGACGCCATTTTCCGCGAGGAGCGTCTTGAAGATGTCCTGCACATACGCGATCTGCTCGGTGCTGCCGAGGTAACCGGTATAGACCGCGCCGAAGCGGATGTTCTCCTTCTGCCAGTGGGCGGCGATGGCCGGGATGTCAGCGGTCAGGTCGCGGACCGTGAAGCCCGAAAAGCCCGCCGTGTGCGTGGACAGCACGGCCGAGGGCAGGATACAGGTCTCCATCCCCGCAGCGGAGAGGATGGGCAGCGCCACGGTCAGCGAGCACTGGCCCACACAGGAGATGTCCTGGATCGTCAGGATTTTCTGATATGCCATATCGGATCCCTCCCAAGGATTATAAGTCGCTTGACTTTTTTGTATCTCGGATTATAATGGGTAACTGACCTTAACACTATATCCAGATATATTATTTTTTATAAGGTCAGCTCCGGAAGGATCTGGAAAAGTCATGAATTACACGATCGAAAAACACGGCGCGGAGAGCGCCTATATGCAGCTCTACCGGCAGCTGCGGGAGGATATCGTGGACGGCGCGGTCCCGCGCGGGATGCGCCTGCCCTCCAAGCGCACGCTGGCCGAGGAGCTCGGCCTCTCCGTCATCACGGTGGAGCACGCCTACGCCCTGCTGGTGGACGAGGGCTACGCCGAGGCGAAGCCGCGCAGCGGCTACTTTGCCGCCTTCGGCGGTCCGGCCGCCGGCCCCTTCACGCCGCGCCCGAGTCTCGCGGACATGAGCGCGCCGCGGCAGGCGCCGGAGGACTTTCCCTTCTCCACGCTGGCGCGGACCATGCGCGCGGTGCTGAGCGACTGCGACCGGCGCATCCTCGAGCCCTCGCCCAGCCGGGGCGTCCCGGAGCTTCGGGAGGCGCTGGCCGCCTACCTGCGGCGCAGCCGCGGCATGGAGGTCTCGCCGGAGCAGCTCGTGATCGGCGCGGGAACGGAATACCTCTACAGCCTGGTGGTACAGCTGCTTGGGCGGGAGCGGCGCTACGCGCTGGAGGAGCCCAGCTATGAAAAGATCCGTCTGGTCTACGAGGCCAACGGCGCGCGCTGCGAGACGCTCAGGCTCGGCCCGGACGGCATCGAGAGCGAAGCGCTGCAGAGCTGCGATGCAGGCGTTCTGCATGTGACGCCCTTTCACTCCTACCCGAGCGGCGTCACCGCCACGGCCGCGAAGCGGCATGAGTACGCCGCCTGGGCCCGGGAACACAGCGCCGTGATCGTGGAGGACGACTACGACGCGGAGCTCGCAAGTCCCACCCGCCGGATCGAGACCATCTTTTCACTCGCGCCGGACCGGGTCATCTATCTCAACACCTTCTCCAAAACCCTCGCGCCCTCCATGCGCACCGGCTTCATGGTGCTGCCCGAGGCGCTGAACGAGGCGTATCGGGCGCGGCTGGACTTTTATTCCTGCACCGTCCCCGTCTATGACCAGTTCGTGCTGGCCGCCTTCCTCGAGGGCGGGCACCTGGAGCGCTATATCAACCGCCGGCGACGGAAGCTACGCCGACAGAGAGAGGAGTAAAAACGCATGCTGTACTTCAAAAGCGACTACACGGAGGGCGCCCACCCGGCGATCCTCGAGGCCCTGGTGCGGACCAACCTCGTCTCCCAGCCCGGCTATGGGGACGACTGCTTCACCGCGGCGGCGCAGGAAAAGATCCGTCTCGCCTGCGGCTGTCCGGAGGCGGAGGTCTATCTGCTCACAGGCGGCACGCAGACGAACCTCGTCGTGATCTCCTCGCTTCTGCGGCGCTGGGAGGGCGTCGTCTGCGCGGAGAGCGGACACATCGCCGTGCACGAGGCCGGCGCGATCGAGTTCAGCGGGCACAAAGTGCTCCCCCTCCCCTCGCACGCGGGCAAGCTGTGCGCGGAGGAGCTCGCGGCGCTCGTCGAGCGCTTCTACGCCGACGAAACGCATGACCATATGGTCTTCCCCGGCATGGTTTATCTCTCCCAGCCCACCGAGCTCGGCACGCTCTACACGAAGGCGGAGCTGGAGGCGATCGCCGCCGTCTGCCGCCGCTATGAGATGCCGCTCTACCTCGACGGCGCGCGCCTCGGCTATGGCCTTGCGGCCGAGGGGAATGAGCTGGGCCTCGCGGACATCGCCGCGCTCGCGGACGTGTTCTACATCGGCGGGACCAAGGTCGGCGCGCTCTGCGGGGAGGCGGTGGTTTTCCCGCGGGGGAACATGCCGCCGCACTTCGCCACCATGGTCAAGCAGCAGGGCGCGATGCTGGCGAAGGGCCGTCTGCTGGGCGTGCAGTTTGACGCACTCTTCACCGACGGGCTGTATTTCGAGATCGGCCGGGAGGCCGTCGCCCTCGCGATGAAGCTGAAAAAGGCCTTTGTGCAGAAGGGCTATCCGCTCTTCCTGGATTCCCCCACGAACCAGCAGTTTGTGATCCTGACCGCCGAGCAGGAGGCACGCCTCGCACGCGAGGCCGCCTTCGAGCGCTGGGAGCCGGTCGGCGACGGATGCTATGCCGAGCGCTTTGTCACAAGCTGGGCCACCACGGAGGAGCAGGTCGACGCGCTGATCGCGCTGCTGTGAGACAATAACGGGAAGAACGGGGCTGTGCCGTCCGGCACAGCCCCGTTCCATTTTCTGTTTAATTACCACTTGTTTTCCACTTTTTCGGCAAAGCCGGGGAAGTCCTTGACGCGGATCTCGCTCCCGTCGTCCAGGACCGCGCGGCCGGTGAAGCGGCCGAAGACCTGATGCTGGTCGGATTTAATGAGCTTGAGATCCGTACAGGAGGCCCGGTCGAGCACCGGGACAAAGTCCATCTCAAAGCGCCCGTCGTCGGAGTCGAAGGTCCAGGGCGAGAGGAAGTCTTTTTCACCGCCCGGGATGTGAAAGCTGACCCGGCTCAGCTTGTGCGCCCTACCGTTATAGAACAGCATGTTCTCCGTCGCGGCGGAGCAGTCCCCGAAGCCGTAGCCGATGTTCCAGCCGAAGGGTACGCCGTCGACCACACCGGAGGCGGAGCCCCAGTACCAGGTGTTGTGATAGGTCCAGACGCCGCGGCCCCAGTCCAGCACAGCGAAGCTCTCGCCCGGATCGAAGCGGTAGACACGCCCGCCGTAACGCACCTCGCCCGCGGCCCGCAGGCAGTTGATCTTCTGGTTGAAGTAGAAGTGCCCCTTTTTGTCAAAGGGTGTGCAGATGACCATGCTCTCCGCCGGTGGATCGCCGAGCTCGATCTGCGCGCTCAGGGCGCCCTTCGGCCCAAATTTCTCCATCTGCGCGGTCAGCACGCGGCGGCCGCTGCCGTCGTTTTCAAAGGCGAGCGCGTGGCGCTTTCCGCTGTGGCGCACATCGCCGCATATGCTCGTCTCCGGCATGCGCAGCTTCCCCAGCGGGAGCAGGGACATCGGGCTCGTCGTGATCTCCCAGCCCTCCTCGAAGTCGAGCAGGGAGACCGAGTCCATGCCCATGTAGCCGTTATCAGCCACGGTGAGCGCCAGCGCGAAGCGGCCGTTGTTGATCAGGTAGTAGTCCCACTCCTTGATGCGCAGCTTTCCGGCGCGGATATCCGCGCGCCGGTAGCGGGGCAGCATCGTTTTGGCGTAGCCGGGCTCGTTCAGCTCGCCCGCGGCGTTGAGCAGCGGGATGGGATGCCGGATCTCGTGCTGGGTCATATCTCCACCTCCGTGACGTATACGCAGCCGTCCTCCACCCGGAACTTCACGTTCCGCCCGGCGAAGGCCAGGCCGTAGACCCGCTCCGGGTCCTTCTGGTAGCGCGGGCGCGGGTCGTTCGCGAGCACACCGCGCAGCGCCGCACGTTTCTCCGCGGGAAGCTTTTCCTCCTCACCGGGCGCGAAGACGACCGGCAGCGCCGCCCCGGGATCCGGGGCGAAGCCAGCGCGCGCCCCGGGGCGGGCGTCGGCATAGGGCAGGTAAGGCTTGATGTCGTAGATGGGCGTGCCGCTCATCAGGTCGGCTCCGCCTACACGCAGCACGGGTCCCAGTGTCGGGTCCGTCTCGATCCCGAGCAGCTTCACGCAGCTAAGGCCCAGCGCGTTCGGCCGGAAGGGCGAGCGCGTGGCAAAGACGCCCATGCGCGTGTTCCCGCCGAGGCGGGGCGGGCGCACGGTGGGCGACCACTCCTCCCGCACAGCCTCGGAGAACTGCCAGATCAGCCAGAGATGACTGAAGCCCTCGAGCCCGCGCAGCGCGTCGGGATTGCGGAAATCCGGCTCAAAGACGATCCGCCCCTCGAGCTCCTCCACGATCCCCGCCTGGCGGGGCAGACCGAACTTGTCCGGCAAATCCCCGTACAGCCGGGCGATGGTCCGAAGTTCATAGCGGTCCGTCACAGCAGCTTCTCCAGAAAGGTCAGCGCATGGAGCGCGATGAAATTGATGAGCATATGAAAGAGGATGCTCCCCCAAATGCTGTCTGTCCGCTCATAGATGCGGCAGAGCAGGAAGGTCACCGGCAGATACTGCAGCGCGTAGAGCCAGGCCGCCGGGTCGTTCAGCGCGTAGCCCCAGACGTGGTAGAGCGAGAAGAGCAGCATGCAGACCAGATAGGCCGGCAGGCGCCCGAAGCGCCGCAGGCCGCCGAAGATCCCGGCCCGGAACATGAGCTCCTCCACGATCGGCGCGAGGAACACCGCGAGCGCCGCCACCGGGCCGCTGCTCGTCTCCGCCATATTCAGCACGGCGGCGTTGTTCGGGTTGTCGAGCCCGTCGACCACGAGCAGCAATATCCCGCTCACGGCCATGTTCAAAAGCAGCATCGCCCCGTAACTCACCAGGATCTCGAGCAGCACATAGCCCGGCCGGTCGCAGAGCGGATCAAAGTCCCGCCGCAGGAAGCGAAACTGCGTGAGCAGCATATATACAACGCCGGTCCCGTACACGGCGACGTTCAGCCAGCTCGTCTCGAGCGCTGGGAAAAAGTGCCAGATCGCCTTCGGCAGCAGGTAGAGATGGACCGGGATCCAGCACAGGGCCAGGATGCGTTCCAGCTTGCTCTGCCTGCTTGTGAAAGCGGTGCGTTCGCGTTTTTGAGCTCCCATCAGCCCCTCGCTTTCCGCTGCAGCTCGAAGAGCAGGTTCATCGCCTCGAGCGGTGTGAGCGTGTTCAGATCGGTGGCGAGCAGGGTCTCCTTCAGTTCGTCCGCCGCCACATCGGCAAAGCTGAGCTGATCGTCCGGCGCGCCCGCCGCGGCAGACGGCACGGCGATCCCCTCCGCCTCCAGCTCCTTGAGATATGCCTTGGCCTTCTGGATCACCGGGTCGGGCACGCCCGCGAGCTTCGCGACCTCGATGCCGTAGCTGTCGTCCGCCGCGCCGCGCACGATCTTGCGCAGGAAGACCAGGGTCCCGCCCTGCTTGCGGGCGGTGATGTTGTAGTTGCGCACGCCACTGACCTCCCCCTCCAGGGCGGAGAGCTCATGGTAGTGCGTGGCGAACATGGTCTTCGCGCCGAGACGGCGCTTGTCCGCGCAGTATTCCAGCACCGCGCGGGCAATGGCCATGCCGTCGTAGGTGGAGGTGCCGCGGCCGATCTCGTCCAGAATCAGCAGGGACGAGGCCGTCGCGTGGCGGAGGATGTTCGCCATCTCATTCATCTCCACCATGAAAGTGGACTGGCCGGAGGCCAGATCGTCCGAGGCGCCGATGCGGGTGAAGACCCGATCCACGACGCCGATCGTCGCGCTCTTGGCCGGGACGAAGGACCCCATCTGGGCCATCAGCACAATCAGCGCCGTCTGGCGCATATAGGTGGATTTACCGGCCATATTCGGACCTGTGACGATCGCGAGGCGGTCGTCACGGTCGTTGAGGCGGGTGTCGTTCGGAACAAAGAGCACATCCTTCAGGGTCTGCTCGACCACCGGGTGGCGGCCCTCCACGATGTGCAGTTCGCGCGAGGCGTCCACCTCGGGCATGGAGTAGTGGTTGCGCACCGCCGTCTCGGCCAGCGAGCAGAGCACGTCGAGCCGGGCCACCGCGTCCGCCGTGGTCTGGATCCTCTCCACCTGCGCCGCGACGCGGTCGCGCAGCTCGCAGAAGATCTGGTATTCCAGGTCATTGATCCGGTCCCGCGCGGTGAGCAGTGTATTCTCGAGCTCCTTGAGCTCCTGCGTGAAGTAACGCTCGTTGGACACCAGGGTCTGCTTGCGGATATAGTCCTCCGGCACCTTCTCCAGCCCCGCCGAGCGCGGCACGTCGATATAATAGCCGAAGACCTTGTTGTAACCCACCTTGAGCTTTTTGATACCGGTGCGCTCGCGTTCCCGCGCCTCGAGCTCCGCCACCATCTGCGCGCCGTTGTCGCGGACGTCCCGCAGACGGTCCAGCTCCTCGGAGTAGCCGGGGCGCAGGATACCGCCCTCGCGCACGGAGAAGGGGGGATCGTCCTGGATCGCACGGTCGATGTAATAGACCAGATCCGGCAGCTCGTCCATGCCGGCGATCTCCTGCAGTTCGTTGCAGCGGAAGGGCGCGAGCAGTTCCTTGAGCCGGGGCAGCAGCATGGCGCAGTTGCATAGGGCGCGCAGATCCTTGCCGCCCGCCGTGCCGTAGACGCAGCGGCCCACCAGGCGCTGCATGTCGGTGATGTCCCGCAGCGTGAGCATCAGCTCGCCGCGCGCGACATTGTCTTTATAGAGCTCGTTCACCGCGGCAAGGCGGCGCTTGATGGCAACCACGCTCAACAGCGGCCGCTCGACCCAGGCGCGCAGCAGCCGCCCGCCCATCGGGGTCTTCGTGCGGTCGAGCACCCAGAGCAGGGACCCGCGCTTTTCCCCGCTGCGCAGGGACTCGGTGAGCTCGAGGCTGCGGCGCGTAGCCCAGTCGAGCTCCATATAGCGCCCGCCGTAGAACACGTCCAGACGCCGGATGTGGCTGAGGTCGAATTTCTGCGTCGCCTGCAGATACTGCAGCAGCGCGCCAGCTGCCGCGATCGCCGCGGGGCCGTCGCCGAGACCGCTCTCGTCCGCGTCGCGGTAGCCGAACTGCTCGCAGACCCGGGCCGCGGCGGGCATGTACTCAAAGTACGCGGGGCCCGCCTCCAGCAGCGCGTCGAGGCGTTTCGTCAGGAATTCCCCGATCGGTTCACAGGCGAGCGCGGCCGGGGAAAGCAGCGCCTCCCGCGGGGCAAAGCGGCCCAGCTCGTTGAGGATGTGGGCCACGGCGTCCGTCGGATAAAAGGCGCAGCAGAACTCACCTGTGGACACATCGCAGAAGGCGACGCCGCCGCTGTCTCCGCTGAGCTCGACGGCCGCGATGTAGTTGCTCCGTCCCTCCTCGAGCATGGAGCTCTCGGTGACGGTGCCGGGCGTGATGATGCGGATGACTTCACGCTGCACCAGGCCCTTGGCCAGCGCCGGGTCCTCCATCTGCTCGCAGATGGCCACCTTGTAGCCCTTGGCGATCAGGCGCGCGATATACGCCTCCGCGCTGTGATAGGGCACGCCGCACATCGGCGTGCGCTCCTCCGGGTCCTCAATGTTGCGGTCCCGGGTCGTGAGCGCGAGGTCCAGCTCCTTCGAGGCCAGCTTCGCGTCCTCGTCGAACATCTCATAAAAATCCCCCAGGCGGAAGAACAGCAGACAGTCCGGGTGCTGCTGCTTGATGTCCAGATATTGCCGTTTCATGGGGGTCAGTTCAGCCATGGTCCTTCTCTCTTTCTCTCTGCGGGCTCATACGGTCTCGCCGTACAGCGCCCAGGTGTTGCCGGATGTGATCTTCACGTCGATAAAGCGCCCGATGAGCGCGGAGTCTCCCTTCAGATGCACGAGACGGCCGCCGTTGGTACGGCTCGAGAGGTTGTACTCCTCACGGCCGGTCTCCCCGTCCACCAGGACGCGGAGGATCCGCCCCTCATACTCCCGGTGCTTCTCGCCGGAGATACGGTTGCTGAGCTCCGTCAGCGCGTCGAAATGGCGCTGCTTGTCGGCGCGGGTATAGGGGTCGGGCATCGAGGCCGCAGGCGTCCCGACGCGCTTGGAGTAGATGAAGGTGAACATCGCGTCATAGCGGACCTCCTCGCAGAGCGAGAGCGTCTCGGCAAATTCCTCCTCCGTCTCACCGGGGAAGCCCACGATGATGTCTGTCGTGAGAACCAGATCCGGCATATACTGCCGGGCGAGCGCGACCTGACGGAGATACTTCTCGCGCGTATAGCTGCGGTTCATGGCCTTCAGGACGCGATCGCTGCCTGCCTGCACCGGCAGGTGCAGGTGGTGGGCGCACTTCTCACACGCCGCCATGGTCTGGAAGAGCTTCTCCGTCGCGTCCTTCGGATGACTCGTCATGAAGCGGATGAGAAAATCGCCGGGGATATCGTTGACCATGCGCAGCAGATCTGCAAAATCCACACCGCAGGCGAGATCCTTCCCGTAGGAGTTCACGTTCTGTCCGAGCAGGGTGATGTCTTTATAGCCCTGACGCACGAGCTCACGCGCCTCGGCCAGCACCGCCTCCGGCTCGCGGGACCGCTCGCGCCCGCGGACATAGGGCACGACGCAGTAGGTACAGAAATTGTTGCAGCCGTACATGATCGAGAGCCAGGCCTTCACCTTGCCGTCGCGCCGCACGGGGATACCCTCGGCCACGGCGCCGTCGGCCTTCGCCGTGGCGAAGACGCGCTTGTGGCGCCGCATGACCTGCTGCAGCAGCTCCGGGAAGCGCCAGAGCTCATGCGGGCCGAAGACCAGGTCCACCACGGGATAGGATCGCTTGATTTTCTCGGCCATGTGCTCCTGCTGCACCATGCAGCCGCAGACCGCGACGATCTGCGATGGCCGGGCCTTTTTCGAATGGTTGAGCGCGCCGACGTTGCCGAGCACGCGCATCTCCGCGTGCTCACGCACGGCGCAGGTGTTCACCACGATTACATCCGCCTGGAACTCGTCCTGCGTAAAGCCGTAGCCCATCGCGGCCAGATACCCGCGCAGCTTTTCGCTGTCGGCCTCGTTCTGCTGACAGCCGTACGTGTCCACCATGGCGAGCGGCCGGGCACCGTCCGCCGTGACGATATCAAAGATCTCCCCGCAGATCTGCCCCTGACGGCGGATCTCCTCCGGGTCGATCACAGTGCGTTCGTACTTCATAAACGTTCCTTTTCTGCCAAAAGTATTTCATTGTATTTTAACATAAAGGGTATGGAAGTTTCAACACAAATCCGCTATAATGGGAGCGCTGAAAAGGATGTGTGCTTATGGCAGTTATCAATATTCTCGATCCCCATGTGGCCGACATGATCGCCGCGGGCGAGGTCGTGGAGCGGCCCGCCTCCGTCATCAAGGAGCTCATGGAAAACGCCTTTGACGCCGGTGCGAAGAACATCACGGTGGAACTGCGGGGTGGCGGCGCAACCTATATCCGCGTGACGGACGACGGCTGCGGCATGGCCCCGGAGGACGCAGGCGTCGCGTTTTTGCGCCACGCGACCTCCAAGCTGCACGATGAAAAAGGCCTGGAGGCGATCCAGACGATGGGCTTTCGCGGCGAGGCACTGGCGGCGATCTCCGCCGTCTCGCATGTGGAGCTGCGCACCCGCCGCCGCGGGGACGCGGGCGGCACGCTCGTGACACTGACGGCCGGCGAGATCCAGGAGATGGAGCCCGCCGGCTGCCCCGAGGGGACCACAATGATCGTGAGGGATCTCTTCTTCAATACCCCCGCGCGGCTGAAGTTTTTGAAATCTGACCGGGCCGAGGCCTCGGCCTGCGTACAGACCGCGCTGCGCTGTGCGCTCGGCAGACCGGAGGTCTCTGTGCGGCTGCTGCGCGACGGGAAGGAGGAGTTCTTCTCTCCCGGCGACGGGCGACAGGATTCCTGTGTCTATACCCTGCTGGGTCGGGAGCTCGCCTCGACGCTGCTCCCCTGCAAAACCGCCGACGGCGGGCTGCGCGTCTCCGGCTTCGTGTCCTCCCCCTCGGCAGGGCGCGGCAGCCGCAGCGCCCAGTATTTCTTCTGCAACGGGCGCACGATCCGCTCCCAGCTCCTGCAGGCCGCGCTTGAGCAGGCCTATAAAAACACACTGCTCAGCGGGCGCTTCCCCGCCTGTGTGCTCTATCTCGACCTGGGCTATGCGAGCGTGGATGTGAATGTCCACCCCGCCAAGACCGAGGTGAAATTCTCGCAGGAGAAGCAGGTTTTCGATCTGGTTTACAACGCCGTGCGCCTCGCGCTTGAGCAGGAGAACCGGACAGCCGAGGTCGTCCCCACCGCGGCAACGCGGCGGCTCGTCGAACCGAAGGCCGATTTCTACCGCAGCATGAGTGCGGAGAGCTTCCGCGCCAATCACTACGCCGTGGACAAGCCACGCGCGGCCGCAGCGGCTCCCCGCGTGGGTGCGCCGCGCCCGTCTTACGGCGGCTCGTCGCCCTCATCCGCCGTGCTGCGTACGCCGGATTACGCCGAGCAGACGCGTCTCGACCTTCCAGTTTCTCCCAAAGTGAGCCCTGTTTCGACCGATTTTGGCAAAACTTCTCCGGATTTCACAACATTTCCCGCAAAAAATGTGGAAAACCCTGTTCAAAATGTGGAAAGCGCACAAGAAGCGCCTTACAAACTCCTGGGCGAAGCGATGAACACCTATATCCTCGTGGAGAGCGAGGGGCGCCTGATTCTCATCGACAAACACGCCGCGCACGAGCGCATGAATTTTGACCGCCTCAAGGCGATGGACCGCCGCATCACAGCGCAGACCCTGCTCGAGCCGATCCCCCTTCGCACCACGCCGGAGGACGCAGAGCTGCTTGAGCAGAACGCGGCGCTGCTGCAGGAGCTCGGCTTTGAGCTGGAGCCTTTCGGCGAGGACGCCTGGCTGCTGCGCGCCGTCCCCGCCGACATGGCGGCCGGGGACGCGCGCGCCGCGGCGGAAGAGATCCTGGAAAAGCTCCGCTCCGGCAAGGCGCCGGATGCGCAGAGCGCCAGGGACGAGATCCTGCATACCGTGGCCTGCAAGGCCGCGATCAAAGCCGGCTGGAACACGAGCGACGCCGAGCGGCGGCACATCGCCGAGGCCGTGCTCTCGGGCGCTGTCAAGTACTGCCCGCACGGACGGCCGGTCTCGGTGGTCCTCAGCCGCCGGGATCTCGACAAGATGTTCAAGCGCATCGTATGAGCGGGCGCGTCATCGTGGTGGCGGGCCCCACCGCCTCCGGCAAGACCCGCCTCGGCATCGCCCTGGCCCGCCGACTGGGCGGCGAGATCGTCTCCGCCGACTCCATGCAGGTCTACCGCGGCATGGACATCGGCACCGCCAAGGCCACGCCTGAAGAGCGAGCTGCGGCCGTGCACCATATGATCGATGTGGCCGATCCCCGGGAGGACTATTCCGTCTCCCGCTATGTAACGGAGGCCTCCGCCGTGTGTGACCGGCTGCTCGAGGAGGGCAAGACGCCCATCCTCGTGGGCGGCACCGGGCTCTATATCGACTCCCTGCTCGCCGGGCGGGCCTTCTCCGGCCGACAGGAGGGGGACGAGACGCTGCGGCGCGCGCTCGGCGAAGAATACGACCGCGTCGGGGGCGAGGCTATGCTTGAACAGCTGCGCACCTTTGATCCGGAGCGCGCCGGGAAACTTCACCCCGGCGACAAGCGGCGGATCGTCCGCGCCATCGAGGTCTTCCGTCTCACGGGCAAGACCATCTCCCGACATGACGCCGAGACCCGGGCGCTTCCCCCTCGCTACGAGGCGCTGCGCCTTGTGCTCAGCTACGCCGATCGCGCCGACCTCTACGCGCGCATCGACGCGCGTGTGGATGAGATGCTGTGCGCCGGTCTCTTCGAGGAGGTCGCGGGGCTGCTGGCCTCCGGACTCTCCCCGGCCTGTACGGCCATGCAGGCCATCGGCTACAAGGAGGCTGCCCGCGCGCTGGAGGGTGAGATCAGCCGCGAGGAGGCCGCAGAGCAGATCAAACAGAACAGCCGCCGCTATGCCAAGCGGCAGCTCACCTGGTTCGGCCGCGCGCAGGACGCGCACTGGATATACTGGGAAAAAGCGCCGGATCCCGATGTCGCTCTCGAGACAGTTTCCGCCCTGCTTTCGACATGATCCTCGCCCGGCTCTGAGTATCATAGAGACACTGTCCCAGGACAGAATCTTCTGAGATACAAGGAGCAAGAGACACATGCTGAAAACCCAAACTCTCCAGGACGCTTTCCTGAACCAGGCGAGGCGCGACCGCCTGACCGTCACCATGTTTCTGATGAACGGCTTTCAACTGCACGGGATCGTCAAGGGCTTCGACGGCTTTACCGTCGTGCTCGATTCCGACGGGAAGCAGCAGCTCATCTACAAACACGCCATCTCCACCATCGTTCCGCCGCGGCCCATCGCCTTTGAAAGCGATACATAAACGCAGCGACGGAGCCTTTCTGCGCGGCGTCGCCGCGCTCCTGTTCCTCGCGGCCTGCGCCTGGGGCGGGGTCGGGCTCTACAGCCGGCTCCGCGTCCCGGCACGACCCGCCGCGGCGGAGGCCGCGGCCTCTCTTCCGACACTCTCCGGCCTCTGCCTGCGCCGGGAGATCCCGCTCTGTCTGCCGCCGTCCGCGGCCCTGACCGTCCGCAACGGCGAGCGCGTTCCGGCGGGCGGGCTGCTCGGCCGGGATGCGGACGGAACCCCCATCCGGGCGGAGGCGCCCGCGCTTTTCTTTTCCGGTTTTGACGGGCTGGAAGGGCTCGATACCGCGTCGCTTGAGCCCCTCAGCGCGGACGCGGTCCGCGCGCTGCTTGGCCGGGAGGGCCTCGTCCCCTCCGGCTGCCGCGGCCGGCTTGTCCTCGACACGGTCTGGTACTACGCGGCGCTCGCTCCTTCCGGTACGGAGCTGCCGGAGCCCGGTGCCTGCCGCCTGCGCTTTGCCGGAACGAACGCATGGGTCCCCGCGCGTCTGCTCGCCGTAAGCGGAGAGGCGGAGGGGGAGCATGCGCTGCTCTTCCGCCTCAGCCGCGGCGGCGATTATCTCTCGCTGCGCCGGGTCGAGGCGGCGCTGTATCCATCCACATAGAAAGAAGGCTATACCCATGACCATCGCCGAAAACGTCGCCCTCGTCCAGGAAAACATCGCCCGCGCCGCCCGTGCGGCCGGCCGGGACCCGGCCGGGATCCGGCTCGTGGCCGCCTCCAAAATGAACGACGCCGCCCGCGTCCGGGAGGCGATCGCCGCCGGTGTGCGGGTCTTCGGCGAGAACCGGGTGCAGGAGATGCTGGAGAAACACGCCCAGGGCGCGTATGAAGGCGCGGAGCTGCACTTCATCGGCCATCTGCAGAAGAACAAGGTCCGCCAGGTCGTAGGTCTTGCCTCGCTGATCCACTCCGTGGACAGCCTCGAGCTGCTCGCCGTGATCGACCGCTGTGCCGCCGCGCGCGGCCTCCGGCAGGACGTTCTGCTGGAGGTCAACATCGGCGGCGAGGCCTCCAAGTCCGGCTTTGCGCCCGAGGCGCTCCCCGCTGCGCTGGAAAAAGCCGGGGAATACGGCGCCGTGCAAGTGCGCGGTCTGATGGCGATCCCGCCTGTCTGCGCGTCCCCCGAAGAAAACCGGCCTTTTTTTCTGCGGATGAAGCAGCTTTTTGTTGACAATGGGCGAAAAAAATACGATAATGTATCTATGGATTTTTTGTCTATGGGCATGTCCGGCGATTACACCGAGGCCGTCGCCTGCGGGGCCGACCTGGTCCGTGTCGGCACGGCGATCTTCGGCGCCCGAGACTATTCCAGGAAATAGCGAGACTCAGTGGAGGCAACACCATGGGCTTCATGGACGAACTGCGTAAATTGACCCAACCCTACGACGAGGAGGACGACTTCTTCGAGGGCTCCGACGGCGCTCTGCGCGAACAGGCGCAGCCGAGCGCCGCTCAGATCGAGTTCGAGAGCAGCTTTGGGGCGGAACCCGCCGGCACCCCCGAACCCGCGCCCAAGCCGAAGGCTCCGAAGCCCGCGGCGGAAGGCGGTCTGTTCGGCGGGCTGGGAAAGAAAAACGCCGGAAGACCCCGGGCCCAGCGGGAGCGCACCGTCAACTTCGGCGGCAGCGACCAGCAGGTCATCCTCTTCAGCCCCAAGACCTTTGATGAGGCCGGGGAGCTGGTGAACTATCTCGGCAACGGCCGCAGCGTCGTGATGACGCTGGAGGGTGTCCCCAACGACAGCGCGCGCCGTCTGCTCGATTTCCTCTCCGGCATCACCTTTGCCCTGGAGGGCAAGATCACCCCGATCTCCGCAAAGACCTATTTCGTCACCCCGCAGCATGTGGACGTGCTCAACCCCGGCACTTCGGCACCGGAGCAGCCGGTGAGCGACGGCCAGTACTTTTGATTTTCGGACATTTGGAATCCAGAGAAAGAATGAAAGGTGGATATTGATATGATTACTGCTCAGGACATCCGCGAAAAGACGTTTGAGAAGGCCCGCATGGGCGGCTACGATATGGCCTCCGTGGACGACTTTCTGGAGACGCTTGCCGACGAGATCGCCGCGGCCCAGAAGGAGAACGCCGTTCTCAAGAGCAAGATGAAGGTCCTCGTGGACAAGATCGAGGAATATCGGGCCAACGAGGAAGCCCTGAACATGGCGATCCTGTCCGCCCAGAAGCTTGCCGTGCAGATCGAGTCCGAGGCCCGTCAGCGTGCCAGCGCCACCGTCGCCGAGGCCGAGGCGAAGGCCAAGGCCGTGATCGGCTCCATCGACGACGAGCGCATCTCCTGCGAGCAGCAGCTGGCTGAGGCCAAGGAGGCCAAGTCCTCCTTCATCGCCGAGGCCAAGGCACTGTTCCAGGCCCAGCTCGACAAGCTCTCCGCCATCGACGCCGGCATCGCCCCCAAGGCCGCTCCCGCGCCGAAGGCTGACGTCGTCGCCGACGCTGTGCAGAGCATTGAGGACAAGGCCTCCCGCCTGGCGTCCGAGCCCTCGTTCGACATCGATCTGTCGATGCTGAAGGAGACTCCCGCTCCCAGCAAGCTGGAGAGCACCCAGACCTTCACGGTCTGATCCTGTCTTTCCTTGCCACACGGGGCGGGCGCAGAATGCGCGCGCCCCGCTGTTTGGTATTGACCGCGGTATAATTCCCGCATTTTTATCCATAACTACTACAGGAGAACATCCATGTCCAAGGACTTTAATGCCACGCTGAACCTTCCCAAAACAGAGTTTCCCATGCGCGCCGGCCTGCCCAAGCGCGAGCCTGAAATGCTCCGTCACTGGGAGGAGCTGGATCTCTATCACGAGCACCTGAAAAAAAGCGAGGGGCTTCCCCTCTTCAACCTGCACGACGGCCCCCCGTTCTCCAACGGCGATATCCACATGGGCCACGCGCTCAACAAGTCCATCAAGGACTTCATCAACCGCTCTTACATGATGCGCGGCTATCACGTGCCCTATATCCCCGGCTGGGATAACCACGGCATGCCGATCGAGAGCGCCATCATCAAGGAGCAAAAGCTCAACCACAAGGCCATGAGCGTGGCGGATTTCCGCTCCGCCTGCGAGGCCTACGCCAACAAGTATATCGACCGTCAGCGCGACGGCTTCAAGCGCCTCGGCGTCATCGGCGACTGGGAGCATCCCTACACCACGATGAACAAGGGCTTTGAGGCGGACGAAGTGCGCATCTTCGGCAAGATGTACCGCAACGGCCACATTTACAAGGGACTCAAGCCCGTCTACTGGTGCGCCCACGACGAGACGGCCCTGGCCGAGGCGGAGATCGAATACCAGGACGACCCGGTCACCACCGTGTATGTGAAGTTCCCCATGCACGACGACAAAGGCAAGCTGAGCCATCTGGACAAGTCCAAGCTCTTCTTCCTGATCTGGACGACCACCACCTGGACCCTGCCCGGCAACCTCGGCATCACCCTCAGCCCCGGCGACAGCTACGCGATCGTGAAGGTCCCGAACGGCGAGATGTATATCCTGGCCGAGGCGCTGATCGAGTCTGTCATGAAGGCCGGCGGCGTCACCGAGTGGGAGATCCTGGAGACCCACGAGGGCGCCTTCTTCGAGTACATGCTGGCCGATCATCCCTTCCTGCCGAAGACGAGTCTGCTGATGCTGGCCGATTACGTCACGATGGATTCCGGTACCGGCTGCGTACACACCGCCCCCGGCTTCGGCGCCGACGACTATACGACCTGCATGCGCTACGGGACCGAGATGGTCGTGCCCGTGGACGATCAGGGCCGCCACACCGAGTACGCCGGCAAGTACGCCGGCCTCGGCACCGAGGAATCCAACCCCGTCATCCTCGCGGATATGAAGGAGAGCGGCATGCTCTTCGCCTCCGAGGATATCATGCACAGCTATCCCCACTGCTGGCGCTGCAAGAACCCCATCATCTTCCGCGCCACGCCGCAGTGGTTCTGCTCGGTCGACTCCTTTAAAGACGAGGCCATCCAGGCCTGTGAAGACGTGCGCTGGCTCCCCGCCTGGGGCAAGGAGCGCATGGGCGCCATGATCCGCGAGCGCAGCGACTGGTGCATCTCCCGTCAGCGCCGCTGGGGTCTGCCGATCCCCGTGTTCTACTGCGGAGACTGCGGCAAGCCCGTCTGCACCGAGGAGAGCATCGAGGCCGTCGCTTCCCTCTTTGAGAAGGAGGGCAGCAACGCCTGGTTCGACCGTTCCGCGGCCGAGATCCTGCCGGAGGGCTTCACCTGCCCGCACTGCGGCGGCAAGACCTTCACCCAGGAGACTGACACGCTCGACGGCTGGTTCGACTCCGGCTCCACCCATTACGCCGCCATGAAGCGCGATCAGGGTTTCTGGCCCGCCACCATGTATATGGAGGGCGGCGACCAGTATCGCGGCTGGTTCCAGTCCTCGCTGCTGGTTGCGGTCGGCGCGCTGGGCATGGGCGCTCCCTATAAGGAATGCCTGACCCACGGCTGGACTGTCGACGGCGAGGGCAAGGCCATGCACAAATCCCTTGGAAACGGCGTGGATCCCGCCGATATCATCCGGGAATTCGGCGCCGATATGATCCGCCTCTGGGCCGGGTCCGCCGATTACCATGTCGATGTGCGCTGCTCCAAGGAGATCTTCAAGCAGCTCAGCCAGAACTACCTGAAGTTCCGCAACACCGCGCGCTACTGCCTCGGCAACCTCGACGGCTTTGACGCCGACAAACTGGTCGCCCCCGACGAGATGCTGGAGCTGGACCGCTGGGCCGTCACCAAGCTCAACGAGCTGATCGACAAGGTCGAGACCGCGTATCAGAACTATGAGTTCCATGTGATTTCCCATGCCATCAACGATTTCTGTGTGGTGGAGCTCTCGAGCTTCTATCTCGATATCATCAAGGATCGCCTCTACTGCGAGGAGCGCGACGGCCTGAAGCGCCGAAGCGCCCAGACCGCCCTGTTCCTGATCCTCGATACCCTGACCAAGATGTTCGCCCCGATCCTCGCCTTCACCTGCGATGAGATCTGGCTGGCCATGCCGCACCGCGCGGGAGACGACGCCCGCAACGTCGTGCTCAACCAGATGAACAAGCCCTTTGCGGCCTATTCCCTCTCCGCGGAGGAGATGGCCCGCTGGGAGCAGCTGATCGCCCTGCGCGACGACGTCAACGGCGTGCTGGAATCCGCCCGTGCCGCCAAGCGCATCGGCAAGCCGCTCGAGGCCGCCGTCACCCTGCGCCCGACGGATGAGACGTCCCGCGAAACGCTGGAGAAGCTCTCCGATATGGATCTGGAGGAGCTCTTCATCGTCTCCCGCTGCCTGATCGCCGACGAGGAGAGCGAAGAGGAAGCCGCGGCCGCCGCGCACGGCAGTCAGTATCCCGGTCTTCATATTTCCGTGGTTGAGGCGCCGGGCGTCAAGTGCCCGCGCTGCTGGAAGCATTCCATGGCGGCTGATCCCGAGACCGGTCTCTGCCCCCGCTGCGCCGCTGTCGTCGCCGCGCTGTAAGTTTCCCGCAAGCCCCTATCCCCTGTTTTCGCACATCCCCAAGAAATCTCGGCCGCTGGCGCCGCCCGCGGCAGATAGGAGAGAATGCTATGCTGTACGCCATTTTTGCTGTATTGGTCATTATCCTTGACCAGGGTGTGAAATACTGGGTTTCCGGCGCCATCCATATGGAGTCGGCCGGCGAGACTTTCATCCCGGGTATCCTCAGTATCATCAACGTCCATAACGACGGCGCTGCCTTCAGCTTCCTGTCCGGCAGCAACGCCCGCATCTACTTCATCATCCTGACCGGCGTCTTTACCGTTCTGGTCATCATCGCGCTGGCGACGAAATTCATCTCCGGCCCTCTGGCCCGGTGGAGCATCGTCATGGTGACGGCAGGCGGCATCTCCAACTGCATCGACCGCGTGATCTACGGTTACGTGCAGGATATGTTCAAGTGCGAGTTCGTGAACTTCCCCGTTTTCAACGTGGCGGATATCTTCATTACGGTTTTCGCCCTGCTTTTCGTGATCGCCATCATCTTTGAGCGCGACCATCGCCGCGACTTCCGCTTCGATGACGACGAGGATATCTACGAGGACGAAGAGGAGGACGAGGAAGAAGAGGAAGAGCCCCGTCGTCCGAGCCGCAAGGAGAAGCGTGTCTCCCGCCGCAAGAGCCGCGACGAGGAGGTCGAAGACGAGGAGGAGACGCCGGCCCCGGCGCCCGCTCGTTCCCGCCGCGTCGCCGCCGAGAAAGCTGCTCCTGCGCCCGAAGCTGCGCGCAAGGCTCACACCTCCAAGTATGACGCCGAATACGAGCAGTTCAAGGCCCGCCGTGCTGCCGCGGCTGCCGCGCAGGCTGCTGAGCCCGTGTCCGCACCCGTATCGACTCCGGCGCCCGCTCCGGCCCCGCAGCCCGCAGCCAAGCCCGCCGCGCCTGCGCCCAAACCCTTCCGCGCCGACACCGATTCCGAGTTCTCGCTGGACGATATTCTGGCCGAGTTCAAGTAAACAATGGATGAGTCCCTGCGGATCATCACAGCCAAGGAGAGCGGCGAGCGAATCGACGCTCTCCTTGCGCGCACTGTGGAGGATCTGAGCCGCAGCGCCGCCCAGCACCTTCTCGAGGAGGGGCGCGTCACCCTGGACGGTCTGCCGCTTCGAAAAAACTATAAGGTCCGTGCGGGGGACGAGTTTGAGCTGCTGCTGCCGCCCCCGGTTGACATCCCGCTGCACCCCCAGGAGATCCCCCTCGACATCGTCTTTGAGGATGCGGATGTGATCGTGGTCAACAAGCCGCGCGGGCTCGTGGTCCACCCCGCGCCCGGGCATCTGGACGGGACTCTGGTCAACGCCCTGCTCTGGCACTGCGGCGATTCTCTCTCCGGCATCGGCGGAGAGAAACGGCCCGGCATCGTCCACCGCATCGACAAGGACACCTCCGGCCTGCTGATCGTCGCCAAGAATGATCTTTCTCACCAGCGGCTCTCCGCGCAGCTCGCGGATCGCAGTCTCTCGCGGGTCTACGAGGCAGTCGTGCACGGCGGCTTCCGCGAGGACGCGGGTACTGTCGATCGCTCGATCGGCCGCCATCCCACGGACCGTAAACGCATGGCCGTGATCGAAAAGACCGGTCGGCACGCCGTCACGCATTGGGAGGTTCTGCAGCGTTACCGGGATTACACCCACATCCGCTGCCGGCTCGAGACCGGCCGCACCCATCAGATCCGTGTGCATATGGCGAGTCTCGGCCATCCCCTGCTGGGGGACGGTGTCTACGGCGCCCCCTCTCCGGAGAAGGGCCTCACCGGGCAGTGCCTGCACGCACGTGAACTGAAATTCATCCACCCCCGCAGCGGTGAGGCGATCCGCCTGGAGACGGAACTGCCGCCGTACTTTCTCGAAGTCCTGAGCAAGCTGGGCAATCCGCTCGAATAAAAGGAGGCGTAACAATGAATGTAAAATCCATCGCGCTGTTTGTGGCGGTGCTTCTCGTCGTACTCGCCGTGGTCTCGCTGGTTTTCCGCCTTTTGGCCGGGCTTGCGAGCGGCGCATTCAATTTGATTCTCGGCGTTGTGGTCATCGTCGGTCTCGTCGCGATCGTCGCCTGGATGTTCGCCTACGCGAAAAAGAAACGCAAATAAGCACAAAAAGGAGCTTCCCGAAGGAAGCTCCTTTTTGGATGTGCGCTTTAGGGATCAGCCCAGCTTGTCGCCGTTTTTGACCGGCTTGTCCGGCGTGATCAGGATCACGCCGCCTTCGCTGTATGTGCCAAGGACCAGGACCTCCGACATGAAGTCCGCGATCTGCCGCGGAGGGAAGTTCACCACCGCGAGCACCTGCTTGCCGACCAGCTCCTCCGGACGGTAGTGATCCGTGATTTGGGCTGAGGACTTCTTCGATCCGATCTCCGGCCCGAAATCCAGTTCCAGCTGGTAGGCGGGCTTGCGTGCTTTGGGAAAGACCTTCGCTGCCGTGATCGTCCCGACTCGGATGTCAAGCTTCAGGAAATCGCTGAATTCTGCCATGGGCTTTTAATAGTTCGCCTCGTGGACCTCGAAATAGGCCTGCGGGTGGTTGCAGACAGGGCACACCTCGGGCGCCTTGGTGCCGACCACGATGTGGCCGCAGTTGCGGCACTCCCAGACCTTGACCTCACTCTTTTCGAAGACCTGCGCGGTCTCCACATTCTTCAGCAGCGCGCGATAGCGCTCCTCATGCGCCTTCTCGATGGCCGCGACGCCGCGGAATTTCGCAGCAAGCTCGGGGAAACCCTCCTCTTCGGCCTCTTTCGCCATGCGCTCGTACATATCGGTCCACTCGAAGTTCTCGCCCTCGGCCGCGTGGAGCAGATTCTCCTCCGTCGTGCCGAGCTCGCCCAGCTCCTTGAACCAGAGCTTGGCATGCTCCTTCTCGTTCTCAGCCGTCTTCAGGAACAGCGCTGCGATCTGCTCAAAGCCCTGCTTCTTGGCAGCGGAGGCGAAATAGGTATATTTGTTGCGCGCCTGGGATTCGCCAGCAAAGGCCTCCCAGAGATTTTTTTCGGTTTTGGTGCCTGCGTATTTATTCGCCATGATGACAACCTCCTTGGTAGTGGGTGCTTCCACTATACCAATATTTTATCCAGCCGTCAACGCCTTATCCGTAAACGAAAAAAGGGCACGTCCGTGACATGACCCTTTGCTGTTGCTGTGGATGAACATAAAAAAGCAGAGCCGCTCATTTTGAGCGGCTCTGTGTTGGCATTGACCTATCTTCCCGGTCCGTCGCCAGACAAGTATTTTCGGCACTGGTGAGCTTAACTTCTGTGTTCGGA
>JAUNNH010000026.1 GCA_030531505.1 Eubacteriales bacterium
GGCAAGACCTTCCACGAGGGTGACTATATCTCCATCGACGGCTCCACCGGCAACATCTATGACGGCGTGATCCCCACCGTCGACGCCACCATCGCGGGCGAGTTCGGCCGCATCATGGACTGGGCCGACAAGTATCGCCGCCTGCAGGTCCGCACCAATGCCGACACCCCGAAGGACGCCGCCAAGGCGCGCGAGCTGGGTGCCCAGGGCATCGGCCTGACCCGTACCGAGCATATGTTCTTCAACGCCGACCGCATCGGGCCCTTCCGTGAGATGATCTGCGCCGACACCGTCGAAGAGCGCGTGGCCGCTCTGGCCAAGCTCGAGCCGATGCAGCAGTCCGACTTCGAGGGCATCTACGAGGCCATGGAAGGCAACCCCGTCACCATCCGCTTCCTGGATCCCCCGCTGCATGAGTTCGTCCCCACCGAGGAGGCCGACATCGCCGCTCTCGCCGAGGCGCAGGGCAAGACCGTTCAGGACATCAAGAACATCATCGCCTCTCTGCATGAGTTCAACCCCATGATGGGTCACCGCGGCTGCCGTCTGGCCGTCACCTATCCCGAGATCGCCGAGATGCAGACCCGCGCCGTCATCAAGGCCGCGCTGGCTGTCCAGGCCCGTCACCCCGAGTGGACCATGGTCCCCGAGATCATGATCCCGCTGGTGGGCGAGGTCAAGGAGCTCAAGTTCGTCAAGGACGTGGTCGTCGCCACCGCCGACAAGGAGATCGCCGACGCGGGCGTGCAGATGAAGTACCACGTGGGCACCATGATCGAGATCCCGCGCGCGGCCGTCACCGCCGGCGAGATCGCCAAGGAGGCCGAGTTCTTCTCCTTCGGCACCAACGACCTGACCCAGATGACCTTCGGCTTCAGCCGCGACGACGCCGGCAAGTTCCTCAAGTCCTACTACGACAACAAGATCTACGAGAGCGATCCCTTCGCCCGCATCGATCAGGTCGGTGTCGGCAAGCTGGTCAAGATGGCCGCGAAGCTCGGCCGTGAGACCCGTCCCGAGCTGCATCTGGGCGTCTGCGGTGAGCACGGCGGCGATCCCAGCTCCGTCGAGTTCTTCCACAAGGTCGGTCTGGACTACGTGTCCTGCTCGCCGTTCCGCGTTCCCATCGCCCGCCTTGCCGCCGCGCAGGCCGCGATCAAGGAGCAGCAGAGCGTCGAGGCCGAGGCCAAGGCCGCTGAGGCTGAGGTCGAGGCGAAGGTCGAGGCCGCGAAGGCCGCGCTGAAGGACGCCACCGACAAGCTGCAGGCCGCTGCCGAGACCGCGAGCACCGAGCTCAAGGACATCGCGCAGGCTGGCTTCAAGTCCCTGCTCGCCGGCTGGGAAGAAGCCAAGAAGACCTTCACCCAGGAGCGCAAGTAAGCCCTGAAGCATAAACCCATAAAGCAAAACAAGGCCCGCTGCCTGTCGGCAGCGGGCCTTTTCCCGCACAGCGTTCAGGAGAATCTTTTGCCCGCTGTACGCGAAAAGCGGTTGAACTGGCACGGGAAATACGATATAATAAGATGTTAGATTTTTACACCCGGGGAGGGATCGCGGTGGCCGCGCAGAAAACGAATGTCATGCGCCTGCTCGAACAGAAAAAGATCGCCTACACGCCGCACGAATACGCGCACGGGGACGGTCCCGTGGACGGCGCCACGGTCGCGCGCATCACGGGGCTCGACCCCGCTTGCGTGTTCAAGACGCTTGTGGCCCGCGGCGCGAGCAAGCGGATCTGCGTCTTCGTGATCCCCGTGACGGCGGAGCTGGAGCTGCGCAAGGCGGCGAAGGCGGCGGGGGAGAAGAGCGTGGAGATGGTCCATGTCAGCGAGCTCAACGCCCTCACCGGCTATGTGCGCGGCGGTTGCTCGCCCGTCGGGATGCGCAAGGCCTACCCGACCTTCTTCGACCGGAGCGCAGAAAACCTTGCGACCATTGCGGTGAGCGCCGGGAAGATCGGCTATCAGGTCGAGCTCGCGCCTGCCGCCCTTCTGAAACTCACCAACGGCGTCTGTGCCGATCTAACGACTGAGGGATAAGCATCTATGGCAAACAGCATTTTTATCAAAGGCGCGCGCGAGAACAACCTCAAGAACATCGACCTCGAGATCCCGCGCGACAAGCTCGTGGTCATCACGGGCCTCTCCGGCAGCGGCAAATCCTCTCTCGCCTTCGACACGATCTACGCCGAGGGACAGCGGCGCTATGTGGAGAGTCTGAGCTCCTACGCGCGCATGTTCCTCGGGCAGATGGACAAGCCCGACGTGGACTATATCGACGGCCTCTCGCCCGCCATCTCCATCGACCAGAAGACCACCTCGAAGAACCCGCGCTCCACGGTGGGCACGGTGACGGAGATCTACGACTACCTGCGTCTGCTGTGGGCGCGCGTGGGCGTGCCGCACTGCCCGAACTGCGGGAAGGAGATCCGCCAGCAGAGCATCGACCAGATCGTCGATCGGATCCTGGAGCTCCCCGAGGGCACGCGCATCCAGCTGCTCGCGCCGGTGATCCGCGGCCGCAAGGGCGAGCACGTCAAGGTCTTTGAGGACGCGAAGAAGTCCGGCTATGTCCGCGCCCGCGTCGACGGCACGCTCTATGACCTGAGCGAGGAGATCAAGCTCGAGAAGAACAAGAAGCATAACATCGAGATCGTGGTGGACCGCCTTGTGGTCAAGGAGGGCATCGCCCGCCGCCTGACCGACTCGGCCGAAACCGCGCTCGCCCTCTCCGGCGGGCTGCTGCTCGTCGAACTCGTGGGGCAGGAGCAGGAGATCGCCTTCTCCCAGAACTACGCCTGCGAGGACTGCGGCATCTCCATCGAGGAGCTTACGCCCCGCCTCTTCTCCTTCAACAACCCCAACGGCGCCTGCCCGACCTGCACGGGCCTCGGCATGCAGATGCTGGTGGACCCCGAGCTCATCATGCCGAACCCGAACCTCTCCATCCTCGACGGCGCCATCACCGCAAGCGGCTGGGGCAACATCCGCAGCGACGGCATCTCGAAGATGTATTTCGACGCGCTGGCCAAGCGCTATCACTTCAAGCTCAGCCAGCCCGTGAAGGAGCTCAGCCCCGAGGCCGTCCAGGCCATCCTCTACGGAACGAAGGGCGAGCCGCTGCAGCTGCGCTACGAGCGTGCCGAGGGCTTCGGGACGATCAAGCGCGAGTTCGAGGGCATTATCCCGAACCTCGAGCGGCGCTATAAGGAGACGCAGAGCCCCGCCATGCGCGCGGACATCGAGGAGTGCATGTCCGAGACGCCTTGCCCGACCTGCGGCGGGCGGCGGCTCAAGAAGTCGGCTCTCGCCGTCACGGTGGGCGGCCTCAACATCGCTGCATTCACGGAGCTCTCGGTCGTGGAGGCGCTGCGCTTCCTCGACGCGCTGCAGCTCGGCGAGAAGGAGATGCTCATCGCCGCGCAGATCCTCAAGGAGATCCGCTCCCGCCTCGGCTTTCTGCAGAGCGTCGGCCTTGGCTATCTCACGCTCTCGCGCATGGCCGCGACCCTCTCCGGCGGCGAGAGCCAGCGCATCCGCCTCGCTACCCAGATCGGCTCGAGCCTGATGGGGGTGCTCTATATCCTCGATGAGCCGAGCATCGGGCTCCACCAGCGCGACAATGCCAAGCTTCTGCGCACGCTCCGGCAGCTGCGCGATCTCGGCAATACCCTTATTGTGGTGGAGCATGATGAAGAGACTATGAGAAGCGCGGACTATGTGGTGGACATTGGTCCTGGAGCCGGTATAAACGGCGGTAAAGTGGTGGCAAAGGGGAGCGTGGAGGACATATGCGCCTGCCCCGAATCCGTCACCGGGCAGTACCTGAGCGGGCGGAAGCGGATTCCCGTCCCGGGAACAAGGCGGGCCGGCAATGGCCGGAGCCTCTGGATCCGCGGCGCACGGGAGAACAACCTCAAGAACATCGACGTGGAGATCCCGCTCGGCAAGCTCATCTGCGTGACCGGCGTCTCCGGCAGCGGCAAGTCCTCGCTCATCAACGAGGTGCTCTACAAGACCCTCGCCGCGGAGAAAAACCGCGTCAAGGTGCGCCCCGGCCGCTGCGACGGCATCGAGGGGCTGGAGCATGTGGACAAGGTGATCGCGCTCGATCAGAGCCCGATCGGCCGCACGCCGCGTTCGAATCCCGCCACCTATACCGGTGTGTTCAATGACATCCGCGATCTCTTTGCCTCCACGGCGGACGCAAAGCTGCGCGGATACGGCCAGGGGCGCTTCTCTTTCAATGTCAAGGGCGGACGCTGCGAGGCCTGCTCGGGTGATGGCCTTCTGAAGATCGAGATGCACTTCCTGCCGGATGTCTACGTGCCCTGCGAGGTATGCGGCGGCAAGCGCTACAACCGTGAGACGCTCGAGGTGCGCTACAAGGGCAAGAACATCGCGGACGTGCTGGACATGACGGTGGAAGAGGCGGTCGGCTTCTTCCAGAACCAGCAGAAGATCCTCAACAAGATCCAGACCCTCTACGATGTGGGGCTCGGCTACGTGAAGCTCGGCCAGTCGAGCACAACGCTCTCGGGCGGCGAGGCCCAGCGCGTGAAGCTCGCGACGGAGCTTTCGAAGCGCAGCACCGGCAGCACGGTCTATGTGCTCGATGAGCCGACGACCGGCCTGCACATCGCGGACGTGCACAAGCTCATCGATATCCTTGACCGCCTGGTTGACGCGGGCAACACCGTTGTCGTCATCGAGCATAATCTCGACGTCATCAAGGTGGCCGACCATATCATTGACCTCGGCCCCGAAGGCGGCGACGGCGGCGGGGAACTGGTGTTCGCCGGCACACCGGAGGACTGCGCGCGCTGCCCGGAGAGTTTTACGGGCGTATTTCTGAAGCCGCTGCTGGAGAGCGCGGCACAGGGAGAGTAAAGGCATGGATCAGGACAACGAACTGCTGGAGATCACCGGCACGGTCGAATCCGTCATCTATAAAAATGAAGACAACGGCTATACCGTCCTGCGCCTGACCGCGGACAGCGGCGAGACCGTTACCGTGGTGGGGACCTTCCCCTATGCGGCGAGCGGCGAGAACATGATCGTGAGCGGCCAGTGGATGAACCACGCCGTGCACGGCCGCCAGTTCAAGGCGGCCTTCGCCCAGCGGCTCATGCCGACGGACGAGCGGGCGATCTATGACTTCCTCGCGGGCGGCGCGGTGAAAGGGATCGGCCCGGCTACGGCCTCGCTGCTGGTGGGCCGTTTCGGGAGCCGGACGCTGGAGCTTCTCGAGAACGAGCCGGAGACCATTGCGAGCGTGAAGGGCATCAGCCTCCAGAAGGCGAAGCAGATGTCCCATAGCTTCCGCAAGCAGGCGGGTGTGCGGCGGCTGATGGAGTTCATCTGCTCCTTCGGCCTGCGGCCCATCCTTGCCATGCGGCTCTATCAGTATCACGGGGACGAGGCGCTCGATCTGGTGCGCTCGAACCCCTATCTGCTGGCTTCCTCTCACATCGGCGGCAGCTTCGCCGAAGCCGATACCCTGGCCCTCTCCATGGGCTTTGAGGGCAACAGCCGCGACCGCATCAACGCGGCCGTGATCTTCGAGCTGCGCCACAATACCGGAAACGGTCACTGCTTTATCCCGCGCGAGAAGCTCGCGCTCGTGACGGCGGAGCTCATCGGCGTCACGCCCGAGGAGGCCGACGGGAGCATAGGGGAGCTCATCGACGCCGGGCTTGTCGACTACGAGGAGATCGCCGGCTGCCGCGCCTGCTATCTGCCGGAACTCTACGAGGCGGAGAAGGACGCGGCAGAGCGGATCTTCGCCATGAGCCGGGTGAAGTACAACGAGAACGTGGACGTGGACCGGCTCATCCGCGCCGTGGAAAAGAACCAGGGCATCCGCTACGCCGCGCTGCAGCGTGCGACGCTGCAGTACGCGCTGGAAAACCAGATCCTGGTCATCACCGGCGGCCCCGGCACGGGCAAGACCACCTCCATCCGCGGCATCCTCGCCATGTACGACGAGCTCGGCTTCAAGACCCTCCTCACCGCACCGACCGGCCGCGCCGCCAAGCGCATGACTGAGCTCACCGGGCGGGAGGCCGCGACGGTCCACCGCCTGCTCGGCGCGCAGTTCGCCGAGGACGGCGAGAAGGTCGTCTTCACGAAGAACGAGAAGGAGAGGCTCGACTGCGACGCGGTGATCCTGGACGAGTGCTCGATGGTGGATGTGCCGCTGATGGACGCGCTGCTGCGCGCCCTGCCCCCCTCGGCGCGGCTCGTGCTGGTCGGGGACGCCGATCAGCTTCCCCCCGTGGGTCCGGGCAACGTCTTCTCCGCCATCATCCGCAGCTTCGCCGTGCCCACCGTGCGCCTCACGGAGATCTTCCGTCAGCGCGCGGACAGCCGCATCGTGCGCAACGCCCACCTCATCAACCAGGGGGAGCACCCGAATCTCTCCGAGAACGCGGGAGATTTCTTTCGGCTCAAGCGGCTCGAGGCGGGCAGCACCGTCGAGACGATCACGGAGCTCTGTGCCGTGCGCCTGCCGGAGAAGATGCATATCCCCGTCTCCGAGATCCAGGTCCTCTCACCCACGCGCAAGGGCGAACTCGGCACCGTGAATCTGAACAAGCGTCTGCAGGAGGTGTTGAACCCGCACACCAAGGACAAGCATGAGAAGGCCTTTGGGGACCGGATCTTCCGTGAGGGGGACCGGGTCATGCAGATCCGCAACAACTACGACATGCTCTGGGTCAGCGCCGACCGTACACAGAGCGGCCTCGGCGTCTACAACGGGGACGTCGGCACGCTCCTCGCCATTGACACCGAGGGCGAGACCGTGACCGTGGACTTCGACGGGCGCCTCGCCACTTACGGCTTCGAAGGGCTGCCCGAGCTCGAACACGCGTGGGCCCTGACCGTCCATAAGGCGCAGGGCAGCGAGTATCGCGCCGTAATCCTCGCACTGGCCGCGAGCGCCCCGATGCTCATGACGCGTGACGTGCTCTACACGGCCGTGACCCGCGCCCGGGAGCTGCTGATCCTGGTCGGGGACGACGCGACGGCCTATCAGATGATCGACAATTATCGCCAGTCCCGGCGCTATACCGCGCTGCGCGTGCGGCTCGGAAAGCTCGCGGGCACGGGATTGTAAAACACGAAATCGACAGGAGGACGAGACAATGGCAAGCGGAAGAATGGAATTCTATTCCAACAGCATCATGCAGCACACGAACCTCAGCTTCGTGCTTCCAAACGACGTCTTTGGGCCGGACATCCGGGACAAGCGGCACTATGCGCGGCCGACGAAGTCCCTGATCCTGCTGCACGGTCTGATGGGCACGGACACCGACTGGCTCTACGTCGGTGTCGCGCAGGAAATGGCGGCCCGCTATAACCTCGCGATCTTCATGCCCGCGGCGGGTAACAGCTTCTATCTCGATCGGGGCTATGCCGGCGGAAACTGGGCCTCCTTCGTCGGGGAGGAGCTGCCCGCCTACATCCGCAAGACCTTCGGCTTCTGCCAGAGCCGGGAGGACACGCTCGTCGGCGGCCTCTCGATGGGTGGCTTCGGTGCGCTGCACACGGCTCTGCGCTATCCTGAGATCTTCTCGCGTTGTTTTGCGCTCTCCCCGGCCCTCTGCCTGCACGAGGTCGCGGAGACGGGCGAGCGCCGCAGCAGCCCCATGTCGAAGGGCATGGTGCGGGACGTCTTCGGTGATCCCGGGACACTGCTCGGTTCGGAGAAGGATCCGGAGTTCCTCTACCGCAGCGGGAAGGCAGCCGGCAAGGCGATGCCGCGCATCTACATGGCCATCGGCACCGAGGACGGTCTCTACGGTGTGAACCAGGACTTCCGCCGTTTCCTGGCGGGACAAGGCGCGGACTTCCGCTACGAAGAGGGCCCGGGCGCGCACACCTGGAGCTTCTGGAACGCCTACATCGACCGCGCGCTCGCATGGCTGCTGCAGGACGACGGGCAGGAAGCCGCCGCGGAGCAGGAACCGGAGACTGGGAAAAAGCTCAGCGAGATGACGGAGCGTGAGCTCTTCTGCGTGCTCACCGGCGACCGCGACGTGCTGCGGCAGGCCCGGCTGCAGGAGATGATCCTCGCCTACCGGAAAAAGCACCCTGAGAGCGTGGGCACGGGTGTAGTGGATCTCACAGCCATCGTGGCGGAGATGAGCGCGGAAGAATGAACCTCGCTGCGCATCGTATTCCACTCCCGGGCCAGCGGATTTGGCGTTCGATGATCGCCGTCTGGCTCTGCTTTGGCGTGTATTTCCTGCGTGGGCGAAGCGGTATCCCCTTTTATTCCGTGATCGCCGCTCTGCAATGCATGCAGCCCTATAATCGAGAAATGGGCAAGGTGGCCCAAAAGCGCATCGTCGGCACGCTGATCGGGGCCTTCTGGGGCCTCACCGTGCTGCTGCTGGAATTGGAGCTGCTCTATGAGGGCGTGCCGGACGAACTGCCGCACTATCTGCTGCTGGGGCTTTTCACGGGCGTCGTGCTATACTCCACGGTGCTGCTCAAGGCGCGGGAGGCGGCCTATTTCTCCGTGGTGGTCTTTCTCAGTGTGGCCGTGAACCATATCGGAGACGTCAATCCCTACCTTTTCGCTTTCCGCCGCCTGCTGGATACGGTGATCGGCGTGCTGGTGGCGGAGTTCGTCAATCGTGTACACCTGCCGCGTCTGCGGCGGACAGAGACGCTTTTTGTCTCCGGCGTGGGCGACACCATCCTCGGCGCGGACCGGAAGCTCTCCCCATATTCCCGCGTGGAGCTTAATCGCCTCATCGAGGACGGAGCCAGGTTTACGGTCTCTACCTGCGAGACCCCGGCCACAGTGAGGGAACTCCTGAGCGGGGTGGATCTGCGCCTGCCCATCATCACAATGAACGGCGCGGCGCTCTACAGTGTGCCCGACCGGGCCTATCTGCGCTGCTTCCCGCTCGCGGAGGAGAAGAGCCGCCGGCTGATGGCCTGGCTCGACGAGAAGGGTTGTTCCTATTTCTCCAACTCCGTGGAGGAGAATCTCCTTGTGATCCGCTACCGCGCGCTCGCCAATCCCGGTATGGAGCAGATGTACGCGCGCAAGCGCGTCTCGCCCTACCGGAACTTTGTGCGCAGCGAGACGGACCCTGCTGCGCAGATCCTCTACTTCCTCGTGCTCGACACGCCGGAGCGCGTCGCCGCGGTGCACGACGCGCTGTCCGCCGAACCCTGGGCAGCGGAGTACCGCGTGGTGACGGAGAAATCGGAGTTCGAGGGTTATGTCCGCCTGAAAATCTATGACGCCGCCGTTTCCAAGGCGGCGATGCTCCGCGTGCTCGAGGAGCGGCTCGGCACGAAGGAGACGGTCACAATGGGCAGCGTCGAGGGGGCGTACGATGTGTACATCCGCGACGCGGACCGCGACCAGGTCGTCAAGGAACTCAAGCGCCGCTTTGAGCCGGTGGATCTGCGCGGCTGGCGGAACATCTTCCGCATTTGAAAAGGGAGAGTGCACGCGATGAAAAACGGACTGCGGGATACGCTGCTGGAACTGTTTTTCCCGACGCGCTGCGTTTTCTGCCGTCGTCTGAGCGGGAAGGGGGAGCCGGTCTGCCGGGCCTGCCTCGAAAAATACCCGGACGTGCCGGTCGCGGCGCAGTCCCGGAAGCTGCCGGGGCTGGACGCTTGCCTCTCGCCGCTCTGGTATACGGGGCGGGTGCGCGAGGCGCTGCTGCGCTATAAGTTCCGCGACTGCAGCGGCTATGCGCCGGTTTTCGGAAAATTCATGCGAAAATGCCTTGACGAAAACCGAATTTCCTGCGATAGTATCACATGGGTCCCGCTGAGCGCGCGGCGGCTGCGTCAGCGCGGCTATGATCAGGCCCGGCTCTTGGCCGGGGAGATCGCGGCGGAAGCGGGACTGCCCTGCGAGGCGCTGCTGGAAAAAGTGCGGAACACCCCGGCCCAGTCCGGTATGGGCGGCCGGGAAGCCCGGCGAAAAAACGCCGCCGGGGCTTACCGTGTGCGCGAGGACGCGGTGATCAAAGGGAAGCGCGTCGTGCTGGTGGACGATATTGTGACCACGGGGGAGACGCTGCGGGAATGCGCCCGGATGCTGAAGGCGGCCGGGGCGAAAAGCGTGACCGCCGTCACCGCGGCACGGACGAAAGACTGATCCTCCGGGATCGGAGATATAGGAGAGACATGCATGGTCATATTTGAAAGAGATATCGCGGTCGATATGGGCACCTCTTCCACCCTGCTCTTCGAGCAGGGGAAGGGCATCGCTGCCCGTGAACCGACCGTTGTGGCGGTCGACCGCGTGAACGGCAAGATCCTGAAGGTCGGCCAGGACGCTCAGAAGATGCTGGGACGCACCCCGGCCAACATCGTGGCGATCCGCCCGGTGAGCGCGGGCGTCATTTCCGACTATGAGATGGCCGCACAGATGCTGCGTGAGCTGGTGGGACGCCTCACCTCCTTCAGCCTCTTCAAGCCCCGCATCCTCGCCTGTGTGCCGAGCAGCATCACCGGCGTCGAGGAGCGCGCGATGATCGACGCCGCCATTGAGGCCGGCGCCCGCCGCGTCTACCTGCTGGAGACGGCGGTGGCTACGGCCATGGGCGCGGGCGTGGACATCTCCAAGGCCGACGGCCATATGATCATTGACATCGGCGGCGGCACGACCGAGGTCGCGGTCGTCTCGGCCGGCGGCGTGGTGGAGTGCGAATCCATCAAGGTGGCCGGTACAAGCTTCGACGAGGCGATCGTGAAGTACGTACGCCGCAAGCACAACATGCTCATCGGCCTCACCGCGGCCGAGGAGCTCAAGCGCAACATCGGCTGCGTTATGCAGCGGCCGGACATGGGCGTCGAGGAGGTCAAGGGCCGCAACCTGGAAAACGGTCTGCCCAAGACCGTGAATCTCTCCTCGAACGAGCTGATCGAAGCCTTCGTCGAGCCGATGAATCACATCCTCGACGCGATCCACGCCGTGCTTGAGCGCACACCGCCCCAGCTCGTGGGCGACCTCGACAAGAACGGCATCATCCTCTCCGGAGGCGGCAGCCTGATCTACGGCATCGACCGGCTGATCGAGCGCAGCACCGGGATCCGCACCGTGGTAGTGGACGACCCGATCGCCTGTGCGGCCTACGGCGCCGGCAAGATGCTCCGCAGCCTCGACACCATGCAGGACGGCATGATGAACTTCTTCCGCATGCGGCAGCTGAAAGGATAAGGGGTGTCGAAATGGACCTTGAACGCTTGAAGTCCCTGCTCCCGAAGCGTGGCCGGAAGGAGGGCGAGCGGCCCTTCTGCACGGCGGTCATCGTTGCGGCAGGCAGCTCCCAGCGCATGGGCAACGACAAGATCTTCGCCGCCCTCGGCGGCCTGCCGGTGCTGGTGCACAGCGTCCGCGCCTTCGAGGAGAACGAGCTTGTGGACGAGATCATCGTCGTCACGCGCGAGGAGAAGCTCGAGGCGGTGGCGGCGCTCGTGAAGAAATATGAACTCGGGAAGGTCAGCAAGGTGATCCTCGGCGGCAAGACCCGCGTCGAGTCCTGCCTCGCCGGCGTCTCCGAGGCGGATCACCGCGCCAAGCTCATCGCCATCCACGACGGGGCCCGCCCCCTCGTGACGCAGGCGGTCATCCGCGACACGGTCCGCGCGGCGGACGAATACTATGCTGCTGTGCCTGTCGTGCGCAGCACCGATACGCTCAAGCTCCTCGATGAGCAGGGCGTGGTTGCGGGCTCCGTGGACCGGGAGACGATCTTCCGCGTCCAGACCCCGCAGGTCTTCCGCGCCGACCTCATCAAGGGCGCGCTGACCGAGGCGATGAAGCGCGGCCTGCCCATCACGGATGACTGCTCCGCCATGGAGCTCATGGGCGTCAAGACCCATACCGTGGAGGGCGACGAGGACAATATCAAGCTCACTACGCCGCGCGACATGGTCGTCGCGGAGGCGATCCTGCGTGAGAACAGGGGGGTCCTGTATGCGAGTGGGACACGGGTATGACGTGCACCGCCTCGTCGAGGGGCGAAAGCTGATCCTCGGCGGGGTGGAGATCCCCTGGGAGAAAGGGCTGCTCGGCCACTCGGACGCGGACGTGCTGACCCACGCGCTGATGGACGCGCTGCTCGGCGCGGCGGCGCTGGGGGACATCGGGCATCTCTTCCCGGACAAGGATCCGGCCTACGAGGGCGCGGACAGCGTCGAACTCCTGCGGGAGGTGATGCGCGTGCTGGATGCGCACGGCTGGCGCCTCGGCAACGCCGATATCACGGTCATCGCCCAGCGCCCGAAGCTCGCGCCCCACATCCCGGTCATGCGCCGGAACCTGGCCGCGGCCATGGGCGCGGAAGAGGGACAGGTCAGCGTCAAGGCTACGACCGAGGAGGGCCTCGGATTCAGCGGCGAGGGCCTCGTCATCGAGGCCCACGCGGTGGTCCTGATCGAGGATAAAGAATAACGAAACGCGATCCCTGCACATAGAATGGAGTACTTCCGTGTGCGGGGATCGCGTTTTCTGCGCCCGGAAATCCCAAATCAGGAGCTTTCAGCCATGAGCCTATATCTGATCACCTTCCGCTCGCTGACGCATGCCCAGCGCTCGGCGCGGCTCCTTGAGCGCCGCGGCATGACGGCCACGGTCATCAAAGCGCCGCCAGATCTCACGGGCAGCGGCTGCGCCTACGCCGTCACGCTCCGCGGCCGCCCGGAGGAGGCCCACGCGCTGCTTCGGCAAAACCACATGCGCGTCGGGCGGCTTTTCCGCCGCGCCGCCGACGGGACCTGGGAGGAGGCGCGTCCATGATCTATCTCGACAGCGCCGCAACCTCCCTCCTCAAGCCCCTCGCCGTGGAGCAGGCCATGCTGCGCGCGCTGCGCGGCATGGCGAGCCCCGGCCGGGGCGCCCATGCGCCCGCCATGCTCGCCGCCGAGACCGTGCTCGACTGTCGGGAGGAGGCAGCGGCACTCTTTCACGTCCCGGACCCGGAGCGTGTTGTCTTTACGTCCAATGCGACCCATGCCCTCAACATCGCCATCCGTTCCCTCGTGAAGCCGGGGGCGCGCGTTGTGCTCTCCGGCTTTGAGCACAATGCCGTGACCCGCCCCCTGCACGCCCTGGGGGCGGAGATGCGCGTCGCCGGGCGCCGCCTGTTCGATCCGGAAGCGCTGCTCGCGGACTTCGCGCGGTTGCTCCCGGGCGCGGACGCCGCGGTCTGCACCCAGGTCTCCAACGTCTTCGGCTATGCCCTGCCGATCGAGGGAGTGGCAGAATTATGTAAACTACATCATGTCCCGCTGATCGTCGATGCCTCGCAGGCGGCGGGGGTGCTGGACGTGGACATGGCGCGCTGGGGCGCCGCCTTTATCGCTATGCCGGGGCATAAGGGGCTGCTCGGCCCGCAGGGCACCGGGTTGCTGCTCTGCGGCGAAACAGGGGAGCCGCTTATCTACGGCGGCTCTGGCTCGGAGAGCCGGCGGCAGGATATGCCGGAGGAGCTCCCCGAGCGGCTCGAGGCGGGGACCCACAACGTCTGCGGCATCGCGGGCCTGCTCGCGGGCATCCGCTATGTGCGCGAGCGGGGGACCGCCGCGATCCTGGCGCATGAGCGGATGCTGCTGGATATGCTCTGCGCAGAGCTCACGGGCAGCGGCCTGGAGCTGTTCACCGGGCCGGGGCAGACAGGGGTGCTGTCCCTGCGCTTTCCACAGCTCGACTGCGAGAGCGCAGCACAGCGCCTTGCCGAGCACGGGATCTGCGTGCGCTCCGGGCTCCACTGCGCGCCGCTGGCCCACGAGAGCGCCGGCACACTCGAGACCGGCACGGTCCGCCTGAGCGTCTCGCCCTTTCTCAGCGAGGGACAGATCCGCGAGAGTGCCCGCATCCTGCGCAATCTTGCCCGCTGAACGCTTGCGAAAACGGTGCAAATCTGCTTAAATGAAAAGAGACACAAAGGAAAGGCGGGAGGATCATGCCCTATACGATTCGTGATTTTTCAAAGATCTGCGGCGTGTCCGCGTTTAATATACGCTATTATGAGAAGAAAGGCTTTCCCCTCGCCGGGCGCAGCGAGAGCGGCTACCGCCAGTATGAGATCGAAGATGCTTACCGTTTCAACACCTTCAACGCTCTGCTCGCGCAGGGCTTCTCGGTCGCGGAGGCGGTGGAGCGGCTCGAGGAGAACGAACTGGAGGAATACCGCGATGCGCTCGAGCGCAACAAACGTGCCTTCGAGGAGGAGCGCTGGCTGCTGGAGAAGAAAATCGCCTGGAACACGCAGCTGCGGGAGATCTGCGGCCATCTGGACGAGGAGCTGCGGACGGTGCATATCGTGACGCTCCCGGAGCTCTGCTTTCTCCCTTGCACCGACGGTTTTGATCTGACGCCCTCTCTGATGCTCGACGAGACGATCGCGGACTGGGTCGCGCTGCTCCCGGCGAGCAGCTATGCCTCGCTGGGGCAGGGGGAGAGCTTTGCCATGGGCCTTGTGACCGAGCGTGCGATCGCACAGGAGCGCGGCCTTGAGAGTGAAAAGACCGTGGTGCTGCCGGGCGGAGAGTGCTACTGCCTGCTGATGCGGGGGGACGACCCGGCACGGGAACTGCGGGAGGACCCGCGCCTCTGCGCGCTGTATGCGCAGGGCTATACGCTCCCGGACCGTTTCGTGGCTGTCTATCTTATGACGCAGCTGCGCGGATCCGGGCGAAATCTGAACTATCTGCTGCTGAAAAAGGCTTGACATTAGAGTAGCTCTAAGCCTTATCCTGAATTTGTAAAATCCTTCAAAACTACAATTCAGGAGGTCATTTCATGAAAGACAACGCTCATCTGCTCTCCCGCCGTCAGTTCCTGAAGGGCACTGCCGCCGGCGCGCTCGGCCTTGCGGCGGCCGGACTCTTCGGTAATACGCACGCCTCCGCCGAGGCGTCTGAGCCTGCGGGCCTCGGCCCCGCTACCCGGACCTACGAGGCGGACGTCGCCATCGCCGGCGCCGGTGCCGCAGGCCTGATGGCCGCGCTGAACCTCGCCCGGGCCGGGAAGAAAGTCCTTGTGCTCGAGGCCAGCGCCACGGCCTACGCCTCCAACTTCTCCATGTGCGGCGGTCCCGCGGCCTGCGAGACGAAGCTGCAGGAGCAGGAGGGCGAGTGGGTCTCGCTGGACACGCTCTTCGGCCACATGTACGACTTCAGCAACACCGCCGTGAACGGCAAGCTTCTCCGGAAGGTCCTCTCCTGCACCGGACAGGCCATCGACGACATGCTGGATCTCGGCCTGCCCATGGAGCTCTGGCCCGACGTGTACGACAACGGCTTCCGGGCGCGCCATATGCTCGTCACGGGCGGGCAGGAGCGTGTGGAGCCGATCGTCCAGGCCATCGAGGCGAGCGGCGGCGAGTTCCTGTATAAGGTCAAGGTGCGCGAGCCCGTGATAGAGGACGGCGTGGTCGTCGGCCTCAAGGGTGAGAGCGGCGACGAGATCATCGAGGTGCGCGCGAAGGCGAACCTCATCTGCACCGGCGGCTTCCTCGGCAATACCGAGATGCAGAAAAAGTACTTCAATACCGCTGTCTTCCCCCTCGGCAACACCGTGAGCGACGGCAGCGGCCTCGAGCTGGTGCACAAGGCCGGTGGCGTGGACGACCGCGCCTTCGCGGTGCTCGGCAACGAGTGCGGCGCCGTCTCCAAGGCCACCCAGGGCTGGCCCTTCACGATCGAGTGGTTCAACAAGAACGAGCACTACGGCTACTGGCTCTTCGGCGGCCTGTACACCGACCCCGCGGGCGAGCGCTTCATCAACGAGGAGCTCGTGGCCCGCTTCCCGCTGGCCATCGGCGGCGAGGCGCTGCTGCGCCAGGGCAAGGCCTACTGCATCATGGACTCGGATTACTACGAGGCCGTGAAGGGCGAGGGTATCTACGCCTACCTCGGCAACCCCGTGGAATGGGTTTCCGGCATGGGCGTCGATTACTACAAGACTACCCCGGAGAACGCCGAGGCGCATCTCGAGCAGGCGATCGAAGAGGGCTGGGCCGTGAAGGCGGACAGCCTCGCCGAGATCGCGGAGGCCTTCGGCCTTGAGCATCTCGAGGAGACGGTCGAGGCCTACAACGGGTACTGCGAGAGCGGGAAGGACGAGGAGTTCTACAAGTCCGCCACCTTCCTCAAGCCCGTCAAGACCGCGCCCTTCTACGCCTTCGAGTATGTCCCCAGCGCCTGGGGCACCAACGGCGGCGCGAAGGTCGACGCCTCCCTGCGCGCGCTCGACGGAGAGAACAAGCCTATTGAGGGCCTCTTCGTCGCGGGCGTGGACGCCGGCAGCATGTACACCATGCCCTACTACGACAACCCCGGCTCCTCCGTGGGCCTTGCGATCGGCTCGGGCGTCCTCGCGGCAAAGGAGATCCTCTCCTTCCTGGAGAAGTAAAAAGAGAATCACAAGCGCAGAAAGCGGGGGATGCGAGAGCATCCCCCGCTTTCTGCGCATTTGGTCAGGCTGTGTCGGAATAGAATGGGGCAGAGGTGACGCTATGCTGGAATCCGCGTATCTACTGCTTATGAACGGCCTGCTGCTGATGCTGCGCATCGCGCCGGGCGATTCCTTCCCGCGGCCGCTGAGCCGGGAGGAAGAGGAGAGCTGTCTCAGGCGCCTCACACAGGGTGACGGCGAGGCGCGCAACACGCTCGTTGAGCACAATCTTCGCCTCGTGGCACATATCCTCAAGAAGTACTACGCGCAGACCGACGACATGGACGATCTGCTCTCCATCGGCACCATCGGTCTTATCAAGGGCATCGACAGCTTCAAGCCCGAGAAGAACATCCGCCTGGCCACCTACTGCTCGCGCTGCATCGAAAACGAGGTGCTCATGCACTTTCGCAGCCAGCGCCGGCGGGGTGGGGAGCTGAGTCTCTCGGAGGAGCTCGACGGGGAGGGCGAGGGCGGCGGGCTTGCGCTGGAGGATATGCTCGCGCAGGAGGACGATCTCGCCGAGCGCATCGGGAGCGAGGAGATTGCCGCGGCGCTGCGGCGCTGCGTGGAGACGGAGCTGGAGGAACGGGAGCGGACGGTGATCCGCCTGCGCTACGGGCTCGGCGGCGAGCCGCCGCTCACCCAGCGGGAGACAGCGGCGCGCTGCCATATCAGCCGCTCCTATGTATCGCGCATCGAAAAGCGCGCGCTCGGGAAGCTTCGCGCCGCGCTGGGGGAGGAGGCCGCTCCGGACTGAGGCCGTACTTGAATTCGTAACAAATTGATGCTATACTACACTTCTGCAAGCATCCGCCCATTCGCAAGAGGATAGAGATATGAAAAGCCTGAAACGCAATAAAACGGCCTGGCTGCTGTGCATGGCAGCCTTGGGCCTGATCCTGTATACGATCGTGGTCTCCCGCGCCTCGGCGCGCACGGACGTCATCTTCGGCGGCTCGGAGAGCGGCTTCATCCGCAGCGACAGTGCTTCCTTCGTCGACCCGGCGACCTATATCACGCCGGAGCCCACCGTGGATATCTGGCCGCAGATCGACATCACACAGTCGAAATACTCGCTCGTGACTCACAAGGACCCCGACCATATCCTCAACTCTCTCTTCGAGCCGGATATCGCGCAGATCGCGGGCACGACGGAGTATTTTGACGTGGCGGCCCTACCCGAGCTGGAGGCAATGCTCCAGGATCTTCGCGACCACGCCCAGGAGAAGGGCTACGCGGGGGTCTACGTCGGCAGCGGCTACCGCACCTACTCCTACCAGAAGCGCCTCTTTGACGGCAAGGCCACGCAGATCGCGATGGGCCTCGGCGTCCCGGTCGAGAAGGAGATGTACCTCGATCCGCGCTACCAGGAGGCGGTGGAGGAGGCCAAGACCATCACGGCCTATCCCGGCAGCAGCGAGCATCAGCTCGGCCTTGCGGTGGACCTCTTCGACAAGGTCTATTATCCGCCGCTGAGCTATTCCACGATGAACCAGAAGTTCTTTGACTATCTGGATTCCATCTGCTTCAATTATGGCTTCATCAAGCGCTATCCCACCCGCAAGCTCCTGCTGACCGGCTGGGATGAACCCTGGCATTACCGCTATGTGGGCGTCGAGGCCGCGACCTTCATCACCGAGCAGAACCTCTGCTACGAGGAGTTCTACAAGCACTACAACCCCGACTTCAGTTATTGACGGATACGGAGGGGGACCCTACGGGGTCTCCCTCCGATTTTTTCGGCCGCGGCGGGCTTTTCGGCAAAAAAAGGCTTGCAAATCCGCCTGCGCCGTGCTATAGTATCACAGTAAGGATTAAGGTTTCATGAGAGTGGGTCGCGACCCACTCTTTTTTGTGAGACTTTTGCCGAAAGCAAAAAGGTGAGAGACTATGAGTAAACTGACCGAAAAGATCCGTGCGCTGGCCGAACCCGTGGTACGGGAGGAGGGCTGCTCGCTCTGGGACGTGGAGTACGTCCGCGAGGCGGGGAGCTGGTATCTGCGCCTTTATATCGACAAGGAGGGCGGCGTCGGCATCGACGACTGCGAGCGCATCAGCCGCCGCCTGGACCCGATCCTGGACGAGGCCGATCCCATCCCCGAGAGCTATGTCTTCGAGGTGGGCTCTGCCGGGGCCGAGCGAGAGCTGAAGCGACCCTCGGACTTTGAACAGTTCATGGGCGCGGAGGTCGAGGTGAAGCTCTATAAGCCCCTGGACGGCCGCAAGGCCTGGGTGGGCGAGCTTGCCGGCTACGACGCGGGCGCGGTGACGCTGCGCGTCGGGGAAGAGGAGCGCCGCTTTACGGGCGCCGAGGTTGCGCAGGTCCGGCTGCACGTGAGTTTTTGATTGTCAGGCAGAACCGTTTGAATACAGAGGAGTGTTGGAAAAGTCATGAACGCTGAATTCTTTGAAGCCATCGAGGATATCGAAAAAGAAAAGGGCATCCCCCGCGCCTATATGTACGGCAAGATCGAGCAGGCCATGCTGACCGCCTTCCGCCGGGATAATCCCGAGTGCGAGGACAACGTGCAGGTTTTGCTGGACGAGGAGAAGAAGCAGATCGAGATGGTCGTGAACAAGACCGTCGTCGAGGAAGTGGAGGATCCCAGCCACGAGATCGTGTTGGAGGCTGCCAAGAAGCTGAGCCGCCGTGCCAAGCTCGGCGACACCATCGGCGTGCCTGTCGAGACCAAGAAGTTCGGGCGCATCGCCGCCCAGGCTGCCAAGCAGGTCATCATCCAGGGTATCCGTGAGGCCGAGCGCGGCATCATCTATGAGGAGTTCACCTCCAAGGAGCATGAAATCCTGACCGGCGTCGTCTCGCATGTTGAGCCGCGCAACGGGGCTGTCTCCATCCGCATTTCCTCCAACAGCGAGTTCACCGAGGCGATGCTCTCACCCAACGAGCGCATCAAGACCGAGAACCTCGTGGAGGGCGACCGCATCAAGGTGTACGTGGTTGAGGTCCGCAACTCCAACCGCGGCCCGCAGGTGCTCATCAGCCGGACCCATCCGGGCCTGGTCAAGCGCCTCTTTGAGCTTGAGGTGCCCGAGATTTTCGACGGTACGGTGGAGATCAAGTCCATCGCCCGCGAGGCCGGCAGCCGCACCAAGATGGCCGTCTGGTCGAGCGACCCGAATGTCGATCCCATCGGCGCCTGCGTCGGCCCGAAGGGCGGGCGCGTCGCGAGCATCGTCAATGAGCTCGGCGGTGAGAAGATCGATATCGTCCACTACAGCGAACAGCCTGAGGAGTACATCGCGGCGGCACTCTCCCCCTCCGAGGTGCTGAATGTCACTATGCTCGAGGACGGCAAGAGTTGCCGCGTCGTGGTGCCGGATTCCCAGCTCTCCCTCGCCATCGGCAAGGAGGGTCAGAACGCCCGCCTCGCCGCGAAACTAACAGGCTACAAGATCGATATCAAGCCGGAAAGCGAAGCTTGACGGCACAATAGGAGACAAAAGCAAAGCCCAGCGAAGCAGGTTTGCTTTTGCAAGGACGAGCAGCGAAGCGAGCTTTCGCGTTTACGAGGAAGCGAGACGATGCGGAGCTTGCGAGGACGCTATCAAGCCGGAGTCTGAGGCGTAAAACGATTCGGAGAAAGCGAGGGGATTTCCATGCCGAAAAAGATCCCCATGCGGCAGTGTCTCGGCTGCCGCGAGATGAAACCGAAAAAAGAACTGATCCGTGTGGTCCGCTCCCCGGAGGGGGAGATCAGCCTGGATTTCCGGGGAAAAGCCAACGGGCGCGGGGCCTATCTCTGCCCCGACCCCGCCTGTCTGAAGAAGGCGATCAAGGCCAAGGCGCTGGAGCATGCCTTCTCTGCGCCGATCCCGCCTGAGGTCTACGAGCGGCTGCACGAGGAAATGGAGGCCGGTGAGTGAGGGAGAACATCCTTTCCCTGCTCGGCCTGATGCGCAGAGCGAACGCGATCGCGGTGGGCGAAGTCAATACCGGGGGCGCTGCAAAGAGCGGGAAAGCAAAGCTGCTGCTGCTTGCGGCGGACGCGTCGGAGAACGCGCGGCACCGGGCGGAGGGCTTTGCCGCCGGGCGGGATATCCCGCTGAGCACACTCCCCTTCACGAAGGAGGCCTTTGCCTCCGCCGTGGGGCTGAGCGGCGGTTCGATGGCCGCTGTGACCGACCTGGGCTTTGCCCGCGCTCTGCTGAAAGCACTTGCGGAAGACGAGCCGGAGCGCTACGGCGCTGCGGCGCAGCGGATGGAAGAACGCTATGCCCGCGCGCGGGCGAACACGCAGGTGCGTACGAAACGGATTGGAAAAAGGAGGACTGACGCATGAGCATGATTAAGTACCGAGTACACGAGGTGGCGAAGGATTTCAACGTCGCCAGCAAGGTGATATCCCAGATCCTGACCGACTATATCGCCCCTCCCAAGAACCACATGCAGGTTCTGGAGAATCATGAACTGGACGTTATCTTCGAGTATATGACGCAGCACAATCAGGTGGAGAGCCTGGAGGAGATCTTCAAGGTGCCCTCGCCTGTTTCCGCCCCGAAGGCGGAGGAGAAGCCCGCCCCTGAAAAGCAGACGGCGAAGGCGCCCGAGAAGAGTGCGCCGAAGGCCGGGGAGAAGAGCGCTCCGCAGATGGCACCGGCCGCGCCCGCCGCGGCGCAGCCCCGTCAGCCGGAAAAGGAGAATAAACCCCATGTGCCCCGCCAGGTGGCGGAGAAGCGCGTGGTGGATACCCGCGGCGGCGCAGCGGTCAACATCGAGAAATATAACGAGAAGTTTGAAGATATGGCCGGTCAGAAGGTCGGCAACAACAGCAACATGAAGCGCGGCAACAAGGAGAAGATCAACTCCAAGTCCAAGCAGCGCCAGAACCAGCAGAGCCCCTCGTCCAAGCGCCGTCAGGAGGAGCGGGACAAGATGAACCGCCTGCAGCTTGAGATCGCACGCAAACAGCAGCTCAAGGTCGAGATCCCTGACGAGATCAGCGTGGGCGACCTGGCCTCCCGTATGAAGAAGACCGCGGCCGAGGTCATCAAGCAGCTCTTCAAGATGGGCGTTTTTGCAAGCGTCTCCGAGATCATCGACTACGATACGGCGGCCCTGGTCGCGATGGAGCTCGGCTGCAAGGTCGAGAAGGAAGTCATCGTCACCGTCGAGGAAAAGCTCATCGACGACAGTGCCGACAAGGAAGAGGATCTGCGTCCGCGCGCCCCGGTCGTGGTGGTCATGGGCCATGTCGACCACGGCAAGACCTCTCTGCTCGATTACATCCGCCATGCGAACGTCGTCTCCGGCGAGGCCGGCGGCATCACACAGCACATCGGCGCCTACACCGTGGAAATCAACGGCAGCCCCATCACCTTCCTGGATACACCGGGCCACGAGGCTTTCACCTCCATGCGCGCCCGCGGCGCGATGGTCACGGATATCGCGATCCTTGTGGTGGCGGCGGATGACGGCATCATGCCGCAGACCATAGAGAGCATCAACCACGCCAAGGCCGCGAACATCCCGGTGGTCGTGGCGATCAACAAGATGGACACCGTCGGCGCCAACCCCGAGCGCATCAAGCAGCAGCTGACCGAGTACGATCTCGTCAGCGAGGAGTGGGGCGGCGACACGATCATCTGCCCGATTTCCGCCAAGACCGGCATGGGTATCGAGGACCTGCTCGAGAACCTGGTCGTCCTGGCCGAGGTGCAGGAGCTCAAGGCCAACCCGAACCGCGCCGCGAAGGGCACGGTCATCGAGGCACGTCTGGACAAGGGCCGCGGCCCGATCATGACCGTCCTCGTACAGAACGGTACCCTCAAGCTCGGCGATATCATCATCGCCGGCACGGCGGTGGGCCGCGTGCGTACGATGATCAACGACAAGGGCCAGCGCGTGAGCGAGGCAGGCCCCTCCACGCCGGTTGAGATCTCCGGCCTCTCCGAGGTCCCGAGCGCGGGAGACATCTTCAACGCTGTGGCCGACGAGCGCATGGCGCGCGAGCTGGCCGAGGAGCGCCGCATCAGCCAGGCCAACAGCAACGGCCTCGCCGGTACGAAGAAGGTCAGCCTGGAGGATCTCTTCAGCCAGATCCAGGCGGGCGAGATGAAGACGCTGAACATCATCGTCAAGGCCGACGTCCAGGGTTCCGCCGAGGCGGTCAAGAGCTCGCTGGAGAAGATTTCCAACGACGAGGTCCGCGTCAAGGTCATCCACAGTGCCGTCGGCGCGATCAACGAGTCGGACGTCATGCTGGCTGCCACCTCCGGCGCCATCATTGTCGGCTTCAACGTCCGTCCGGACAACGCCGCCCGCGACAGCGCGGCGCGCAGCAAGGTGGATATGCGCATGTACCGCGTCATCTACGACTGCATCAACGAGATCGAGGCGGCCATGAAGGGCATGCTCGCCCCGAAGTTCCAGGAGGTCATCATTGGCCACGCCGAGGTCCGCGAGACCTACAAGGTCTCCAAGGTCGGCACCGTCTGCGGCTGCTACTGCAC
>JAUNNH010000009.1 GCA_030531505.1 Eubacteriales bacterium
TGTTTGGCTGCGCGGCAAAGCCGCGCGGCGAAAAGCTTTTTGGCTTTTCGCTATCCTATAGTCATTATACCATAGACGCAGCGCGGCTATGGTATAATGAGCCATGTTTTTCGGTTGCCGCGCGAGCGGCGAGAAAAACGGCGTCAAATCAAATATAATAAGCGCGTTTGCGCTTATTATACCATGGCGCCCGGTTCTCTTCAAGCCGTCCCGCACCCGAAATCCCGCCCGCGAAAAAAATAGTTACAAATGCAGACAATTATGCGCGGGCGGGAAAACGGCGTCCTGTCGAAGTCTCTTTCGAAAAGGCGCAACAGTTTTATGTGAACCTTCGTTCCGGTCCTGTCGCTCTTTCCTCCAAACCGAGATTTTTTGCGGCCGGATTGTTGGTGGACAGGCTCCGTCCGCTGTGGTAATCTACGTCTCGTGTAAAAGAGTTTGAAGGAGAACCTGTGTACAATGAATACCTGCAGAGTATGCGGCGAACCCCTGCGCATGAGCACGGGCGAGCTGAAATACGGGGCGGCGGTCCATGTGTGTCCGCGCTGCCGCACGCCGTACGTCGATCCCCGGATCATCGAGCTGGCCGCGGTGCCGGAGCGTGACCGGGCCGGACACCGGATGCGCTACGCGCGGCAGCTGGACAAGCGCCTCGCCCTGTTTGCGTCGGTCATGACCACGCTCACAGCGGCGATCTTCCTCTCGGCGGCGCCGGTGCAGGGCTTTCTTCCCCTGCTCCTGCTCTTCGCCGGAACCTATGTGGGGATCACGACGGTGAGCTTCTGTGTAAAGTTTTTCCTGGTTTTCCCGCGGCTGGCGCGGGAGTCGGCAGCGCGCATGGCGGACAGCTGGTATCTCACCCGGCTGAAGGCCTGCTATACCAAAGCGGCATAATGACCATCGGATGGCGAAATCAATCGAGGTTTCGATTGATTTCGCTGCCAAACGACAGGTTTGGCAGCGAATGATTCATAGAATCATTCGCCCAATGCTCATTGCAATGAGTATATGGCAAAACAGCCAAGCTGTTTTGCTGCGCCGTAAAGCGGCGCGGCGAAAAGCTTTTTGGCTTTTCGCCATCTTATAATCATTATAACAGATTGAGAAAGAGGGATGCGACGATGGCAGAATCGATCTATACCACAAGTGCAGCGACCAAGCAACCGTCTCTTGACATCCCCTGGCTGCGGCGCTGGGACAGAGAACCCGGGCAGGAGCGGCCCGCCGCGGAGGATGAGCGGCAGAAGCGGCTCGTCCGCATCGACTACATGACCATGCTCCAGGAGCTGGAGTTTCACTGATCCGACAGCAAAAAGCAGGCACACTTCACGGGGAAGTGTGCCTGCTTTTGTTTGCGCGTCCGCAAAAAAGTGTCAGCGGCCGAACCAGCCCTTCTTCTCCCAGGGCTCTTCTGTCACCGTGAGGCAGGTATAGCCCGTCGCGGCGACAGCCTCCCGCAGCTTCGTCTCGTCCACGCTCTCCTCGCTCACGAAGCTCGCCTCGCCTCGCGTATGCGAGGCCGTGACCTTCTTCGCACCGGGCACCGCCCGGCGGATCACATCCTGGATGTGCGCCTCGCACATCGAGCACATCATCCCGTCGATCTTCAGCGTCGTCTTGACCATCGTCATCTCTCCTTTCAAGTTAGCTTTCTCTAACTATCGAGTATAGCACAGTTCTGCCCAAAAGGGAATACCCTCCGCGAAAAAAGCACCGGCAGCGCTTGACAGTGGAGGCGCAGCTTTTTATAGTATAGTTATATACCGTTATAATGACCATCGGATGGCGAGAACGATCGCAAATTCGATCGTTCTCGCTGCCAAACGACAAGTTTGGCAGCGAATGACCCAAAGGGTCATTCGCCCGATGCTCATTGAAATGAATACATGGCCAAACAGCTAAGCTGTTTGGCTGCGCGGCAAAGCCGCGCGGCGAAAAGCTTTTTGGCTTTTCGCCATCTTATAATCATTATACAGAATACCGTGCGAAAGGCGGGAGAGAAATGATCGACCCGGGCGCGATCCGCGTGATTGCCTTTGACCTTGACGGCACCCTGACGCAGCACCGCACGCCGCTTCCGGCGGAGAGCCGCGCGCTGCTTGACCGGCTGGGAGCGCGCTACAAGCTCCTGATGGTCGGCGCGGGGCAGTGCCGCCGGATCTATAAGCAGATGGAGGGCTACCCCATCGACATCATCGGCAACTACGGCATGCAGTACTGCGAGTACGACGCCGCAGCCGGCGCGCTGCGCACGGTGCGGGACGAGCACGCGCCCTGTGACCGCGCGGCCGTGGAGGCGCGGATCGACGCCCTCCGGCGTGAGCACGGCTACACCGTCTTTACGGGAGATGGCGTGGAGTACCACGACTCCGGCTGTGTGACCTTCCCCCTGCTCGGCACGAAGGCCGACATCCGCGACAAGCTCGCCTTCGACCCCGACCGGAAAAAGCGCGCCGCCTTCTATGCCGAGGTCTGCGCACTCTTCCCGGAGTACACGGTCTTTATCGGCGGCTCCTCGTCCTTCGACCTCGCGCCGCTGCCCTACGACAAGAACTATGCGCTCAGCAACTACTGCCGCGAAAAGGGCCTGCGGCACGAGGAGCTTCTCTACGTCGGGGACGACTACGGCCCCGGCGGCAACGACGAGGCGGTCTACCGCGCGGACTTTCCCTTCCTCTGCGTGGACGACTACCGCCGTGTCGGGGAGGTCCTCGCGCCCCTTTTAAATTGATCCTGTTCGGTTGACAGGGACCGGGAATTACGCTATAATTTATTCAATATTTCTAAATAAGCACCGGGTCCGGACGAGCCGGATTGTATACAAGTGACGGTTTCCGGGCGCGGGTAATCAGGAGGTCTGCGGGGCAGCTATGCGGATCGACAGTACAAAATACGGCGGGCGCTGTGCCTGCGGAAAAGAACATACGATGGCGACGCGCCTCTGCGTGATCGAGTCCGGCGCGCTGAGGCAGCTCGAGCAGCTGCTGGAGCAGCAGGGCCTCGCGGGGAAGAAGCGCTGCGCCGTTTACGGCAGCGTCACCTGGGCCAATCCCGTCTTTTCACACCCCCGCGCCGAGCAGGAGATCGTGCTCCCCTCGGAGGGCCTGCATGCGGACGAGCACGCGACCGGCGAGGTGCTGCGCCAGCTCGATGAGGATGTGGAGCTGCTGCTCGCCTGCGGGAGCGGCTCGATCCACGACACCGTGCGCTACTGCGCGGCGCAGCGCGGCATCCCCTTCGTGGCGCTGCCGACCGCCGCGAGTGTGGACGGCTTCTGCTCCGCCGTGGCCGCCATGACCTGGCAGGGCTATAAGAAGACGATGAACGCCGTGGCGCCGCTGCTGGTCGTCGCGGATTTGGATGTGATCTCCCGCGCCCCGGCCTATCTCACGGCCAGCGGCGTGGGCGACGTGCTCGGCAAGTATATCGCGCTCGCCGACTGGCGCATCGCGCATGAGCTCACGGGCGAGGCGGTCTGCCCCGTCATCTATGACATCATGGAGGACGCGGTCGGCCGCATCTGGGACAGCTGCCTCGACACGCTCAGCGGCAGCGCGGAGGCCTTCGAGTCGGTGATGTACGGGCTCTTGATGAGCGGCCTTGCGATGCAGCTCATGGGCAACTCCCGCCCCGCCTCCGGTGCGGAGCACCATATCTCCCACCTGATCGAGATGCGCCCCGCCGCCCTCGGGGTGGAGAGTGACGCCCTGCACGGGGAAAAGGTGGGCGTCGGCACGCTGATCGCCGCGCGGGAATACCACCGTCTGGCTGAGATCGAGGACATCGCGCCCTACGTCCGGCCCTATGAGCCGCTGGACGACGGGTGGCTCAGGAACTTCTACGGCGAGAAGCTCTATCCCACCGCCGCCGCCGAGAACGCGCAGGACTGCCTCGCGGCCGTGACGCCGGAGGCCATCGTCCGCGCCTGGCCGAAGATCCGGGAGATCATCGCCTCCATCCCCGCGGAAGAGGCGATCTATGAGAAGCTCGAAAAGCTCGGGGCGAAGCGCAGCCTGACCGACATCGAGGTGCCGGAGGAGCTGCTGCCGGTGCTGATCGCGCACTCCCCCAGCGTGCGCAATCGTCTGACTCTCATGCGCGTGCGGCGCATGCTCAAGCTGTAGAGGGTATCCCCCCTAACGGATATTTATCATAGAGGAGAGGAAGAACCGTGAGCAACAACATTTCCATCCGGCACGCCGTCAAGAAGTACGGCGAGAACATCGTGATCCCCGACCTGAGCGTCGAGATCAAGGAGGGTGAGTTCTTCACGCTGCTGGGTCCCTCCGGCTGCGGCAAGACGACGCTGCTGCGCATGATCGCCGGCTTCAACAGCATCGAAGGCGGCGACTTCTACTTCGGTGACAAGCGCATCAACGACCTCGATCCCTCCAAGCGCAACATCGGCATGGTCTTCCAGAACTACGCCATCTTCCCGCACTACACGGTGCGCAAGAACGTGGAGTTCGGCCTGAAGAACAAGAAGTTCCCGAAGGAGAAGATCAAGGAGCAGTCCGAGAAGTTCATGAAGCTCATGCAGATCGACCAGTTCGCCGACCGCATGCCCGAGCGCCTCTCCGGCGGTCAGCAGCAGCGCGTGGCCCTGGCTCGCGCCCTCTGCATCGAGCCGGACGTGCTGCTCATGGACGAGCCGCTCTCGAACCTGGACGCGAAGCTGCGCGTGGAGATGCGCACCGTCATCAAGAACATCCAGCACAGCGTCAACATCACCACGGTCTACGTCACGCACGACCAGGAGGAGGCCATGGCCGTCTCCGACCGCATCGCGGTCATGAACCAGGGCGTGATCCAGCAGATCGCCACCCCCAAGGCCATCTACCAGCGCCCGGCCAACATCTTCGTCTCCACCTTCATCGGCCGCTCCAACGTCATCGAGGGCAAGCTCGAGGTGCGCGACGGTACGGCCTGGGTCGTGACCAAGACCGGCTACCGCGCCCCCATCAAGGGCGTGCGCCCGGAGTTCATGAAGGACATGGACGTGACGCTCTCGATCCGTCCGGAGGAGTTCCTGCTCGACCGCGACACGACCGACGGCATCCCCGCCATCGTCGACGACTGTGTGTTCCTCGGCCTCAACACGCACTACTTCGTCCACCTCGCCTCCGGTGAGGAGGTCGTGATCATCCAGGAGTCCTCGATCGACAGCATCATCGAGCCCGGCTCCGAGATCAAGCTCACCCTGAACACCGAGAAGCTGAACGTCTTTACGGCGGACGGCAGCGAGAACATCCTCTCCGGCGTCCGCAACGACTGCCCGACGGCCTGACGGGGGGAAGCGCCATGGTGAAGAAACGTTTTGACGGATGGTTCATCATATCCATCATCATGCTCCTGCTGTTCATCGCGGTGCTGATCTACCCGATGTTCGGCATCATCAAGCAGGCGGTCGTCATGCCCGACGGGAGCTTTTCCTGGTCGCAGTTCCAGAAATTCTTCGGGCAGAGCTTCTATTCCAAGACAATCGTCAACAGCTTTAAGATCACCTTTTTCGTCACCGCGCTGACGCTGGTCATCGGCATCCCCTTCGCCTACTTCTACGCCTTCTACCGCCTGAAGGGCGCGAAGATCCTCTTCGTGGTCAGCATCCTCTGCTGCATGTCCGCCCCCTTCCTCGGGGCCTATTCCTGGGTCATGCTGCTCGGGCGCGCCGGCGTCATCACCAAGTTCTTCAAGGCCGCCTTCGGCATCAAGCTCCCGAGCATCTACGGCTTCGGCGGCATCGCCCTTTCGCAGACGCTCAAGTTCTTCCCGCTCGTGTTCATCTACATGAACGGCGCCTTCAAGAGCATCGACAACACCCTGATGGAGGCCTCCTCCAACATGGGATGCGTGGGTGTGAAGCGGCTTTTCAAGATCGTGCTGAACCTCACCATGCCGACGATCCTCGCGGCCGCGCTGATGGTCTTCATGCAGGCCTTCGCGGACTTCGGCACGCCCACCGTTTTGGGTGAGGGCTTCAAGACCTTCCCGGTGCTGCTCTACAACGAGTACCTGGGCGAGAACGGCAGCGACTATAACTTCGCCGCGGCCCTGGCCGTGATCGCCGTCATCGTGACCGCTGTCGTCTTCTTCCTGCAGAAGTGGGCCACCAGCCGCTTCAAGTTCTCCATCAACGCCCTGCACCCGGTGGAGAAGAAGCCGGCCACCGGCTTCGGCGGTTTCCTGATGCACCTCTACTGCTATCTGCTCTGCGCCGTCGCCTTCCTGCCGCAGATCTACATCATCTATCTGTCCTTCCGCAAGTGCAAGGGCGCGGTGTTCTCCCCCGGCTTCTCGCTGGGCAACTACCAGCAGGCCATCAAGAAGAAGCTGTGGATGGCCTCGAAGAACACGGTCCTGATGGGCGTGATCGCGCTGCTTATCATCATCGTGATCGCCGTCATCCTCGCCTACCTGGTCGTGCGCCGCTCGAGCGCCCTGAACCACACGCTCGACACGATCTCGATGCTGCCCTACATCATGCCCGGCGCCGTCATCGGTATCGCGCTGCTGATCGCCTACGGCGGCAAGCCCTTCGCCCTGACCGGCACGGCGGCCATCATGATCATGTCCTTTGCGATACGAAGGATGCCCTATACGATCCGATCGGCGACGGCCACCTTGATGGCGATCCCGATCAGCATCGAGGAGGCGGCCGTCAGCCTCGGCGCCTCCAAGGTCAAGACCTTCATCAAAGTGACGGTCCCGATGATGTCCAACGGCATCATCTCCGGCGCGATCCTGAGCTGGGTCGCGATCGTGACCGAGCTCTCGAGCTCCGTCATCCTGTACAGCAACAAGACCGCCACGCTCACCATGCAGGCCTATATCTACATCGGCCGCGGCGAGTATGGCACGGCGGCCGCCTTCGCCGCCATTCTGACCGTCATCACCGCCATCTCCCTCTTCGCGTACATGGCGATCAGCAAGTCCGAGGACGATATCCAGCTCTGAGTTTTCCCCTCCCCTCTCGTACTTAAATCCCGGTCACGGGGTTCAAGGAAAATACATTTTTCAAAAGGAGAAGAAACCAATGAAAAAGATTCTGGCACTGATCCTGGCCTTCGTCATGGTCTTCGCGCTGGCGGGTCTCGCCTACGCCGATGATGACCTGGGCGACACCGTCGTTCTGTACTCGTCCATGACCGAGTTCGACCTCGAAGCGCTCATCACCTGCTTCAACGAGGTCTATCCCGACATCGAGGTCGAGGTCGTCTCCGGCTCCGTCGGTGAGTACACCTCCCGTATCGCGGCCGAGGCCGACAACCCGCAGGGCGACGTGACCTGGGGCGGCCTGTGCGACAGCGACGGCTACACCCACGAGGCTCTCTTTGAGAAGTGGGTCTCCATCCACAACGACGAGGCCATGGAAGGCTACTCCACCCCCAACGGCTTCTACAGCATGGACCACCTGTCCACCGTCTGCTTCTGCGTCAACACCGAGCTCGAGGAAGAGCTGGGTCTCGACATCCGCTCCTATGAGGACCTGCTCAATCCCGCTCTGAAGGGCAAGATCGTCATCTCCGATCCCAACAGCTCCTCCGCCGCGTGGAACAACCTCTGCAACATCTTCTCCGTCTACGGCGTCGGCACCGACGAAGCCTGGGACTACCTGGCGAAGCTCCTGGAGAACATGGTCGTTGTGGAGAAGTCCTCCGTCTGCTTCAACTCCGTCTATGACGGCGAGTATGTTGTCGGCCTGACCTATGAGGACGGCGCCATCAAGCTGAACCAGAACGGCTCCACCACCACCGAGGTCCGTTATCCCTCCGAGGGCACCTCTGCCGCCGCGTACGGCATGGCCATCGTGAAGAACTGCCCGCACCGCGCCGCCGCTGAGGCTCTGGTGAACTTCGTCTGCTCCGCCGAGGGCCAGACCGCCATCGCCGCCTACGAGGAAGGCACCCTGCGTCTCACCAACGCCAACTACACCGTTCCCGAGAACGCCTGGCTCGAGGACTCCAAGGACATGACCTGGGTTCCCCGTCCGGTCAACGAGCTGATCGAGCGCAAGGCCGAGCTGCTTGAGCACTGGAACGAACTGGTCGGCCAGATCCAGGGATAATCCCCACCGCGTGAATCCACATACATAAGGCCGCCCCGGCGGCCTTATGTTTTTTTACCGAAGGAGACAAAGCATGAAAACAGAGATGTACCGCGAGCCGCAGCCCCTGGAGAACTACCTCGACCGGGAGCTCGTCTGCTCCTGCGGCCGCACGCACTATGTCCCGATCCGCGGCGTCGAGATCGGTCCCGGCGTCCTCGATACTCTGCCGGACTACGTCCGCCGCTTCGGCTATCAAAAGCCCTTCCTGCTCTGCGACCCGATCACCTGGCGCATCGCGGGCGAGCGCTGCGAGGCGCTGCTGCGCTCAGCCGGGATCGACTGCGCGAGCCACGTGCTCGAGCATCTGGGCTTTGACGAGGCCACGCTCGGGGAGATCGTGCTGCGCATCCCGCGTGACGCCGATCTGATGATCGGCGTGGGCACCGGCTCGATCACGGACATGACGCGCTTTTCGAGCTTCAAGCTGGGCCTGCCCTGCTTCACGGTCGCGACCGGCGCGCCGATGGACGGCTTCGCCGCGAGCATCGGCATTCTGAATGTGAACGGCCTCAAGCTCACCCTCCCCGCCCACAACACCGAGCTCATCCTCGGTGACACCGACATCCTCCGCACCGCGCCCTATCGCATGACCGTCGCGGGCTTCGGGGATCTGATCGGCAAGCTCAGCTGCCTCAACGACTGGGAGCTCGGGCGCATCGTGAACGGCGAGCACTACTGTCCGGCGATCGTCGAGCTGGTCCGCTCCTGCGTGGCGGACATCCTGGAGAAGGCGCCGCGCATCCGCGAGCGCGATCCGGAGGTGCTGGGCGACGTAATGCGCGGCCTGGTGCTCTCCGGCGCCGCCATCAGCCTCTACGGCGACTCCCGTCCCGCCTCCGGCGCCGAGCACCACATGTCTCACTACTGGGAGGTCGTGAACGAGCAGCGCGGCAGCGAGGGGGCGATGCACGGCGAACAGGTCGCGGTCGGCACCGTGCTGGTGCTGATGCTGGCCGAGGAGCTTCTCAGCCTCGGCACGCCGGACTTCGAGGCGGCGCGCGCCGCCGCCCGTGCCTTCGACGAGGCCGCCTGGGAGCGGGAGATCCGCCGCGCCTACGGCACCGCCGCCGGTGAGGTCATCGCGCTCGAGCGCAGCGCGCAGAAAAACGCCCTGCCCGGCCGCCTCCGGCGCATCGACAGCATGCAGGCGCAGTGGGACGCCATCCGCGCCCAGATCAGCACCCTGCCCGCCGCCGAAAAGCTCATCGCGCTGCTGCGGGAGATCGGCTGCCCCTGCACGCCGCAGGAGATCGGCGTGGACGCCTCCGTCCTGCGTGACACCTTCCTCTACGCCAAAGAGACCCGCGCCCGCTACACGCTCTTCCAGCTCGTTGCGGACCTCGGCCTCGCCGGGACGCTCGCCGATCGCGTCATCGCCCGCGTCTTCTCCTGAGACGAAAAGCATGAAAAAAACAGGCTCCCGAGGGAGCCTGTTTTTTTGTCTTATGCTGGGGATCAGTCCATGGCGTAGGCCGCCGCGGCGGTGCCGGCGATCTTGCCGGACACGAAGGTCCAGGACTGGGCCTGGCCGCCCCACGGGGTGTAGGCCTTGCCGTCGACGTTGCAGACGCCCTCGGAATCCTGGCCGACCGCAAAGAGGTTCTCGATGGGCGTGCCGTCCTCGCGCAGGACGTTCATGTTGATGTCGACGTCCAGGCCGCCGACGGTGCCGTAGCACCAGCTCGTGCAGGGCACGGCGTAGTAGCTCGTTTCGACGCCGCCGAGGGTCTCGCTCAGCACGGCCGCGTCACAGCCGATCTGGGCGGCGAGATCCTCGATGCTGTCCGCGATCAGCACGTCCTTGAAGGAGGCGCCGACCGTGAGGATCTCATCGATGTCCGCCACCGGGGTCCCGGCCGCGGGCAGCGTGCCGCCCTGGCTCAGGAAGAAGGAGGTCGCGGCCGCCTGGGCCTCGCTCAGACCGTTCTCGCGGATGCTGTCGATATCCGCCTGGGTGTAAATGTTGTAGTACATGAAGTCGGGCGCGAACACGATCTCGACCGAGACCTTGTCGTCCGTGGTGCCGCTCTGGTTCGTGTTGCCCCAGGGCTCGCCGCCGGTGGTGACCATCGGCATATCGGTGGTCAGGGCGAGGGCGGTGAGGACGGCTTTCTGGTCCGCCGTCAGGTCATCGGTGCGGATGAGGTTCGCAACCTGGGAGATGTGGACCATCGGCATGGTCTTGAGCGCGTAGGTGGCGCCGCCCGCGGACTGGCCCATGCGGATGCCGGTGCCGTCGTTGACGGTGTCGCCCATGGCGTTGATGCAGCTGCCGTAGACCTCCATCATCATCTCGTTGCTGCCCATGAAGCCGCCGGTCGCGAGAATGACGGTGTCGCCGTAGATCTCATAAGTGGTGCCGTCGTAGTAGCGGGCCAGCACGCCCTCGACCTCGCCGTCGTCATCGAAGATCAGGCTCTCGCCGCGCAGCTCGGTCATCCAGGCGTTCTTCTCGTTCTTGGCGGTGGCGATATCCATCGCGCGCAGGAACTGATAGGTCTTGTTGGGTCCGAGGATGTTCCAGCCGGTGTCGGGGTCGGCGGTATAGACGCACCACTCCTTGTCCCAGGACGGGATGACGAAGGAGCCGAGCAGACCGCGGCCCGCGAACTCAAAGCCGAAGTTCTCCACGTAGTAGTCCAGCGCCTCGCCGGAGGAATAGACGGCCTCGGAGATGATATCGGCCTTCTCTTCGCTCTCGACGTAGTCGATCCAGACCTGATAGACCTCGTCGGGATTGATGTAGTCCTCGCCGTTGTTGAAGAGGTCCTTCAGGTACTCGCTGTTGAGGGCCATCGGGCCGTAGGTGCAGACGGAGTTGCCGCCGATCTTGCCGGCCGCCTCGAGGCCGAAGACACTCGCTCCCTGGTCGGCCGCCGCGCAGTAGGACAGCACGCCGGAGCCGCCGAGGCCGACGACGATGACGTCATAGTCGTCGATCACGACCGTCTCGCTGCTCTTCTCGATCGGGGTATACCACTCGTCGGCTACGCCGCCGGCGGCCTCGATCGCCTTGGCGACACAGTTCTTGATGCCGTTGGAGGACGCGGTGGCGCCGGTGATGGCGTCGACCTCCAGGGACTGCTGCTCGAGCAGGCGCGGGATCAGCAGCTCCTTGGCGTTGGCGAACCACTCGCCGGTCAGGGAGTCGGTCTCCTCGACGACCTCGATGCCGGTGATGGCGCCGTTTTCAAAGCTGACCTCACAGGTCATCTGGCCGGTCAGGCCAAAGCCCGGGGCCGTACCCTGGAAGCTCCCGTCCGCGACGGGGGTCTTCTCCGCCGCAGCCGCGCCGCCCATCGCCTGGGCCAGCGCGTCGGCCACCGCGCGGCGCACGCCGCCGCTCGTCTCGGTCGCGCCCGTCACGCCGTCGATCTCGGCGCCCTGGGCCGCAAGGATCTGCGCCGCGAGCTCCTCGCCCGCGAGGCCGCCGATCATCGGCGTCTCGTGCGAGACGTCGATCACGACATCGGTGATGCTGGTCTCGTCCACCGTAACGGTGACGCTAATCCCCTCCTCGTGGCCGGTGCCGGTGCCGGTGTAGCTGCCGGGCGTGTACATGCCGTCAGCCATGGCCGGCGCCGCTGTCAGAGCCAGGCAGAGGCTTAGGATCAGCGTCCAGATCAGGACTTTTTTCATGGTTTTTTTCCTCCTTTTATACGCGTCTTTCCCTTCCCCGTTTTTGACAAGCGGGGATTCTCTGTATAAACAGTACCACCATCCCCTCCCCGGGTCAAGAGCTGTGTTTAAAATCATACATTAAAAAATGTTATCGCCTCATAAAAAGGAGCTATCGTTTCGCCCGCACAAAAACCGGCTCCCCCTGCGGGGAGCCGGTCAGGCCTGTTCACTTGCTGTGTGCGGATCAGAAGTCGCCGATGTCCTCCATGCCGAACTCGTCGCCGGCGGGGACCTCTTCCTCGACCGTCTCCTGCGTCACCATGGGGACGAACTCGCTCATCCAGGCCTCCTCGGGCAGGCCCGCCAGGAAGCCCGGCAGGTTCACGACGATACCGTCGAGATTCCGGGGCAGCTTGATCTGATAGGTCTCGCGCGTCTCGTCTCCGCCCTTGACCTCCATGATCTTGAGCTCCATCTCGAAGTCCTGGCCGATGGCGGTGGCCATGCCGCGCTCCTTGGCGTTGAGCTTCGCGGCCTGTTCGCCGCCGACATAGATCGTGACCTTGTAGGGCGGATCGTAGGTCGTACCCTCGTACTCGAGCTTCTTGTTGTCAAAGTAAACGGTGTGCCCGCGGCCGATGACCATCATCCAGGCGGCGATGGCGAGCAGGACGAGCAGCGTTCCGAGCCGGAACAGCAGGCGTCTTGTCTTGTTCATGCTTTTCCCGCCTCCTCGTCCTTCTGAGCCTGGGCGAGCTGCTGCCCGACCATGCTCTTGTTCTTGCGCTTCTTGGTCTCATACAGGATGAGCGAGAGCGTGATGACGGCGTAGGAGACAAAGACGCGGAAGTACTCGCCGATCATGGAGTCGCCCGTGATCATCGCGCCGGCCTTGGGCGCCACGATGAACATCGTGTGGAACAATATGACGCCGAGGAAGACGTTGCCGATGGAGGCCTTGTCGACCGAGGCGCCGCCGACCAGCAGTGCCGCGATGCAGAACATGCCGATCTGCGAGTGTGAGCTGTAGGTGGCGATATTGCCCATGTTCTGGAGATAGATCACCATGCCGAAGCCCGCGAGGACCGTGGACATGACGATGGAGATGATGCGCGTGCGCTCGACGTTGATGCCCGCGTCGCGCGCCACATCCATATCCTGGCCCACCGCGCGCATGTCCTGCCCCAGCTTGGTGCGCCGGAACCAGACGATGAAGAGGCAGAGCAGCGCGATGATGATAAAGGTCAGCACCGGGATCTTCACGCCCTTGATGCGCACGGCCAGGAGGTTATCGAGGCACTGGCGCATGTGGATCAGGTCGACGGAGTTGCGGATGCCGTAGCCGCGCGGCAGCTTGACATTGGCGTGCTTGATCGGGATGATGGGCCCCATCATATACAGCACGACCAGCTGGTACACGCCGTTCATGAAGAAGCTGATGATGTAGCTCGTGATCATCTCGCGGCCCTTGGCCATGTTCAGGATCTTGCCGCAGAGCGTGCCGAGCACGATGGAGAACGGGATCGACAGGATCATGGCGAGGACGACGCCGGGGATGCCCCAGATCTGCCAGTCGGAGACCAGGATCAGGGCGAGCTCCGCCGCCATGGCGCCGAGAGTCATGCCGAAGTTCAGGCCCATGCCGGCCATGATGGGGATCAGCAGGCAGAGGATGAGGAAGATGTTGCGCCCCATACGGGTCACGATCTCATTGATCAGATAGCTCGCCGAGAAGCCGGAGATGGGGATGCAGACGATGCAGATCAGGACGAACAGGATCGGAACGGAGTTGTTGCCGATGAAGCTGAGGATCTTCTTCCCGAAGCTCTCGTTTTTCATTTCGTCACCTCCGTTTTCCTTGTCAGCGCGTACAGGATCATGCCCTGCGAGGCGACGACGCGGATGACCTCGCTCATATCCATGTGGATCGCGCTGTTCATGACCGTCGGGGTCATGGTGACGATGCCCTGGAAGAGGAAGGTGCCGAGGATGACATGGCCGATCGTGGCCTTGTTGACGCTCGCGCCGCCGATCAGGATGGCCGAGACGGCGGGCAGCGCCATGTAGAAGGGCGCCATATAGAGCTGGATGAAGCCGAAGCCCTGCTCATACACGAGGATGCCGATGGCGGCGAGCCAGGTGGACATGATGACGGAGAGCAGGCGCATCTTGTCGACGTTCACGCCGGCCGCGCGCGCGAAGGTGGGGTTGGAGCCGACGGCGGTCATGGCGGTGCCGGTCTTGGTGTGCAGGAAGGCCCACATCAGGAAGGCCAGCAGCGCGAAGAACAGGAGCGTCCCGGTCGGGATGGAGAGCTTGCCGATGTTGATCTGCAGGATGTTCGCGAGCACCTTGTCGTAAAAGCCCTCCAGCGAGATCGTGGTGCGCAGGCCCTTGCCGGAGAGGCCCCAGACCATCGTCGGGCTGTGGTAGGGCAGGAGCAGCCACATCATGCACATAAAGGAGACGGAGGAGAAGCCGACATAGGTCGCGATCATCATCTCGCCGCCCTTGATCTTGTTGAGCAGCCAGCCATAGACCGCGCCGAGAACCAGCGCGAAGGGGGTGGCGATCAGGATCGCCATCACGAAGCTCAGCGGCCCCGTGAAGCCGAGCTCGATGGAGAGCGTCGCCCCGAGCAGGCCCGAGATGATCCCGAGCGGCAGACCGAAGTTCAGCCCGCAGCCGGAGTGGATCATCGGCACCATGGCGAGCACCATGACGGCGTTCCAGCTGAAGCGGTTGATGGTGTTGCTGATCTGCGTCCAGAAGTCCGCGCCGACGAAGGGCGCCGCGATGAAGAGCAGCAGCAGGAAGCCCGCGATGATGAGGCGCGGCAGGCCGAGCGCCGCGACCATGGCCTTGATGCGGTCGCGCAGGGTCTCGTTATGGATATCGGATAAGGTTTCGTTCATGCCGCTTCACCTCACTTTACCATGCTGACCATCAGCATACCGAACTCCTCGGAGGGAGCCGACGCCGGGCGGATGCCGGCGATCCGGCCGCCGGAGACGATGGCGATGCGGTCGCAGATCTGCCGCAGCTCCTCGAGCTCGGAGGAGATCATCACGACCGTGACGCCGCTCTCGCGGTTGAATTTCTTGAGCGCGTCGAGCACCAGCGCCTTGGCGCCGATGTCGATGCCGCGGGTCGGCTCGGAGACGAAGAGGAACTTCGGCTCGAGCGCGAAGGCCTTGGCCAGGCAGACCTTCTGCTGGTTGCCGCCGGAGAGCTCGCGCGCCTTCTGCTTGGAGCCGGTGCACTTGATGGCGAGCTCGTCGATGTAGCGCTCGGTCACCTCGCGGATGGCCTTCTCATCGCGCCATTTCACGAGGCCGCCGAGATAGTTCTTGAGGAACTTGTTCTGCACCTGCATCGCCGGGAAGGCGATGTTCCACTCGAGCGTCTCGTCGAGCAGCAGGCCCACGCCGCGCCGGTCCTCCGACACGAAGGCGAGGGAGGCGTCGAGGCACTTGCGCGGGGAATTGAGCGGGATGGGCTTCCCGTCGAGCTCCACGCTGCCGCCGGCCTCGTAGAGGCCCATGATCCCGTTGGGGATGCCGAGCTTGCCCTGGCCGGCGAGGCCGCCGATCCCGAGGATCTCGCCCTCCCGCACGTCGAGACTGACGTCGCGCACCGTCTCGCCCGGCATATCGACCCAGAGCCTGCGGATGGAGAGGATCGTCCTCGCCTCGCCCTGATCGCGTATGTCACGGCTGCCGGCGGAACCGACGTTCCGGCCGACCATCCATTTTGAAATCTCGTTCACATTGGTCTCCGCCGCGGGCACGTCTTTGACGACGTAGCCGTCCCGCATGACGACGACCGTATCGCACACCGACAGGATCTCATGCAGCCGGTGCGTGATGAAGATCACGGCGATGCCCCTCTCGGACATGGACCGGATCGAGCTGAGGAGGGCTTCCGCCTCCTTTTCGGTGAGGACCGCCGTCGGCTCGTCGAGGATGAGCAGCCTGAGCTGTTCCTTGCTGAGCTCGCGTGCGATCTCGGTAAACTGTTTATGGCCGACGGGCATCTCATTGATGCGCATGCCCTTGTCGATCTTAAAGCCCATCTTGTCGATGGCGGCCTCGGCCCGGCCGGTGATTTCGCTGTAATTGAGCGTATCCATACGCTCTCCGAAGATTTCGGAGACGATGTTGCGCTTTTTCGGCTCGCGGTTGAGCACGATGTTCTCCGCGGCGGTGAAGCCGGGGATCAGCGAGAACTCCTGGTGCACCATGCCGATGCCGGCCTCCAGCGCATCAAAGGGCGTGCTGAAGCTGACCTTCTCCCCGTTGAGGAGGATGTCGCCCTCGTAGCCGCCGGTCTCCCGGATGACATCCATACCGAAGAGGATCTTCATGAGCGTGCTCTTGCCCGCGCCGTTTTCGCCGCAGAGGCCGAGCACCTCGCCCTCACGCAGGGTGAGGTTGATATCGGTCAGGACCTGGTTGCCGAAGAAGTCCTTTTTGATGTTCCGCATTTCCAATAGCGGGGGGCTGTTTGTCTGCATATCCATACCCTACCTGAAAACAGGGGGAGGAAGAGAACTTCCTCCCCCCATTGATTTAGTTGACGATCAGGGTCCCGCTGCTTACTTGACGGTGAAGTACTTCTCGGGGATCTCGATCTCGGTGGAGCCCATGTAGTGGCCCGGGTTGCCCATGATGTAGGTATCCTGATAGATCAGGAAGAAGTTCTCGGACTTGACGCCGGTCTCGGCATTGGTGAAGGCAGAGCCGTTCCACTCGGCGCCGGGAGAGTACACGCTGAAGGCAGCGGAGATATCGTCGAGGTCGCAGAGCTCGCTGTTGCCCTCGATGACGTTCTTGGCATGCTCGGCCAGGCCCGCGGAGACGGTGAAGCCGTAGGAGTAGGCCCAGGTGCCGAAGCGGTCGGCGCCGCCCTTCTCGCAGACAGCGGCCTCAACCTTGGCGAGGATGGCGGGGAAATCGCCGGCCTCGGCGGTCAGGTCAATACCCAGCGCGCCGGGATAGCCCATCAGAGGAGAGGGCAGGTCGGCCTCGACGAAGCAGCCGCCGTAGGCGAGGAGCTGCTTGAGCAGAGGCTCGGTGTGCGCGTCGTTGGTGCAGAAGTAAGCGGAGTTCTTGCCGTACTTCTCGATCCACTCGGGGGCCTTCTCAAGGATGTAGGCCTGGGCGCCGGCAACACCGACGTCCGTCGTGGGGTCGGGAGCGGTCTCGAGCACGAAGTTCATGCCGAACTCCTCGCAGGCGGCCTTCATGACGGCCACGCGGCGGCTCATGGTCTCATAGGACATGTGGCGCGGGAAGGAGATGTGCACGAAGGTGTCGCAGCCGAGCTCGTGCGCGGTGCGGATCATCAGGTAGCCGCGGGCGACGAAGTCGTTGTTGGTGGTCAGGTCGGCGGCGCTCTCGATCAGGGCGATATCCTCGTGGGACTCACCGGCGATGCAGATGATGTCGGGACGGCGCTCTTTGATCTGGCGGAAGGCCTCGGCGGTGCCGGGAACGGCCTGGTTGACGATGATGGCCTTCATCAGAGGATCGTCGGACATGTTGACGATGGTCTGGATGGTGGTCTCGAGCTCTTCGGTGAAGTTGTCGGGATAGATGGCCAGCTTGACCATATCCTCGCCGTACTTGGCCTGGAAGGCCTCGGCGCCGCGGCGGTCGTCCTCACTCTGGGAGACGGAGCCGGTGATGATGCCGATGTGGAACTCTTCCTCGGCAGCGGCGGTGGGCATTCCGATGGCCGCCAGCGCGAACACCATAGTCAGCGCAAGCAGAAGGGAAAGCAGCTTTTTCATAGTTTCCTCCTTACATTTTTTTGAAGCCTCTCCCCCGGCGGACCGGTGAAAGCGCCTCGTTTGCTTCTTTTGAAGTGCATACGGTACATCAAAAGACTATATTCTACTATAGCATGCCCGACGTGTCTTGACAAGATTTTTTTGGTTTTTTTCTCCATCCGGCAGCATATTTATACAGTTTTGCCGAAAAAAACCGGCTCCCCTTGCGGGGAGCCGGTCAAGTCTTGCGGAGCTTTCTTTACAGGGCTTCGTTGGCCGCGGCGTTGCGTCCGGCCTTTCTGCCCCAGTGCACGGTGGAGAGGACCGCCGTGCCGGAGCCGGGATAGAAGAGGCCCGCCCAGCCGCCGGAGCAGAGGCCGCCGGCGTAGAGGTGCTCGATGGGCGTGCCGTCGAAGCGGCAGACCTGCGCGTCGGTGTTGATCTTCAGGCCGCCCAGGGTGCCCAGGTTATAGGTCTGGGTCTTCGCGGCGTAGAAGGGACCGACCTCGATGGGATTGAGGCACTGGGTCTTGCCGAAGGCGGTGTCGACGCCCTTGGCGCAGTCGGCGTTCCAGGTGGCGAGGGTGCTCTTGAGGCCCTCGGCGCTCACACCGATCGCCTCGGCGAGCTCCTCGATGGTGTCGGCCTTGACGACGCTGCCGGCCTCGACGTCCGCGGAGAGATCCTCGGAGGTAAAGCCCATGGCCGTGCCGCCCTCGCGGTCGACCGCGGCCTGGTCGGTGACGGTCCAGCTGATGTGGTCGTCCTGGTTGAAGACCGCGTTCATGTAGTAGCCGTACTGGCACCACTCATCGACGAAGCGCTGGCCGTACTTGTTGACGGAGATACCGGTGGTGCAGCCGCCGATGTTGCTGGTGGGATCGCGGCCGATGGAGCCGTTGAGGCTGACGTTGATGCCGCCGCCGATACCGGCCAGGCCCGCGCCGACCTCCATGCCCATGCGGATGCCGTCGCCGGTGTTGCCGACGCAGGAGCCGGCGATGTTGCCGGGCTCGGTCAGCGCGATGTACTGGGACTTGCTCATGCCCTTGGCCATCTCGAGGTTGTGGTCGTAGCCGGAGGTGGCGAGGACGACGCCCTTGCGCGCCTTGATGCGGATCTCCTGGCCGTCCTTCTCGACGATCGCGCCGATGACCGCGCCGTTCTCGTTGGTGAGGAGCTTCTTGCCCGCGGTGTTGGTCTCGCAGACCGCGCCGGCCGCCTGAGCGCGCGCCCAGATCGGATCGACGTGGAAGTGGCCGAGACCGGGGATGCCGGCCGTGCCGGAGGTCTCGTCGCCGGGCAGGTGGATACGGGGACGGATGTACTCGTTCAGGCCGGGGATGTCGGGCACGCCGAAGACCGTGACGTAGTTGATGCCGCACTCCTTGCACCACAGGAAGTCGTCGTGGCTGCCCTCGCACATGTCGTAGCAGACCTCGTCGTCGATGTAGGTGCCGCCGCAGCCCTTGTAGTACTGGAACATGAGCTCCGCGCTGTCGTCGGTGGTGCCGGTGAACTCCGCCTGCTCGTCGGTGCCCCAGGCGTGGATCATGCCGCCGGACATGAGCGTGGAGCCGCCCATGAAGCCGAGCTTCTCCACGACCAGGACCTCGGCGCCGGCCTCGGCCGCCTCGCAGGCCGCGGCCACGCCGGTGCCGCCGCCGCCGATGATGAGCACGTCGACCTCACGGTCGAAGCCGGGCTCCTCGGCGCCGGCCTTCACAGCCGGGACGACGCTGCCGATCAGACCGGCCGCCGCAACGGCGGCGCCGGACTTCAGGAACTGTCTGCGGGAAAGGTTTTTCATGCTGTTGTTTCCTCCTGTTTTATTCGTTTTATAGGTTTTTCCTGCTTTTCAGTATAGTCATTATAATGACTATATGATAGCGAAAAGCCAAAAAGCTTTTCGCCGCGCGGCTTTGCCGCGCAGCCAAACAGCTTAGCTGTTTGGCCATGTATTCATTTCAATGAGCATCGGGCGAATGACCCTTTGGGTCATTCGCTGCCAAACTTGTCGTTTGGCAGCGAGAACGATCGAATTTGCGATCGTTCTCGCCATCCGATAATCATTATAAAAAATCGCGGCGGGAAAGACAAGCGTTCCCGCCGCGATTGAGACTTTTTTGACAAATTGTTTCACTCTGTCGGGACGTTCCCCTGTCAGGTGAAGTAGGCCCGGAAGGCGTCCGGGACGTTCTCATACAGGATCGTGACCAGCTGCTCCAGCGGCAGCTCCGCCCGGTCCTCCACCCATCTCTGCGTGACGGCCAGACCGCCGGAGACGTAGGCGATGAGCCGGTAGGCGTTGGCAGGGTCCTCGGGGTCGACGCCGTGCTGACGCAGCACGTCCTTCTCCAGGCGCAGCGTGCGCTCGAAGATATAGTGGCTGAGGGAATTGCGGTCGGCGGAGTGGAAGGCGTTGCGGAAGAAGAGCCAGTGCTCCCCGATCACCCGGTAGATCCGCTCGATCGAGTCGCGCCAGGAGTTGCCGTCGTGGAAGGTGAAGAGCGTGGTCTCCAGGATCTTCTCATAGCTGCGATTGAGCAGGTCGTACTTGTCGCGGTAGCGCCGGTAAAAGCCCGAGCGGCTCACATGCGCCTCTTCCAGGATCTGCGTGACGCTGATCTTGTCGAGGGGCGTTGTGAGCATGATGGTATAGAGCGCGTCGAAGAGCGCCTGCTCGCAGTCCTTGTCCTTCTGATAGACGTCCTTGATCATGGCCGGTCCTTCAGTCCAGGCGTTCGCCGCCGAGGTAGACCGCGCGCCGTGCAAGCTCCGGTCCGCAGACGACGAAGTCCGCGTATTTGCCGGGCTCGATGGAGCCGATCTTCTCCGCGCAGCCGAGCTCCCTCGCCGGCAGGATCGTCGCCGCGCGGATCGCCTGCGCCGCGGGCACGCCGCAGCCGATCACGGTCAGCAGGCAGTCGTAGAGGTTCGAGGCCGAGCCCGCGATGGTCCCGTCCGCGAGTGTCGCGAGGCGGCCCTTGAGCCAGATCGCCTGGCCGCCGAGCTCGTACTCCCCGTCCGGCATGCCGCAGCAGCGCAGCGAGTCGGAGATGATGCAGAGCCGCTCCGGGAAGAGCCGGAAGGCCAGCCGGATCACGCTCGGGTGGATATGCAGCCCGTCGCCGATGAGCTCCGCGACCACGTCCTCCCGCTCCGCCGCGGCGCCGATGACGCCGGGCTTGCGGTGGTGCAGGGGCGGCATGGCGTTGAAGAGGTGCGTGACGTGCCGGGCGCCCGCGTCGAAGACACGGCAGGCGGCCTCATAGTCGGCGTCGGTGTGCGCGATCGAGACCGTGCAGAGCGCGCTGACCGCCCGCGTGAATTCCTCCGCGCCCTCGAGCTCCGCCGCGACGTCCGCAAGACGGATCAGCCCGCCGCAGCCCTCCTGGAGCTTTCGGAAGGCCTCCGCGTCCGGCAGGCGCAGATAGGCCGCGTTCTGCGCGCCCTTTTTCTTCTCGGAGAAGAAGGGCCCCTCCATGTGGATGCCCATGATCCGGGCGCAGCCGCGCGGCTGCTCGTCCCGGAGACGGCGGCCCGTCGCGAAGGCCTGCGCGAGCGTCTCGTAGGGCAGGGTCATCGAAGTCGGCGCAAACGAGGTCACGCCGCTGCGCGCCGAGTAGGCCGCCATTTTTTTAAGCCCCTCGTAGTCCCCGTCGGAGAAGTCCGCCCCGCTGTTGCCGTGGGTGTGGATATCCACGAGGCCCGGGATCACGGCCGCGCCCTGCAGGTCGAGACCGTCCTCCGCCGGGACCGTGTCCAGAATCTCGGTGAAGAGCCCGTCCTCCACCCGGAAGCTCCCGCGGCGAAAGCCCTCGCCTCTGAAAATGTCCGCGTTCTTGAAAAGCATCGCGCATCCTCCCTTTCCGTTAAAAACCAATGCGGTGGGCCTGCCGTCTTGACGGCAGGCCCGTGTCTTTTTGTCTGTGCTTGTCAGCAATACTTCGCGATCGCGTCGCGGATGTCCGCCGCGGCGGAGGCGCAGATCGCCTTATCCTCTTCCGTCAGCGCGGCGAGCGGCTTGCGCACCGAGCCGACGTCCGGGCCGCCGTTCAGGCGCAGGATCTCCTTGATGGCGGCGTACATGTTGCCATGGCAGGAGCACATCTTGTAGATGATGTGGCAGCAGGCGTCCTGGATCTCGCGCGCGCCGGCGATCTCGCCGCGGCCGATGAGCTCGAAGATCTTGAGGTAGAGCTCCGGCATCGCGCCGTAGGTCCCGCCGATGCCGCCGATCGCGCCGGCCACCAGGCCGGAGGCGAGCTGCTCGTCCGGGCCGTTGAAGACGATCGCGCCCTCGTCGCGCCACATCTCGATGTCCTGCACGGGCATGGAGGAGTTCTTCACGCCGATCACGCAGGGATTGCGAAGCATCTCGCGCAGCAGCGCGCCGCTCAGCGCGACGCCCGCGAGCTGCGGGATGTTGTAGATGATGAAGTCCGTGTGCGGCGCGGCGGAGGAGATGTCGTTCCAGTAGTCCGCGATGGCGTAGGGCGGCAGATGGAAGTAGATGGGCGGGATGGCCGCGATGGCGTCGACGCCCAGGCTCTCGGCATGGGCCGCGAGCTCCATGCTGTCGGCCGTGTTGTTGCAGGCGACGTGCGCGATGATGACGATGCGCCCCTTCGCGACGGCCATGACGTTCTCGAGCACGAGCTTGCGCTCGGCCACCGACTGGTAGATGCACTCGCCGGAAGAGCCGCCGACGTAGAGGCCGGTCACGCCCTTGCCGATCAGGTACTCGGTCAGCGCGCGCGTGCGCTCCGCGGAGACGGCGCCCGTCTCATCGTAGCAGGCGTAGAAGGCTGGGAAAATACCCGCATATTTTTTCAGATCTCTCATGGTTTCTCCTTATCCCTTGACGGCACCCATGGTGATGCCCTTGGTAAAGTATTTCTGGAAGATGACGAACACGATGATGATCGGGACCGCGGCGAAGGCCGCGCCCGCCATGATCAGGCCGAAGTCCGTCGAGTTCTCGGCCTGCATGTTCGCGATGCCGAGGGAGATGGTCAGGTTCTTCGTCGAGGAGAGCATAATGAGCTGCATGAAGTAGTCGTTCCAGGAACTGATGAAGGTGAAGATCGCGAGCGCTCCGACACCCGGCTTGATCATCGGATAGACGATCGTGTTGAAGGTCTTGAGCTCGCCCGCGCCGTCGATGCGCGCGGCCTCGAGGATCTCGCCCGGAATGCTCTCAGCAAACTGCTTCATCAGGAACACGCCGAAGGGCCAGCCGACAATGGGATAGACCACCGCGCTCGCGGTATTGTAGAGCTTCAGGGCGGACATCTCCCGGATCAGCGGGATCAGGATGACCTGCTTGGGCAGCGCCATGGCGCAGACGATCAGGGTAAAGACCAGCGTTCGTCCGACGAAGCGCTTCTTGGCGAGCGCATAGCCGGCGAGCGCCGCGGTCAGGCAGGTCAGCAGCATGGAGGCCACCGCCATCCAGACCGTGTTCAGCAGCCAGCGGATCGCCGCCGGGACCGTCGGACCCGCGGAGATCACCGGTGCGGTGCCGTCCTCGGTGAAGTATTGCCCGAAGGGCAGGGCGAACTCCCAGAGCGGCACCTTGAACTTGCTCATCAGCTTTTCGTAGTTCTTCATCGTCCACTCGCTCGGCCACCAGACCGGGGTCGTGGCGTTGATCTCCTTGCCGGTCTTGAAGGAGCCGGTGATGATCCAGTAGAGCGGGAAGGTGAAGAGGATCGCGAGGAGGATGACCATGACCAGCGCGAACACGCGGTAGGCCGTTGATTTCTGATTTCTCATGCCCACACCCCCTTAATCCTTGGACTGGCCCAGCTTGAACTGGATGGCCGAGAGCACCGCGATGATGATCATCAGCACCACACCCATGGCGTTTCCGTAGCCGTAGCGGTAGAGCTTGAAGGCCGTGTAGTAGATGTAGTACATGATCGTGTCGGTGCTGTGGTTCGGGCCGCCCGAGGTCAGCAGCTGGATCAGCGCAAAGCACTGGAAAGAGTTGATGGTGGTGATGACCAGGATATACAGCGTGGTCGGCATGATCTGGGCCCACTTGATCTTCCAGAAAACCTGGGTCCGCGTCGCGCCGTCGACCTCGGCCGCCTCGACGAGGGACTGGTCGACGTTGCCGAGAGCGGAAACATAGAGCACGATCGGCTGGCCGACGGAGGTCGTGAACAGGATCAGGATGATGCACCAGAGCGCGTAGCGCGCGTCACCCAGCCAGTTGATGTTCTTCTCAATGAGTCCTGCGCCCTTGAGCAGGTAGTTGAAGATGCCGTAGTAGTTGTTGTACATCCACTTCCACACGACGGTGACCGCGACCGAGCCGGTGACGACCGGCAGGTAGAAGATCACGCGGAAGGCGGAGGTCAGCGCGGGCTTCATATCGGTAATGGCCGAGGCGACCCACAGCGAGAAGGCGCAGACCGTGGGCACGGCGACGACCACGATGGTCAGCGTGTTTTTCAGTGCGCCGAGGAAGACCTGGTCGCCGAGCAGCTCCTTATAGTTGCCGAAGCCGATGAAGGTATCCACGGTGTTCCGGCCCATGTTCGAGTCGAAGAAGCTGGTGTAGATGCACATGAACATGGGGTACACCACAAAGGTGATAAAGAAGAAAAGGCTCGGCAGGAGGAAGAGGTAGCCCGCGATCGTCTCCCGCCGCACCAGGGCCCGGCTCAGGCCGGAGGATGATTTGCCCATAGGGAGAAAACTCCTTTCCTTATTTCGGAGTATAGCAGAAGTCCAAAAGGACACCCTCCCTGCGCTGACGCAGGGAGGGTGCGCACCCTTTACTCAGGATTCAGATGATCTTGTTCGCCGGACTCAGGCGCCGGCGGCCGCGTTGGCAGTCTCGCAGAAGGCGGCCACAGCCTCGGTCACGTCCGCGCCGGCCCCGACCTGCTGGAGCATGTTCCACCAGGCGGTACGGGCCTCGGCCCAGCCGGGAACGACCTGATAGTAGTCGCCCAGGAAGGGCATGAGCTTGGTGTACTCGCTCATGATGTCGTTGCCCTCGTAGATGTTGGAGAGGTCGACGTCGTCGGACTTGTCGCGCACGGCGAAGTAGTTGGAAGCCTTGACGGCGTCCGCGGTGGCGGCGCTGTCAGCCATGTACTTGATGAAGGTCTTGGCGGCCTCGATCTTGGCAGCGTCGCCGTTGTCAAAGATACCGAAGCCCCAGATGCCGCCGCAGAGCTCGGGCACGCCGTCATCGCTCGGGAAGGCCATGCAGACGATCTCGTCACCGTCGTTGGTGAGGCCGGCGTCATTGTTGTCGGTGTTCAGCTGCGCACCGATGTTCCAGCAGAAGGCCATGTCCAGGATGCCCTGGCGGAAGAGGTTGATCTCGTCGCCGCCGACGATGGCGGGATCGAAGTTCACACCCTCAAGGCCGGTCAGCAGCTCGAGCGCCTTGACGTTCTCCTCGGAGTCGGCGGTGTACTTGGTGTGCTCAGCATCGGTGAAGGTGCCGCTGTAGAGGTTGTTGATCAGAGCGCGGGTGCCCTGGTCGCCGCCCTGGCCGCCGCAGAACACGGCAGCGACGTTGGGATTGTCGGCAGCGAGCAGCTCAACGGCCGCGACGAAGTCCTCGGTGGTCCAGGTGTGGGTGTCGAGGTCGAGGTACTTGTCGGCGCCGACAGCCTGGAAGCGGTTGAGGTTGACAGCCATGCAGTGGGCGGTCATGCAGAGGGGATACTCATAGCTCTCGCCGGCAGCGTTGAAGCAGGCAGCCTGGACGACGGGCAGGATCTCTTCCTTATCGGCGTCATCCCACAGATCGGCGATGTCGACCATGTAGCCCTTGGCGCCCCAGTTGGCGACCAGACGCTCGGGACCTTCCATGATCAGGTCGGGCGCGGCCTTGCCCTCGAGGGCGGTGTTGACCTTGTCGTCGCCGTCGGCGTAGGCCAGGAACTCGACCGTGACCTTGACGCCGGGATTGGCGGCCTCGAAGCCGGCGATCAGCTCGTCGACCACTTCGGAGTTGCCCCATCCGCCGATGGGATAGGTCCACAGCGTGATCTCGACGTCGTCCGCAGCGGACGCGACGGGCGCGGCGAGAGCGAAGACCATGACCAGCGCCAGCATAACAGCAAGCAGTTTCTTCATGTTTTTCCTCCTTAAAGATTGATAAAGTCTTTTTTCGCGGCGGTCTCCCCGCCGCTGCTTATGTCTGGATTCTACCGAAGAAAAGCCGTTCTGTCAATCGGTTTTTGAAAGTTTTTTTCACAAAAACGCCTGTTTGAAATTAATTTTACTCCTTGCACAAAAGCGGCGCCCGTTTTTTGGGCAAGTTGCCATGTCCCGCCGGCGCCCCGCTGTGGTATACTGATCCATATACCGATGGCATCGAACAAAGGAGGCTCCGCCATGGAAACGAACACCGGAAAACACTACGCGATCCCCTATGCCGCCGGTACGCCGGACTGGAGCGCCGTCCCGGCCGCGCCGCTGCTCCCCTGCCGCTGGTCGCCCGAATCGCCGCCCGCCGCCGAGGCAAAAGCCGTCTGGACGGAGGGGGCGCTGCTCGTCCGGCTGGAGAGCTTTGCCGCCCCGACCCGGGCCGTGAACACCGCGCCGGACTCGGCGGTCTGGGAGGACAGCTGCCTGGAGTTCTTCTTCTCGGCGGACGGAAAAACCTATATCAATCTGGAGGCCAACGCGAACGCCGCGCTGCGCGCCTCGATCGGCCCGGACCGGCATGAGCGGCGGTTCCTGCGGGAGCTGGGCGTCCCCCTGCCGCAGGCCGAGGCGGAGACGACCGCCGCGGGCTGGGCGCTCACGCTTAGGATCCCGGCGGCGCTGCTGGAGGCGCTGCTCGGCGTCACGCCGCGGCGCGGGCTGCGCCTGCGGGGGAACTTCTATTCCTGCGGGGATAAGACGCCGGCGCCGCACTACGCGGCCTGGAGCCCCGTGGAGACGCCGTCGCCGGATTTCCACCGCCCGGAGTTCTTCGGAACGCTGGAGCTGACAGAATAAAAAAGAAGTGTCATTTGTCATAAACACGAAAAAAGCCCGGAATTCCGGGCTTTTTTTGATGACAGATAATAGAGGCGAAGTGTCATTTGTCATAGGGAGGGAGTTCTTCTGTTGCCTGTCGTCCGTTCCTGCCGCAACAAGCAGGCCGGCTCTTCGGAGCCGGCCTGTTTGTTGTGCTTTTTTATCCCTTCACGCCGCCGGAGGTCAGGCCGGCGGTGAGGTGCTTTTCGATCGACATGAAGAGGATCACGACCGGGATCGTGGCCAGCAGCGAGGCCGCGAAGAGGTACTGCCACTCGATCATGTTGAAGGAGCTGAACTGCGTGATGCCGACCGTGATCGGGCGGTTCGACGCGGTGGAGATCAGCACCGTGGAGATCGTGTACTCGTTCCAGGCGTTGATGAAGACGAAGATCAGCGCCGTCACGATGCCGGGCGCCGCCATCGGCAGCAGCACGCGGACGAGCGCCGAGACGGTGCCGCAGCCGTCGATCAGCGCGGCCTGCTCCATCTCCGGCGAGATGGACACGAAGGTCCCGCGCAGCAGCCACACCGCGAAGGCCTGGTTGAAGGCGGCGTTCACGAGCATCAGGCCCACGACGGAGTCGTTGAGGTGCAGGGTGTTCATGAGCTGGGAGATGCCGATGAGCAGCACGACCGGCGAGAACATCTGGCTCATGATGACGAAGCCCAGGAAGGCCTTCTTGCCGGCGAAATTCATGCGGGCCATGGCGTAAGCCGCGGGGATGCCGCAGAGCATGGCCAGCAGCGTCGCGCCGCCCGCGACGAAGACGGAGTTGAGCAGGTAGCGCGGCACGCCGCGGTGGACGATATCACTCAGGTTCGACCAGATCCATTTGGTCGGGAACATGTGCAGGAAATACATGTCCAGCGTCTCCGCGTTGGAGCGGAAGGCCGTCACCAGCATGACGTAATAGGGGTAGAGCACGACCACGCACATGACCGTGACGAAGACATACAGCAGGCCCCGCAGGAGCGTGCTCTCGATCGCGGCATGGCGGATCTGCACCGCGCAGAGCAGCATCAGCGCGAAGGCGGGCAGCAGCAGCCACAGCATGCCGGAGTGCCGGACACTCAGGCCCTTGAGCGCCGCGTCGATGTTCTCGCCGGCGCCGCCGTCAAAGAGGAAGCGGTCCACCCGCTGATAGAGCGCCTCCTTCCCCTCGGTGAGCAGCTCCTGGCTGTAGAGGCCGAGGGCGCGCCCGAAGGCGTAGTTGTTCATCATCACAAAGACGGGCACCAGCAGCAGGGCGATCAGCGCGAGCACGCCGGCCGCCGAGCGCAGGACGCGGGAGCGCCCGTCGAGATACTTCGGCAGCAACTCCTCCGAACCACGCAGACCCAGCGCCGCGCAGAGGGCCGAGCCGAGGGCGCAGAGCAGCATCGCGCGGAAAACGTGCCCCGCGGGCAGCGCGGTCCTCCAGAAGGCGAAGAGGCTCCGGCTCAGCTTCTGGTCGATCGTGAAGGCGATCAGGGAGGTCGTCTCCCCCTTGGAGTTCACGCGCTCGGTGACCGTCTCGTTGATCTCCACGTCAAAGCCCTGGGCGCGGAATCCCTCCGCCTTCTCTTCGACCTCGGCGCGCGCACTCTGATACTTCTCGTCGCCCACGAAGGTGTTGGAGGATTTCTTGGTGTAGACCGCGGCGTTGAAGCTGTAGAGCGGCAGGCTCATCAGGATCAGCGCGAGGATCAGGCCGAGCAGCAGCAGCGCGAGCGCGCGGCGGTTCCGGCCCTTGAGTTCCGGGCTCTTCACAGCTCTTCCTCCTTTCGCATGACGCCGAGCATGTACACGCCCGCGCAGACGCAGAGGATCAGGAAGCCGATCACCGAGAGCGCCGTCGCCGGACCCTTCTTCCGCTCATAGAAGCTGAGCATGTAGAGGTAGGTGATCATGGTGTCGGTCTTGTGCGCGGGGGCGCCCTTGGTCATGGTGTAGACGATGGGGAAGGAGTTGAAGACGTAGATGATATTCAAAACGGTGCTCACGGTCAGGGAGGGCCTGACCAGCGGCAGCGTGATCTTCCAGAGTTTATCCCAGAAGCCGGCCCCGTCCACGGTGGCCGCCTCGTAGAGCGTCCCGTCGATGGATTGCAGGCCCGAGAGCACGCAGAAGGCCACGAAGGGCACGGTGACGAAGATGCCGACGCCGCACTCCCAGATGAATTCCACCGTGTAGGAGGAGCGCCAGTTGATCGCCTGGTTGATGATGCCGAGGTTCAGCAGGACGTTGTTGAGGCTGCCGTACTCGAATTTGATGATATAGTTCCAGACGGAGGCCTGGATGACCAGCGAGGTCGCCCAGGGAAAGACAAGGATCGCGCGCGCGATCTTGCGGCCGCGGAACTTCTGGTTCAGCACCATGGCGACGATGAAGCCCAGGATCGTCGAGAGCCCGACGACCGAGAGCACCCACCAGAGGGTGTTGAGCATGACGGTTTTGAACGCGGGGAGCTTCACCGCGTCCCGGAAATTCTGCAGGCCGACAAAGTCTCCGATAACGCCCGCCTGCGATATCTCGCTGACGGAGAGCTTGAAGACGATCAGGATCGGGAAAACGACAAAGACAGCGATCAGCGCGAAGCTCGGCAGGAGCCAGACATAGGGCTCCCACTTGCGTTTGCCTTGTACGGAATTCATAGAGCTTCCCCCTTTCGGGTCGGAATCATGGAAAAAACGGACCCGGCTGTTCAGCCGGGTCCGTGCAAAGAACTGGTTCAGCCGGCGATCTCGGCCTGGAGAGCATCCAGCAGCGTACGGACATCGCCGCCGTTCAGAGCCTCCTGCTCGACGGTGGTGACACCCTGGCGGACCTGGGCCCACTCGGCCATCGAGGTGGGATAGAACTTGCAGCCGGCCAGAACGTCGAGCCAGGCAGCGAAGCTGGGATTGGCCTCGACCAGCGCCTCAACGGCGGAGTTGACGGCGGGCAGGAAGTCCTCCATGCTGACCCAGCCGACATAGTTCTCGGGACGATAGAAGAACTCCATGAACTTGCCGATGGCGGCATTGCGGGCATCCTGATCGGCCTCGTCGTCACGGAAGGCCATCATGACGTCCTTCACGCCGACGGAAGCGGCCGTCTTGCCCTCGGCAGCGGGGATACCGGCGGTGCCGAAGTTGATGTCGCCGCCCTTATCCTTGATATAGGTGGGGACCTGGTTGGGCGCGATGAGCATGGCGAGCTTGCCGGCGGCAAACATATCCTGCAGGTCGTAGCGGGTCTGGGTGGCGGGGTTGGGGTTGGTGAAGCCCTTGTTCACCAGGCCGACCACGTACTCGACCGCTTCCACGTTCTCGTCGGAGTTCAGCGCCCAGGCGCCGTTCTCGTCGGTGAAGCCGCCGCCGTTGCCCCAGGCATAGTAGGCGAAGCAGGCCTGGCCTTCGTCGGTGGTCATGTCGACGCCCCAGGGATAGATCTCGCCGTCATAGAAGTCGATGATCTGCTGGGACACGTCCTCCAGCTCGGCCCAGGTGGTGGGCACTTCCACGCCGACCTGCTCGAGGATATCGGCGTTATAATACAGCGCGCGGGCAGAGGCCAGGTCGGGCACGGCCCAGTAGGTGCCGTCCACCAGGAAGTCCTGCATGAAGGCGGGGAAGAAGTCGTCGAAGAGCTCATCGGAGCAGTAATCCGTGACGGGCAGGAGCAGGTTGTCCGGCAGGAACTCGGAGAAGGTGTCGAGGTTCAGGATGTCGGGCGCGTTGTTGTTGGCAATGCGGGTATCGACGACCTGATGCACGTCGTTCCAGGAGACGACCTCCAGGTTCAGCTTGATGCCGGGGTTCTCGGCCTCGAACTTATCGACGAAGTTCGTGCCGTCCATGCCGGAGCCCAGGAACCAATCGTTGGTGTTGGGACCGTACTGGCAGATGATGACGTCCAGGGTGATCTCGTCGTCGGCGAAAGCGGTGGGGCCGGCCAGCGCGAAGACCATGACCAGCGCCAGCATCAGCGCAAGCAGTTTCTTCATGTTCATGTTCCTCCTTACATTTTGTCTCGTACGTCTGTGCCGGGGCGACGTCGCCGTCCCCTCCGGCGCTGCCTTGATTCTACTCGTGATTGGCCCCGCTGTCAACAAAGCGGGGCCTCCTTTTTCCGAAAAAGGGCCGGGTTTTCGAATGATTTTCATATTTTCCACAAATATTACCCGGCCGTTTTTGTGCATCCTGCCACATACCCGGCGTTTCTGTCCTGGCGAGGAGCACACCGTCCCCCTGAATCTGTCATTATGACAAATGACACTTCGCCTCTCTTGTCTGTCATCAAAAAAAGCCCGGAATTCCGGGCTTTTTTCGTGTTTATGACAAATGACACTTCTTTTTATATTCCTGTTGTAAAGTCGTCCCCTCGTCACAGGTGCTTCTCGGCGAGCGCGGCGGCGATGCGCTCGCGGCTCTCCTCGCACGCCACCGGCGCGCGGCGGCAGAACTCCGCGTACAGCACGTCCAGCAGGAAGAGCTGCGCGAGCTTGGCCGCGACGCTGCCGATCTGCAGCGGGCTCTCGTTCGCGCCGCAGCGCAGCACCACGTCGGCCAGCGCTCCGCCGGGCGACTTGGGAAAGCGCGTGATGAGGATGATGCGCGCGCCGCGCTCCCGCGCGACCTGCAGGGTCTCCACCATGTCGCGCGTCGCGCCGGAGTAGGAGAAGAAGAGCACGGCGTCGCGCTCGCCCATGTTGGCGGCGCGGATCATCTGCATGTGCGAATCGCTCACCGCGAAGAACTTCCCGCTCGCGGCGGAGAAGAGATGCGCGGCCTCCGAGGCGATGAGCATCGAGCCGCCCTGGCCCATGCAGCAGACGCGCTCGGCGCGCTCGAGCAGATCCGCGGCCTTGCGGACCGCGGCGCAGTCGAGCAGCTCCAGCGTCTGGGCGATGGCCGCGCTGTCCACGGCGCAGAGCCGGCGCGCGACCTCCTCGAGGCTGTCGCCCTCCGTGTCGGAGAGCGTCGGCGCGCCCGGCTGCAGGTGGGCGGTGGAGTTGGCGATGGCGAGCTTGAAGGCGTTGTAGCCCTTGTAGCCCAGGCGGCGGCAGAAGCGCGAGATCGTGGCCTCGGCCACGCCGCTCTCCTCCGCGAGCTCCGCGATGGACATGTACTGGCTCTCCTCCTGGTGCGCCATCAGATAGTCCGCCGTCTTCTTTTCCGAGGCGGTCAGTTCATAGTACTGCTGGCTGATGGTCTCAAAGACGTTCCCGGTCCCCATGGCTGCACGCCTCCCTTTCGTCGTTTGTCTGTTATTCCCCCAGGATCTCGCCCATCATGCCGTCGACCATGCCGAGCATGCGCGGCAGATGGAAGGGCCCCTTGAAGGTCGAGCCCTTGCAGGCGGGCTCGGTGGGCTTGCCGTCCCGGCGGAGATACCCGTACCACTCGCCGTAGGCGGGGTCGGAGAAATGCGCCTTGCAGTAATCGAGCGTGCGGTAGAACCAGTCGAGATACTCCTCCTTGCCGGTGTCGCGGTAGAGCATGAGGGAGGAGATCAGGATCTCGTCGTGCGGCCACCAGAGCTTCATGTCGTGCTCGTAGGCCTCGGGCGGGCGGCCCAGGCAGTCGACGAAGTACAGCAGCCCGCCGTACTCCTCGTCCCAGCCGGCGCGGATCGCGCGGTTGAAGATCGTCTCCGCCTTTTCAACGAGGGCCTTGTCGCCGGTGCGTTTGGCGTGCTCGAGCAGGAACCAGACGCCCTCGATGTCGTGGCCGGGGTTCACGATGCGCCCCTCGGTGAAGTCGAGACGCGCCTCGCCGTCCGGCCCGACGTTCTCGAGCACGCACGCGAGATCGTCCTTCACATGGTAGCGGAAGATGTCCTCCACACAGCTCGCGGCGCGCTCCTCATACAGCGCGCGCTGCTCGGGATCGACGCGCAGCAGCACGCTCGTCACGTTCAGATAGATCATCGGGATGCCGAAGGCGCGGCCCGTGCGGGTCTCGGGGATGGTCTTGGGACCGAGGCCGGTGGGGTCGGGCATGCCGTGGTTGAGATCCCAGTAGAGATCATAGGCGGCGCGGGCGCGCTCGAGACAGGCGCGGTCCCCGGTCACGCCGTAGTACTCGGCGTTGGCCATGGCGTAGAAGGCCTCCGAGAAGCAGTAGCGCCGCTGGCGCAGGGGCTGCCCGTCGGCAGTGACGGTGAAGTACATGCGGTTGCCCGCCGCGCGGTTGAGGCAGTGGGCCTCCATGAAGTCCAGGCAGCTCTTCGAGGCCGCGAGCCACTCGTCCTTTGCGCCGTAGAGATGGCAGAGCCAGGCGAAGATCCAGCCGCAGCGGCCCTGCATCCAGACGCTCTTGTCCGTCGAATAGAGCTTGCCCTCGCGGTCGAGGCAGGTGTAGACGCCGCCGTTAACGGGATCCATGCCGTTTTCCAGCCAGAAGCGGACGCAGCGCTCCAGCTCCTCCCGGACCCAGCTCCGGCTCTCGCGCAGTTTTTCGATATCCATCCCGATCCTCCTGATAGAAAAAGAATAGTTTTTTATTGTGGTGTCCTGCTTAGATGGTAGCATGTATGAAACAAAATTTCAACACTAAATTTTTCTGAAAACAAAATTCAAAAAGGGGGATGACAGAGCGGAAAGCCCGTGCTATACTCGAGCTGTAATATCCTGTAAGGAGGATGACGTTATGAACTTCCTGGGACTGGACCTCACGATCCGCAACCGGCCCGAGCTGGACCCGGGCTTTCTCCCCATGCACGTCTTCAACAAGGCTTTCCTCGCCGGCGCGCGCAAGCCCATCGGCGTCGCCGTGGAGCGCTCCGGCGGCCAGATGGCCGCGGTGGAGACCTTTATCCACGGCACCGAGGCCATGCGCGAGGCCGACCGCTATTACATCGAGCGCCTGGTCAAAACGCTCCTCTGGATGAAGGGGGGCTTCCGCGTCTATATCCGCGGCGACGAGGAGATGGCCGCCTATCTGCGCAGCGTCTACTGCGAGGGCGGGCGCCAGTTCTTCGACTGGGACTATATGGCGCATGTGTTCGAGCATCCCTTTGAGATCGTCAGCGTGGACACCCTGCCCGCGGCGAAGGACGAGCCCAAGGCCATCGGCGGCCACCTCGAGGGCTGCCGCATCGGCTTCGACGCGGGCGGCAGCGACCGCAAGGTCTCCGCGGTGATCGACGGCGAGCCGGTTTATTCCGAGGAGGTCGTGTGGTTCCCCAAGACCACGGCCGACCCGGACTACCACTATAACGGCATCGTCGCCGCGCTCCGGTCCGCGGCGGAGCATCTGCCGCGCGTGGACGCGGTGGGCGTCTCCTCGGCCGGGGTGTACATCAACAACCGCACCATGAACGCCTCCCTCTTCCTGAAGGTCCCGCCCGATCTCTTTGAGAAAAAGGTCAAGGACATCTATATCCGCGCCATCACCGACACCTTCGGCGCCGTGCCCTACTGCGTCGTGAACGACGGCGACGTGACCGCCCTAGCGGGCTCCATGAGCCTTGGCGTGAACAACGTCCTCGGCATCGCCATGGGCACCAGCGAGGCCGCCGGCTACGTCGATCCCGAGGGGCGCATCACCGGCTGGCTCAACGAGCTCGCCTTCGTCCCCGTCGACGCCAATCCCGCCGCCATGCGTGACGAGTGGAGCGGCGATATCGGCTGCGGCGTCAAGTACTTCTCGCAGGACGGCGTCATCAAGCTCGCCGCGCCCGCCGGCATCGCGCTGGACGAGGCGCTCTCCCCCGCCGAGAAGCTCAAGGTCGTGCAGAAGCTCATGGAGGCGGACGATCCCCGCGCCGCCGCCGTCTACCGCAGCATCGGCGTCTACCTCGCCCACAGCCTCGCGTACTACTACGATCTCTACGCCTTTGACACCGTGCTGCTGCTCGGGCGCGTCATGTCCGGCAAGGGCGGCGACGTGCTGCTCGACACCTGCCGCGCCGTGCTGAAGGACGAGTACCCCGCGCTCAAGCTGCAGCTCGCGCTGCCCGACGAGAAGTTCCGGCGTGTCGGCCAGTCCGCTGTGGCGGCATCGCTCCCGGAAATCCGGTAAGGAGGACGTTCCCATGAGAAAACACGTCGTCTGCTTCGGCGACTCCAATACCCACGGCTACTGCGCCGATCCGGCCGACTGCGCCGACGGCGGCGACCGCTTCAACGAGGACGAGCGCTGGACCTGCCTGCTGCAGCGTGCGCTCGGCGACGGGTACCTGGTGCTGGAGGAGGGTCTCTCCGGCCGCACCACCGTCTTCCCCGACCCCCTGCACGAGAGCATGGCCGGGCTCGACGTGATCTACTCCACGCTCATGAGCCATGAGCCGGTGGACCTGCTCATCATCATGCTCGGTACCAACGACACCAAGGCCCGCCTCGGCGCGAACGCCGCCTGCATCGGCCTCGGCATGGAGCGTCTCGTGATGAAGGCGAAGAGCGTCCCCGCCTGGCGCGGCGGGAAACCGAACATCCTCGTCATCGCCCCGCCGCACATCGGCGAGGGGCTGTATCTCCGCCCCGAGGGCGAGCCCATGGGCCCGGGCTGCCCGGAGAAGTCCCGCGGCGTCGCCGCGCACTTCGCCGCTGTCGCCGCACGGCAGGGCTGCGCCTTCCTCGACGCCGAGGGCGTTGCGGAGTTCAACACGCTCGACTGCATGCACCTGACGCGCCTCGGCCACCGGCAGCTCGCCCAGCGGCTCGGCACGCTGGTGCCGGAGCTGCTCGCCTGAGATGGCGCGCCATTTCTTCAACCCCGAGGGTCTCGTCTGGAAGCCGCTGGGCCAGCTCGGCGACCTTGTGATGCTGAGCCTGCTGTGGGGCATCTGCTCCGTCCCACTCGTCACGATCGGCCCGGCCACCGCCGCGCTCTATGACTGCACGGTGCACGGCGTCCGCCGCGGTGAGGACGGGCTCTTCTCCCGCTTCTGGCGGACCTTCCGCGCGGAGCTGCGCACCGGCCTGCTCACGACGCTGCTCTGGGCGGCGCTGCTCGGGGGGCTGTTCTTCCTGCGCGCGCTTTTGATGCGCCGCCTCGGCTACGCGGGCGCGGGCGGGGCTGTCGGCATGGCGACGCTGGTCGTCCTGCTCATCCCGACCGGCATGGCCTGCTGGCTCTTCCCGCTCCTCTCGCGCTTCACCTTCTCCGTCGCCGCCCTCAGCGGCACCGCCGTCCGCCTCGCGCTGGGACACATCCTGCGCACGCTCGCGCTCGCGCTGCTGACGCTCGTCGCCGTCGAGCTCTGCCTGCGCTTCACCTCGCCCCTCATCGTGCTGCCGGGCCTCACGGCGCTGCTCTGGAGCTTCCTGATCGAGCCGGTCTTCCGGCGCTACACCGATCCAAGCGAATAAACCCACACCCGGCGGGGAGCAGGCTCCCCGCCGGGTGTTCTCTGTTCTCCGGTCCCGCCGCGCAGTCCGGGGGGATTGAAAGGCGCCGCAAAAAAGTGTACAATATTTTTCCAAGTATACGCGAAGGAAGTGCGCGCTATGGAACTGATCTGTCTGGGCGACAGCCTGACTTACGGATACGGCGTGCGCCGCGCGCAGTGCTGGACGGAGCTCGCCGCCGGGCAGAGCGGCTGGACCGTGCGCAACTGCGGCGTCTGCGGCGACACGACCGGCGGCATGCTCAGCCGCATGCGCGAGCTGCTGCGGGAGCCGTCCGGGCGGCGGGAGGAGCGTTGTTTCCTGCTCATGGGCGGCTGCAACGACATCTTCTACTCCGGCCGCCGCGAGGGCGCGCAGGAGAACATGGCCGCCATGGTCCACCAGCTCTTTGCCGTCGGCGAGGCGCCCATCGTGGCGCTGGGCCCCGGTCTCGGCGGGGTGAACTATCCGCGCAGCTGGCTCTCCCTCACCGATTTCCCGGCGGCGGAGGCCCTGCTCGACGCGTATTACGCCTGGCTCGAGCGCTTCTGCGGCGCCTTCGGCGTGCGCATGATCGACTTCCGGAATGACTTCCGGGATGAGGCGGGGCAGCCGCGCACGGCGCTCTATCTCGATGGGCTGCATCTCAACGAGGAGGGGCACCGGGTCATGGCCGCGCGCGTGGCAACGGTCCTCGCGGCCATGGAGAGGGACGGATGAATGCCTGAGCCTGCTTATCTCGACCTTTGCACGACGGACGCGGCCTTCAACCTGGCCGCCGAGCAGTACGTGTTCGATTCCCTGCCGCGGGAGAGGATGTACTTCCTGCTCTGGCAGAACCGCAGCGCCGTCATCCTCGGCAAGTATCAGAACACCCTCGCCGAGATCAACATGCCCTATGTGCAGGCGCACGGCATCCAGGTCGTCCGGCGGCTCTCCGGCGGCGGCGCGGTCTACCACGACCTGGGGAATCTGAACTTCAGCATCATCACCGACGCCGACGACAGCAAAGCGCTCGACCTGCGGCGCTTCTGCGAGCCGGTCGTGCGCTGCCTTGACGCGCTCGGCGTCCGGGCCGAGGTCAACGGCCGCAACGACATCACGATCGACGGGCGAAAGTGCTCCGGCAACGCCCAGTATCTGCGCGGCGGGCGGATCATGCACCACGGGACGCTCCTCTTCGACTCCGACCTGGAGGTCCTCTCGCGGGCGCTGCAGGTGGACGCGGCCAAGATCCGGGCCAAGGGCCTCCCGTCCGTGCGCAGCCGCGTCACCAACATCCGGCCGCAGCTCTCGCGCGACTGCACGCTCGCGGACTTTCGCGCGGCCCTGCTCGGGAGCATCCTGCGGGAATACGGCGGGACGGCATACCGCTTCACGGCGGAGGACCTCGCCGCGATCGAGACGCTCCGGCGGGAGCGTTATGCCAGCTGGGACTGGAACTTCGGCGCCTCGCCGGCATGTACGCTGCTGCGCCGCCGGCGCTTTGAGGGCTGCGGCACGGTGGAGGCCCATATCGACCTGAAGCACGGGCGCATCCGCGGCCTGCGCTTCCTGGGCGATTTCTTCAGCGCGGAGGAGCCGGAGGGGCTCGCCAAGCGCTTCATCGGTCTCCGCCCCGAGCGGGAGGACTGCGCCGCCGCGCTCGCAGGCGCGGAGGTCTCACGGTATTTTCTCGGGCTGAGAGACGAGGACCTGCTCGCACTGCTGTGCGAATAAGCTTTTTATCGGAATGGAAGGACGGTACGCGCATGGACATGCAGTTTGAAACGATCCCGGTCTCTTCGCCGGCCGGGCCGGCGTCCGTGCTGGTCATCGGCGGCGGCCCCGGCGGCTATGTCGCCGCGATCCGCGCAGCCCAGCTCGGCGCGAGTGTCACGCTCATCGAGAAGGACAAGCTCGGCGGCACCTGCCTCAACCGCGGCTGCATGCCCACCAAGGCCATGCTGCACAGCTCGGAGATCTACGAGGCCGCCACCTCCAGCGCCGCCATCGGCATCGTCGGCAGCGGCGTCGCGGTGGACTGGGAGAAGGTCCAGGCCTTCCGCGCCTCGGTGGTGGAGAAGCTGACCTCCGGCGTGAAGATGCTCTGCAAGGTCAACAAGGTCAAGCTCGTCGAGGGCGAGGCCGTGTTCACCGGGCCGAAGACCGTCGCCGTCGGTGCGGAGACCTATACCGCCGACAAGATCATCCTCGCCGCCGGCTCCTATCCGATCATTCCGGACATCCCCGGCCTGAAGGAGAGCAAGGCCGTCCTCGACTCCACCGCCTGCCTGGCGCTGGACCACATCCCCGAGAGCCTGCTGGTGATCGGCGGCGGCGTGATCGGCCTCGAGCTCGGCAGCGTGTACCGCCGCTTCGGCGCCCGCGTCACGGTGGTCGAGCGGATGCCGCGCCTCCTGCCGCTGATGGACGGCGAGCTCACCGGTCTCCTGCAGGCAAAGCTCCGGGGCGAGGGCATGGACATCCTCACCGACTCCCAGGTCGCGTCCGTGGAGGACACCGACAGGGGCGCCAGGGTCACGGTCAGGACCCCCGAGGGCGAGAAGGTCCTCGGGGTCGAGAAGATCCTGCTCTGCGTGGGCCGCGGCCCCGCCACGGCGGGCCTGGGCCTCGACAAGGCCGGCGTCGCCGTCGAGGAGGGCTTCATCCGGACCGACGACCGGATGGAGACCAGGGTCCCCGGTGTCTACGCCGTCGGCGACTGCACGGGCAAGCAGATGCTGGCCCACGCGGCCATGGCCATGGGCGAGTGCGCGGCGGAGAACGCCATGGGCGGCGACCGGCGCTTTGACCCGGATCTGTGCCCCTCCTGCGCCTATGTCGGGCCGGAGTTTGCGGGCGTCGGCTTCACCGAGGAGCGCGCCCGGGAGCTGGGGCTCGACTACAAGGTCGGCAAGTTCCCGACCGGCGGAAACGGCCGCAGCCTGGTCGCCGGCCATACCGACGGCCTGATCAAGATCCTCTCCGGCAGCCGGTACGGCGAGATCCTGGGCGTGCACATCCTGGCCCCCAACGCCACCGAGCTCATCGGGGAGGCCGCTCTCGCCATCCGCCTGGAGGCCACGCTCGAGGAGTTCACGAGCACGATCCGCTGCCACCCCACCGTGGCCGAGGCCGTGCGCGAATGCGCGCTGGCCGTGGACAAAAAGGCGATCCACATCCCCAACAGGAAATGATCCCCTAGCCTGATGGCGCCAATCCGAACACGCCTCTCAGCGGCCTTTCGTTCGGCGTCCGGCGGCACGCCTTCTCCGCTCCCTCATAAACCCCGCTCCCCCGCTCATATACATGGAGCAGGAAAGACGCGAAACGGGCTTCCCCAAGGAAGCCCGTTTCGCGTAAACAGGGAGTGTGGTCTGTGTATGCACATGGAGAGTATCGAGGAGCGGGCGGCTGCCATGGCCGCCTGGATCCTGGAGAACAACGCCACCGTCCGCGCCGCCGCCGCGGCTTTCGGCGTCAGCAAATCCACCGTACACAAGGATCTGACGGAGCGCCTGCCGCGCTCCCGCCCTTCCCTCTATCGGGAGGTGCGGAGCCTGCTGGATCGCAACAAGGCCGAGCGGCACATCCGCGGCGGCCTCGCCACCCGGCGGAAGTACCGGGGCGAGCGGTCCGGCTGAGGCTTACAGGAAGCGGTCCGTATACTGATAGAGCTTCTCGTAGAGCTTCTCGAGCTGCTCGTTGAGCCGGCGTGACTGTTCGCTCACACGGCGCGACTGCTCGGCCACCTGATCCGCCACGCGGCGGCTTTGGGCCTCCCACTGTTCGCTCACACGGCGCGACTGCTCGGCCACCTGATCCGCCACGCGGCGGCTCTGAGCCTCCCACTGTTCGCTCACGCGGCGGCTCTGCTCGCTGAATTCACGCAGCAGGCTGTCCCGGCTGCGCCGCACCTCCTCGAGCAGCTGACGCTGCGACTCGCGGCGCCTCTCGCGCAGCTCCATGGCGGTGCCCATGCTGCGGAAGAAATCGTCCGACAGCCCGTCATGCGCCGGGTAACGCCCCGCGCGGTAGTTCTCGATCACGGCGCCGTAGCGCTCATAGGCCGCGGCGACCGCGTCCTCCCAGGAGACGTAGATCTCCCGCTGCGCTCCCTCGCCCACGCGCTGTATCGCCTCGGGCTGCCGGAGCAGCTCCCGGAGCTTCGCCGCGAGCGAGTCTGCGTTCTCCTCGATCAGAAAGCCGCTCACGCCGTCCGTCACATCCTCGGCCGCGCAGCTGCCCGCGACGAGCACGCTCGCGAGCGCGCAGGCCGCCGCCTCGCGCACGACGAGGCCGTTCGTGTCAAAAGTGGAGGGGAAGAGGAAGAGATCGGCCCGGCAGTACCAGGCGCGGATGCGCTCCCGGTCCCGGATGGGCTCGGAGAAGAGGACCGTGCCGTCCAGGCCGAGCGAGGCGGAATAGGCCATGATCTCGTCCTTGTCGCCGCCGGCGCCCACGAAGACCATGCGGAAGGCGTGCCCCTCATCCCGCAGCTGCCGCAGCGCGTCCAGGATGATCCGGATCCCCTTGTACCACATCATGCGGCCCACGAAGAGGAAGACCGGCAGGCCCGCGGGCAGATCGAAGTCCCGGGTCACCTCGTCCACCAGCGCCGCGTCCACGCGGCCCCGCGGGAAGTCCACGCCGTTCGGCATAACGCGCCAGTCCCCGGCATAGCCGAGCTTTTCCAGGTTCTCGCCCGCGCCGCGGCTCACCGTCCAGACCTCGTCGCAGGCGGAGATGTTCGCCGCGAGGATCGCGGCCGCCTCCTCCTGCAGGAGCTTGCTGCGGATGGCGTTGGCGATATCGATGTCGAACTTGGTGTGATAGGTGAAGACCACCGGCCGGTCGATCCGCTCGCGCAGGGCGCGGGCGAGCATCGTGGAGACGATGGGGCAGTGGCTGTGGATGATATCGAAATCCTGCTGCGTGAGACGGCTCATCAGCTCCGCATCGAAGGGCACGCCCGCCCGGTAGCCCACGAGCTTGGTGGTGTCCAGGCTCGGATAGCGCAGCACGGGGAAGGGAAAGACCGTGTCGTCCGCGTCGGGATAGAAGGGGGTGACGACCGTCGCCTCCCCGTGGTGTTCCGTGATGATCTGTGCATAGTTGGTGACGGCGTTGGCCACGCCGTCGATGGCCGGCGGAAAGGAGTCGTTCAAGAGACAGACGTTCAGCTTTTCCATCTTGACCTCCGGATAGAGAATTCTTCAAACAGGGATTACAATATGATTATAAGAGAATCCGCCCCAATTGGCAAGTGGAAAGCCGCCGTCCCCGCCCGGCGCGCCGCTCCGGACTGCCGCGGCTAACCGCTTTGCCTCTTGTTTCATTCAATAATTCAAGTTTCTTATTATTCTGCTTTTATTTCAAAGCAGAATTTTTCTTTGTTCGTCATTTTAATTCTTTTACTTCCAGATTCTTGTGCAATTTGTGGATTGAAAGCATCTGGGGGGAATGCTACAATTATATTGGTAATAAGGGTGGGGAATTCTATATATTCTCCACAAAATGGGGCGGAAACATGAAAAAAGTTTACGTACTGATCGGCAACTACGGCAGCGGCAAGACCGAGCTCGCGCTCAACTTTGCCTTCAAGGCGGCCGAGGCCGGCAAGCGGACCGAGCTGCTGGATCTGGACATGGTCAACACCTACTTCCGCCTGACCGAGCGCGGCAAGATGACCCAAATGAAGGAGATCCGTCTGGTCGCGCCGAACTTTGCCTGCTCCGGCATCGAGACGCTCTCCCTCCCGGCGGAGGTGGCCTCCGCCTTCGCGATGGACTGGGACACCGTCATCTTCGACGTGGGCGGCGACGCGGTCGGTGCGACCGCCGTCGGCCGCTATCATCAGGACTTCATGGAGCTGGAAGGCGGCGCGCTCGAGGTGCTGAACGTGGTGAACATCCGCCGTCCGCTCGCGGGCTCGGTTGAGCGGATCATCAAGCTCCAGGAGGAGATGCAGACCCACTCCCGGCTGAAGATCACCGGCATGATCAACAACACGAACCTCGCCGGCATGACCTCGGACGCGGAGCTGCGCGACGGCTACGAGATGATCCGGGAGGTGTCGCTGCGCACCGGCGTCCCCGTGGCCTACACCTCCGGCAAAAAGGAGTTCCTCGACCGCTTTCTGGCCGAGGGGCACGACCCCGCCTTCATCGGCACGCCCATCGCCATCGACACCTATATGCAGCGCGACTGGGATTCCTGGATCCGCGGTCTCGACGACAGCCCGAGCAACCCCCGCCCCGGCGTGTATTATCACACCGACATGGCCTGATCGTATACCCTCCGTCGGACGACGGTTTTGATCGTATACCCGCTCAAATAAGCAAAATCATAATGGAAAAGAGGTAGAATCATGGTAAAGGTCACAATCAATGAGATTGTCTGCAAAGGCTGCGGCCTGTGCGTACGGGCATGTCCCAAGAGTGTGCTGGCCCTTTCCAAAACCAAGCTCAACGCCAAGGGCTATCACCCCGCTGAGGTAGCAGTCCCGGAACAGTGCATCGGCTGTGCGTCCTGCGCGCGCACCTGCCCGGATGTGGCGATCCGCATCGAAAAGGATTAAGGAGGTATCGAACATGGCTTTAACTCTTATGAAGGGGTCCGAAGCGATCGCGGAGGCTGCCATTCGAGCCGGCGCCCGCTTCTTCTTTGGCTACCCCATCACTCCGCAGACGGAGATCCCCGAATACATGTCCGCCCGCATGCCCGAGATCGGCGGCTGCTATCTGCAGGCCGAGAGCGAAGTGGCGGCGATCAACATGGTGTACGGCGCTGCCGGTACCGGCGCGCGCGTCATCACCTCTTCCTCCTCGCCCGGCATCAGCCTGAAGCAGGAGGGCATCTCCTACATCGCCGGCGCCCAGCTGCCCTGCGTGATCCTGAACGTCATGCGCGGCGGCCCCGGTCTGGGCAACATCCAGGCCTCCCAGGGCGACTATTTCCAGGGCGTCAAGGGCGGCGGCAACGGCGACTACCATCTGCTGACCTATGCTCCCTCCTCCATCCAGGAGGCGGTCGACATCCTGCAGTTCGCCTATGACAAGGCCGAGAAGTACCGCATGCCCGTCCTCTTCCTGGCCGACGGCATCATCGCCCAGATGATGGAGCCCGTCGAGATGCCCGAGATGGTCGAGTACAAGGTCGATCCCGAGAAGAAGCCCTGGGCCGCGACCGGCTGGAAGCCCGGCGACGACCCCAAAAAGCGCGCCGTCATCAACTCCCTCTTCATCAGCACCGAGGAGCTGGCCGAGCACACCGATAAGCTGCAGGCCGTCTACCGCGAGGCCGAGAAGAACGAGCAGATGTGGGAGACCTACAAGACCGAGGACGCCGAGTTCATCATCACCGCCTTCGGCACCGTCGCCCGTGTCGCCAAGACCGCGATCGACGAGATGCGCGAAGAGGGCCTGAAGGTCGGCCTCTTCCGTCCCATCACCGTGTGGCCCTTCCCCTATGAGCCGCTGAAGGAAGTCTGCGAGCAGGCCAGCGTCAAGGCCGTGCTGGATACCGAGGTCAACGAGGGCCAGATGATCGAGGACGTGAAGCTCGCGCTCAACGGCGCCCGTCCCGTCGAGTTCCTGGGCCACTGTGGCAGCCAGTTCCCCACCACCGCGGAGCTCATCGCGAAGATCCGCGAAATGAAGGAGGCAAAGTAAGATGTCTGTTGTCTTTGAAAAAACACAGCTGCTGACCGACAAGCAGTTCCACTACTGCCCCGGCTGCAACCACGGCATCATTCACCGCCTGGTCGCCGAGAGCATCGACGAGCTGGTCAAGGAAGGCAAGCTCGAGGCCGGCAACGTGATCGGCGTCGCCCCCGTCGGCTGCTCCGTCTTCGCGTATGACTACTTCAACTGCGACATGTTCGAGGCCGCGCACGGCCGCGCCCCCGCTGTCGCCACCGGCATCAAGCGTTCCCGTCCCGACACCCTGGTCTTCACCTATCAGGGCGACGGCGACCTGGCCTCCATCGGCACCGCCGAGATCGTGCACGCCGCCCACCGCGGCGAGAAGATCGTCACCATCTTCGTCAACAACGCCATCTACGGCATGACCGGCGGCCAGATGGCCCCGACCACGCTGATCGGCCAGAAGACCACCACCTCTCCTTACGGCCGTGACGAGGCCTGGTGCGGCGCGCCCATCAAGATGAGCGAGATGCTGGCCGCGGTGCCCGACTCCTATTATATCGAGCGCTGCGCCGTCAACAACACGCCCAACATCATCAAGTGCAAACGCGCTATCAAGAAAGCCATGGAGTATCAGCTGGATGGCAAGGGCTTCTGCATGATCGAAGTTCTCTCCGCCTGCCCCACCAACTGGGGTCTGAACCCGGTGGAAGCGATGAAGTGGCTGGAAGAGAACATGATCCCCTACTACCCGCTGGGTGTGTATAAAGATAAGGGGGCTGAACAGAAATGACGAAACGCTACATTTTCGCCGGCTTCGGCGGACAGGGTATGCTTCTGATCGGTAAATTCGTGGCCATGGCCTGCATGCTGGAAGGCAAGCACGTCTCCTGGCTGCCCTCCTACGGGCCCGAGATGCGCGGCGGCACCGCCAACTGCTCCGTCATCGTCTCCGATGAGCCCATCGGCTCCCCGATGGTCCACCAGGCCGACGCCATCGTCGTCATGAACCTCCCCTCCCTGCTCAAGTTCGAGAGCGAGGTCAAGCCCGGCGGCGTGCTGGTCGTGAACGAATCCCTGATCGACCGCAAGGTCGAGCGCGACGATATCAAGGTCGTCTACTGCGACGCCAACCGCATCGCCGAGTCCGTCAAGAACCCCAAGGGCGCGAACGTCGCGATCCTGGGTGCCCTGATGCAGGCGACCGATGTCTGCGATACCGACAAGATGATCGAGGCTATCCGCCTCGAGCTGGGCGAGCGCAAGGCCCGCTTCCTCGAGGGCAACAAGGCGGCCCTGGCCGCCGGCATGGAAGCCGCGAAGTAATCTTCCCTGTACAAGCTGAAACGCCCGGAGGATCTTTCCGATCCTCCGGGTGTTTGTTTTTATGATCTTTATTCCAGTCTCTCTCCGTCGGAGACCAGCAGGGTCGCCTCGTTGTTCTCCACGCTCGCGACGCCGCCGCCGACGCGGATGCGGATCGTCTCCCCATCCTTCGTGCAGCGCACGACGCCCTTTTCAACGGCGCAGAGCATGGGCGCGTGCTTGGCCATCACGCCCAGCGAGCCGAAGCCCGTGGGGAGATTGACGTATTCCACCGTGTCCACAAAGACGGTCCCGTCGCCGGTGACGACGCTCAGGCGAAAGCTCTCAGCCATGGCGCGCTCCTCAGTACTGGCCGCGCTTGGCGACGACCTCGTCGATGCTGCCGCACATCAGGAAGGCCTGCTCGGGCAGATCGTCCACATCGCCGCCCAGGATCGCCTGGAAGCCCTTGATGGTCTCCGCCAGCGGGACGTAGCGGCCCTCCATACCGGTGAAGGCCTCGGCCACGTGGAAGGGCTGGGACAGGAAGCGCTGGATGCGGCGGGCGCGGTTCACCGTGGCGCGGTCCTCCACGCCGAGCTCGTCCATGCCCAGGACCGCGATGATGTCCTGCAGCTGCTTGTACTTCTCCAGCACCATCTGCACGGCGCGCGCCGTCTCATAGTGCTCCTTGCCGAGCACGCCCGGCTCCAGGATGCGGGAGGTGGACTCCAGCGGGTCGACGGCGGGGTAGATGCCGAGCTCCGCGATGGAGCGCGCGAGCACCGTGGTCGCGTCCAGATGCGCGAAGGCGGTGGCGGGTGCCGGGTCGGTCAGGTCGTCCGCCGGGACGTAGATCGCCTGGACAGAGGTGACGGAGCCGTGGCGGGTGGAGGTGATGCGCTCCTGCAGGTCACCCATCTCGGAGGCCAGGGTCGGCTGATAGCCGACGGCGGAGGGCATGCGCCCCAGCAGCGCCGAGACCTCGGAACCGGCCTGGGTGAAACGGAAGATGTTGTCGATGAAGAGCAGCACGTCCTGGCCGCTCTGGTCGCGGAAGTTCTCCGCGATCGTAAGCCCCGACAGGGGCACGCGCAGACGGGCTCCGGGCGGCTCGTTCATCTGGCCGAAGACCAGCGCCGTCTTGTTGATGACGCCGCTCTCGGTCATCTCATGCCAGAGGTCGTTGCCCTCACGGCTGCGCTCGCCGACGCCGGCGAAGACGGAGTAGCCGCCGTGCTCGTAGGCCACGTTGCGGATCAGCTCCTGGATCAGCACGGTCTTGCCGACGCCCGCGCCGCCGAAGAGGCCGATCTTGCCGCCCTTGGAGTAGGGCGCGAGCAGGTCGATGACCTTGATGCCGGTCTCGAGCAGCTCGGTCGCGGGAAGGATATCCGTGAAGACGGGGGGCTTGCGGTGGATGGGCAGGCGCTCGGTCGTCTCGACCGGGCCCTTGCCGTCGATGGGCTCGCCCACGACGTTGAACATGCGGCCCAGCGTCGCCTCCCCCACGGGCATCATGATCGAGCTGCCGGTGTTGACCGCCTCGCAGCCGCGGGAGATGCCGTCGGTCGAGGAGAGCGCGATACAGCGCACGTCGCCGCCGCCGATCTGCTGCACGACCTCCATCACGACCTTGCGCTCCTCCAGCCGGATCTCCACCGCGTGGTAGATCTCGGGGAGCCGGCCGGCGTCAAAATGGACGTCGACCACCGGGCCGATAACGCGTTTTACAATTCCTGTATCCATGGTCGCCTCCAGGTTGGATCAATTCTTCAATGCCTCCGCGCCGCCGACGATCTCCGAGATCTCGGTGGTGATGGCGGACTGGCGGGCGTGGTTGAGCTGGAGCGTGAGCTCCGCGATCAGCTCCTCGGTGTTGTCCGAGGCGGAGGTCATCGCGGTCATGCGGGAGGAGTGCTCGCCGGTGCGCGCCTCGAGCAGCGCCGCGTGCACGCTGTTGTCGAGATACATGTCGACCAGCGTGTCGAGCAGGGCCTTGCGGTCCGGCTCAAAGATCACGTCCCCGCCCGCCGCCGCGCTCTCCTCGCGCTGAAGCGGCAGGAGCGTCCGGCTCCCGGGGCTCTGGGACAGAACCGAGCGGAACTGCTCGTACACGAGCACGATCTCATCCGCCTCGCCGTCCCGGTACAGCTCGCGCAGGTAGGCGCTCAGCTCCCGCGCCTCGGCGGAGTCGGGCGTGTCGCTGATCTCGAAGCTCCGGCGCACCGGCAGCCCGAGGGTCTGGATCATGTCCTTCCCCCAGCGCCCGGCCACGACCAGGAAGCTCTCGCGCTCCTCTTTGGCCGCCAGCTCCTCCAGATAGCGCAGCAGCGCCGTGTTGTAGGTGCCGCAGAGCCCGCGGTTGCCCACGATCAGCACATAGCAGACCCGACGGTTCTCCGCATGCGTCGTCAGATAGGGGTTATCCTCCGCGCCGGCGCTGACCCGTGCCAGGATCTCGCCGCTCTTGTCCGCGAAGGTCCGCAGATCGCCGAAGGCGGCCTGGGTGCGCCGCAGCTTCGACGCGGCGACCATCTTCATGGACTTGGTGATCTGCTGGGTGCTCTTCACGCTTTTGATGCGTGTCCGGATCTTGCGGAGATTCGCCATACCTGCCGCCTCCTTTCGATGGATTCAGCCCCGATTACTCGAAGCTCGCCTTGAAATCGGTGATGAGCGTGCGCAGACGCTTCATCTGCGCCTCGCTGAGTTTTTTGCCGCTGAGCACCTCGCCGCGGAAGGCGGGATAGCGCTCGTTGACGTAGGCGATCAGGCCCTCCTCGAAGCGGGAGATGTCCCGCACCTCGACGTCGTCGGCATAGCCGTTGTTGGCCGCGAAGATCGAGACCACCTGATCGGAGGCCTCCATGGGCTTGTACTGCGGCTGCTTGAGCAGTTCGGTCATGCGGTCGCCGCGGTGGAGCGTGGCCTGGGTCGCCTTGTCCAGATCGGAGCCGAACTGGGCGAAGGCCGCGAGCTCGCGGTACTGGGCGAGGTCCATGCGCAGACGGCCCGCCACCTGCTTCATCGCACCGAGCTGGGCCGAACCGCCCACACGGGACACGGAGAGGCCCACGTTGATGGCCGGGCGCATGCCGGAGGCGAAGAGGTCGGTCTCCAGGAAGATCTGGCCGTCGGTGATGGAGATGACGTTCGTCGGGATATAGGCCGAGATATCGCCGGCCTGGGTCTCGATGATGGGCAGGGCGGTCATGCTGCCGCCGCCCTTCTCGTCGCTGAGGCGGGCAGCCCGCTCCAGCAGACGGGAGTGCAGATAGAACACGTCGCCGGGATAAGCCTCGCGTCCGGGCGGGCGGTGGAGCAGCAGCGAGATCTCACGGTAGGCGACGGCCTGCTTGGAAAGATCGTCGTAGATGATGAGCACGTCGCGGCCCTTGTACATGAAGTACTCGCCCATCGCGGCGCCGGCATAGGGCGCGATGTAGAGCATGGGCGCGGACTCCGAAGCGCTCGCGGAGACCACGATGGAGTAGTCCATCGCGTCGTGCTCGCGCAGGGTCTTCACCACGCCGGCCACCGTGGACTCCTTCTGTCCGATGGCGACGTAGATGCAGATCATGTCCTTGCCCTTCTGGTTGATGATCGTGTCAATCGCGATGGCGGTCTTGCCGGTCTGGCGGTCGCCGATGATCAGCTCGCGCTGGCCGCGGCCGATCGGGACGAGCGCGTCGATGGCCATGATGCCGGTCTGCATCGGCTTGGAGACGCTCTTGCGGTCGATGACGCCGGGAGCCGGGCTCTCGATGGGCCGGGTCTCGGTCGTGTTCAGCTCGCCCAGGCCGTCCAGCGGGACACCCAGCGAGTCCACGACACGGCCGATCAGCTCCTCGCCGACGGGCACCGACAGGATGCGCCCGGTGCGGCGGACCCAGTCGTTCTCCTGCAGGGTGTCGTAGCTGCCGAGCAGCACGACGCCGACATTGTCCTTCTCCAGGTCCATGACCATGCCGCGCAGCCCGCCCTTGAAGGCGAGCAGCTCGCCGGCCATCGCATCGGAGATGCCGGAGACGCGGCAGATGCCGTCGGACACGGAGACGACCGTACCGGTCTGGTAGACTTCGGGCGACACATCCATGCGTTTGATCCGGGCGCGCAGGCTCGCGACCAGGTCCTCGTCCGCGTTCTCGTCATGGACGACGGCCTCCTTCGCGCGCTGCAGCAGGCCCAGGGCGCTCCCGTCGTACACGGTGTCCCCGAACTGGACGCTCAGACCGGCCAGCAGCTTCTCGTCCGTCAGGACCTTCGTCTGCACCGGCGTCTCGATCCCGGCCTTTTGCAGGGCTTCCTCCGCTGCGGCGCGGATACGCGCGACCGTCTCCCCGTCGGGCTCCGCCGCGGCGCGGATCGTCAGCGCGACGCTCTCGCTCTCGCGGAAGCTCAGCGCGTCACCGCGGGAGATCTCCAGCTGGCCGCAGAACCAATCCAGGAACTGGGCGCTCAGGCGCTCGCGCGCCGCGGCGTTCTCCTCCCGGGCGATCAGCTCGCCGGCCAAACCCGCGATCTCCTCCGCCGCCTGCTCGCGCAGCTCACGGCGCAGGCGCAGCGCCTCGTGGTCCAGATCCTTTTGCGTCTCCGCGAAAAGCTGGGCCGCCGCGGCCTCATCCTCCTTGCCGGCACGCCGGCTGTTGTCTGCGGCCGCCGTCTCGGCAGCCGCCAGGATCTCCGCCCGCTCCTTCTCGCCGGAGACCTTGGCCTTTTCGAGGTCTCCGCGCAGGGTCTCGGCGTTCTCAAGGGATGCGGCGGACTGCTCCAGACCGTTCTGGATCCGGCTGCGGTGATCGCGGTAGCTCTTCGCGACGATCTTGCGTCCGAAGAAGTACAGCACCGCGGCCAGGATGGCAAAGTTTATGAGGTTATAAACAAGACTCCAACCACCCATAGGCGTCTCATCCCTCCTTTCTGCTTGCTTGTCTCATGATCTTATTCCCCTTCACCCAGCAGGTGCGCGGCGAGCAGCGCGGCGAGCTCCGGCTCGCCGGCCTTGAGCTCCTCGCTCTCGCGCGCGTGGCGGTCCTTGACCGCGGCCTCGCCGGTCTCCTGCAGCGCGGCAGCCTCGCCGCGTGCCTTGACATAGGCCTCGGAGGCGCGCTTGGCGTCCTCGGCGGCGGCGCGGTTCATAAGCTCCGCGGCCTCATGGCGCGTCTGCGTCTTTTGCTCGGCCATGTCGCGCTCGTTTTCCGCGAGCGCCTCTTTGGCCTCGCGCTCGGCGTCCAGACCGGCGTCGATCCGCGCCTGGCGGGCGTCCATAAAGCGGGAGATGGGGTCAAACAGGAAATGCTTGAGCAGGAAAAGCAGCAGGAAGAAGTTGATGATCGTCCATATGAGCTCGGAAAAATTGATGCTTAACATGGATCGATTCCTCCCTCCGATCGCCCTTCGGTCAGATCTTGGCGACCAGCATGAAGGCAATCAGCATACCGTAAATGGTCAGGGCCTCCATCAGGGCCAGGGACAGGATCAGCGAGCCGCGGATATCGCCGGCGGCTTCGGGCTGACGGGCGATGGCGTCCATCGCGTGGGAAGCGGTTTTGCCCTGCGCCATGGCGGTGCCGAAGGCGGTGATGCAGAGGACGAGGGCGGCGGCGATAGCAATGATTCCGGATGACATAGTGAGTTCCTCCTAAAAATTGTTTTTTCTTTTTTTATTCTTCGCTTTCCACTGCTTCCGAGATGTAGATGGACAGCAGCATCGTAAAGACGATCGCCTGCAGCAGGCAGAAGATCAGGCTCAGCACGTTCATGATGAGCGGTGCGCCGATGGGAAAGATCTCGTAGAGCTGTTCGGTCACGTTCTCCTCGCCGTACATGTTGCCGTAGAGTCGCAGAGCGAGCGACATGGGGCGGATGAACTGCTCGAGGATGTTCAGCGGGAGCATCAGCACGACAAGAATCAGGGGCTTGGCAAAGCTCGCGAGATAATGGCCGAGCCCGCGCTCCCGGATGCCGATCACGTGCGTCGTGAAGAAGGCGATGACGCCCAGGCCGGCCGTGACAGACAGGCAGGCCGTCGGCACAGCAAAGCCCTTGATATGTCCCGCGCCGGGCAGGATGCCGGAGTAGTTGCAGATCACGATAAAGACGAAGAAAGTGCCGAGGATCGGGAAATACTTGCTGGCGTACTTCTTCCCCAGCGTGCCTTCAAAGAAGCTCCGCAGTGAACCGACCGCCATCTCCGCCGCCGTCTGCAGCGGCCCCGGTACCTCTTTCAGGTTCCGGGTCGCAAACCAGGACAGGAGCGTCAGGATCGCGATGATCGCCCAGGTGGTGGTGACGGTGCCGGTCACCTCCAGCGGGCCGATCGAGAACAGCACGTTTGTGGCTTCTTCCATACGATCACCTCTGTCAATCAGATACGGGCCATAGAGGCCTCAAAAAATATATCATATTATACACCATCCCGCCGTCAAAGGAAAGGCTTTCTTTTGAGCAAATCCGATTTTTCGCCCAAAAACGGGTCCCTTTCGGGACCCGCTTTCGTTTTCAGTACAGCTCGCGCGGAGACACGCAGCTGCGGTAGAGTGCCCAGACGAGCAGCACCAGCGCGATGCAGCCGGCGGACATGAAGGCGTAGCACTGCAGATAGGCGGCGTAGCGCTGCACATTGTATTCCCCGAGCTTGCCGATCACGAAGAGGCAGACGAAGAAGCCGAGCCACACCCCGACATGGTACCAGCGAAAGCCGTTGCAGCGGACCGAGCAGCGCGTAAAGTGGATCAGGATGCCGAGCACCGTGAAGCCCGCGAAGACCTGCGCGAGGCTGATAAAGGCGGAATACTGATTCAGCACCGAGATCATGCGGAAGTGCATGAGCGGCGAATCGTAGCGCGTGGAGTCCATGACGATCTCCACCGCGGCGTAGAGCAGCACGAAGAGCCGGGCGGTATTGCCCGTACGCGGGCAGCCGCGCTTCATCCGGCGCCGCCCCTTTTCATGGAAAAAGCGCAGCACCATGACCGTCACGGCGAGCATCAGCAGAAACGCGATGAAGAAGGTCGCCATGCGGTAGGTGACGTTCCCGGCCGTGTCGCGCAGGCCGGAGGCGAAGGGCAGGAACTGCAGCCATTTCGTGCGCACGATGATGCGGCTGCGGCAGGTGGTGTTGAAGAGCGCGCTGAGGCGGATGAAGGCGATCAGCAGCGCCACGCCGGGGGCCGCCGCATCCAGCAGCTCACCCATGGTCGCCGTCAGGTTGAGCTTCCGGCAGATCCATGCGGCGAGCCAGATCCCGAGCAGCATCCCGGGCAGGCAGAAGCTGCCGTGGTCATAGTTGGTGAGCGCGTCGAGCAGGGAGGAATAGGTCTCGGCGTTGAAGTACCAGTGCAGGAGGCGGCTGAAGAGCAGGCCGAGCACAAAGCCCAGCACCGCAAGGCACAGGGGTGCCGCCATGCTCCGATGGTCCTCGCGATAGAGGAGGAGCGTCATCACCGCGCACAGGAGCAGCCCCAGTGTGATGACCGCGGCGCTCGCGTAGATCGGATAGCCGCCTATTTCAAACAGGATCAGGTTGTTCATCCGATCGCGCCCCCTTCCTCCGGCAGCGCCGTCGCAAAATACAGGATATCGCTGACCTGGCGCTCCTTGTTGAAGTCGATGTAGTTATACGGTTCGCCCTGGAAGACCACCTCGCCGGTCTGGCCGCCGTCCAGGCAGTAGGCCGTGATCACGCCCTTCTCGGCGAAGTGCTGCGCGAAGGTGTTGACCGTCCAGCGGGCCTCCTTCTCGGGCGAGTGGTTGAGCGACATGTAGAGATAGTGGAGCGGACTCACCTGGCCGATACCGGCGCGCGAATAGCCGGAATTGATCTCGCCCACCGGATACCAGTCGCACACGAGGGGCTGGCCGTTTTCGACCAGCACGGGCCCGAAGGCGATGGTGAAGAGTACGTCGTTTTCCTGCATGAACTGCAGGATGGACTCGCGGCTGCTCTCCTCCCCGACGCGCTTATACAGGAAGTCGCCGCCGGAGGTGACAAAGAGCGTATCCACGCAGTTGTACTTGCTGATCTGTCCGGAGTAGTTGCCGGTGTTGAAGCGGTAGAGCTCGCGGTCATAGGCCACGATGCCGAAGTCGCGGAACAGGTAATAGTCCGCGTTCATCGCCACGACCGCGTTGGTGCTGTGCGCGAGCTCGCTCGCGAAATACTGCACCTGCACGCCGAAGCTGTCGTCGGCGAGCTTGCGGCGCAGCTGCGAGCCGTCGGCCACCTTCACCTCGGTGAAGGTGACGCTGTTGCCCTCGATGTCCTCCTTCCAGAGGATGACCAGGATCGTGTCGTCGATGTAGTAGCGGATATCCTTGGCGTTGCCGCCGCGATAGAAGTTCGCGTTCGGGTCAAAGACCATGCGCTCGTCCTCGCCCAGCAGGCCGGAGTCCCGGGCGCGCTGGATCACCTCCAGCATCTGCGCGGCGTTGTCGTTGCTGACGCTGCCGTAGCCCTCCGGGCGCGGCGCCGGCGCGACCAGCGTCCCCTCCGGGATGCGGTAATGGATCGGTTCGGGCGTCGGCTCCGGCGTCGCCGCGGTCTCCGGCGTCTGCACCGGTTCCACGACCGGCTCCGGCGTGTAGACCACGGGCTCGGGGGTGGGCACGGCCGTCACGGCGGGCGCCGCCGTCTGGGTACCGACGCGGCCGGAGCTGCTGGAGAGGGAGGGGTGGATATTCAGCGCCGAAAAGCCCAGACACATAAGAAAGAGCAGGCTCATCAACAGGCTCAGCAGGGGCCGTCTGCGGTCCGGATCGCGCCGCCGGCGCGCAGGCCGCTCATCGGCAGGCTCCTCCTCGTAATCGTCCTCCTCCGGCTCTTCCTCTTCCCCGAAGTCCTCGTCATCCTCCTCCGGCTCTTCTTCCTCCGGAGCCGGGACGGGCGCTGCCGGCTGTTTACGCATCGGCGCAGACTCCCGGACCGGTTCGGGCTCCCGGACCGGCACCGGTGAAGGAGTGGGCGCGCTTTTGCCCGCCTCCGCCCGGTGAAACTCCGCCAGGATATCGTCCAGATCGAAATCGTGTTCGTTCATAGCGTTTTCCTTTTGCTCTGAAAAGAATAAAAAGAGCTTGCGCGCAAGCTCTTTCTGCAAAGGCAGCGGGACCTCGGCCCCGGCCTGCTTTCGGGCGGGCCGCAAGCGGCGCGGCGCGCTCTCATCTGCGTTATTTTACCGTATTCTCAGCGGGCTGTCAATCGCTGTTTCTTTTTGGAAAAAGCTGTGGTATAGTGGATAAAAAGACTTGGGAGGAGGATTCCATGAAGACCTTTGTATCGGCTGTGCTGGCCGGGATCAGCGTCGGGCTCGGCGGTCTGGTGTTCCTGTCGGTGGAGGACCGCGTCGTCGGGGCGGCGCTCTTTACGATCGGCCTCTTCGTCGTGTGCACCTTCGGGCTGCACCTCTTCACGGGGAAGCTCTGTTATCTCTTCGAACATGACCGCGCCTATGCGCTGGCGCTGCCCCTCATCTGGCTGGGGAATCTCTGCGGGACCGGGATCACCGCGGGCCTGGCGCATCTCACGCGCATCGCCCCCATCGCGGAGCGTGCGGCGGCGCTCTGCCAGATCAAGACGGGCGATTCCCTGCTGAGCCTGTTCTTCCTCGGCGTGCTCTGCAACATCTTCATCTACATCGCCGTCGAGGGCTATCGCAGCAACCCCCATGAGCTCGGCAAATACCTCTCGCTCTTCTTCGGGGTGATGGTCTTCATTCTCGCCGGCACGGAACACTGTGTCGCGGACATGTTCTATTTCTGGATGGCCGGCGCCTGGAGCGGCCGGGCCATCCTGTGCGTTCTGGTCATCACACTCGGCAACTTCTGCGGCGGGCAGCTCTTTCCGCTGCTGCGGCGGCTGACGCGCTGAGAAACGCGTCGCCCGCGGGCCTTCAAGGCCCGCGGGCTTTTTTTATTCCTCGCTCTCCAGAAAGCGGCGCAGGAGTTCCAGGCCCTCCCGCGGCACGCAGAAGCGCTCGCGGCTGTGCTCGATCTCGCGGCGGACCGCCTCCAGCTCGAACCAGTCGACCCGCTCCACCTCGTCCGCCTGCAGGCGCAGCGCGGACATCTCCACCGGCCGGGTATAGACATACACGCGGCAGAACTCATTGTCGCGGAAGAGCGCGCCGCGAAAGCGGCGCTCATAGATGTTCTCGATCGTCCCGATGAAGCGCAGGTCCTCCGCCTCGGCGTGAAGGCCGAGCTCCTCCTCCAGCTCCCGCAGCGCGGAAGCGAGCGGCTCGTCCCCGGCCGGGACGTGCCCGGCGGAGGAAGTGTCATACAGGCCGGGGAAGGAGTCCTTGCTTTGGCTGCGCTTTTGCAGCAGGATCTCCGTCCTCCCCTCCTGCCGCCGCAGGATCCACACATGCGCGGTGCGGTGCCGGATCCCCTCGCGGTGGGCACGCCCGCGCTCCACGACGGCGCCGGTGGGCATCCCGAATTCGTCACAGACGTCCAGATATTCCACGCGTCTCCTCCTTATCCGCAGGGCTCCCTGTCAGCGGGCTCATGCTGCTCTCCGCAGCGCTTTGCTTTCCGCCGCACAGTATATCCCAGCCGCGTACGGAATGCAAGCGCCGTACAGCGCGGCACCGTTTGCCCTCTTGCAATGCGCCGCGTTTTTTTGTATCATACAGGCAGGAACCATCAAGCAAAGGAGAAAGGATATGAGCAAAAAGCTGTTTGTGGTCGCGGGTCCCTCCGGCGCCGGCATTGGGGAGGTGCTCGGTGCGGTCTTTCAAATGCGGAAGGATCTCGGCACGGTCACGCCGCTCACGGCCCGCAAAATGAAGGCCGGCGAGCAGGACGGCGTCGGCTTCTATTTCTATGATCTGGAGGGCTGGAACGCGCTGAAAGAGGCGGGCGATCTGCTGGAGACGACGGAGTTTGCCGGCAACGACTACGGCACCTCCCGCAGGCTGGTGGAGGAAGAGCTCGCCGCCGGACGGCACGTGCTGCTCAATCTCTCGGTCGAGCGCGCCGCGCAGGTCAAGCGCAGCATGCCGGAGGCGGTCTGCGTGTATATCGAGCCCTCGCCTGCCGTGCTGCGCGAGCGGTATCAGCGCATCGCGCGCAGCGAATTTGAGGTCCCCGTGCGCATGGAGGAGGCCGAGCGGCAGCGTGCGCTCGCGGGCTTCTGCGACCATTTTCTGAACAGCGACGATGTCGCGGCCGCGGCCGCGGCGCTGAGCGCGCTGATGGACCGCTGAGCGACCGGACGCCTCAAAAAGCAGGGGCGGCAGAGAAGTTCTCTGCCGCCCCTGCTTTTTGTTTTGTCACGCTTTCCCCAGCGAGAAGAACGAACGCGGGATATGGCAGTAGCCGCCCGGATTCTTGTCGAGGTATTTCTGGTGGTATTCCTCCGCGGAGAAGAAGTTTTGCAGCGGCTCCGCCAGCACGGCGAGCTCCGCGCCCGCCTTCTCCCGTTCCCGGGCGAACACGGCCCGGATCACGGGCAGCTGTTCCTCGTCGGTATAGAAGACGCCTGTGCGGTACTGGATACCCCGGTCGCCGCCCTGCCGGTTCACCGACAGCGGATCGATCACCAGGAAATAATAGTCCAGCAGCGTTTCCAGCGCGAGGCGGTCCTCGTCATAGGCGACACGGACCGTCTCGGCGTGCCCGCTGTCGGCGCAGACCTCCTGATAGCTCGGCGCTCGGTCCGGTCCGTTGGCATAGCCGACCTCGGTCTCCACGACCCCGTCGAACTGATCCAGAAATTTCTGGAGGCCCCAGAAGCAGCCCCCTGCAAGATAGATGGTCCGGATACTCATGTTTCTCCTCTCTCCGCCGCAAGGTACTCCCTGACCCGCGGCAGCGCCTCCTGCGCCGTTCGTCTTCCGATCTGGTAGACCCGCTCCAGTTGGGCGGGATCGCGCTCTGTCCGGCGGATGCCGAGGCTCTCCGGCGGGCGCAGCACCAGGATCTCCCCGCGCCGTTCTTTCCCGTCGATCTCCTCCATCTGCCGGTTATAGACCTCGTGCCGTACAGCCATGGCCTCCGCCATGCGGGGCATGCGTCGCAGCGCCAGGCGCATCAGTGGAAGCGCCGCAGCCTTATCCTTGCGGAAGCCCCTCGGCTGCGTGAGGACATAGACGTTCCGCCCGCAGCCCTCCCGCTCCATAAAGCGGTAGGGCACGGGGTCGACGATCCCGCCGTCGAGAAGCCGACGCCCGTCCACCTCCACAGCGCGGGAGACCATCGGCATGGAGGCCGAGGCCCGCATCCAGAGCATATCCCGCTCCCCGCCGTCGCTGCAGCGGTGATAACAGATCTCGCCGCTCTCCACATCAGTCGCGCCGACAAAAAAGGCCATGGGATCGGCCGCGAAGGCCGCCCGATCGAAGGGATCGAGCACGTCCGGCAGCTCCCGGTAGCAGAAGTCCGCACCGTAGAGGTCGCCTGTTTTCAGCAGCGACCACAGGCTGCAGTAACGCGGATCGCGGCAGTAACGCTTGTTATAGCGGACCGCGCGCCCGATCTGCCCGGATTTGAAGTTGCAGCCGAATACGGCGCCCGCCGAGATGCCGGCGGCCGCGTCGAAACGGATGCCCTCCTCCAGAAACACGTCGAGCACACCGCAGCTGAACAGGCCGCGCATCGCGCCGCCTTCCAGAACGAGCCCCGTTTTCACAGATAGGCGACGGTCTCCGCCAGCGGCTTGCGGCTGCCGTGATTCGGGAGCGGGCCCGCGCCCTCCGCGGCATAGCCCAGATCCAGCAGCATCAGCACGTCCTCGTTCTCCGGCAGCCCCAGCTCCGCCGCCAGCTTCTCCGGGTCGAAGAAGTTGACCCAGCAGCTGTCGACGCCCTCGGCGGCCGCGGCAAGGAGCAGGTGCGTCGCCACGATAGTCGCGTCCTCCGTGCCGGAGTCGCGCTTGCCGCCGGGATAGGTGAACACATTGCGGCGATCGTAGGCGACGACGAGGACCGTGCCCGCGCCATAGCGGCAGGGCGTGACGCGGTCGATCTTTTCAAGGCCCTCTTCGGACCGGACGACATAGACGCGCAGCTCCTGCAGGTTCTTTGCGGTCGGCGCGAGGCGCCCCGCCTCCAGGATCCGTGCAAGCTTTTCCGCCTCCACCGCGCGCTCGCCGTACTTCTTGCAGGAATAGCGTTTCTCTGCGAGCTGAATAAAATCCATATCGATCACTCCTTTGAAACTCGGTTGTCTACAGTATACCACGCCCCGCGCGGGATAAAAAGCGGGGAGCTTCCCATCCTCCTACGCCGCTGTCTCCGCGTCAGCGGTTTACTGTATCAAATTGCCGTCATCATAGCGCGCCCGCCAGACGCTGTCAAGCCTTATCTTCCATTTTCTGGCGGCGGTTGAGCTCGGTCTCGACCTTGTTGAGCGTGTCAAAAAAGCGCGCGGTCGCGACCGCCGGACCGCAGAGCGGGAGCCCGAACACGTTCCAGTCGAACATATGCCGGTAGGAGGTGAGCTTCCCCCCGATCCCGAGCTCAAGCGCCTTGGCGCGCAGCTCCTCGGCGATCCGCGCCATCCAGACCAGCGTGTAGATGAACAGCGTCGGGATACCGAGCAGATAGGCGACGCCGTAGCGCTGGGTGCGCCGGCCGAGGATCTCGTCCAGCTCGTCCTGCAGGCCGCGGCGCATGTAGACCAGGAAAAACAGCCCCGCCGTAAAGAAGTCGATAAAGCCCAGCAGGAACCCGGGCCGATGGGTGTGCCGAAAGCGCATGTCAGCCGAACAGGCTCCCGGCTACCGCCAGCAGATCAAAGCCGTCCAGATCCTCCGCTATGACGCCGAGGGAATAGGAGACGCCGGCCTCGATGTCGTGCCAGGTGCAGAGATCCACATACTCCCCTTCTCCGACATGGCGGAAGACCTGTGCGGTCATCTCGCCGCCTTCCGCGTTTTTCAGCTTCTCTTCCCGCTGCGCCGTCCAGTCATAATACAGGCCGGACAGGTCCGCTTCCTCCTCGCCGGTGATCTGCTCACGCGCGGTGAACGGGAGCCCCTCGAGATCGAAGCTGAGCTGGACCAGCGCGCCCGGCACGCCGGATTCGTCCGCTGCGGCGTCCATCGCGCTCCACCGCACGTTCTCAGCTCCCGCCGGCGCCGAGAAGGACTTGATGCAGAGCTCACGCGCCTCGTCCTCCGTGATATCGCGCCAGGGGTTGGCAAGTCCGATCCGTTCCGCCTCTTCCGTCGCGGCGGCGCTCTCTTCCGCCGTCTCCGGCTCGGCCGGCTTCTGTTCCGCCGGCGCCTGGGCGCATGCGCACAGGCTCAGCAGCATAGCGATCGTCAGCAGCATACACAGTCTTTTTTTCATAGGGATTCTCCTCTCATCAGCGTATTCGCTGTTTTGAACGGTTCTGGTTCGATCCGGCGTGCGCCCTCATCCGACAGCGGCAGACCCGCCCGGGGAGCGGGGATGCGCTCCGCCGTTTATTTCTCAAAGATGACGCCGCCTGCCTGTGTCGGATGGTCGATGTACACGACGCTCCCGGCATCGCTCCGGTAGCGCAGGATCTTCCAGACGATCAGGATATCCCCCGCCGCGGAGTCCGCCATGATGATCCCCATAAACAGGGTCGACATCGAGCCCAGGAGGATCCCGGCGAGCATGGGGAGGACACCGAGGAGGAACAGCGGCATCAGCGCGCCGACGATGTACTGCCCCTTGGTGAGCGGCACGCGGCAGGTGCAGTAGGGCGTCAGGTACTGCTTCATGAAGCCGAACTCGATGTCCGCCCAGTGGTGTTCCGCGAATACCGCCCAGGTCAGGCCGTGGATCAGCTCATGCACGACGATCAGCACGAAGAGCATCACTAAGAACAGCAGGGGATTGAGCCTGCGGAAGCTGACGCCGGCCGCGCCGTTTTTCAGCAGGAACAGACCGACGCCCGCAAGCAGCAGCGGGATCAGCAGGAGCACCGCAAAGAGGTTCGCCTTCACGATGCCGACGGTGAGCTCCACCCGGCGGAAGCCCCGCGCGGTCATCCTGTCGGCCAGCTCCTCAAAGGCCCGGAGCCGCCGCTCCTCGGCCGGGGTGAGCGCCCGGCTCTTTTCTTTGGCGTCTGTGTTGCCCTGCACGCTTTTTTCCTTTTTCATCGATGTTTCTCCTTATCTTTTCCCGGACAGCAGCTTCAAAAACCGCGCCTCGTTCATCTGTTCGTTTGTCAAATACGCCCCGTCGCAAAACAGCGCGTAGGTCGTGATCGGGGTCGGCGCGCACTGCGCCTCCTCCCGGCCTTGGATGTGGATCGCTTTGAACGGGACATCGTGTTCCCTCGCCGTCTGCTCCACGAGCGGCACGTACTTGGCGTTGAAGGGACATTGACTCGTGTAGTAGAGGACATAGCCGCTCTCGTCGGCATGCGGATGCCGGGCGCATTCCCTGAACGCGGGCTTTTCCGCACCGTCCGCAAAGGGCAGGTACCAGAGCTGGATGCCGTTGTCCGCCTCGTCGCAGACGGTGAAGCCCTTGTGCGCCAGGTATTTCGGATCCGCAAGGAAGGGCTTTTTCCTGGCGGAGGACAGGATGCAGAGGCCCTTTTTGCCCTGGGCCCGGCTGTCCGAAATGCAGGCGTCCAGCAGGTCGTTCGAATACCCGTGTCCCTTGAAGGCTCCGGAGACCCAGAGGCAGTCGATGTACATATAGTCCGGCGCCTCGATCGGGTTCCAGGCCATCTCCGCGGGGATATATTCGATGAAGCACTTTCCCCGCTCGACGCTTTTCAGGAACACCAGCCCCTCGTCAAAGCGCTCGGCAAGCCAGGCTTTCTTGGATGCAACCTGGACGTCCCGGTTGTTGGAGATCGCACAGCAGATGTGCTCACTGTCGATGTTGTCTTTCGTGACGCGGATATATTCCATCGTTTCCTCCTTTCCTTTTCAGTCGGCGTCCGGCTGCTGCCCGTCGTGGGCCTTCCAGGCGCAGTCCGTGAGCGCAAAGTCCGTGAACACGGCCGTGAAACGCGAGTCCTCCGGGCTGCAGGCATACACGCCGAAGCGGATTGTCCCCGCGCCCTCCCACATGTGGCAGACGCGCATCTGCCTAAAGTCCCTGCCGTCGAGCGAGCACTCGATGCAGTAATCGTCCTCCCGACGGCTGAGGCGGTACCACATGCTCTTCACATCGGCCGGGATCGCGGTCGTGGCCCAGTCGGACCAGCCGTGGTTGGTCACCACGGAGCCGAGATGCTGGAAGCTCCCGTTCTCATACTCCACCGAGGCCTTCAGCCAGTTCTCCGCATCCAGATACATCACGATCCCGCACTGGTCGAAACGGTGATAACTCTCCCTAAAGTCGGTCTTCACGATGAAGGAGAAGAAACGCTCTGCCGTTTCCATCTGCAGCACCGGGGCGTTGTCGTTGCGAAAATGATAGTAGGTCCGCTGCCAGAGATCGGTATGCGGTTCGGTCGTGATCGTGATCCGCTCCGGCTCGATGCTGAACTCCCGCGGCTCCCGCATCCAGCTCATTTTCTCCGTAAGGTGCATGTTGTTTCCTCCTTTCTTACGCCGCTGACTAAAACAGGTCCAGCGTGCTGTCGAGGTAGATCTCTTCCCGGACCTTAAGCTGGTACTCCGGTTTTGTCATGTAATAGAGCAGGAATTCCAGGATGAGGGCGCTGCCGAGACCCCGCCCCTCTATTTTAAAGTGGGAGAAGCCGTTTGGCAAATAGCGTTTCTGAATATCTTCGATCCCGATGAAGGCGGGATTCCTCATTGCGTCGGAGAAGCGATAGCCCCGCCCGGCCTCCGGAGAGGCGCAGATATGCTCCGCGCAGTCCTCCCCCAGGTTCTTGCGGCTGACCGTCTCATAGCAGGCTTTCCGGTCGGGGCAGGCGAACCAGCAGCATTCGTTGCACAAAAACTCCAGCTTCCGCTTCCGGCTCCCGTCCAGCGTCCGCAGGCGGTCGAAGGCCTTGTTCAGCCGGAAATCCGGCACCACATAGCGAAAGGCCTCCCGATCCAGTTCCCGCTCCAGCTGCTCGAATTCCGTCAGCACCTTTGTGGTGGACGACACGAAATAGAAGCCGGGATAGCGCTCCCGCAGATAGGCGAGCAGGAGGTCCGAACTCAGGATCACGCCGTTCTCCGCCGTGCCGCTCTTTTCAAACAGGGCGCAGAGCGCGTTGCATCGCCGGTCTGTGAGATGCTCCGGCCGCAGGAGGGAGTTGCTGAAGGTGAGGCACGCGGAGATCCCGTATTCGCGCATCAGCTCGGCCGCGTCCTCCGGCCGCTCCTCTCCGAAGCCGACGCGGCCCCCGCCCCAGAGGCAGTCGGCCGGCGCACCGTAGACGGAGCCGATCTCGCACCAGTCGTAGAAATACTCCCGGTGCTCCCGATACAGGGGCAGGAAAGCGCGGTACAGCGCGCCGAATTCAAAGAGGCCGGGAAGGTGGTAACAGGCTTTCATCAATACGTGAAGCGGTCGATCTCCACGCTCTCGCAAAAGCGCGCCTTGAGCGCCTGCAGCGCGGCAAAGATTTCCGTCTCACAGTGGGCCTGCTGGCATGCCGGGCTCGTCCAGGTCTCCACCAGGAGCAGATCATCCGGCGCCTCCGCCGCGAAATAATAGTCGTAGCGGCAGTTGCCCTCCTCCGCGCGGGAATTTGCTCCCACGCCGAGCGCGCAGAGCGCCTCATAGAAAGCGGCTCTCTGTCCCTTTTTGCAGTGATAGGTCACATTCCAGGTCAGCATTGAACTCTCTCCTTTCTTATCTCCGTTACTTCTTCCGGGTCTGTGCCTTGCCTCACATCTTCACGGCGAACAGGCCTCCGCGCATTCCGGCCCATGCCGGGCAGCCGCCCGGAACCCGCTCTATACGTCCTCCCCGGCGGATCCTCTTCCGCCCGGCTGCGCTGCCACGCTCCCCAGCTCGGTGTAGATCATCCCACGCCGTCCACGGTCCGACCGCATGAGAGAGAAGGCATCCACGCTCATGCTCACCGGCGCGGCCGCCATTCCCGCCGCGTCCCGGGAGGCCTTTCGGATCAGGGTGATATGCGGCGAGAAGCGTTTGCGGTCAAAGGGGATGCCGTTCTCGGCAAGCGCTCTGCGCACACGGCGCGCAAGGGCGGCAAGCGGCGCGGATTCCTGTACGCCCGCCCACCAGAGATCCCCGAAACAGCCCACCCCGTCCAGGGAGAGGGTGAAGGGGGTAAAACGCACCGTGCTCAGAGCATCCAGCACCGCCTGTTCATCCGGATAGTCTCCGATGAACGCGAGGGTCAGATGCAGGTTTTCTTCCGGGGTGAAGTTCCCTCTCACGCCGTGATCCCGCATGGCGTTCTGCACCTGGATCAGGGCCTTCCTCAGCTCCGGCGAGAGCCGGACAGCAACGAACAGTCTCATGGGTTCGAAAACGCTCCTCTTACAGCCGGTCCGTATTTGGGAAACGGCACGGCCTGCTCAGCTTTCTTTCGGGCTTGGGCTCCATACGAAAAGCCCCTCCGCGGCGGCCAGCGCCCGGACTTTATCCAGCAGCGCTTCCTTGGGATCATAGACCGTCAGATAGGTGTCGTTGTGATCGTAATCGATCATCGCGTTTTGTTCGGCGAACACAGCCCGAAGGAAGTTTCGTCCGGAGAGCAACGCCATCCGCTCCGCGAAGGTCTCCGGGTCCAGGTTCGTCTCCCAGGACGCGCCGGAGTCGAAGGACACCGCCATGTCCACATAGCAGTTCAGCCGCAGAAGGATCTCGGCGTACCGGCGGCGCAGGGGAACGATCCGCTGCGGCTGCAGGAAATAGCGCTCCACCGCAGAGTACTGTCCGGCAGCATCCGCGCTCACCTGCCCGGGCAGGATATCCACGATCTGATACGGCCCCTCCAGCAGCTCTCCCATCAAATCGTCATACCGGCGCGGGCTTGCTGCCTCGGATGCCGTCTCCGGCAGTTTCTCTTTTTGATCGTGTTGCCACGTGCTCATGCCTGGTCGCTTCCTTCTTTATCCTCATTCCTTACGATCCGGTCGATGATCCGCCTGCCCGAACCGGGGGCTCCCCGGGCTCCATACGCCGCCGTTTTGAATCGGCGAAGTCATAGGACGCCCGGATCCAGGCCATCATTTCCCCGTCGAGCTCTTCTTGGCTGCTCAGGACGAAGTGGTGCGTCCAGCGGCCGGGATAAGGCTCGCACTTGACCGCGACGCGCGGAGAATCCAGCGGCGCAGGCAGTCCGAGCGTCAGCGTCAGCCAGCCCGCCGGCAGCTCGGCCTTTCGCTTGACCTGCGCGAAGGACACACAGGCGAACACCTGGCGGTTATAGAACGTGATCTGCGTCTTCTGCACCCGCTTGTTCACCTGGGGAAAGCTGCTGCAGAGCCTGTCTTCCAGCGCTTGATACAGCCCCAGCGCCTCCCGGTGCCCGGCAAAAAACAGCAGGGTATCGTCGTCCGGCACTCTCATTTCTTGTCCTCCGCCGGCTCGATGACGACGTGGAGCGTGTCGCCCTCAGTCTTGCCCAAGGCCTCGCGGATCGCCTTGCGCACGCCGATCACATAGCAGACCGAGCCGTCTGCCTTTCTCACGCCCATGTTGACGATGCTGCCGTCATAGGGAATGCCGTCAAAACTGGTGTGCACCTTTACGCGGCCCTTGCCGAACAGCTGCCGGATGTCCCACGGAAAAGCCACCCAGGCTCCGCCGCTGTCCGGCTCTTCATGCAGCACGGCGTCGTATTCGTATCTCCGTTCGCTCATTTTCTGTTCGTCTCCCAGCTCCAGCGGGCGATCTCGGCGATCAGATCCAAGGGCAGCTCACGCTTGTTGGGGAGCTGGATCGCGCCCTTGCTGGTCTTGTATTCCGCCAGACGCGGCGCGAAAAACGCCACCGCCTCCGCGCCGGGATACAGCCCGATGTGGTTTTTCGCCGGGGCGAAGTGGATGATGTTGCGGCCCTTCCAGAAGGTGGGCATGCCCCAGGACAGCCTCTCCTCCGCCTCGGGGATCGCGGCGCGGATCGTATCATAGACCGCGTTCAGCCGCGGCCGGATGCTCTCATCCTGGCTGTCAATGTACTCCCGAATGGTCATCGTGTTAACTCCCCCGTTTGATCAAATCAAGATCCCGCCCAAGTGGTCGATCTCGTGCTGGATGATCTGCGCCGTCCATCCTGTGTAGGTTTTGAGGCGCGTTTCAAACCGCTCGTTCCGGTACTGCACCTTGATCGAACGGTATCGCTTCGCCTTGCGCGTGCCGGGCAGGGACAGGCAGCCCTCTTCGGCCTCATAAGCCCCGGCGCTCTTGACGATCTCCGGATTGAACATCACCGTCGCGCTGCCGTTATCGTCAAAGATGATGATCCGCTTATTAACGCCGATCATATTGGCCGCCATACCGACGCAGCCGTCCCGGTGCGCTTCGAGCGTGTCCCGCAGATCCTGCGCGATTGGCAGATCCTGCGCCGTGGCCGGTACGGATTTCTGCGCGAGGAAGATCGGGTCCTTCATAATGGGTCTGATCATGGTTTCGTCCCCTCCGCTTCAGCGTTCCAGCTCGCCTTTGTATCGGGCAATGCCGCCGATGCTTTTGACTTTCGTGCAGCCCATACGCACAAGCCGGCTTACCGCCTGCCTGCTTCGTGTTCCCCGCAGGCAATACACAAAGATCGGCACATTCTTTTCAAGCTTCGCTTGCTCAATCCGTGACAGCGGCAGATTCACCGCACCCGGGATATGCCCGCTCCGAAACTCATCCGCCTCCCGCACGTCCAGAAGCACCGCTCCGGGCGTTGCGCGGCATTCCTCAACGCCGGCGTTGATATCTTCTCTCCTGAAAAACAAAAACTGCACCTTCTCCTTTACCAATCACAATCTCTGTTCATTCGCGTGGGCGTACAGGATCCGTTTCGGGTGCCGGCGCAGGATCTGCTCCCAGTCGCTTTTCAGCGCCGGATTCTCCTCGTATCCCGCAAGGTACGCAAGCGGCTCCAGGTCGCCGACAAGGCAGCTTCCGTCGTCAAGAAGGAGCGAAATGCTGTCCTCGCTGTGGCTCGGTGTGTGGAGGATCTCGCCGTCGATGCCAAGCCGTTTCAGCGCCTCCCGGCTCTCTGCACAGGAGATCACCGTCGCGGCCTTTTCATCCGCCGCCCGGTAGGGCAGCAGCTTGTCCCGGGCAAAAATCCCGTCTGAGGCGTGCACAAACCGGAGCTGTACGTCTATGATCAGCAGCTTCACGCCGAGCTGCTGCAGTTCCCCGGCGAGTCCCATATGATCCGGATGATAATGGGTGACCAGCAGATTCGTGATCGCTTTCCTCTCGATCCCGGCCGCTTTGATCGCCTTGAAAAACGGCGGCAGCGTCCCGGCCCAGTCCGTGTCGAGGAGCAGACCGCCCTCCGTTCCCGGAATGTAAAACGTGTTCGTATTGCCGTATCGGAGCTTTATCATGGCGAGCCCCTCACAGCTGATCGTATTTCGCGTTGCTGCCCCGGCATTTCTCGACGGGATACTTGGCCTCGTTCTGATCCATCTTCGCGTTGATGATCGCATCGGCGTCCAGCCCGAGCGCGTCCAGCATATTCTGGCAGTACACCATCACGTCGGCCAGCTCCTCCCCCACGTGGACAAGGTCGTAGTCCGTATCGCTCCACTGAAAGCACTCCAGAAGCTCGCCCGCCTCGATGGAGATGGACTTCGCCAGGTTTGCGGGCGTGTGGAACTGCTCCCAGTCCCGCTCCGCTGAAAACCGGCGGATCCGCGCTGTCGTTTCCGGTTTCATTGTTTCGATCCCCCTGCTCCACAATCTGACATGATTATACCCTGTTCCTTCTGAAAAAGCGATAGGGATCATGATAAATCCAAAACACGCCTTGAAACCTACGGTGGAAAAACTGCCGACAGCATGATATAATACGTGCAGATGCGCTTATTATATTGGATTTGATGGCGTTATCGCAGCTTGACGGCAACCCCGATTTGCACAGGAGGGAACTTCATGTTAAGGAAGATCATCAAAATCGATGAAGAACGCTGCAACGGCTGCGGGCTGTGTGCCAATGCCTGCCATGAAGGCGCGATCGACATCGTAAATGGCAAGGCAAAGCTGATGCGGGAGCATTTCTGCGACGGGCTGGGCGACTGTCTGCCCGCGTGTCCGATGAACGCCATTTCCTTTGAGATGCGCGAGGCGCCCGGCTATGACGAGCAGGCCGTCTTGGAGGCCAAGCGCAGAAAAGAGGCCGCAAAGCCGGAAACCGCAGGCGGAGACGCGCCCAACGCGCTGAACAACTGGCCGGTGCAGCTGTTTCTTGTCAGTCCCACGTCTCCGGTATTTCACGACTGCGACCTGCTGATCGCGGCGGACTGCACGGCCTATGCCTACGGAAACTTCCACCGGGACTTTGTCGCCGGTCGGACGACCGTGATCGCCTGTCCCAAGCAGCGGGAACACGATCTGGCCGGGAAGCTGACCGCCATCTTCCGGGAAAATGAGATCCGTTCCGTCACGCTCGTGCGCATGTTTGTTCCCTGCTGCGGCGGGCTGGAGTATGCGGTCTATCAGGCGCTGGCGGAATGCGGGAAGACGATCCCTCTGCGGATCGTTACCGTCGGTGCAGACGGCAAGGTGCTGAAAGAGGAAGAGAGCTGAAGCCCAGCAGGCAGGATCGTTGATCCTGCCTGCTGGGCATTTGTTTATTATAGACACTGTCCCCCGATGCGGCGAACGTTTCGCCGCGCCGGGGGATCCTCGTTTTATTGGGAACCTGAGAGCCTCACCAGCTCCGCGCCCATCTGCCGGGCTTTTTCCAGATCCAGCGGGAACTGCTTTTCATGGTGGGCCTTCTTGTGCTCGGCGTTGAAGCTTGCCATGCTGAACTTGCTGTAGTCCCTGACCTGCAGCGTGTCGAAGCTGCAGAGCGTCTGCACCTTGCCGTTCAGGCTGCGGAAGGCGTTTGCCTGTTCGCTGAGCTTTTTCTTATACTGCAGCTGATAGTAGGCCTGGGGCGCGTTCATCGTGAAGACCACGCCCACATTGACCTTGCCGGTAAAATAGTTGCTGTAATCATCATAAGACAGCGTACAGAAGTGCAGCCGCTCCACGAAGGCGTGGAACTGGCTGGTGGTGTCGCCGAGATAAATGGGCGAGCCGATCAGCAGCACGTCGGCCGCAAAGACGCGGTCCAGCAGCGGGCTGAGCTCGTCCTTCCAGAAGCACTTGCAGCGCTCGCCGTCCTTGCTCTTGCAGAGAAGGCAGCTGCGGCAGCCGGTGAAGCTCAGGTCATAGAGGTCGATGTATGCGGTCTCGGCTCCGGCCTCCTCCGCGCCCTTTTGGGCCGCCTTCAGAAGCTGTGCCGTGTTCCCGTTCTTGCGGGGGCTGGCGTTGAGTATGATGGCTTTCATGGTGTTCTCCTCCTGACCTGTTCTTCTTCCCCTATTCTGCCACAAGGCATAGAGGAATTCCAGCAAAAGATTTCCTTCACAGCGTCCGCTTGTTTCTGCGGATCGCGGCCATGCGATCCAGGTCGCCGTGCTCGATGGTGTTTTGCAGCGCGGCCACGATCTTCTCTTTCCGGCCGAGGAAGTCCGACCCGGTGAGGTTCGTGCCGGAGATCGTGTGGTGCGTAATAAAGCTGCAGTCGCAGCTCAGGTGCTCCACAAAGGTCTTGAGCTCGATGAGCATTTCCTTCTCGGTAAGCGGCGTGAACTCTCCGCGCTCGGCCTCCTCCAGCAGCGGCGTCCCGGGGAAGAGCGTCAGGCCGCCCGTGCCGACTACCATGGGATGACACTGACTGAAGATTTCGGCGGAGTGCAGGGCGTGCTCGGCGCTGTGCTCCTGCCCGGCCACGCCATTCAAGAAGGTCATCCAATAGGCCACGCCAGCCTCGTCAAGCTTTGCGCACTGCTCCAGGATATCCGCGGCGTGATAGCCCTTGTTGATGCGATCGAGCGTCCAGTCATCCCCACTCTCTACACCGAGGGAGATTTCATTCAGACCCATGTCCTTGAGGATCCTCCACTGCTCGACGCTCTTGTTGCACAGGTCCGTGACGCGGGTCGCGGCATAGATATGCTCCATTTTCGGAAGGTAATGCTTGATCATTTCCAGGACAGGAGCCAACTTGTCGTAGGTCATGCAGAGCGGGTTGGCTGACAGCAGCTGGATGGTTTTCGCGTCCGGCACAATGGCTGCCAGCTCCTGCAGATCCTCTTCGATCCACTCCATTGGCTGGAGCTTGAACGGCACGCCCTTGTACATGGTGCAGAATTTGCAGCTGTTGTGGGTGCAGCCCTGGGTGATCTGCAGCAGCGGGAAGGTGGGCCAATAGGGGTTGCGATAGACGGTATCGGTAAAATGCATGGCTCTCTCTCCTTACAGCTCCGTGACAAACGCGTCCAGCGGCATGCGCTTATAGTGCCAGGCATTGGGTTTGCTCTTCTCGGAGGGATAGCCCATGGCGAACATCATCACCGGGATAATATTCTCCGGAAGATCAAACACGTCACGCACCGTTTGGGCGTCAAAGCCCCGGAGCCACACGCTGTGTACGCCCAGCTCCTCGGCCTCGTACATCATGGTGGTGGCGGCGATGCTGGCATCCTGCTCACCGGAGTTGTAGCCCGGGAACAGCCGGTCTCTCGGCTGCTTCCAGACAGTGCTCAAATCATAGCAGACCAGCAGTACCAGCGGGGCATTGTAATGAAAGGGCGTCACCATTTTTGCCTTCGCCAGAGCCTCCGGGCTTCGCATCACATAGAAGCGCTGGGGCTGATAATTGCAGGCGGTGGGCACGATGCGCCCTGCCTCCAGGATCTGCCGCAGCTTCTCGTCCTCCACCGGGCGGGGATCAAAGAAGCGCTCGGAGTAACGGTTTTGGGCCAGTTCCATAAATGTCATGTTCAATACTTCCTTCCTTATTTTCCTGCCCTCATCCTAACAAAAAGCCTTGCGCATTTCCACTTACAGAAGTATAATTCGGTAAGAAAATCTGACAGAGCTGATATTATGTAAGAATGGAGAGACATATGGCGGAGCGGACCAAGCGGTGGATCGCGGCGGCAATGAAGCGCCTGATGGCGAAAAAGCCCCTGGACAAGATCCGGGTGACGGAGATCTGCCGGGAGGCGGAGATCGAGCGGCCCACCTTTTACTACCATTTTCAGGACAAATACGAGCTGGTGGCCTGGATCTTTTTCCAGGACGCCGACAGCACGGACATTCTCTCGGTGGAGTCCGCCGCGGCGGGCATGAACAAGATGCGGCAGGAGATGCTGTTCTACCGCCGGGCCTATGAGGATTCCTCCCAGAACGCGCTCTGGCAGTATATGCTGGAGTACTTTGCGGATCGGTACACAAGGCTGGCGAAAGAAAAGCTGGGCGTCGAGCAGCTCGACACCCAGACGAAATATAGTATTCGGTTATACTGCTACGGTACCGTGGGCATGACGCGTGAGTGGGTTCTGCAGGACAACATCACCCCCGCCGAGGTGATCGTAAAGATGATGTTCGCCTCCATGCCGGAACGGCTGAGGCAGATCTTCAATCTATAACGGCCAACGCCGCGTGGAGGTTCGGAATGAAAAAGACAGTCTATGTTCTCTCGACCCTTGCAATCATGCTCATCGTCTCCCGGTTTATCGTGCGGATCGTTGACGCCACCGTCCAGATCGACGATGATATCGGCCTGTTGCTGCTGCTTCTGCTGCTCGTGAATACCGTAATCGGCCTTGTCGGCTACAAACTGTATCGGGCCGCGAAAAAGAAATAAAAGCCGGCAGCCGGGCAATTTCCTTCGCCGTACGCTGTATCCGGGCGAAGCAGGAAAAAGGAGAGGAATCTATGATCTATTATCTTTTGAAAGAAACCGTGCAGCCCTGTTCAAAGGCGGAGCTTCTTGACAGCAAGGGCGTGCAGTACGCAGCGATCTTGACAACGCCGGAATGGGAGCGGGAGCGGGAGAGCTTCGATATGGGCATCGAGCTGGATCTGGACGCCCGAATCATTCACAACACGAAGGCTGAGGTCAACTTTGACTCGCTGACCGGGACTTTCCAGATCCCCGACCGGGAGAATCTGCGGGAAAACGAATTCTGCTTTGCCTTTGCTCTGGACGAAAAGGGCATCGTCTTCATCGACGACAGCGGCAAAGCGGAACAGATGCTGCAGTCCATCCGCCGCACCAAGCACTGGCGTGAGCCGAGTCTGGAACGCTTCCTGCATGATTTTCTGGAGCAGATCGTGGTGAACGACCTGTCGATCATGGAGCGCTACGAGGACGAGCTGAATCAAATCGAGGACACGATCCTGTCTTCCCGGGGACAGGGCAATCTGGCGCGCGTCAACGAGATCCGCAATGACCTGCGCCGGTTGCTGGTACACTATGAGCAGATCATCGATATGACGCAGGAGTTGGAGGAAAACGAAAACGGTTTCTTCCGGGAAGAAAATCTGCGTTATTTCCACCTATTTATGAACTATATGACCCGGCGGCACAGCTCTGCGGCTGCGCTGCGCGACTATGCCATGCAGGTGCGGGATCTGTATGACGCGCAGCTGGGCGTGCGCCAGAACCGGATCATGACGCTGCTGACAGTCGTCACCACGATTTTCATGCCTCTGACGCTCATCGCCGGCTGGTACGGGATGAATTTCCGCTATATGCCGGAATTGGAATGGCGCTTTGGTTACCCGGCCGTCATTGTTTTAAGCGTCGCAATCGTCGTTTACTGCCTGATCCTGTTCAAAAGGAAAAAGTGGTTATAATACCGGGCCTCAAACACCCCCCAAGCGCAAATAAAATGCTTGATGTTCAAGCGTTTTATTTGCCGATATGCGCGCTGTTAAAGGCTTGTACTTTCTGCAGGCCTAGTTTTTTCTTTGCTTCAATCCGCGGCAGAGGAGAGGATCTCCCCGGAATAGGCATCGATCCTGTATTCGCAGTCGGTCCTGCCGGATTCGAACTCGATCTCATACCAGGCGGAAGAAGGCGTTTTTTCAAACTCGATATCGACATCGGTCACTTCATCCCGTGTTAACCCGGCGTCCTCCAGGGCAATCTGAAGAGCGGCGTCCTTCCCGATCCTTTTACTGTCCCCGAACGCATATACGCAGGCAGCGGCGACCAGGGCAAGAACAACAACGATCAAAACAGCTTTTTTCATTACCTTCATGCTGCGCACCTTTTCCTTTCGCCGATCTGTTCATGCGACATGGGGAAGCGTTTCCACAGCGGTGCACAGCCCGAGAGTCTCGAGACAGGAAAGCGGTTCCGTGCTGAACCCGGGAACCTCCCCGCTCGCGGCATCCACATAGAATTCGTATCTCATATACAGCGTGGTCACGAGGAAGTGATACAGTCCGTCGGCAAAGCTGCCGGAGGTGCAGACAAGTTCGTCGTTTTTGATATCGGCGTAAGCGATCGCGCTACGCAGGGCCTGATCCGCAGTCAGTTTCAGAGTGTTGTTCATGTTCATTCTCCTTTTTCGTTTTTGGCTTTCATACAGTTGACGCAGAAGCACGGAAAAGGTTACACAAAAAAGACGGGAGAGCTTTTCGCTCTCCCGTCTTTTCTGATTCATCCCAGATCGATGTCCCGGATCACAGTATACCCCGAATTGCTGTTTACTTCGATTTCGTATTCCCGCCCGTGTATATCTTCGTATTCGATTTTGTACACATAGATCGCATCAAAAATGCTTCCCACATAGCGCAGGTGGCGGTGGGCGTAGTCTACGTAGAAGTTTCCGGCCTCTTCTTCACCAAGCTCTTCCACCAGACAGGCGTGAGCAGCCTCAACGGCCTGTTCCTTTGTCAGCTTTACCTTTCCGGAAGCGGAGATATTGGACGGAATGAAAAGGATCGCGCAGACGATTGCCGCGATCACCAGCAGGCTGCACAGAACAACGGCGATCGTCCGGATCAGCGTTTTGTGGTTAAAAACCTTTCTGGCCTTTCGGACGGTTTCTATTTCCGCCTGACGGATGCCGGGATCGGAAAGCTCGGAATCATCCAGAACAGAGCTGATCCTGCGGACATTTTCCAGTTCTCTGGCAACAAAAGCGGCTTCCTCGTCACTTGCCGTGCCGTCCCTCAGCTTTTTATACGCGTCTTCGAAATTCATTGGTCTCCCTCCATCATCTTCCTGAGTTTTTCCCTGGCCCTGCACAGCAGGACTTTTGTATTTGTTTCACTTTTCCCAATGATCTCCGATATGCTTTTGATCGGGAGTCCGGAAAAGTAGAAAAGCATGACCGCCTCCCTCTGCGTATCGGGCAGCAGGTCTATTGCCCGGTATAGAGAACGATACTCTTCCTTTCGAATAATCCCTTCGATCACTTCTTCCCGGTCGTCGATATAATCTTCCGGGATGTCTTCACCGGTAAAGCGGCTCTCCCTTCGGCAGAGACTGATAAACTCGTTCCTGCAGACCGTCAGCAGCCAGGGCTTAAATTCCCGGATGGAATCGTCAGCCATGCCCAGCGCCTTAAAGAAAGCATTGGATACGATATCCTCGGCGACCGTTCGATTTTTGCATAAAGAGATCGAATACAGAAGCGCTTCGTTATAATATTGTGAAAACAGCTGATCAATGATATCCGATTTCATAAAACTGTCGTCACATCTTTCGTAAGAGTCCTATAGAAGAGACGCAGAATCCGGCCTGAGGTTACATGAGATTTGGACAAAATCCGAACGACGCCGCGATATTGTTTGTTCAGATCCCGCGGCGGCTCGATCACGTGCCGCGCCTCTTCCTCTTTTCCTTTTGCCTCAGCCTGTGTAGGCATCCTCGGTCGTGTTGCGGAAGTTCTGCCTGGGGAGTTGCTCCAGAAGATCCTCAGCCTCACGAACGACTTCTTCATTCCCGTTATATTTTACAAGCGTGCCCAGCATATTCTCCAGTTCCCCCCGGTACACAGGCCCGAGCTCACCTTCGTTCTCTTCCGAGCCCGACATGCTGTTTCCGCTGCGCCACGGAGCCATTCCGGGGACCGCTCTTGCTGCAAGGGATGGAAGAGCATCCTTCATACAAGCCAGCATCCTGAGTATCTGGGTATCGTCTTCTGACGTAAGGACCTCTTCGATCATGTCGCTCCCCCACTCCAGACACTTTTTCTCCAAAAGCCCATACTTTTCAGAATAATGCCCGAACGGTCCGTCCACATCTTCCAGGCTGGTGACACTTACGATGTCGTCTTTATAAAACAGCATCGGGGTAAGATACAAAGCCTCCTGATCACAGCCGTATTCATGAAAAACATATTCACGGCCGCAATACGATACGATCCCCTCATATGCCTCTCCCGAGGCAGTAAGGATCCTTACACATTTGTCATCAAAACTTTTAAGTTCCATATCGGTATTCAAAGAAAACCCCATTCGTTGTCAACGGCATCCCGCTTTCCTTTAAAGCCTCCCGATCGTCTCAGCCGGTATTTCAAATCCGCAGAATGTGCTTGATAGCGGCCAGCAGGAGAAGGTGCCCCGGATAAAAGATGTAAAACAACCACTTCAGCCCCTTTCCTCTTTGCCCGTTATACAAGGCGAGGGGGATAAAGCTGAAGCCCGTCGCGAAATAATAGCCTATCGTTCTCGTGAGGGCAAGAAAGGCCACGCCTGCTGCGCTCCGGAGCAGCGGATGCTTCTGCCGGAGCACATAAAACAGGAACACGGCAATGACCGCGAAGACGGTGTAATCCGCACGCAGCAGCAGCGACAAAGCCGCGATCCCCACAACGGCGAACACACCCAGCACGGTTTTGCCGACGGGTATCCGCTCTCCTTCCGCTGTCTTCCCGCCCCGGATCCGGTCAAACAGCATCAGCGCTGCGACGGCGAGAAAGAAGGTCAGCATGATGTTCTGGTGTCCGAGCCCGAGCCTGCCTTCAAAAGCCAGATCAAAGGGGATCTCACTGATCAGCGCAAAAATGCCGAGACGGCAAAGGTATTTCGTTTTGTCCCTTGTATGCGCAAAACCTTCCGCGATGCAAAAGGAAAAGATGGGCATGGCCAGCCTGCCGATCATCCGGGGCCACATGAGTTCGGGAAAGAACATATCGCCTACGTGATCAAACACCATGCTTATCATGGCGATGATCTTCAGTGTGGTCCCGTCCAACACCTGGTATCGTTTCCCGCTCTTCATCATTGCCGCCCCCCGCAAAAAGCCTGTTTTTTATAATATGAGATTATATCACACTCCCCGATCTTTCGGAAGTCTGATCGCGCAAAAGCAGGCGGGCGGGAGATTATCCGGCAAAAGCGGAATGGGGGATCCATACGTGCCCTCACCACTTAATGGCCGCGAAAAGAGAAAGCACAGAACCGGGATCATCCATCCGTTTCTGTGCTTTCTTTCTGTTATAGGCCTTCGGGTTTTCAGGTTTGCGGGTCACCGGGCTGATGGCCCAGACCGTTCGCTTGTCTGCGTCCAGCTCCCGCTTTTTCTTTTTTGAGAGCTTCTCATACGGGATAAACTTCTCCATTGTGCGTCCCTCCTTTATGTTGTATGAACAAGGGTATCATTTTGTTTCCCTCAAGTCAACACAAAGAAAAACGATAGAGACTATACAGCAAAAATCGCCTTGAAACGAAGCATTTCAAAGGGCCTCTGATCATATCATGATCAGAGGCCCTTTGTGGTGAAGCTCGACAAACCGGATTTGTTAAGCCATCAGCATGGCCAACCGTCTTCCGAGCATGATTCCCACAATACAAAAACCAACGCTGGCAACAATATAAACACCGCCCAAAGCAATGTGGTGGTCCTCGATCAGGGAGAAAGCTTCCAGAGAAAAGGTTGAAAAGGTCGTAAAACCGCCACACACCCCGGTTTTCCAAAACAGCACAGCATTCGGTGAGATATCATTGCGCTTGCTGACGAGCCCGACGATGAAGCCGATCAGGACAGCGCCAAGACAATTTGTGATCAGTGTAAGAATAGGAAAACCTGATTTCACCGGAATCAAGCTGATTGCATATCTTCCCATTGCTCCGATTGCCCCTCCGAGGGCCACAAAAAGAAAACTCATACGTCACCTCCGTGAATACCGATTTGTCGCGCTGGTCTAACCGGAAGATACAGCCTTATGCCGCATCTTCCGCCAGCGTGCTCATACCGCAGAACATAGCCGTCTTCTTTTTGCAGCGAACCAGAACGATGAGTTCATAGACCAACAGGCCTGCATAACCAATCAGGCCCATGAGTATGCCGCTCATCTCACCCCTCATCATACTGGAGTTGAAGACTGTGCATACATCGTACAACGTATGGACGACAACAGGAACAAGAAGCGCCAGCACATAGTTGAGAACAGCAGAACCCTTACCGTTCAGTTTGCTGAACTTAGCCCTTCCTACGTGGGAGTCATTTTTCGTTGAAATTACAGGAAAAACAGGGATTTTTGCTTCATAAATGCGATAAATGCCGGATTTGCATGGTAGACAAATTCGGCATTTATCATGGCAGGGGAAGAAGGCTTCGAACAGAATTTGGGTATTTTTCGATACTTTTAAACGTCATTTTACGTAAATTTTGCTATTTTTAAGAACTTTTCCAAACCGGTCTGACCACTGCATTTTTTTAGGTTCAATAAGTTGGGGGTCAAGCAAGGGGTCAAAACGCACTCTGAAGGCGGTTCGCCGAGTGTCCTGATTTGCATTTGCATATATTCATTTTTCGGCTTGTTTTCCCCCTCCACCGTCAAGAACAGAATCAACCATTTGACTTGAAAAGGAGTACTGATTATGGATCTGGCATATACCCGAAACGGGGACAATCTGTTCCCCGCTCTCTACCTCGAAGACGAGAATCTGCCCATCGGGAAATACGGCCTGTTGCGAAAGAGCTACCTGAAAGAACACAAGCGCGGATGGTATTCCAGCCTGCTGCTGACCGGCAAGCTGGACGCGCATCTGGCCGAGATCGACCACAGTTGCAATGAACGCATTGAACTTATTATGAATCAACTGGCTAGGCGCGAGGGCGTGACCGAAGCGCTCAAGGCGGCCGATCAAATGGAGTGGCTCAGACGCATGAACAACATCCGGGCCAGAGCGGAGGAAATCGTTTTGAGCGAATTGGTTTACCGCTGATCAGAACAGCGAACCCGTGACAAATCGTCACGGGTTCATTTTGTGTGTTTCTTTTTGCGTTCAAACAACGCTTTGTTCAAACGCCCTATACACGTCACTTTTGGAGGCTAAGCTTTCTCATATATAGCAGAAATCGTCTTGAAACGAACTATTTCAAGACGATTTCTGTCTGTGTTGCACCAAACGGTGTCCAGACGAGGATTTTACTACCAGAAGGTGTCTAATATTATGTAAACTATTTGTCGGGCCGTGCGTCTCGTTTTTTGCCGAGATATACAGCCGCCTATTATCACGTGATTGCTTTTTTCGGAGCAGATCATTTTCTGCGTGTTCCCGTGTTCTCCGAGCCGCGGATCTCCTCGTGATAGAAATAGTCCACGATCACAGGATGCCCCTGTGGCACTCTGCCGTAAGGCATCTCGTTGTCCACAAAGGGACAGTCATACCGTTTTGCCATGGCTTCAGCTCTGGCCTCGAGTCCTTCAAAGTAGCTCCGGTCTTTCTTGTTGTAGATCGCATCGTACAGGCCGACCAGTTCCGGCCGCTTCTCCGCGATATAGTCCATGATCGTCTTTTTGAAGCCGCCGCGCAGATTCAGATTTTCCAGCCAGAACAGATCACACTGATCCTTGACGCGCTCGAAGATCGCCTCAAAGTCCGTGATGCCGGGAAAGACCGGGGAGACAAAGCAGACCGTGCGGATTCCCGCATCGTAGACCTTTTTCATGGCGGACAGGCGGCGCTCGATGGAAACAGCGGAATCCATGTCGTCCTTAAACGCCTCGTCCAGCGTATTGATTGACCAGGAGACGGTGACCTGCCCCAATTCCTTGAGCAGATCGAGGTCCCGCACAACAAGGTCCGACTTGGTGCAGATCAGGATATCCGCACCGCTGCCGCGAAGCTGTTCCAGAAGCTTTCTGGTATTCTGAAAGACCTCCTCCTGGGGATTGTAGCCATCGGTGACAGAGCCGATCACCACGCGCTGTCCGGCGTATTTCCGAGGATTCTTGATCTCCGGCCAGTGCTTGACATCCAAAAACGTGCCCCATTCCTCAGTATGCCCGGTGAAGCGCTTCATGAAGCTTGCGTAGCAATACCTGCAAGCGTGGGTACAGCCCACATAGGGATTGACCGAATAGCCGCCCACTGGCAGGCTGGATTTGGTCATGATATCTTTGGTTTCGACCTCTCCGATCAAAATGCAGTCCATCATCATTTGCGCCATGCTTTCTGTTCCTTCAACACCTTGTTGAACGGTTCCGGGAGTTCCTGAACCATGCTTTCCTCCCCCATGATTGGAAGAAGATCCTCCTTCCAGAACACGGGGATATTCCTCACGTGCGCCTGCTCTGTCAAAGACCTGGCCCAAGCAGGGTCCGTATGCACCTTCCGGCTCTGCGCACCAGTCATCGTGCCCACCACGAGCCAGTCAATCCCTTGCAGATCCACCTCGCCGGGATCGTCGAACAGCGGTTCAAAGGTGACGTGATAGTGCTTCGCGCGGACATTCTTTCTCAGCGCGTCGATCCGCCACAGATCGGCCCGTCTTGTGACCGTCACGCCGAACCACGCGTTATCCAGCTCACAGTCGATGTTCAGCAGATCGGGCCGCTTGGACAGAAACAGGAATTGATGCTGCGGGTTGGCCCGCATTTTGGCGAGCACTTCCTCCAGCCATTCCGGCTTCCAGACACAGAGGTCGCTCATGCCCGTGAGCAGAAAATTCTGCGGGCGGGGCTTTTCCATCAGCCGCAGCTTTCCCGGATAAAACTCCGGCTTTGAAAAATCGTCGATCATGTGATAGCGCTTCACATTATTGCGGGCATAACAGTAGTCACAGCCCACCGTACAGCCGATCACGAGGTTCATGTTTTGGATCTGATCCTTGATACAGACGCTCATGGTCTCTGTCCTCCTTCCAGATTATCCAGAACGCGACGCAGGAAAGACTCAAACAGCCGGATTTCTTCCTCGCTGAAGCCCTCATAAAAGACCGCGCCCATCTGCGCCGATACGGCCTCGTAATCCTCCCGTAAAGCATAAGCACGATCTGTCAGAAAAAGCAGGGTTTTCCGCTTGTCTTTCTCGTCACTCTCACGACGGAGAAGCCCCTGCTTTTCCATGCGCTCCAGCATGGAGGTCAGGGAAGTAATTGCCAGACCGCATTGGTCCGACAGGGCTTTGATGGAAATGCCGTCTCCCTGCCACAACACATATAGGATGCGGCCCTGTGCGCCGTTGAAAGCGTCGATTTTCTTTTCATTGAGGATCTTCTCAAAAACCCGGTCACTCAGCTGCTTCACCTTTGTGACCAAAAAACCTCCATTTGTATTCATATCAAAAGCTCCTATATAGTAGTTGTTTGCATTCTACTATATAGGAGTTTTTCTGTCAAGCTTTTTAACGGATCCGACCTTTAGGCTTGTCGAACCATATGTCTGGGCGAGTTTTATTGTTTCCGAGACATGTAAAACACCCTAAGAAGTCCGAACACAAGGGGTTCAGATCTCTCAGGGCATTTCATTCTTTTGGGGATCCATTTAAGCGATCCGTCGTGCTTGTCGTGTTGAGGCGATATAGAAAGGTATCGCCGCTAATTGTGTCACTACAGAAACGATGACCATGACAACTGTATTACTATCATACAGAGTTCCCAGAAGCCAGCTGCCCAGAAACCAGAATACGCCAAAAGCGCATTCGAAAATCCCATACCCTGTCGCGCGGCTTTGCTTAGGCACCATGCCGGTAACAGCCGCTTTCAGGATCGATTCCTGTGCGCCCATGCCAACGCCCCATAAGGCGATACCTATGAGCAACAGCGGGACGGTACGGCATAAGAAAACGAAACAGGCAAACGGTGCGGAGATGAGCGTAGACAGGACCAGTGCGCGAACACCTTTTTTATCATACAGCATTCCAAAAAGCAGGGCAGCAACAGCGTCTACCAGCATGGCCCCTGCGTAGAGCAATGGGAGCGTGCCACTGTTCACCAGGGAAGATGTTTCAGCAAGGCCCGGCGCAAGTGTGGTGTAGTTTCGGGATACGTGCATGATCACGATAGAATAGTCGATGAAGCCAAAGGCAAACAGGCTGATTCCGGCGATATACAGAATAAACTCTTTTTTCAACTTGAAGGGAATATACTCCTTCGGTTCCGGCTCAAATCGCTCGGGATTCGGAAACTTCGCCCGGGTGACCAGAAGCAGGATCAGCGTGATGGCGCCGGGGATCGCAAGGACCGCGAAGCAGGCCGAGTAGATCTGAAACGTAGTCCCTTCCTGCCGCAGCAGCATCACCAGATACAGCAGCACCGGGCCGAGAAAAGCGCCGATCTGGTCCAACAGCTCCTGGATTCCGAAACTTTTTCCTGCACCTTCCTGTGATGCGGCAAAGGACATGACGGTATCTTTGGCCGGCTTTTTGATAGCCTTTCCCATGCGCTGGATCACAAACAGCAGGCAGGCGGCCAGCCAGCCGTGCTCACCCACCAGTGCCAGAGCAGGAACCGCAATGATGTCCAGCACATACCCCAGGATTACCATGGGCCAATATTGTTTCGTCTTGTCGGTCAGTCTGCCAAACACATATCGCATGGAGTACCCGATTAACTCACCCAGTCCAGACACGAAACCAATAGCCCCGGCTGACGCCCCCAACAGGGACATATACGCTCCGCGGATGCTGGACGCTCCTTCATGCGTCATATCTGAGAAAAGACTGACGATTCCGAACAGCAAAACAAAAAACATAGCCTGCGAAAGATGTCTATTTTGCGTTTTTCTGCTATTCACCGGAATCACCCCACCATGAGCCGAAAATCAGATTTATCATATTCATTTTATCAAGCGCCCAAATGAACAAAGCTTTTTCCCATCCGGCATCTGCTCTGACACATATCATTCTCTCAAAAAACCAATAGAGTAATATCCCGCCAAACCGGGATTTTGTCGAGATAATTATAACAGGCTACGCACGATATTGGAAGAAGAAAGGGACTCTGTTTGTATCATAATCAGAGTCCCTTTGTGGGTGTGGGGTATAACTTCGATTTAGAAAAGGTGGATGGCCTTGGGATCAACTGTGAAGACCTGCCTGTTCAGCATTTCCGCGACTGCTACGGCCGCAGCCTCCCGCTCGCAGCGTGGATCATCGGGATCGTAGACCACAATCACCGTGTCGGCTTCGTTTATGGCCTCCAGGTACGCTTTGAATTCGCAGCCCACGGTTTTCTCATAGGCCACGTTTACGACTTCCGTACAGGTAGTCAGGGCATTGAAATAGCGGTCCCGCAGCTCCGGCGTCCACTTGGTCGCCTGCTCCTCATAGGGAACATAGCAAATCGTTTCGAGCGCATCATCTGTTTCTTTCAGCCCGCGAAGGATCTCCGCCGCATACAGTCCTACGCCGCAGTCCATGCTGACGGCAAACCGCGTGCAGCCCTCCCCTCTCAGCTTGGATATCTGATTTATCAGGATCAGCTTCAGCGCTGCGCAGCCCTCGTCTTCCTCATCAAATCCCCACGGGAAACACATCGGGGAACAGCCAATAATGGCACAGGTTTTGGTCATGTCTCTATCTCCTTATATTTGGCGTCTCCAAATTTAATATAGTATATTTGGTATTACCAAATATAGCAAGCCCCTATGCACATATACTTTGTATGCATAGGGGTGATTATGTGAAAACTCGGAAACTCCCACGAGGAGATCGTAATATTGTTGGTGCCCGCGTCACCGAGGCGCGGCTCGCGTTGGGCATGAAGCAGAATGAGCTTTTGGCCAAATTACAGACTGCTGGCATTGAAATCAGCACGCCTGCGCTGTCACTACTGGAGGGGCAGAAAAGGCCAGTATCCGATATTGAGCTGAATGCATTGGCTGATATACTAAAGGTATCTGTGGATTGGCTCTTGGGAAGAGATAACTAATGATATAACCGGAAGTGAACAGCAAGTTCTCTTCCGGTTTCTGCTATTATTTCGCAGTGTGAATTGCTTTTCTCAAAATTTATGGGCACAAATCCATGTTTCACTTGTCATTACGAGTTTTTCTTTGTATAATTTCTATATAATGTCATATTGCGACATATTCTAATAGTTGATTTCGCTTCATCTATGATTAATGGGAGAACACACCAAGCGGTGTTGTTCTCCCATTATTATCTATACCGAAACTCGTCACGGTTCTGAATTCTCCCCAAGTGTACTAGTCGGGCGGCTATCGCGCCTTCCGTCCGCTTAAAGAAAGAACAGATATCTTTTTTAGTACAGCCATTATCGAACATGCGGCAAAGAGTTTCCTCATCATCTGGTGTCCAGGGTTTTCCAGCATTTACAGGAAGCCGTTTTTCTTTTTTATGTTCCTTTTCCAGTTGCGCAACTGCGAGATGCAACGCTCGAATAATATCCGGCTGATTGCAGCTATCACTTTCAGGAAGTACTTCACCAGTGATGGGATTGACTCCGTCTGCGAGCATCTCCAAGAGCTCCTTAGCATATGTAATATCCATGCATCTTCACTCCTTCATCAGACAATATCATGCTGCGTTTCCAAATTAGAATCCAGTTTTTTATCAATGCTTGCAAGCGCGGCAGCCATAAACAGCATCGTCGGATTGCAGACAAGTGGATTAATAACTGCTTGGCCCGCAATCTGATTATTTGCATTCAGGACTGTACCGAGGTTTCCTACGCCGCTCTTAAACGAAGCAAGATGCGTTCCGGCGGGAACGGTTACCTGGCAAAGTTGAGTGGTTCCCCCTGACGCCCCAAACACATTATGGATCGCACTGGTGAGCGGTTCAAACGCTACTCCGAGAGAGTTCAGTTTTGAAAGTGGGTATTTCGTATAACTGGCGAGCGAAACATCCTCGTCTGCCAACACAGGAACAAGTGAAATATCGGGCACATTCGTCAAAGCATTATTCTGCTTAAAAACCAATTCTTCCATAATTGCCTCCCATGTGTTGTTAATCATACTCTACCACAGTCTATCGCCATTTTCAATTCACGGGGAAGGCAATGCAAAAAATCTATTGCTTTAAAGCGTAGAAGTAATATAATGAAATCAGACAGTGGCCTGACCGGTACTGGAATCTGTAGAAAGTGAGGGTACTTTGTCAAAGAGTAAAAGAAGCGCCAGCGGAACCGGCTCGATCCGCAAGCGTCCGGACGGACGTTGGGAAGGGCGATACACCGTTGGCATTGATCCCAAAACGGGAAAACAAATCAGAAGATCGGTTTACGGCAAAACCCAGAGAGAAGTCCGAAATAAAATGCTCGTTTTTCTGTCCGAGATCAGCCAGGACACCTATATTGAGCCGTCCAAAATCAAGCTGCAGGACTGGCTGCAGACCTGGATCGATGAATTCTCCTTCGACAAGCGTTATTCGACGCTGAAGGGATACAAGGCGCAGATCAAGAAGCACATCGTTCCGGCTCTCGGCAAATATTATCTGGAGGATCTGACGCCGCTCTTGATCCAGAGATTCTATAACGATCTGATCCGCCCGGATGAAGATGGGAAATGCCTCTCCCCCAAGAGCATCAAGAATGTGCACATCGTGCTGCGGGCCGCGCTGCAGCAGGCGGTGGAGCTTGAGTTCATTAAAAAGAACCCATGCCACAAAGCCAAGCTTCCCAAGGTGTACAAAACCGAGATCACACCGCTGACGGATCAACAGGTGCATGACTTCCTGCAGGAGGCCCAGAACGATGAGTATTACGGCACCATTCTCCGCGTGATCCTCTTTACCGGGCTGCGCGAGGGTGAGGCACTGGGTCTGACCTGGGACTGTGTGAACTTCAAGTACGGGACCGTTGTTATCAACAAGCAGCTGCAGCGTCGACCGCAGGATGCAGGAGGGCCGCAGCTGACTCCGACCAAGAACGGGAAGTCACGCACGCTGCGCCCGGCCAAGACGGTTATGAACCTGTTGAAAATCCGTTATACGGAGCAGGTGATGCAGAGCAAACGGGCCGGCGATGCGTGGGAGGCCTGGCGGAACGAATCGGAGCACAGCAAAGCCCTGGTCTTCACCAATGAAGTCGGCCACCATCTGCAGCCGAAGCGGGTCTATCTGCACTTCAAGAAAATCGCGGATGAGATCGGGGCCCAGGATGCTCGCGTGCATGATCTTCGTCATACCTACGCCGTGCTGTCACTCCAGAACGGAGACGACGTCAAAACGGTGCAGACAAATCTCGGACATGCCTCCGCAGCCTTCACGCTGGATGTGTATGGGCACGTATCAGACAGGATGCAGCGTGCCAGCGCGGACAGAATGGAGGAATATATCGCGAGCATTTCGAGAATGAAAAACGCTTAAAAGTGTCCTCATTTGACTTTTTGTCCTCTATTTTCGAACTATTCAAAGCCTTAAATAGCATCAATAGGGGTCAGATAGGGGTCAAGAATTTTTACAAGTCACTTTTAGAGGTCAAACTTTCTTATATATAGCAGAAATCGTCTTGAAACGAAACATTTCAAGACGATTTCTGGCAGGGGAAGAAGGCTTCGAACCCTCGGCCTAC